>CANRFY010000001.1 GCA_947630015.1 uncultured Clostridia bacterium
ACAGGCTTTTCAAGCGGATCTATGAGGATATGGTAGCGGGACGGCTGAGCGAGGCAAGGTTTCAAATGCTTTCCGACGACTACGAAAAGGAGCAAACGGAGCTGCGGGAAAGAATTGCTGTTCTGACCAAGGAGATTTCCGAGCAGGAGGATCACGCGGACAATGTAGACCGTTTCATCCGCACGGTGAAGAAGTACCTCTGCCTGATGGAGCTGACGCCCGCAATCCTGAACGATCTGGTCAAGGCGGTCTATGTTCATGCGCCGGACAAATCCAGCGGACATCGGGTGCAGGATGTAGACATCAGCTACAACTACATCGGGATACTCCCGGCCTCACTTTTGAACGACCTCATAAACGGAACTGCGGCATGACCGAAATCATGCCGCACTCTGAAAACAATCTGAACTTGTTTTATTGGACGCCGCCCTCCGGCGTCCCTTTTGATTTTGCCATCAGGCGTCAATCCTCGCGGATATAGACGGCCATTTCGCCCTCTCCTCTGTTCGCCCACGCGTAGTAGGGGATATACGTCAGCTTCGTCGGCTTTTTCGGCGGCGGCGCGATCCTGTAGAGCGAATCGTCGCCGTCGTCGACGGCTACGGAGCCGTCAGCGGTGATCTCGACGATGCCGCCGAGTTTGTCGGGCTTATATTCGCACGTCAAAGGCGACGACGAGCTGAGCGACGCGCCTGCGAGCGGCGTATCGTTGTCGGCTTCTTCGAGGCAGTATACGACGGGGCCGCGCGCGATCGCGACCTTGCCGGCGTCGGCGCGGACGTGATAATTCGCGTAGACGCGGCGCGGCGAGACGTCGATCTCGAGCGCGACTGTATCGCCGTCTGTCCATTCGCGATCGATCGTGACATATCCGCGCTCGGGCTGTTTGTCGACGGGCGCGCCGTTGAGCGAGACGGAATACTTTCCGCGGCAGTAGGCGGGAATTCTGAGCGCCAGCGCGTATTTGCCGGCGGACGCAGTGATCGCGATCTTGCCGCTTTTCGGATAATCGGTATCCGTCTTTATCGTCACGGCGCAGGACGGCAGCGAAAGCTTCGCCTCGCCGGACATATAAAGCTGCGTGTAGATCGTATCGCCGTCCGTCGTGTATATGTATTTGCCGATACCGGCAATCAGACGCGCGAGATTAGGCGGGCAGCACGCGCATCCGAACCATTTCGGACGGACGGGAAGCGCGTGACGGTGTTCGGGACTCTTATGGCTCGCCTCCGGCCAAACCTCGAGCGGATTTACATAGAAGAAGTTGTGTCCGTCGAGCGACATTCCCGCGATACAGGTGTTGTAAAGCGCCTGCTCCATTGTGTCGGCGTATTTCGCGTCAGGCTCGATGCGGAGCATCGCGCGCATGAAGAAGCAGAGCGCGATCGACGCGCACGTCTCGGCGTATACTGTATCGTTCGGCAGATCGTAATCGAATGTGAACCGTTCGCCCGCAGGAGACGATCCGACGCCGCCGGTGATATAGAGGCGCTTGCGGATCAGGTTTTCATAAAGCGTTCTGCACGCCGCAAGCAGCGTTTCATCGCCCGTTTCGCGTGCAACGTCGGCCATTCCCGTCGCAAGATAGAGCGCGCGGACGCTGTGTCCCTCGAGCGCGTCCTGCTCGCGCACAGGCTTATGCCATTGCGCATAATCGCCGGGATCGCGCCAGCGCGGCTTATGCCCGTCGCGCTTTTCGGCCTCGATATCGAAGAATCGCGGCTCGCGTCCGCGCTCGTCGATGAAATACTTCGCGAGCTTGAGCATAACGGGATCGCCCGTCACATTGTACATCGCAACGAGCGCCAGCTCGACCTCCTCATGCCCGGGATATCCGTGCAGCTTGCCGTCCTCGGGTCCAAGCACGCTGTCGATATGATGCGCCATTCTTGTCATAATGTCGAGCAGCTCGCGTTTGCCCGTCGCCGTATAATACGCCGCCGCCGCCTCCATCATGTGGCCGGCGCAGTAAAGCTCATGGTTGTCGCGCAGATTCGTCCAGCGCTTCCCGGGTTCCTTGACTGTATAATATGTGTTGAGATATCCGTCCGGCTGCTGCGCGCGTCCTATCAGCGCGATCGCTTCGTCGGCGGTCGCCTCAAGCTTCGGGTCGGGACGCGTCATGAGCGAATACGCGACTGCTTCGAGCCATTTTGCAAGATCGCTGTCCTGGAACACGTATCCGTAAAATTCGCCCTCAGCCTCTCCCGCTGCGATCTTGAAATTCTCTATGCAGTGGCTCGGAGCCGCGTCGGGGACGCGGTCGTTGAGCGTTTCCCACTGATACGGGATAACGCTGTCGCGGACAAGGTCAATGAACCTGCCGAAAAAGCCGTTTTTGTCGAGCGTCACATCGCGGACGCCTGATGTTGTCAGATTTTTCATCATATCCTCCGTATATTGGCAGAGACGGACGGCAAAGACGCCGTCTGCCGCTTATGCTTGCCGGTTTCGGCCGCAATTTGATTTTACATAAAACGCGCGCAAATGTCAATCGGTCAAATTGATATTGAGCGGGAAATTTGCCCGCATACACGACGTGACGCCGTGAAATATTAAATTTAACGTACGAAATGCAAATTGACTTTACAAACGGCGCGAGATATGATAAAATCATATCATGCAGGATACGACCCCACGGAGGACACAGTTTTGATAATCGCACTTGAAGAAGCAAAATATAAATTGATCGGTATGCGCGAGCCAGTCGCCGATCTCGGCTCCGCCTTGCGCATCGACGAGTTGAAATCGCGCATTGCGGAGCTGGACGCCTTGACGCTGGCGGACAACTTCTGGGCGGATCAGCAGAATTCGAGCAAAATTTTAAAGGAATCAAAGCAGCTCAAGGACAGGGTAGAGGAATACGAACGCCTGTGCCAGCGCCTCGACGACGCGATCATGATGGCGGAGATGGCGATCGAGGAAAACGACGAGTCGATGATAGACGAGATCAAGTCCGAGGCGGACGCGATCGAGGCGGACGAGGACAGAATGCGCATCGAGGTGCTTTTGTCCGGCGAATACGACGCGAACAACGCGATACTGTCGTTCCACCCGGGCGCGGGCGGCACCGAGGCTCAGGACTGGGCGCTGATGCTGTACCGTATGTATACGCGATGGGGCGAGCGCCACGGCTATAACGTCAAGCTCGTCGACTGGCTCGACGGGGAAGAAGCGGGACTGAAAAGCGCGACGATCATGATCGAGGGACTGAACGCATACGGTTATCTCAAAAGCGAGAACGGCGTTCACCGTCTCGTCCGCGTGTCGCCGTTCGACGCGTCCGGACGCAGGCATACGTCGTTCGCGTCCGTCGAGGTCATGCCGGAATTCACCGACGACGGATCGATCGAGATAAACGACGAGGACCTTGAGATCACAACGCACAAATCGAGCGGAGCGGGCGGCCAGCACATCAACAAAACTGAATCCGCGATAAGAATAGTCCACAAGCCGACGGGAATCGTCGTCGGCTGTCAGACGGAGCGCAGTCAGCTCCAGAACAAGGAAACGGCGCTCAAAATGCTCAAGGCGAAGCTCATGGAGATCAAGGAACGCGAGCATCTGGAACGCATCGAGGATATTCAGGGCGTCAAGACTAATATCGAGTGGGGCGCGCAGATACGCTCATACGTGTTCATGCCGTATACGCTCGCAAAAGACGCGCGCACGGGATATGAGGACGGCAATATCCAAGCCGTCATGGACGGCGATATCGACGGCTTCATAAACGCGTATCTGAAATGGAACGCGGCCGGACGCAAATAAAATAAGCGCCTATTGGCAGGCGGCGGGGCTGTACCCGCCGCCTTTTTTGCATAAACGGGACGAATACGGCGGATAATATTGTATATTATGTATGGACAGAGGTAACACATGAGATCATCCGCCATAAGATCGCTGCGGCGGTCGCAGGCAAAATGCTTATCCGTCATACGCCGCGCGGACATCGACGAATTCCCGTCGGAATCGGACGCGCGGTGGCTGTTTGAAAACAGATTCCGACTGATCAAAATGACAGAGGCGGCGCTTTCGTCGATAAAACGCGTGAAATATCTGCCGGTCAAAGACGGGGACGCGCGCATAATGGAGCTTTGCCGCGCCGTCGTCGACGCCGCGGGCGGCGCGATAAGCGAATCGGACGTCATAGCGAGCGTAAACGGGATCCAGCGCGGCGGCGATTATCTCACGCATGGCGAGCTTTGCCATCTTTACGCATACTTACTTTTCGCGTGCATGGAGAAGATATCGCGCGCGATCGCGACGCGCGACACGTCGTGCATACCGAACGCGGTCAAGCTCGCGTTCCTTTTGCGCGAACTCGATTTTGAACAGATATATACGACCGTGTCGTATACGGAATCGATACTGATCTGCGATCCCGCCGGACTTTACGTGCGCTGCGACGGAGCAACGAAGAGTATGTACAGGCGAAAGCTGTCGGAGATAAGCCGCCGATTTTCGATGGGGGAATACGAAACGGCGAAGCTAATATTAAATAACGCGCGCGAATCGACGGGAAGGGCGCGCCACGTCGGCTGGCACATACAAAAATACGCGCGCCACGGCGTCGCGGCGGCGCTCTATTTCCCGTCGCTCGCGATCGTGCCGGCGATTGTGTCGGCCTCGCTTGCAACGCTTTCATATATCAACTCGAGCGCGCCGCTGTTTTTCGCATCGATTCTCGCATATCTGCCGATCAGACGCGCATTCAAATCGATGCTTGACGCGTATTTTTGCAGCCGCGAAGAGCCTGACATACTGCCGAGGCTGTCGCTCGACTCGATCCCGCCGGAAGGAAAAACGCTCTTGACGTATACGATGGCGCTGACGGGAAACGACGACGGCACATTTACTCGGCTGTTGACATACGCGCGCGCATACGGCACGGAAAATCTCGGATTCGCCGTACTCGCCGATCTGCCCGATTCAAAAAAGAAAACGGACGCGCGCGACGAGGCGCTTTTATCGCGCGCGCGGTCATATATCGATCAGATCAACGCGCTCGGGGCGAGCGCATATCTGTTCTGGCGCGATCGAGAGGAATGCAGGACGGAGCGCATCTATATGGGTGCGGAGCGAAAGCGCGGCGCGCAGGGCGAGCTGTTCTCGCTTTTGTCCGGCGGCCCGTCGGCGCTCCATGTGTACGGCGGCGATCCCATTGGCTATAAATATGTGCTTGCGCTCGACGCCGATACGGAAATTCTGCGCGGCGATATAATGAAGCTGATCGCAACGGCACTCCATCCGTGCAACGAGCCGCTGATCTCACGCGGGAGCGGTTATCCTATCGTCACAGACGGTTACGGCGTGATCGCCCCGACGGCGGAGATATCATTCGTCGGCGGGGAGGCGAGGAGCCGATATACTGCTCTGCGGTACGCATACGGCGGCAGAAGCGAATACGAACGCGCATCGTTTCACATCTATTCGTATTTGTTCGGCACGGGGAGCTTCTGCGGTAAGGGACTCATCAACGTCGACGCATACGTCAAAACTGTTCTCGGCGCGTTCCCGCGCGAGCGGATACTGAGCCATGACGCCGTCGAGGGGATTCGCCTGCGATGCGGTCACGCGTCCGACGTGCGCGTATACGATACGGCGCCGCGCGACACCATAGCGGAGCGGAAGCGCCGCCATAGATGGATACGCGGCGACGTGCAGACATGGTGCCTGATCGGCTTGAATGTCACCTCCGAGAGCGGCGAGCGATATAAAAACCCGATCGGGATCACGGGCAGGATGATGACGGCGGAGCCGGCGATCGACGCGGCGTCCGCCGTGATGCGTCTGCCCGCGATGATACTCGCGCTCGCCGGAGGCGGCGCGCTCGGCGTCGTATTATATCTTTTCACCGTCGCCGATCACATATTCGACGCTTTGCGGCTCTTGACGTGCGCGGTATCTGTGCCGATAAGGCGGTATCTGTCGGGCGCGCCCGATTATTACGAGGCGGCGGCGTTTACCATTTTCGACGGTGCGTCGTCTGAGGCGGACGACGCGGCGCTGACGGCGGACGCAATATACAGGGCGTTTTACAGATTAAAGCTGTCGCAACGGCATCTTCTCGAATGGAAAACGGCGGCCGCCGCGGACGGCGAATCTGACGGCTGCGTATACGCATACGTCTCGTCGATGAAATATTCGATCGTATTCGGCGTTATCGCGTTTTTGACGGCGCTCGCCTCATACGGAGTTCCGCGCCTGCTGCTCCCGATATACGGCGCGCTATGGATACTGTATCCGATGTTCATGCACCGCGAAAATTCGATCCCCGCGTATGCGGAAAGATCAAATGACGCGCCGGAAGAGCTGACGGGTGACGCGCGTTTGATGTGGTCGTTTTTCGCCGACAACGTGACGCGCAGCCATCATTATCTGCCTCCCGACAACGTATGCCTGATGCCTGAGCCGAAAACGGCGGCGCGGACGTCGCCGACAAATATAGGACTGTATCTTCTGTCCGCCGTCAACGCGCACGATCTCGGATTTATCGGGACAGACGAGCTGAAAACGCGGCTGGAGAACACGCTTTTGACAGTTTCGGTGCTTGAAAAATGGCGTGGGCATCTTTATAACTGGTACGATACGGAAACGCTGTCGGTGCTTTATCCCGCGTATGTCTCGACCGTCGACAGCGGCAATTTTATCGTATGCCTCGTGACAGTGAAAAACGCCGTAAACACGCTTGACGGTTTCGGCGGCATTATCGATGTGATCGACGGCATCGTCGGCGGCGTCGATTTCGGCGCGCTGTACAACAAGAAACGCAATCTTTTTTATATCGGCTACAACAGCGCGCTCGACGCATACGATCCGAACGTATACGATCTATACGCGAGCGAGATGCTGACGACGAGCTTTTACGCCGCAGCGGCGGGGCAGGTCCCGTCCGAACACATATCGTCGCTCGGACGCGTCTTTTCGGACGACTCGCGCGTGCCTGCCATGCTGTCGTGGAGCGGCAGCGCGTTTGAATACTTCATGCCGTCCATATTCCTGCCGGCGGAGGCCGGCACGTCACGGTATGAAGCGCTCGCCGCCGCCGTCGAATATCAGCGCGCCGATATGACTGCGGTCGACGGTCTCGTCATATACGGGCGCTCGGAGTCGTCGTTTTATGATTTTGACGATATGATGAATTATTCATATAAGGCGCACGGCTGCGATTCGCTCGCGATCTCGTCCGAGATGAAAAACGAGGACGTGATCGCGCCGTATGCGCTGTATCTGCTCGGAATGTTCGACCGCGGCGCGCTTTCCGTTTTGGGTCTGCACAGAGGCGGCGCGCTGTACGGCAAATACGGATTTTACGAATCCGTCGATGCGACGGAGTCGCGCACGGCTGATGAAACGGCCGTCGTGAAGCAGTATATGGCGCATCACGTCGGGATGAGCATTGCGTCCGCCGCGAATATTTTGCTTGATTCGATCAACGTGAAACGGTTCACCTCCGAGCCGTCCGTTCGGGCGGCGCTTCCGCTGCTGCACGAATCGATCACAATAAACAGACGGCGCGCCGAACGGCGTTCGC
Source organism: uncultured Clostridia bacterium (assembly GCA_947630015.1). GTDB lineage: Bacteria > Bacillota > Clostridia > Oscillospirales > CAG-272 > DTU064. The sequence goes on from CANRFY010000001.1 coordinate 7,535, forward strand.
GTCTGCGCGCCGATACGTTCAACGCGCCGATCGGGCGCGAACGGTTCGACGCGGCGGAGACCGATTCGGCCGTTATCTCGAACGGACGCATCAGGATATATGCGGGAAAATCGGGCGGCGTTGAAATATCGGACGGCGAGACGCTTTTGACGCAGCCGACGGCGCGCGGATGCGACGGATTTTTCGCGCTTATCCGCGTCGACGGCGAGGTTTATTCATGCACGTCCGGCCAGCGGGCGCTGTTTTTGACCGACGGCGCTGTGATAACGTTCGCAAACGAATTCGTTTGCGGCGATCGAATCGTAAAAACAGAGCTGACGCTCGTGTGCGCGCCAGATTCCGCCTCGGCTGTCTGCGAGCTGTCCGTCGCCGGCGCGCCGGATGAGATCGGGATACTCTATATGTTCTCGCCGGTTATCAACGACAAGGCCGCATATATGTCCGCGCCGTCTTATTCGGATTTATTTATAACGTCCGAAACGATCGGGCGGGACACGGTAAGATACGACAGAAAGACGAAGAACGGCGGCGTTCGTCATATGTTCTGTTCGGCGGCGTCCAAAAACGGCGGCGATATCACGATCCACACGCGCAAAAGCGAGCTTTTCTCATTCGGACGCACGGCGGACGACGTGAAATCTGCGTTCGACGCGGAGCTGGCAGATACGGGCAGCGCGTGCGTCCATCCCGTTTTCGCGGCCGTAATCAACGCGCGGACGGACGGCGGCGCGCATAAAAGCTGCGTAAAAATATCGACGGACGAGCCGCCGTTGGCCGTTGTGGCCGACGAGGCGCGCGTCGGTATGGAAAAGCATATGCGCGTCATGCGCGCGCTTTCGGGCGCGGACGCGTCCGCCGTCAGATGCGCGATGGAGCTTGCCGGCGCAATATATGAGGACACCACTCGGATTACGGAAACAGACGTCATGCCCGCGCCTTACAGGCGCGATATATTCTGGCGTTACGGGATATCGGGCGATCTGCCCGTCGTTACTGTATTCTGCGGCGATCTGACAGCGTCGGCGGACAGATTCGCCATCGACGAGCTGATCTCGGCCAAAAGATACCTGTTTTTATCCGGCGTCAGATTCGATATTGTTTTCATCGCTCCGTGTGCGGGATATATGTCAGGCGGGACTGGCCGATTGACGTCTATGGCAAATTCGCTCGGTGCGGGACGCATATTAGGGAAGAACAACGGCATATTCATAATCCCGCGCGAAAGCGTTTCGCCGTTTGACGAGCTGACCGTTATCGCAAGATCGTGCAAAACCGTCGATATCGGCGTGGGACACGAGTTTACGACGGATAAACGCACGGGCGGCGCCGCCGTCCCCGAGGCCGCGTATCACGTGCGCGACGCCGAGATCATGTACCGCGAGGGAGCCGACGGCATAATCATTACAAACGGCAAAAACAAAACGCCGTTTTCGATGGTGTATGCAAATCCCGCGTTCGGCACGCTTTTAACGAATCTTACGTGCGGATATACGTGGTATTTGAATTCATCTCTCGGCGTTTTGAGCCGCCGCCATGTCGACCCGACGCTCGGGGTCCCCGGGGAGGCCGTATATCTTCATATCGGCGGGATGCGGTACGATATGTGCCGCGCCGCGGACACAGTCGTGTGGGGCAGGGACTGCGCCGTTTATTCGGGCGAGCTGTTCGGGATACGGTACGAGCTTCGCGTCGGCATCGACGCGAAGCTTCCCGCGAAGCTGTATCACATCAAAGCTGAGGCGGAGTCGGGCGAGCTGCCGGAATCACTGCGCGCGTCGATATCGTTTTATCCGGCGCACCCGTCGATATGCTCGCACGGCAGGATATATCCGCAAAGCGAGCCGTCGTGCAGGATTGCGATCTATTCCGTATCGGACGGGATCGACGACGAGATTTTATGCGAGACTGATCATGCCGACGCAAAATGCGCGTTTTCATCGGGCGAATGCGGATTCGTCGCCGCAGTCGAGCCGTATGCGGCGCACGGAATGTGCGTACAGTATATCCGCGACAAATACAGGCGCACGGAATTTTTCATGACGGGATTTCTCGGATACAAAAAATTCGTCGACGATATCCTTCTCGAATGCTCGTATGCGGGCAAAAAGCGCTGGCTGTCAAATACAGTCGATCACGCGGCGTATCAGGCGGTGTTCGTGCGGATGCTCGCGCGGAGCGGATACGATCAGTCGGGCGGCGCATACGGCTTCCGCGATCAGCTACAGGATTGCCTCGGAGCGCTCTATTACCGCCCCGAGATCGCGCGGCTTATGATACTGCGCGCCTGCGCGCGCCAGTATGAGGACGGACGCGTTCAGCACTGGTGGCACGCGTATCCGTATGGCGGCGGACTGAAAACGAGATGCGGCGACGATTTTATGTGGCTGCCGTATGCCGCGGCCGAATATGTGCTTTCGACCGGCGACGGCGAATTACTGACGGCGCGCGCGCCGTATCTGCAATCGCCGCCGCTCAAAAGCGGAGAGGAAGACAGATATGAGACGGCGCTGCGTACGGAGGCGCGCGCGACTGTGCTTGAGCATTGTATCGCCGCGATCGAGGCGTCGTTTGAGCGCGGAGCGCACAGACTGCCGCTGATCGGAAGCGGCGATTGGAACGACGGGATGAACGAGGTCGGCATACGCGGACGCGGCGAAAGCGTATGGCTCGCATTCTTTTTCGCCGTCGTTTACAGGCGGTTTGCCGAGATGATGCGCGGGCTTTCGATCGACCCGGGTATGTCGGAGCGTCTGATGTATGAGGCCGACGCGCTCGTCGCCTCCGCGGAAGAAAACGCATGGGACGGCGGCTGGTATGTGCGCGCGTTCGACGACGACGGAGGCGTTATCGGCTCGTCGTCGTGCGCGGAATGCAGGATCGATCTTATGCCGCAGGCGTTCGCCGTATTTGCCGACGCGGACAGATCGAGAACGTCAAAGGCTCTATCAGAGGTGAAAAAGCGCCTTTACGACGGCACGCTCGGCATACTGCGCCTGTTTGAGCCGTCGTATTCGGAAACGACGCGTCACGGATATATTTGCCGATATCCTTCAGGCATACGTGAAAACGGCGGACAGTATACGCACGCCGCGATCTTCTGCGCGGCTGCGTATTTCGCCGCCGGCGATCGCGAGACGGGCGAGCTGATCATTTCGTCCGTATCGCCGTCCGGAATTTACGGCGCGGGAAGAAAGAACGGGAAATATACGGCGGAGCCGTATTTCCTCGCCGCCGACGTTTACTACGGAGAGGGAATAACCGGCATGAGCGGATGGAGCGGCTATACCGGTTCGGCGTCGTGGTTTTACCGCGTCGCCATGAAATACTGCCTCGGCGTGACTCTGCGTAACGGATACGCCGTCGTGACCCCGCCCGCAAATATCAAAGACGGCTACGCCGTCTGCATCCGCGTCGGCGGATGCAGTATGAAGCTTTCGGTGCGTACGGACGACTGCGGCGCAGACGCCGACGCGGATGAGGTATACGCCGTCAGGGCCGGAGGCTCCGTGACGATACGCCCGCACGGGGAATCGGCAAAAATTTTAGTGAAAGTGGAAAAGTAAATCGCAGATTCTATTGCAAAAGACGCCCGAATATTGTAAAATATATCGGGCGTCTTTCAGCGTCCGGCGAAAGGAGAGGTTATATGCTCGGAGCTTTGCTCGATGCGGAAGTAAACACATTGTCATTCCCCGGACTCGGGATCGGCGAATTTGACGTAAACAAGATAGCGTTTACTGTTTTCGGCAGAAGCGTCGCGTGGTACGGTATAATCGTGACGCTCGCGATCGTATCTGTGTGCGCGACCGTATATATAAAAGCGCCGTCGCGCGGCATAAAGCGCGACGATATACTCGACTATTTCATCTTCTCGATCATATTCGGCATAATCGGAACGCGTCTTTACTACGTACTGTTCGACGGGATCGGCTCGTATATCAAAACCGACGGGAGCGTACTCGAGAACATATGGGGGACGTTTGTAAATATAATCGCCATCTGGAACGGAGGACTCGCCATATACGGCGGAATAATAGCCGTCGTATTAACGGTGTTTTTCGTATCGAAAAAGAAGAAAATCTCGATGCTGAAGATCCTCGACATGGCGGGACACGGCGCGCTGCTCGGACAGGCGATCGGGCGCTGGGGCAATTTCATGAACGCCGAGGCGCACGGCGCCGAGACCGATATATTCTGCCGTATGGGGATAAAGGACAGTTTCGGAGTGACGCATTATTATCATCCGACGTTTCTTTATGAATCGCTCTGGAATCTGTGCGGATTCTTCGTTATTATGCTGCTTTTGAAATTCAAGCGGCAGAAATACGACGGACAGGTATTTTTGTGGTACGTGACGTGGTACGGCTTCGGTCGTATGTTCATCGAGGGACTCCGCACCGACAGCCTTTATATCGGATCGACGAATATCAGAGTTTCGCAGATGCTCGCGTTCATTCTGTTCCTGGTCGGCACGGCGCTGCTGATTGCGCTTAAAATAAAGAAATACGAGCGCACATCCGACGCCGTCGCGGCGGCGGAGGCGGAGTCGAACGATGCTGACGAGGCGAATGCCGCAGAGGATACGTCGTCCGAGGAAGCGGCCGATGGAGAGGGGGAGACGACAGATGGCAAAGATAATTGACGGGAAGAAAGTTTCCGCGTCGCTTCGCGAAAAAATTCGCGAGAAAACGGCGCTTATGGCGGTGAAACCCGGGCTTGCCGTCGTAATCGTCGGAGACGATCCGGCATCGCACGTATACGTGAGAAATAAAAAGCGCGGCTGCGAGGAGGTCGGATTCAACTCATGGGTTTATGAGCTGCCCGAATCGACGACGCAGGACGAATTGCTCGCGCTGATCGATCGGCTTAACGCAGACGACGACGTTCACGGCATACTCGTGCAGCTCCCGCTGCCGAAACATATAGACGAATCGATCGTAACGGAGCGCATCGTGCCTGACAAGGACGTCGACGCGTTCAACTCCGTAAACGCCGGACGCATATTCAAGGGCGGAGCCGTGCTTCTGCCGTGTACGCCGGCGGGGATAATGGAGCTTTTGAAATATTATGATATCGAGGTACGCGGCCGCCGATGTGTCGTCATAGGGCGCAGCAATATCGTAGGCAAGCCTATGGCGATGCTGCTTTTGGCGGCGGACGGCACCGTGACCGTATGCCATTCGCGCACGCGCGAGCTTGCGTCGATCACAAAAGAAGCCGACATCCTCGTCGCCGCCGTCGGCAAGGCGGGATTCGTCACGGCCGATATGGTCAAGGACGGCGCGGTTGTGATCGACGTCGGCATGAATCGTGACGAGAACGGAAAGCTCTGCGGCGACGTCGACTTTGCATCCGTCGAGCCGAAATGCTCCTACATCACGCCCGTCCCGGGCGGGGTAGGGCCAATGACGATAACGATGCTTCTGCGAAATACGCTCGCAGCGGCAAAGTATATAATCCAAAATGACAAAACTGAGGTGGAAAAATGACACTTGTCGTACTTGCAGCAGGAATGGGTTCGCGCTACGGCGGACTTAAACAGATCGACCCGATCACGAAGCATGGAAACTTCATCATCGACTTTTCGGTCTATGACGCGATACAAGCCGGATTCGACCGCGTTGTATTCATTATCAAGCCGGAGAACGAAGGAGATTTCGAGGAAACGATAGGCGCGCGCCTGCGCGGAAAGATCAACGTAGAATACGCTTATCAGACGTCTGACGTCTGCCCCGAGGGCATCGAGGTGCCGGCCGAAAGAACGAAGCCGTGGGGTACGTCGCACGCGCTTCTGTGCGCGGAAAAGGTCGTCGGCGACGACAAATTCGCCGTCATCAACGCGGACGATTTCTACGGACGCGAAATGTACATGAAGATCGCGGAATACCTTAAGGAAGACAAAAAGACGTCCGTGCCGACGTTCTGCATGGTCGGATACGTACTTAAAAACACAATGTCCCCGAACGGCACCGTCACGCGCGGCATATGCAAGACGAACGACGCCGGCAAGCTGACGTCCATCGTCGAGACGTTCAAGATTCAGCCGAACGCGAATATCCCCGAAGGCGCGGAATCGCTCGAGGACGGCGAATGGCGTCCGCTCGACGAGAACAGCATCGTTTCGATGAACTGCTGGGGAATGACGAAGGAAGTGTTCCCGTTCCTGCGTGAAAATATCGTTCGCACGTTCAACGCCCCGGGCGCTGACACGATGAAGTGCGAGGCGCTTCTTCCGACGGCTGTATATGAGATGATCGTCGCCGGCAAATGCGAGGTCGATATGCTCACGAGCAACGCTCACTGGTTCGGCGTCACCGTGCGCGAGGACAAACCGACAGTCGTCGCGGCTATCAACGAGCTTATCGACGCGGGCGTTTATCCGGACGATCTTTGGGCTTAAATTATAATTGAGAGGAGATCAAAAAAATGACGATTCTCGTTACGGGCGGCGCGGGCTTTATAGGATCGCACACCGTCGTTGAGCTGCTTTCGGCAGGGTACGACGTTGTCGTTTTCGATAATTTCTACAACAGCAAGCCGTGCGTCGTCGACAGAATAAAAAAGATCACTGGCAGGGATTTTAAATTCTACGAGGCCGATATGCTCGACCGCGCTGCGATCGATAAAATATTCGACGAAAACAAGATCGACGCCGTGATCCATTTCGCCGGACTGAAAGCCGTCGGCGAATCGGTGAAAATCCCGCTCACGTATTATTACAACAACATCGCCGGAACGATCGTTTTGTGCGAATCGATGTCGGCTCACGGCTGCAAGCGCATCGTGTTCTCGTCGTCCGCGACAGTATACGGCGAGCCTGATCACGTTCCGATGCAGGAGGATTTCCCGATAACGCACGCGACGAATCCGTATGGCGAAACGAAGATACTGATCGAGCGCATACTGAAGGATCTCTGCGTATCCGATCCCGAATGGAGCGCGTGCTGCCTGCGTTATTTCAACCCCGTCGGCGCTCATAAGAGCGGACTTATCGGTGAGGACCCCATGGGTATCCCGAACAACATCATGCCGCGTATCCAGAAGGTCGCGACAGGCGAATGGGATTCGATCACCGTATTCGGCAATGACTACAACACGCCGGACGGTACCTGCATCCGCGATTACATACACGTCACCGATCTCGCGCAGGCGCACATAGCGGCGCTCAAGCGCGCCGCGTCCGTCGTAGGCTGGGAGACGTACAATATCGGATGCGGCAGAGGATATTCGGTGCTTGAGATCATCGCCGCGTATGAGCGCGCGTGCGGCCATCAGATCAAGCGCGAGATGTGTCCTCGCCGCCCGGGCGACATTGCGGTTTCATACGCCGATCCGTCCCGCGCGCGCGACGTTCTCGGATGGGAAGCGAAGCTGACGATCGACGATATGTGCCGCGATTCGTATAATTTCAGGATAAAGAATCCGAAGGGATACGAGGACTGAAGATGAGCATTGAAAAATCAAGCTTCGGTGTAACAAAAGACGGCGTTGCCGTCACATCGTATACGATGAGCAACGGCAAAATGAGCGTCCGCTTCATCGATCTCGGCGGCACCGTGACAGATATAAACGTACCAGATAAAAACGGCGTTCTTGCAGACGTCGTTCTCGGTTACGACGATCCCGATCTTTATCTTACGTGCGGCGGCTACCCGGGCGCGATACTCGGACGCGTAGGGAACCGCATAGGCGGCGCGAAATTCACGCTCGACGGCGTGCTTTATAAGCTTTACGTGAACGATCACGGCAATCATCTGCACGGAGGCAGGATCGGATTTGACCGCCGTATGTGGGACGTTAAGATCATAAGCGACGGCGACGAGCCGGAGGCGGAGCTGACATACGTATCGCCCGACGGTGAGGAGGGCTATCCCGGGACGCTCACCGTCCGCGTCACATACAAGCTCACAAAGGACTGCGAATTATCGATGCGCTACACTGCTGTCACGGACAAACGCACCGTTCTGAATCTGACGAATCATTCGTATTTCAATCTCGCGGGAGCAGGCTCCGGCGACGTGCTTGATCATGAGCTGCTCGTCGCAGCAGATGAATTCGGCGAGGTCGATGGCGAATTGATCCCGACGGGACGGTCGATCCCCGTAGACGGAAGACCGCAGGATTTCAGAGTCAGAAAGCGCGTAGGGCAGGATATCGACGCGGATGACGAACAGCTCCGTTACGGACAGGGTTACGATTTGACGTATATCCTTCATAACGGCGGCAGACTCGAGCTTGCCGCAAAGGTATGGGAACCCGTGTCGGGACGGACTATGACGGTCTACACCGATCAGCCCGCCGTACAGCTTTATACGGGCAACTGCCTTGACGAAAGCGAACCGCCGTTCAAAAACGGCGCGCGCAAGATAAAGCACGCGGGACTATGTCTTGAAACGCAGCATTATCCCGACAGCCCGAATCATCCGGAGTTCCCGTCCGTTGTGCTGTCGCCCGGCGAAGTATTCGATCACACGACTGTGTTCGCGTTCTCCGTTGAGTGAAGATAGCGGTGCGGGACGCGCCGGACGGGAAAACAGTATACGCGGTTCTTCGCGAAAACGGTTTGTCCGGCACGCTTATCAAGTTATGTAAATCGCGCCCGCACGGAATTACGGCTGCGGGCAATGACGTCACCGTGCGGGCTGTCGTCCGCACGGGTGACGTCATAATCATCGACGACAGCGATATGTTTGACGACGAGAACGAATACATTTTCCCGTCGGAGGACAAGGTCGATATCCTTTACGAGGACGACAACGTCTTCATTATAAATAAGCCGGCCGGTATGCCGACGCATACGTCCCACGGCCACCATCTCGACACGCTCGCGAACGCGCTCTGCGCCGAATACAGACGGCGCGGGATGCCGTTCGTTTTCCGTCCAGTCAACAGACTCGACGCCGATACGAGCGGCGCTGTAATGGCGGCAAAAGGGAAGGCGTCCGCAAATTCAATGTCAAAACAGCTCGCGCGCGGCTTAATAAAAAAGACGTATATCGCCGTCCTCGACGGCGAAATGGACGCCGAGATCGGCAAGCTGTCGACGGTGCGCTCATATATACGCAGACGATCGGACACCATAATACTGCGCGAATCGTCGGACGATTCCGAAAGCGGCGACTATGCCGAGACCGATTTTGTGCCGCTCTATATCGGCGGCGGGATCACGGTCGTCCGCGCTATGCCTAAGACGGGACGGACGCATCAGCTTCGCGTTCATTTTTCATCTCTCGGGCATCCGATCACGGGCGACGAGCTGTACGGCGGAAAAAGAGAGCTGATATCGCGTCAGGCGCTTCATGCGTATTCGCTCGCATTTGAAACGGAAAACGGCGCCGTGACCGTCACGTCTCCGTTGCCGGACGATATGCGGTCGATTGTAGATGGGAAAATACATTTATAAGCGCGCCGCTTATAAATGCTCGGGAAAGGATTTGGAAAGCTCCGCTTTATGCTGAAAAAGATACACAAATATGTGCCGTGGGCGCCGATGGTGCTGTTCGCCATTCTGCCGATCGCCGTGATCATACACGTAGTCGGCGCTTTTTCAACGCGCTTTGCGGACTTTTTCAATATACACATAGCGTCCTTATACCGCGCCGCCGCGTCGTATATTTCCGGCGTGATCCCGTTTTCGTTTGCCGAAACGATCATAATATTCCTGCCCGCCGCGCTCATCATCGCCATATTCGGACTCGTGCCGAGGATCGCCGACGACAGAGTGAAGAGCATCCGATATATATTTTCGCTCTTGGCCGTGCTTGCGTTTATCTATATATCGTTCGTATTTACGCTCGCGACGGGATATCAGGGATCGTCCGTCACGGATAAGCTCGGCGTGGAACGCCGAGGCATATCGGCGGAGGAGCTTTACGACACGGCCGCCGCGCTGACGGATATGGTAAACGAGTTGTCGCGAGACGTGACGTTTTCGTCAAACGGTCAATCGGTGATGCCTTACGATTTTGACGAGCTTAACCGGAAGCTGAACGACGCATATGTGCTTGCGGCACAGAAATACGATTTCATTATGCCGTTGCGCTCGAACGTCAAATCCGTCGCGCTGTCGGAGCCGATGACGTATACGCATATATCGGGCGTATACACGTTTTTCACCGGCGAGGCGAACGTCAATATCAACTTTCCTGATTACGTCATAGTTTATACAATGGCGCATGAAATGTCGCACCAGCGCGGTATCGCGCCGGAGGATGAGGCGAATTTCATGGCGTATCTCGTCTGCATGGAGAGTGACGATCCGTATATAAGATACGCGGCAGCTCAAAGTCTGCTCGAATATGTGTATTCGGCGCTGTCGAGCGCCGACCGCGACCTTTATCGGACGTGCTACCGTTCGCTTTCTCCGAAGGTAATAGATGAGATCCGCGCATACAACACGTTTTTCGACAAATATGAGGAAAACGTCGCCGCGACCGTTTCCGGCACAGTGAACAACACGTACCTCGTGCTTCAGGGAACGCCCGGCACACGGAGCTACGGACTTGTGGCCGATCTTGCCGTCATCTGCTATACGCAGGGGATGCTTCCCGTCGATCCGTAACAGTTTCACCCGATGCGGAAACGACGCATATAATCTTTAATAGCTGCTGGAAATATTCACAATTGCGACCGGCTCGGCCGATTACAGACGTGTGTGTTATACACAACAATCGGACGAACGCGGCCGCAAATATGTGCAAATCAAACGATTTTTCGATCAAAAGAAAAAACTTTCCGTTAACACTTTCTTTTTCCGTGCCGTTCTGTTATAATAAAATAGATATGCCCGTCGGCTGTCCGCCGACGGATCGCACGTTTGATAAAATCCACGCAGTATTGCGTTTTCTATATACCGTTAAGGAGTGATTCAACCTATGGAAAAGCTCGTCATCGAGGGCGGCGTGCCGCTTCAGGGAAGCGTTGACGTAAGCGCGATGAAAAATGCCGCTTTGCCTATCATATATGCAACGATACTTGTAGCGGGCAAATGCAGACTTGAAAATTTACCTAATATAAGCGACGTTACAACGTCATTTGAAATACTTCGCGGAATGGGCGCAAAAATCGAGCATCTCGGCAATTCGGTCGTGGAGATCGATACAACCGATCTTGTCGGATCGACGTCCGATCCCGAGCTTGTCGGAACGATAAGAGGCTCGTATTATCTGCTCGGAACGGAGCTTGGACGATTCGGAAAATCGCGCGTCGGATATCCGGGCGGGTGCGATTTCGGCGGACGTCCGATGGATCTTCATATAAAAGGATTTGAAGCGCTCGGCGGAGAGGTGATCTGCGACGATAAATACATAACGATCAACGCGCCGCTCGGCGTGCGCGGCAACGGAATCTACTTTGACGGAAACTCCGTCGGGGCGACGATAAATGTGATGCTCGCGGCCGTTCTGGCTAAGGGCATAACGACGATAGACAACCCCGCGAAGGAGCCTCATGTCGTCGATCTTGCGAACTTTCTCAATACGTGCGGCGCGCGCATAACGGGTGCCGGCACCGATATGATAAAGATACGCGGCGTCGAAAAGCTTCACGGATGTACATACGCAATAATTCCGGACATGATCGAGGCCGGCACATATATGATCGCCGCCGCCGCGACCGGCGGCAGCATCAAGATCAACAACGTGATCCCGAAGCATCTTGAGGCGATAGCCGCAAAGCTCGAGGAGATCGGCGCGCAGGTCGAAATGCTCGACGATTCCGTCATTGTGATCGGACGAAACGAATACAAGCACACAAATATAAAAACGCTCCCGTACCCGGGATTTCCCACAGATATGCATCCGCAGATGGCTCCGCTTTTAGCCGTGGCAAAAGGGCAGAGCATCATCCGCGAAACGATCTGGCCGAAGCGCTTCCGCTATGTGGAGGAGCTGAAACGAATGGGTGCGGACATAACCGTAAACGAAGATACGGCTTCCGCCATAATAAACGGCGTAAAATCGCTGAAGCCGGCTAAAGTCAAAGCCGTAGACCTGCGCGCGGGACTCGCCGTTCTGATCGCGGGACTTATGACAGACGGCGTAACGGACATATACGACATCAAATACATCGAACGCGGCTATGAGAACATAGTCGAAAAGCTGTCGGGACTCGGCGCGAATATAAAAAGAGTTCCGATAGAGGATGAATAAACGAACGGAAAATCAATAAAATATTTAATATAAATCAGGAGGACTGAAAAATGAAAGTAACGAAAGACATGATCATAACGGACGTACTCGCTATCGATCGCGAAACGGCAAGATTCTTCTTTGAGATCGGTATGCACTGCCTCGGATGCCCCGCATCCGCCGGCGAGACGATAGAAGAAGCCTGCGCTGTTCACGCGACCGACGCAGACGCGCTCGTCGACAAGATCAACGAATTTCTCAAGAGCAAGGGCGAATGAAAAGACGACGGGACGTTATAAAACGTCCCTTTTGTCATAGTGCTTAAATTATATGAAAGACATTGAAAACGGCGCGCCCTCGCTCGGGCCGAGACTGCGCGCCGCCGCCGGATTCATACGGCGGGACGCCGTATTCGCCGATATAGGCACCGATCACGCGCTTTTGCCGATCTGGGCGGTAAAAACGGGAGCGGCGGGCAGAGCGATCGCGTCGGATATTAACACGGGGCCGCTTTTGAGGGCGCGCGAAAACGTGCGGCAAAACGGATGCTCGGGATCGATCGAATGCGTATTGTCGTCGGGATTTGACGCGCTTGACAGCCGCGGCATAACGGACGCGGCCATATGCGGCATGGGCGGCGAGCTGATCGCGAAGATAGTCGGCGAGGCGGACTTTATAAAGCGACGCGGATTTCGGCTAATAATCCAGCCTATGACGATGCAAAACGCGGCGCGGCGCGGATTGTGGCAGAACGGATTCGGCATTGAATCCGAGATAACCGTATTCGAGGACGGCAAATATTACACCGTGATCTGCGCCGATTACACGGGACAAGCAGAGGATCATGATGAATTTTACGCGCTGTACGGAGATCTTGCGTCGCGAAAATTCGAGCCATTTGACATAAGGCACGGATATTTTAAGGGACAGATCAGCAAATACGAACGCATTATAAAAGGGAAGGGCGGAGTCGGACTTGACGTATCGGTCGAAACCGATATCGTGAGGCGGCTTTCGGAGGTTATGTAATATGGCGGCGACAGTGCGCGGGCTTGCGCAATATCTCGATGAAAGAATACCGCGATCGCTCTCATGCGAATGGGATAACGACGGCGTCATGGTATGCGGCGGCGACGGTGAACTAAAGAAAATTCTGCTGACGCTCGACGTGACGGCGGACGCGCTCGAATTTGCGGCAAACTGCGGCTGCGAATGCATCATATCGCATCATCCGCTCATTTTCAAGCCGCTCCGTTCGCTCGCAGGCGATACCGTGTCGTCGCGCGCGGCGATTTATGCGATCACGCATGGAATAACGGTCATGTCGTATCATACGCGCCTCGACGCGCTCGACGATTACGGCGTCAACGATACGCTTTGCGGCATCCTCGGCGTTGAAAACGCCGTCCCGTTCGGACCCGCGGGCGAGGCGATCGGCCGCATCGGCGAGCTGCGAGAGCCGATCCAGTTTGACGCTTTCTGCGTCAATGTCAAGGATTCGCTCGGCTCGGGAGGTCTTGTCGTCGTTGACGCAGGCAGGGAAGTGAAAAAAATTGCGCTGATCGGCGGAGACGGGAAGGACTATCTGATGCCGGCAATAGCGGCGGGAGCCGATACGTTCCTCACAGGACGATGCGGATATAATCTCGACATCGACGCCGCAGGATATGGCATAAACGTGATCGAAGCCGGCCATTACAACACGGAAGCGCCCGTGCTGCAATTGCTGCAAAAGCTGATATCGGAGGAATTCGGCGGCATAGAGTTCGTGTACTATAACAGCGACAAAACGAAGATTGTGTAGCGGAGTTACGGTCGTGCGAAGCTTTCAATATACGCATCCGCTTCGTCTCGGGATTTGAAGATAACGACATCCTTGTCCGCTTTATACTGCTCTATGAGTGAATATATTTTCGGCAGCGTGTCGCGCGGAAAATCTTCTATCCATTGTCTGAATTCGGGATCGAATTCATCCTCGACCCACGGCAGGTCGTCGTGCCGCTTACCGACTCGCGACATCGCGCCCGATATACAGACGTCGAGCGGCATATCGAGCAGGAACACGGTGTCGCAGCATTTCAGACGCGCCTCGATCGTCCGCGTATAATTGCCGTCGATGATCCATTCGCCGCGGTTGAGGATCTCTTGCAGACGCGCGTCAAATTCTTCGCGCGCCACATTTGTCTTATCGGGCAGGTGCCAGATAAGATCGAGATGGTAGAGCGGCAGTCCGATGACGTCGCGCAGCTTGCGCGCGAACGTGCTTTTGCCGGCGCCCGGGCTTCCTATGATTATAACTTTTTTCATCGTTTTAAAAGAATATGAGCGGCGTCCCGCATTTGCGGGACGCCGCCGCTTTGCTTATGAATTTATGCCGGTTATTCGCGGTATTTCTCCGCTTCAGCCTGCGCGATTTTGTCGCACCGCTCGTTGTATTCGTGTCCGGCATGGCCGCGCGTCCACTCAAAGCTGACATGATGAACATCGCACAGTGACAAAAGCCGCTCCCAAAGCTCCGGATTAAGCGCCGGCTTGCCGTCCGACTTTTTCCATCCGCGCGACCGCCAGCTCTCGGCCCAGCCCTTTGTAATGCCGTTTATGACATACTGCGAGTCGGAGACGAGCGAGACGTCGCACGGGGATTTGAGCGCGCCGAGCGCTTCGATCACGGCGGTCAGCTCCATTCGGTTGTTTGTAGTGGACGGCTCGCCGCCTGACAGCACCTTTTCGACGCCGTCGCATACAAGAATTGCGCACCAGCCGCCTGGCCCGGGATTTGATTTACACGAACCGTCGGTGTATATGGAAACCTTCTTCAATGCTTACTTTTGCAGCGAATTCTTCACGCCCTCGCACCAGTCGACGATCGCGCTGCGTTCCTCGACGGATATCTTTGACGCAAAGAGGCTGCCCGGGGCGACGAAATACGTATCCTTTTCGAGTACGTTCGTTCCGGCAGATTTCGCCGTATCGATAAGCTGCTGCATTGAAGGCGTGACTGTCTTATCCTTGCTCTCGAATACGAACACTACGTTCGCGGCTCTTGCGGGCGTAAGCTCGCCGATGAAGAGGCGGACGTTGTCCTCGACGCGTGCGCCGGCTGAGATCACAAGCACCACGAGGCGCTCGCGGTCGCAGGAATATGCCGGCGGGATAGTGTCAGCGATTGCGTGCTGATCGTTCTGAGCTTCGCCGAGCGCTGTGGCATAGCTTACGACCTTCTTATTTTTAGACGAATAGAGTACGCGCATTTTCATGGGTTTGAATCCTCCGAATATTGTTAATGTTATTATAACATAGGTCTATTATAACATACATTTGCGCAAATTTGAACAGGTTTTGTAAAATTTGATAAAAATTTTTTACAGTCGGACGGACAAAATAAACGGCACGATCAAAATCGTGCCGTTTATACTATTGACGCCTGTGTTAGTCTTTGTCGCGCTGCTTTTTGACGATATCGATGATACGAACGATTGCGGGATCAAGCACAAGGTTGATCGAAAGCTCGATGATGAAGTTTATACCGACAAGGATGAATATGACATAAGCGGCGACGGACTGTCCTTCGCCTGCCGCCCACGACTTTATCGTCTCCCAGAAGAACAGACGGCATCCGATGAGGAATATGCCGGTATTCGTAACGGGGGAGAGTATGGACGCAGTTATGACGGCCGCATATCTGTTCTTTTTCTCAAGCAGTTTGTAGACTAATGCGGAGATCAGTCCGGCAAGCGTGCCTTTGGCAAGGACTGTGATGATCGTTCCGGCAATGTTGACCGCCAAAAACGTATCCGCGTCGTGAGTCAACAGAACTACTATGCCGAAAACAAATCCGAGCCAAGCGCCGGTCCCGATGCCGTACAGCGCCGCGCCAAGCACGACGGGCATAAGTACGAGCGTGATCGAGAACTGAGTGAAGCGCAGATTCATGCTTACGAATTGAAGAACGACTACAATTGCTGTAAGCAGCGCAGTTCCTACGAGCGCATTCGTGCGCTCACGGTTTTTCGTGACAGTATTCATTTTTACCTCCGGGACTCAAACCCGTGCTGCCGCCCGAGAATACAACGGTGTGGCGCAGTGTGATTTATAATTACGGCCGGAGCCGGAATTATACAAAATATTTTTTATTGCCTGATATTCCTGAAATAGAGGGAAGCAATGCCTTTTACGGTCAGCGCTTCATCGTAGATGAATTTGTTCCTGCAATGAGCCGTGATCCGTTCGGCGAATTCTCCAGTGGCGATCAAGGCAAGCTTTTTGTCCGATCCCTTCGGGATTTCGGATTCGCGAATGCTTCTTACAAATCCGTCCAGCATCAGCGCGCTGCCGTTTATTATGCCCGAACGGACAGATTCAAACGTATCGCGTCCGATTATGGGAAGCTTGCCGTCGCCGAGCGCGACGGCGTCGAGCAGCTCAGCGTGTTCATGAAGCGCCGACGCTGAGATTCGCAGCCCGGGCGAAATTACGGTACCTCTGAACGTGCATGAATCGTCTACGTAAGTTATAGTATTTGCGGTACCCGCGTCAAATACGATGAGCGGCGGCTTGCAGATATCGAGCGCGGCAGCCGTGTTCGATACGATGTCGGAGCCGAGACAGGCGGGATCGTAAATGCCGATGCGAAAGCCTGTCTTTATGCCTGGCATTATGATATACGGTTTGGCGTGAGATATTATCGACGCAGCCTCGGCGACGGCAGGAAGCGCGCTCGGCACGACAGACGAGATCGCGGCGCAGTCTATATCGGGATTGCTGCCGAGACGCAGCGACAGCACGCCGCTTATCAATGCGGCGTATTCGTCGGCGCTCACGTTTTTGCGAACGGCGACGCGAGATATCATTACGGGATCAAACGGCGCAGATTGCGGCGCATCGGAAGAAAACAGCCCGAACGCAACGCTCGTATTGCCGATATCAATCGCTAAAAGCATCGTCCGGCTCCTTTCCGATTTCGCTTCCCTCAATTATACAAAATTTGCATTTTGTATAATTGGTTATATCGATCCGCGTATGGCTGAACAAGCCGTGCGTGCGGCTGTTCACGCGTCCCCTGCGGTTATCTTCGATATTATACAATAAATTCTCGGCGTTTGCAAGATTGATATTGTAAAAAAGTATCGGCGTATGGTACAATAAATCAGTTGAGATCATACTGTCACGCGGTGCTTTATGTATAACGATTATTTTGCCGAGACTCATCTTCGTCTGTCCGACCCGAACGATCACGATCAATTCAGGTTTATTCTTCGTTCATACTCAGAACGCAGGATCAAGCGAATCATACTCGCCGTCAACTACAGTGACTCCGAATCGTGCGCCATACACAAAAGCGACCGCCGCGAGCTTTTGTATAACGCGCAAAAGCTTGCGTCACACACTAACGTCAAAATCAAAGCCGCGACCGTATTTGATCTCGATTACGGCATATCGCGTCTGCCTATGCTGCAAAGCCTCGCCTTCGACGGTCGATCCGGCAAATACGTATTTCTACGCATACTTCCTACGACCGATCCCGATATGATCCCCGCCGAGCTGCACGGAATAATTTATCGGCAAAAGCTTATCCCCGTTATAACGTGCGCGGAACGCGCCGCCGCGTCCGTGCCTGATCGTTCGTACAACTCCATTCTCAACATTCCGAACGCAGTTTATCAGATAAATATCTCGAGCCTGCAATCGACCGCCGCGCGCAAATTCGCACGCAGACTGATCATGCGCGGCAAAACCGTCGTATTCGGCAGCGGCGACAAATTCGATCAGTGCGTTTACGGCTCCGACTATTATACAAAATTTTTATCCGAGGTCGTCGGTTCAGATAAGCTCGGCTATTATGCGCTCCGTCACAACGCCGTTTTCGACTGATTCTGCGAATACTGTCTTCGTATCATGTACTTTCGCCGCGTCGCCTCTCCGCCTCGAATGTGGCGCTCCGCCTTATTCTTGTCCAATACCTCTTTAACGCGGACATAAAGCTCATGATCAGTTCGGCGCAGCCGCGACGACACGTCTTTATGCACGGTCGATTTCGATATCCCGAAATATGCGGCGGCTCCGCGCACGGTGGCTCCATGCTCGAGTATGTATTCCCCTATCATCTCTTCCCTGTTTTTGCCGATCGGGGCGATATTAAGATTTATTGATTTCAAATTACGGCTCCCCTTTTTTATTCGATCTTTACGAATACATTTTATGAGAGCCGCACCGTTTATATGAAAGGAACGCAAATGAAGAACGAGAGCGAAAAATATCTGCCGTCGAACGTATTCGAGGGGATGACGTCCGTCCGCGCCATCGTCAAAGCGCGCGACGACGGAGTATCCGACAGGCGTATAAACGAGATATTATATGATAAATCGCGCGAGGCCAAGCTGTTCCGCGAGCTGTCATGGCTGTCGCGTATATCGGCGCGTCACGGCTTTGCGCTTACGCCGACGACATCCGATCGGATCGATGAACTCACGCTCGGCAAATCCCACGGCGGGATCGTTGCGCTGTGCGGCGAACGCACGATATCGACGCTCGACGCCGAGAATATCGCTGACGGCGGGTTTTATGTAATGCTCGACGGGATCGAGGACCCGTACAATTTCGGCACTGCCGTAAGATCGGTATACGCATCCGGCGCTGACGGCATCATCCTCCCGCCGCGCAGCTGGATGAGCGCTGCCGGAATCGTATGCAGATCGTCGGCGGGCGCGTCCGAATTGTCCGCCATGTACGAAGATACGCCAGAATCTGCGATCGATAAATTCAAATCGCGCGGATATAAGATCGTCGCGTCCGATAAGCAGAGCGGATGCGCGATGTACGACGCCGATCTTTCGCTGCCGGTGTTCCTCATCGTAGGCGGCGAGCTGCGCGGCATATCGAAAAAGCTCATGCCGAAGACCGATATCACCGTGCGCATCGACTACGGGCGCGAATTTCCCGCCGCGCTGTCGGCTCAATCGTCTGCGGCCGTGCTGGCGTTCGAGGTGTACAGACAAAATCACGTAAAAAAATAGCGACACATAAACAGTATCAAAAGACCGCCCGCACACCGGCAAGCCGGTGCGCGGGCGGTCTTGTTGCTGTGTTCAGCTGCGTTCTACCGCATAAAGGACCCTTAATTATTCCCTGCCATTTGATTTTCGGCATATTTTACCTCATATGTTTCCATTTGCCCGCACAACATATTATAAAAGCCGAATCGCTCATAAAACGGCTTCAAGCGCTCTTCATAAACAACTGAGATCATGCAGATACGCTTTTCTTTCAGATATTCAATCATTTTATTCATCAGGTCTGTGCCGATCCCTTTGCCCTGGTAATCAGGACAAACCATTAAATCCTGAATATATGCGTCCGTTACTCCGTTTGATACACAATCGATATACCCGATCAGTTTTTCATTTTCATAAACTGCAATATGGTAATAGGATGTCATCAAAGGGCTGTTATATTCTCTTTCCATCCTGCTCCAGCCCACAGATTCGCGCAAATCAGCCAATGCTTTTACAGATATTTTTTCGTTGAACTTGTACACCAACAAGTTTATCTCCCCCCGTTTACTACGGATTGCAGCGTTTACACGGTGAATAGCCCTGTTCGATCAGCGTCTCGCGATCGCCCGTGTACTCTTCCCTGTTTGATTCCTTTATCTGTTTTACGGAGCTGCACGTCGGAAGATGAAACTTTTTGGAATTCGTATTCAGCACATATGTCCGTGTGCTGCTCGTATGCGGCGGCGTCGTATCCGGCGCCTGCTCTGTCCTGGGCGGCTCAGTTTCCGTCGGCTCTGTCGATGTATCAGGCGTCTCCGTATCAATCGGCTCGACCGGCGGCTCTATATCTGCGATAGTGTCGGGATCGTCTGCCGCGTCCGTATCGTCCCGAACCGGCGGCAGCTCTGTCGTATCCGGCGGCTCCGTCGACGGCGCGTCCGTGACGGCGTCGGCGTCATAATACACAATGTCGCCGTCTACGATCAGGACGACCTCGCCTCCGTCGAGATAAACGTCGCGCTTGCCGCTGTTCGTTCGGAACCTGTAATACGACGCGCCCGTATCGTGATCGTCCCACTTTCTGATATATTTAAGCTCGTCCGTCAATCCCGAATCGAGGATGAGCGCGTAAAGCTCCTCGGCGTCGCCGCGTTCGAGTCCCATTTGCTCGCAGATTATACTGATCGCGCCGTCATATTCGCCGTTTGCGACGGCGGCCGTTCCGCTCGAATTTGCCGAAACTCCGCATGATACCGCCGAGGCCGGCAAGATTATGATCAATAATAACGCTATGATCCGCTTTGTCATATCGTTCCGCTTTCGAATGTTTACAGGCAATAAAGAACTATATCCGCCCTCGCCTGTCGTTTTTTGTCGATATATAAAATATATCATAAAACGAATATGATGTCAACGAAAAAGCTCCAATACGATCCGTATCGGAGCTGCATATCACAAGGGTGAGTGATGGGACTCGAACCCACGGCCTTCAGGGCCACAACCTGACGCTCTAACCAACTGAGCTACACCCACCGTATACCGTACCTGGAGGGACTCGAACCCGCGACCTACTGCTTAGAAGGCAGTTGCTCTATCCGGCTGAGCTACAGGTACATAAGCGGGTGATGGGAATCGAACCCACGTATCCAGCTTGGAAGGCTGGCGTACTAACCATTGTACTACACCCGCATAGCACGGCTTTTTGCACGCTCAAATATAATATCATAATATTCGGGGCTTGTCAAGAGAAAAATCACAAGAAAAACGAAAGAATATCTTCAGGAATATTAAATGATTATATATTTACACACGCGCGGCCGTGTGGTAAAATAAAACCGAAATCAAGCGAGAAAAGGAGCATTTCGCATGATCCGTTCGCGAAAAATCGCAATATTTGTTATTATCCCGCTCTGTCTCGTCCTCGCCGCCGCGGTCGCTGTGTTCTCCCCCTATTTATACAACAACAGCGTGATGCGCTCGATGAACAGCTGGTTATACGGCGAGATGTCGCGTCTGTCGGACGCCGGAGGCGGCGATATCGTTGTCGTCGAGCAGCAAAGCGCGTGCGGAAAGCTGTGCGGCAACGGAAACGGGATGCAGTTCTTCTCCGCCGTGCTGCTCCACGCATCGTCAGACGTGAGGCTTGAAATTATCGATCAGGCGATCGACGCGCTTCAGCTCGAATTCGACGACGCAGGCGCGCTCGAGATAAACGACGCCTCGCCCGACATCCCGTGCGTCGATCATGCGTATATACAATTCGATCATTTCGGCGAGGACGACATGGGAAAATATATCGTCGTTTACATTTTTGATTCCGACAGCGGCAGCGATTTTGACATTCGCGCGCATTAAATCTGTCAGATTATATTTTTAGGAGGATTTTCCGCTATGCTTTACAAGAAGAACAATTCCGCGCATCTTGACGATGCGCTGTTCGCGTCGCCGACATCGGAATATCGCGGCGCGCCGTTCTGGAGCTGGAACTGCGAGCTTGACCGCGACGAGCTTCTGCGTCAGATTGACGTACTAAAAAAGATGGGATTCGGCGGATTCCATATGCATTCGCGCACGGGAATGGCGACGCCGTACTTATCGGACGAATTCCTCGATCTTGTGTCCGCGTGCGTTGAAAAGGCTCGCGCCGAAGGGCTTTATGCGTGGCTTTACGACGAGGACAGATGGCCGTCCGGCTCATGCGGCGGCAAGGTCACGCGCGAGCATCCCGAGCTTCGTCAGCGCACATTGACGGCGGAGCTTCACGCGCCAGACGGCGCGCTCGATAAGGACAAGGCTGTTAAAAGCGGCGCACCGTACATCGTCGCCGTGTTCGACGTGATACAGAACGATCGCGGCGAAATGATATCTTTTGAAGCCGCGGACACGGATAAAGACGCGAAGGACGGCGCTGTGCGCTGGTATTTCAACTCGTACTGTCAGGGGTTCTCCGAGTGGTACAACAATTCCGCCTACATTGACACGCTCAATCCCGACGCCGCAGCGTCGTTTCTGCGCCTGACTTACGACGTATACCGCGACAGATTCGGCGGCGACTTCGGCGGCATTATCCCCGCGATATTCACCGACGAGCCTCAGTTTGCATCAAAGCGCACGCTTGCGCACAGCCGCGCATCAGGGCGCGACCGCGCCGGATTCCCGTGGACGCCGCGTCTGCCCGTATTTTTCCGCGATAAATACGGCTACGACATCATACCGCGTCTGCCCGAACTCATACTTGAACTGCCCGACGGCGGCGTATCAAAGGCGCGCTACGATTTCCACGACTGCGCGGCGGAGATGTTCACGCGCGGATACAACGATATGTGCGGCAAATGGTGCGCCGAAAACGGCATTCTCTTTACCGGCCATCTGATGGAGGAGCCGACGCTCGAATCGCAGACGCACGCCGTCGGCGACGCGATGCGCGCGTACCGCAATATGCAGCTGCCCGGCATCGATATGCTCTGCAACCGCGTGGAGCTTACGACTGCGAAGCAGGCGCAGTCGGCGGTGCATCAGTACGGCCGCGAGGGCATGACGAGCGAGCTTTACGGCGTCACGAATTGGGATTTCGATTTTCGCGGACATAAATTTCAGGGCGACTGGCAGGCAGCGCTCGGCGTCACCGTGCGCGTTCATCATCTGTCGTGGGTGTCGATGGAAGGCGACGCGAAGCGCGACTACCCCGCCTCGATCAATTATCAGTCGCCGTGGTACGACAAATATTCATATGTAGAGGATCATTTCGCGCGCGTAAACACCGCTCTGACGCGCGGAAAACCGATCGTGCGCGTCGGCGTGATACATCCCGTCGAGAGCTACTGGCTGAGATTCGGTCCGAACGATCTTTGCTCGCAGTATAAATCGCAGCTCGAGGAAAATTTCTCAAATATAACGAGATGGCTTCTGACGGGTTCGATCGATTTTGATTTCATCTGCGAATCTACGCTTCCTGATCAATATGTGAAAACGGACGCCGGTCTCGGCGTCGGCGAGATGACATACGACGCCGTGATCGTTCCGGCCTGCGAGACGATCAGGAAAACGACGCTCGACATCCTTTCGGATTTCAAAAACAGAGGCGGAGACGTCATATTCGCCGGCGACTCGCCGCAATATGTCGACGCTATGCCGTCCGAGGACGCAAAGGCGCTTTATAACAGATGCCGCCGCGTCCAATTCTCGCGCACATCGATCCTGTCGGCGCTCGACGGATACAGAACGCTTACGATCCGCAACGCTAACGGCTCCGCCGCCGACAATCTCGTATATCAGATGCGCCGCGACAACGACTGCGACTGGCTCTTTATCGCTCACGTCGATCAGCCGTCGTGTCCCGACGTATCGCATCCGCAGCGCATCACGATCGAGCTTCCGTGCGAATACGTGCCGGTCGTATACGATACGCTCACGGGCGAGATGAAGCGCGCCGATTATCGCCGCCGCGGCGGGATCACATATATCGATCATGTGCTTTACGCAAACGATTCGCTGCTCATGCGCCTCGATCGCTGCCTTGACGACGCCGTCGTCGGCGACGTCCCCGTTGTTCGCCGCGACGTCGTTGACACGATCGATTTCCGCGCGCCCGTGGAATACGAGCTGTCGGAGCCTAACGTGCTGCTGCTCGATACGGCGCGATTCTCCGTCGACGGCAATCCTCTGTCTGAGGCGGAGGAAGAAATTCTTCGCGCGGACAATATATGCCGTCTGCGTCTCGGCATGGGAAGACGGAATCCGCGGCCTGCGCAGCCTTGGACTATAATCAAAAAAGCGCCCGAGCATACGATAAATCTCGAATTCTCGTTCGATTCCGAAATCGAAGTCGAGGGTGCGATGCTCGCGATCGAGCATCCCGAGCTTGCATCCGTCGTCTGCAACGGCGAAAATGTCGACACGACGCCCGTCGGTTACTTCACCGATAAATCGATCAAAACGATACGTCTGCCGCGCCTCCACGTCGGCGAAAACAAGATCGGCGTGACGCTGCCGCTCGGAGAGCGGACGGCGACTGAATGGTGCTATGTGATCGGCGACTTCGGCGTTCGGCTGCAAGGCTGCCGCAAGCGCATCGTCCAAAAGGAGCGTTTGCTCGGCTTCGGCACGGTGACGTCTCAAGGACTTCCCTTCTATTCCGGCAACGTGACGTACAACGTACCGTTTGACTCGCACGGCGGCGTTTGCGAGGTACGCGTCAACGCATATCGCGGAGCGTTAGTATCCGTATCCGTCGACGGCGGCGGCGAGCGCATCATCGCATATGAGCCGTATACGGCAAATCTCGGAAAGATCGATGCGGGCGCTCATATGCTTAAGGTCACGCTTTACGGCACTCGCCACAACAGCTTCGGTTCGCTTCATGCGACAGATTTCGGCAACAACTGGTACGGTCCCGACAAGTGGCGCACCGGCGGCGAGGGCTGGATGTACGAATACGGCGTGCGCGATATGGGCGTTATGGCAAGTCCCGTAGTCACCGTGTATTCGACGTGATACAGTATCGACAGTATCTTACAGTTTTCTTACATATCTATATTTAATATATCAATTGCTATTGACAAAAGGATTTTACGTGGTAAAATAGTCATTGGCGTGTGCGGCACCGTGCGCTTGCGCGATGCCGCACATATTTATGAATTGTTACATACGAGAGGTTCGCCAGATGTTTGCTAAAGTCATCGGATGGCTGTCGATTGCCGTTTTGATACTGACTGCATACCGGATCTTTTATACAATAGTCGGCCTGTTTTCCCGTTCAAAAACTTTTCCGGAAACTGACAGAAGACATACTTTCGGCATCGTGATAGCGGCGCGGAACGAAGCCGCCGTGATCGGACGTCTGATTGAAAGTATTTACGAGCAGGATTACGACCGCTCGCTTTACAAGATATTTGTCGTCGCCGACAACTGCACCGACGATACTGCCGAACTGTGCCGCAGCCTCGGCGCGATCGTATACGAGCGAAACGATCCGAACCACGCAAGAAAGGGATACGCGCTTCAACATCTGTTTTCGATGATCGACCGCGATTTCGGGATCGAATGCGTCGACGGATATCTGATCTTCGACGCGGACAACCTGTTGAGGCCGAATTATCTGACTGAGATAAACAAGGCGTTCGATACGGGCGCCGAGGTATGCATCGGCTATCGCAACGCCAAAAATATCGGCGAAAACGCCGTTTCCGCCGCATACGGCATACATTTCATGCGCGCAAGCTCGACATGGCACAGACCGCGTTCTCTGTTCGGTTTGTCGACGCACATCGCAGGCACGGGATGGGCCGTCAGAAGCAGTCTGATCCGCGACGGATGGAGCTGCACGTTTTTGACCGAGGACACGGAATTCACGATGAAAAACGTCGCGGAGGGTCATACGATCGAATATTGCGAGGCCGCCGAATTCTACGACGAGCAGCCGCACGAGCTTTCAACAGCGCTCCGTCAGCGGACGCGCTGGATCAAAGGGCGTCTGTCGTGCTTTCTGCGATACGCGAGTTCCCTTGTTTTGGGGATGTTCTCGTTTAAATCGAAGGCAAAGACCCGCGTCAGCTGCTACGATATGTTTTTCTATCTGTTCCCGGGCGGACTATTCACCGCGCTGTTTTCGACGATGCCCGCCGTCGTACAGATCATATACGACGCGATAGTTCAGGATTCGGTCGGCGAATCGTTTTTATCGGTCATGAAAACAGTCGCGATCTCGCTATCGCTCTACTGGATAGGCACCGTAATAACGGGCGTGCTGATCGTCATACGCGAACGCCGCCATATACACTGCTCGACGCCGCGTATTGCACTGCATCTTTTATTGTGGCCGTGGTTCGATCTTGTCGAGGTGCCGCTGTCGATACTGTCGCTGCTCCATCACGTCGAATGGACGCCTATAAAGCACGACAGACCCGTATCCGTCGAGGACATCGAATCACAGTGATGCCCGTATAAAAGCATCATATAAAAACGCTCCGATCGCATCAGCTCGGAGCGTTTTCCGTTTCACAGGCGCGGCAGGCGCGGCATATAATGGAGCAATGACGAATCGCGAAAAGAAAAAAGGAAGTATAGACATGAGATGTATTCTGCCTTTTATTTCGATGACGGCCGCGCAGAAAGGCAGCCGCATTTTAACAAGTGTAAATATTCCGCATAAAATCGTCGGCATCGACGCGAGTTTGACACGAAGAGGATGCGCGTATGGCATCGAGATCGCCTGCATATATGCCGACGCGGCCGAGACGGCGCTCAAGCACCGTCATATCCAGTATGGGGATCTTTTGACGATATGAAAAAGCTCATTTATTTTGACAATGCGGCGACGACGTTTCCGAAGCCCGAAAGCGTATACCGCGCAGTCGACGAATACGAGCGGAACAGATGCGGTAATCCGAGCCGCGGCGCGCATTCGCTGGCTATATCTGCGGCGGACGCCGTATACGGCGCGCGCGAGGCGCTTGCGGAATTTTACGGCGCGTCGCCAGAAAACGTCGTGTTTACGATGAATACGACATATGCGCTCAATATCGCAATCAAAGGCGCTGTAAAGTCCGGCGATCATATCCTCATAAGCGATCTTGAACACAACAGCGTGCTTCGTCCCGTCTGTGCTATATGCCGACGTCTCGGCGCGTCGTTTGATATATTCCACGGCATCGGAAGCGAGGACGAAATTATCGCGGATATAGATAAAAAGCGCACCGATAAGACAAGGCTTCTCGTCTGTACGCATCAATCGAATATACTTCCGATAACGCTGCCAGTCAAGGCAATTGCCGATTATTGCCGTGAGCATGGAATTTTTACAATCGTAGATTGTGCGCAGTCTTCAGGAATTGCCAAAATCGACATGAGTCTAACGAAAATCGACGCGATCTGCGTCCCGTCGCATAAGGGATTTTACGGGATCCAAGGGAGCGGCGCGATCATTTTCGGCGACGGCGCGTGCGAAGATATCGGCACGCTGATCGAGGGCGGCAGCGGAAGCGAATCAATCCCTGTCGAGATGCCGTCTCATCTGCCGGATCGATTCGAGGCGGGGACGCTTCCCTCGCCTTCGATATATTCTCTTTCAAAGGGGATAGAATTTGTAAACGCGCGCGGCGTCGACAATATACGCGAACATGAGCGCGCCATCTGCGAATATATAATGCGCGGGATGCGCGATATACGCGGCGTCACCGTATATAATAATGAAGCGGGTTCGACTCTGCTCTATAATATCGACGGGATAACGCCGAGCGACGCGGCGTCCGCGCTCGACGGATACGGCGTATGCGTGCGAGCGGGGCTTCACTGCGCGCCGCTCGCGCACCGAACGATCGGCACATTCCCGACCGGCGCCGTCAGAGCATCATTCGGGGTGTTCAACACGATGAAAGAAGCCGCGCGGTTCCTCGATATCGTCGAGCATATCGCAGGTGGCGCGCGGCAAAAAAGGCTTCCGTAACGAAAGCCTTTTAATTTTTATGCAGATGCAGAATATGTGCGCCGGAAGCTATAATATGCATTTGTATAAGAAGCTGTTGCCGCGCTTGCCGCATTTTTCCACAACTCCCTCGGCAGCAAGCACCGTCAGCGCGCAGTATGCGGAATTCTTATCTTTTAGAGCGGCCGCCGCATATTCCGCCGTCGTGAATTCGATCTCGCGGAGCTTATCCGGCAAAAACGTGAGAAAATCTTCTTTCTCGTCGAGGCAAATGATATCGAAAAGCCTGATCGGAATGCGGTCGTATCTGTGAGAGCCGCGTCTGCCGTCGCGGCTCCAACCGTCGCGATAGCGGTATTCGTCGATCTCCATCATCGGGAACCTGATGTGCAGATTCGGATCACCTATGCAGCTTCTTATATTGTAAAGCTCGCAAAGGCCGTCAAACGGCGTCATTTTTCGGGGCGAATTGCGCCTTTGCGATATGTCGCCAGTCTTGGGATCGATCCATGAAACGCTCTTTTTTGCGAAAAGCGGGTGAACGAGCGTCACCCTGCATTCGGGAAGAAACGCCTTCAGCTTGGCGAAAAGCGGGTTGAGTGCGCCGGTCTGTATCTCGATTATGCCGAAATCGTTCTTTATATCGGCGACGTAGCCGAGAAAAGGTATCTCCTGATGCGTCTTATCGGGATCGAAATAGTCCTTAAGCACCGTATGGATTCGTTTTTCATTGAGCGTTCCGATGCCCTCGCCCGAATCCTTTGCCTTATTATGCAGGTAGCATATGTTGAGAAAACGCGCCTGATTTGTTACTGTCGTCGGATCGAGCATTTATACGCGCGCCTGCAGCCAGCCGAGAAGCTCGTCGAAATGCTCCGCAGAAAGGCTTTCGTCGCCCGCGAGCGTATCGAGAAATGACGTGATAGAATTGTTGTGGTACTGGCGGAGGAAGCGGCGCGTGAATTCCGTCATATACGGACGCTTTTCCACGACCGGAAAATAATGGCGCTCTTTGCCCGTTTTTTCGGATCGGATGAAGCCGCGCTCCTCAAGGCGGACAAGAAACGAAATTAGCGTCGGCGCGCGCCATCCCTTATCGTTGCCGAGAACCTTCATCAATACAGGCGTCGTGACCGGAGTCGGCAATTCCCATATCGCGCACATTACGTCAAATTCTGACTCAGGCAATTTTTTGAAAGTGTCGATTTCCATTAGACATTCCTCTAAAATTTCATTTTCTATTTTAGGCATGAGTATATTATACGCTCGTCTAAAAACAATGTCAATAGAAAATTGTAAATTTTAGGGACTTATATCCGACATCTTATAGGGATTATATGGCAATATTGTTAAATTTGAGCATATACGGCAGAATTGCGCCGACAGATCAAAGCCTGTCGAGCAGGCATTGTTTTACGACCGCGAGGCACTCGCGCAGTACGTTCGGCGCGAACAGATACCACGTCGACATTCCGTGACAATGCGCCGCATCGTCGAATCCGGCAGATTCCGCGATGAAGCAAGCCCTGAAAACGTGATAATCGCTCGTCGCGACGACGATCCTGCATTCCCTGCCGAACCGTTCGTCAAGCAAAAGCTTCGCATACTCGAAATTTTCATACGTACTCGTCGACATCGTTTCTTTGATTATAACGCTCTCGTCAACGCCTTTTTCTATCAAATACCGCTCCATGGCGACGCTTTCGGGGATCGTCTCGCCTCTGCCCTGCCCGCCGGTCAAAACGATCACGGCATCGGGATTCTGCTTGTGATAATTCACCGCGGCGTCGAGACGGCGCTTCAGCGTCTCCGTAGGTGTGTCGCCGCGAAGCCCCGCGCCAAGCACGATAACGGCGTCTTCATCATACGACGCGTTGTCAAACGAGCCGTATATCACAAGAAACGACGCGAAGGCGATCCCGCTAATGATGCAGATCAAAACGGCCGCGCGGCACCATTTCGTGACTTTTTGCCTGATGAAATCCCTGAAAACGCCGCATAATATCGAGAAAAACCCGAGGAAAATCACGACCGCGACGCCCGCGTTCATGCTCGACACGCACAGCACGAACGCCGCGTATGCGAGTATAGCGGCGCCGACCGCTACGGGAATATCGCGGCCGAGGTCTGCGCGCTTTTTGCGCTCGGCGGCAGGATTCATAATATAAACTCGACGCTTCCGAGTTCCGTATCGTATATCGCGCCGATAACGGCGGCCCCGCCGCCGTTGATGTCGGCGGACAGTCCGAGCGATTCCGCCGCAGACTTAACGCCGCAGGCGACGTTTTGCCTGCACACCTCCGATTCGTCTTTTACACCGCAGGCGGCGTCGGCGATCATTTTCGTTATCGATCCGACATAGCCGTGCGGCTCGTCGTTCACGGCTGAATGCACCGCGCCGCAATGAGTGTGTCCCATAATGACGACGAGACTGCACCCGAGATGGGAAACTGCGTATTCTATGCTCCCAAGCTCGTGATCCCCGACTACGTTTCCTGCCGCGCGTATTACGAACAGCTCGCCGATGCCGGCGGAAAATATTGCCTCGGGAATAACGCGCGAATCCGAACATGAGACGATCACCGCATACGGCGACTGCCCGTTTTTTACAGTTTCTGCTCTTATATTCGGCGATACGTCGCCTCTCATAACGCCGGATGCGACAAATTCGGCGTTTCCGCGTCTCAATCTTTCAACGGCCTCGCCGGCGGTCATTTTATTTAGTTCGGTCAATGTGCAAATCCTCCTTTTATATATGTGTCAGAACGCTATCATCGGTATCGACTTCGGCCGTCTGCCGCCGCGCGGCTCGATCCCGTCCGCGATCTTATAGACTCTGCCGCTGCATTCGCGCACCTTTTTCATCATCTCGGGGTAGACGCGCGAGCATATATCAAACAGCCCGATATTGTAATTTTCGCCGTCGAATCTGCCGAGCGTGAACTGATCGTAGCACTGGAAATAGTGACATCCGACGCCATACGGATGAGAAGCGACCGATTCGACGTAATATTGATACGCGACGCCGCGTTCCGTCTGGTTTTCGACGGCCTCAAGACCCGTCGACGGCAATCCCGCGTCGAGCGCGCCGAAGTGGAATTCTCCTATCATCACGGGCAGATCGACTCCGAGATCGACCACGCGCTGTATCGCTCCGGTCGGATCGACCGCATAGCAATTGATCGAAAACACGTCGAAATTTTCCCATCCCGTCACAAGATCGGGATCGGATATCCAAGCCCATCTCATGCCGAGTATCATGTGATTCGTATCGACCCTGCGGCATTCGCGCGACGGTATGCCGACATATGCTCGGAGCATTTCTTTTGAAAATTCATGCATATCGCGCGAGGCGGCGTCAGACAGCCGCGATACGCCGCGCTGCCGCTCGTTAAGCTCGTCGAAGCCGCCAAATGAGCTTCCCCACGCCGCGTTTAAATTCTCGATTGTACCGTATTTGCCGCGCAATGTTTCGATAAGGCGGCGCTTGCAGGCAGTCGGGGCCGGATTATAAAGCACCTCGTCCGCGAGAACGAGATTGTCGACGAACGCCCATGCCGGTTCGTTGCGCAGAAAATACCCGATCATATACGGGTCATCCTTCCGCGCCGCGAGCGACATGGCGCATTCTTTTGCGTTATCGGCATATTCATCGCTGAAAACGTCAGGAAAATCGCGGAAAATATTGATCTTCGTCGACGGGAAGCGCGACAGCGAGGTGACATAGGGGATCCCCGTCGTGCCGAGCAGATCGCCGTCCGTCCAGTTGCCGAGCGTATTCATGCCGTGCAGCTTCAACTGCCCCGTCAGCATCGAGCGCCATGTGCCGTACCATCCGTCGCCGAGCGCGCGATAAAGATTCGCGCGGAAGAACGAAAATGTTTTGAGCCGTCTTCCGCTCGATCGGCGTCTTTCGGGACGCTCAAAATACAGGGAGCCGTATACGGGATCGTCTCTGTCGGGCAGCCATTCAAGCCAGTTTTCAACTCCGTCGATGCGGCAGTCGCCGCCGAGACCGACGCAGTCGGGCCCCATGCTGAAAAACGCGTAGCCCGACGGATCGACGAGCCACCATCTGCCGTTATCCTTGCATTTTGTAAAATACCCAGTGCCGACGCCGAGTCGTTTGCTTTTCCATCCGCCGTACTCAGTCCAATCGTCGAACGGATATGCGCCGTCAGCCTCGTCTGCCTGGCGCAGAAGACAGTCTCTCAGCTGCTCGACGTCCGTCGTCTTGCCGTCCCAGCTTTTCCAGCTGCTCTGGCCGAACCGATCGACGAGCTTCACATCCGGCAGCGCCTCAGACACCGGCGGCGTGTCAGAGAGCATTATATCGCTGAATCTGATCTTGATGTCGTGAAACGAAGCCATCGACGACAAAACGACGCGCTCGATCTCGCTCCTGTCGACGCGGTGGCCGTGGCATACTATCTTAAGCGTCCCGGGAAGCGCTTCCGGAAACAGCTCTCCCGCCTCGAGCCACGACATATCGATCTTCACCGAGGCGTCAACGCTCGGCAAAAGTCCGAATCTGACCGTAAACGCGGGCGCGCGCTCGCCGCGCGCATACACGAGCAGATTCAGCGGCACGCTGTGAGTTTCAAGCACAGCGGCGCGGAACGAAAGATACCGCTCAGTGCGCGATGCTATCTCGGTCAGATCAAATCCCGCGCCGTTTTTCGACAGCGAAAGCGTATACGACCCGCCGTCGGACGATATGAGCGACGCGCCGGCAGTCAGATTTGACTCGTCAATTGCGATCCTTTTCATATTTTTATTCTCCCCGTTTTTGATTTATTGCGCCGCGGGCGCTGTCAATCGAATCTCTCCGAACACTTTTTCAGCTGCTTTATAACGTCTATATGCTGCGGGCAGGCGCGCTCGCACTGGCCGCATTCGATGCAGTCGGACGCCTTTCCCTTTCCCGTCGTCGCGATCGTATACTCGCGTTTCGCGCGGAATTCGGCGTTGCCGCGCTGATGATTCGCCACATGGAATATCTCGGGTATCGGGATGTTCATGGGACAGCCTGCCGTGCAGTAACGGCAAGCCGTACACGGGATCGACGAGTCGCCGTTGAGCGCGCGTCTGGCGCGGTCAATAACGGCTCTTTCCGACTCGTCGAGCGGGCGGAACTGCTTCATAAATGAGATATTGTCGCGCATCTGCTCGACGTTCGACATCCCCGAAAGCACCGTGATTATGCCGTCGAGCGACGCCGCGAATCTGATCGCCCACGATGCCGGTGACGCGTCGGGGTCGGCGGATTTAAGCACGTCCACGACGTCCTTTATCGGGTCCGCCAGCGCGCCGCCCTTGACCGGCTCCATGATTGTCACGGATTTGCCGTGCTTTCGCGCGATCTCCCAGCATTCGCGCGCTCTGACGCCCGGATTCTCCCAATCGGCGTAGTTTATCTGGAGCTGGACAAAATCAACGTCAGGATGAGCGTTCAAAATCTCTTCCAAAAGCTGCGGGTCGGCGTGGAATGAAAAACCGTAATGCCTGATAAGTCCCGCTGATTTCTTTTCGCGCACAAAATCCCAAAGATGGTATTTGTCGTATAATTTGTAATTTCCGCGCTGAAGCGCGTGCAGCAGATAATAGTCGAAATAGCCGGCTCCCGTCCGTTCAAGACTCGTTTCAAACTGCATCTTGGCGTCCACCTCGCTTTTGGCCACCGACGCGTTCAGCTTAGTCGCGATCGTATAGCTTTCACGCGGATAACGGTCGACGAGCGCGGCCTTCGCCGCTTTCTCGGACTCGCCGCCGTCGTATACATACGCCGTATCAAAATATGTAAATCCGGCGTCCATGAACAGATCGACCATCGTTTTTACCTGCTCGACGTCGATCCTGCCGTCGGACAGCTTCGGCAGTCTCATTAAACCGAATCCGAGATTCGGTACGCTTTCGCCAAAATATTTTTCCATCATGATCTCCTTATTGTTGATAAGACCGCTCGGTCTTTATAAATATTGTACATTTTTTCCGAGCAAAAAGCAATATGATTTTCCGTATTTATAAAATTTGCTCCATTTCAGACGCGGCAAAAGGAAAAAAAGCGGAATGAATTTTAATCGTCCGCAAAACGGACGCTATGCTTATTCACTATTGCGTATTGCTTTTTGCTTTCCAAAAATCGGCTGTTTATATTTAGCGAAGAGTAAAGAAGTAAAAATCGGCAAGCGACTTTCGCCGCTTGCCGATTTTTACTGCGGGTAACAGGAATTGAACCTGCACGGTTGCCCATCGGTTCCTAAGACCGACGCGTCTGCCTATTCCGCCATACCCGCGAATGGTAATGAGCGGTATGGCGGAATTCTCACGCACATACCCGCGTAGTGAAACGGAGCGGGAATGGCGAAATCCTCACATGGCTGCGTCAGCAGACATTCCATACCCGCGAACGTATTATTTTTATCACAAAAGACGGCAAATGTCAAGTACAAATACGGCGCTGTGTCGCACGCCGCGCGGACGCCATATCATGTTATTAAGCCGTCGACAGAAAATAAGACGGCGGCTGCAACAAGCGCAAGGAAAAACATATGACCGCAAACGCAAACGAAGTGCATAAGCTGTGCGATATTGACCCGGGCGAATACGCCGTTATAAAGGCGCTTACGACAAAGGGCGCCATGCGCCGACGGTTCATCGACATCGGTCTGACCGAGAACACGCGCGTCAAATGCGTCGGACGATCGCCGTGCGGCGATCCGTCCGCATATATGATACGCGGCGCCGTGATCGCGATACGGCGCGACGACGCGGAGGGGATCGTCATATTCGATCGGGAATGAGCAAAGAAGGGGCTGACGCCCCTTCTTTTCGTTTCGCGTTACTTTGCCTTATAGCTGTCCTTGAGGCTGACGATGCGGTTATACGTGTTCGGCTTTTTCGTGTCGCGGATGAAGTAGCCGAGGCGGACGAACTGATAGTGTACGCCGTCCGCGTCCTCTGCGATCGACGGCTCTAATTTGCAGTTTTTGTACGTCACGGCGGAGTTGGGATTCAGATATTTGTCGTACTCGTCGGACGGGACGTCGTTCATGTTCGGCTCGGTGAAGAGCTTGTCATAGTAAATTACGTCTGCGTCGTGAGCGAATTTCGCCGATACCCAGTGTATGGTTCCCTTGACTTTTCTGCCGTCTGCGGGCATTCCGCTGCCCGTCTCGATATCAGCCGTGCAGTGTATCGCCGAAACGTCGCCGTTTTCGTCCGTGTCGACGCCGACGTATTTGACGATGTACGCGCCCATCAGACGCACCTCGCCGTCCGGCTTGAGGCGGAAGAACTTGGGCGGCGGCACGAGCGCAAAGTCGTCGCGCTCAATGTAGACCTCGCGTGTGAACGGCACCTTGCGCACACCGGCATCGGGATCGGACGGATTGTTCGGCAGCTCAAAGTATTCGACCGCGTCCTCGGGTATGTTGTCGATTATGACCTTTATCGGGTCGACGACGGCGACGCGTCTCGGCGACGACGCGCCGAGATCCTCGCGGACGCAATGCTCGAGCAGCTCCATCTCCGCCATCGAATCTGTTTTTGCTACGCCTACGCGTCCGAGGAAATCCTTTATCGACGCGGCCGTATAGCCGCGTCTGCGCATCCCGCAGAGTGTCGGCATACGCGGGTCGTCCCAGCCGTCGACGAGCTTATCCTCGACGAGGCGGCGCAGATACCGCTTCGACATGACCGTATACGTGAGGTTGAGGCGCGCGAACTCGATCTGGCGCGGCATCACCTTCATATCCATATGCGGCGCGACGTGGTCGCGTACCCAGTCGTAGAGCGGACGGTGTATTTCGTATTCGAGCGAGCAGAGCGAGTGCGTGATGCCCTCGATGCAGTCCTGTATCGGATGCGCGAGGTCGTACATCGGGAAGATGCACCATTTCGTCCCCTGCCTGTGATGCTCGATGTAGCGGATGCGGTAAAGCACGGGATCGCGCATATTGAAGTTGCCGGACGCAAGATCGATCTTCGCGCGGAGCGTGTATTTTCCCTCGGGGAACTCTCCCTCCTTCATGCGGCGGAACAGATCGAGGCTTTCCTCGATCGGTCTGTCTCGGTACGGCGAGATCGCCGGATGCGAAAGATCGCCTCGATATTCGCTGAACTGCTCGGGCGAAAGCTCGCACACGTATGCGTCGCCAGACTTTATAAGCTCGCACGCGAGGCGGTACGTCTCCTCAAAGTAGTCGGAGCCGTAGTAGAATCTGTCGTCCCAGTCAAAGCCGAGCCAGTGTATATCCTCTTTGATCGCGTCGACGTATTCTGTATCCTCCTTGGCGGGGTTTGTGTCGTCCATGCGGAGATTGCACCTGCCGCCGTACTTTTCGGCGGTGCCAAAGTCGATCATCAGCGCCTTGCAGTGACCGATGTGGAGATATCCGTTCGGTTCGGGAGGAAAACGTGTGTGTATCTCGTCCGGACGGTATTTACCGGACGCTATCTCGCCGTCAATTATCTCGTGAATGAAGTTCGTGCTTTCAGCCATTGTATTTTTTCCTCCGAATCAGAGTTTGTTTATCATGGCGCTCACGCGTGATAACGTGCGCTCCGCGCCGATTATGTGCATCACGGTATAGAGGTCGGGCGAGTTGAGTCTGCCCGTGACGGCGACGCGTATCATCATGCTGATGTCGGCGACGCTGCCGCGATATGCGTCCGCGTTCGATTTGTATTCCTTCATGTCGGCGCAGTAGCCGAGCGGCGCGCAAATCGCCTTTATCTTTTCAAACCATGCGCCCGCGTCGTCGCCGTCGTCGTATGTCTCGGCAAACATTTCAAGCGCCGATTTGATGTCGTGCAGATCGGTGTTTTCTGGGTAATCGTCCTCGACCTGGAACGTCTCGTCGTAAAACGGCTTCATGAAGCTTTGCAGCTCGACCCATGTGCCGTAGTCGCGGCGCGGCTTCTTGCCGCCGCGTCCGATACTGATTATCGACTTGGCGTAATCCTCGCCCATAGTGTCCACGACGGACGCGAAATCGGGCGCGTACTCCTTCGCCCACGCGTAAAACTGCTTGTACACATCATCCGCCGTCATGCGCGAGACGACATTTTTCGCGACGTCGTCGAGCTTATGCAGATCGAACAGGCACCCGGACGCGCTCATCTTCTTGACGTTGAACGGGAAATCCGTGTACGGTTTGTCGGGATTCTGCGCGCGCCATTCCTCGTAGTTTGAGTTGAGCAGCGTCATCACGTACTCGGTCACGGCGAGCGGGCAGTAGCCGAGGCGGCTGTAATCGTCAAGGTTCGCGCCCATGTCGCGCTTCGACAGCTTTTTCTTCGAGCCGCCCTCGTCAAGCCGCATTATCTGCGAGATGTGGATATACTTCGGCGGCTTCCATCCCATGTAGGAGAAAAGCTGCAAATGCTTCGGCAGGCTCGGCAGCCATTCTTCGCCGCGTATGACGTGCGTCGTGCGCATCAAATGATCGTCGACGACGTGTGCGAAGTGATATGTCGGTATGCCGTCCGATTTTAAAAGCACGATGTCCTCGTCGTTCTCGGGCAGCTCGAGCGCGCCGCGCACAAGGTCGTTAACCTTGCGCTTGCGCGTGCCGTCGCCCTCCGCTATCGCGAACAGCGCGAATTTGTGACCCGCCGCAAGCTCTTGTTCAACCTGTTCTATCGTGAAATTGCGCCGCGCCAGCATCGCCTCGCGGCGAGCGCCGGCATCTGCTTCCCAGTCGACGCTTTTAAGCTCCGCCTTCTTGTCCGCTGTCTTTATTTCTTCGAGTTCCTCGTCAGTCGAGAAAACGGGGTAAGCCCTTCCCTCCTCGACAAGTCTCTTTGCGAATACGTGATATATCTTGGCGCGCTTCGATTGCGTGTACGGACCGTATGCGCCGACCTCGCCTGTCTCGGTCACGCCCTCGTCAAATTTTATGCCGTAATGCGCGAGCGTTTTAACGAGCGCCTCTGCCGCGCCCTTGACCTCGCGGCGCGAGTCCGTGTCCTCGATACGCAGATAGCACACGCCTCCCGATTGATGCGCAAGGCGTTCGTCGACCGTCGTCGGAAACAGCCCGCCAAAATGCACGTATCCTGTCGGACTCGGCGCGAAACGCGTGACTGCTGCGCCCTCGGGCAGGCTGCGCGGCGGATATTTTGCCTCTATTTCGTCCGCCGACGGAAGCGGCTGCGGAAACAGGAGCGACGCGAGATATTTATAGTCCATAGCTGCGATCCTCTCAAATAAATGAATCTAACATAGTATACCACCATAAATATCATTTTTCAAGCGATAAATCGTGTCGCCGCTATTGAAAATACGCAGTCTTTGTGGTACAATTTTATCAAAAATAAACTATGCGGAGGCGTGATATGAACTATAAGATCATCGCTCTGATACTTTTTACAGTCGCGTTCGCGTATGACTTGTTCCTTCACATCGTCGAATACAGCTCCAAGAACAATAAGATACCCGAAAACCTGCGCGATATATACGACGAGGAAAAGTACAAAAAGTGGAAGGCGTACCACACCGAGACGTGCGGCATCACCATAATATCCACGGTCGTTTCGTTCGTCGTTTACTTTGCGCTTATCGCGTTCGACGTGTTCCCGCGCTTCGTATTTTCCGATAATGTATACGCGTCGGCGATAACGGTGCTTTTGTTCGGGCTGACGCTCGACGCCGTGGCGGGCGGAATTTTCAATTACATATATTCGATGAAGATCGATGAAAAATACGGCTTCAACAAAATGACGTTCAAAACGTTCATCCTCGACACGATAAAATCATATGTGATATCGACCGCCCTCATGATCGGCCTTTTGTCGCTCTTCATCCTCATCTACGAGAGCATCGGCGATCTTATC
Source organism: uncultured Clostridia bacterium (assembly GCA_947630015.1). Lineage (GTDB taxonomy): Bacteria > Bacillota > Clostridia > Oscillospirales > CAG-272 > DTU064. The sequence continues at coordinate 45,916 of CANRFY010000001.1, forward strand.
ATCGTCATTTTCTCGGCGATACTGTTCACGGTGCTTTTGGCAATATCGTTTCTTCATCCGATATTTTCAAAGATTTTCAACAAATTCACGCCTCTTGAGGAGGGCGAGCTGCGCGATCGGCTGACGGCGCTTCTTGAAAAGCACGGCTATCACGTCCGCGAGATACAGGTCATGGACGCATCAAAGCGCTCGACGAAGGCGAACGCGTATTTCGCCGGCTTCGGCAAGATGAAAACGATTGTGCTGTACGATACGCTGATCGAAACGCTTTCGACCGACGAGATCGTCGCCGTGTTCGCGCATGAGCTTGGTCACGGTCTGCACCGCGACGTGCTGAAGAACAGCATATTGTCGCTCTTGCAGGTCGTCATCCTCGTCGTCATGGCATGGCTGACCGTCAGAACAACGGCGATATATCCCGATTTCGGATTTGAGACGCGCAATTACGCGCTCGCGCTTCTCCTTGTGATGCAGTTCGAGTTCCCCATCATCTCGCCGCTGATCGGATTTATCGCAAGCGCGCATTCGAGGCGCGCCGAATACAGAGCCGACGAGGCCGCCGTGGAAGAGGGCTGCGGCGAGGCGCTTATCACCTCGCTTAAAAAGATGTCGGGCGACAGTCTGTCCGATCTTTCCCCGTCGAAGATCGAGGTCGCGCTCACGTATTCGCATCCGCCGCTTTCTGCGCGCATCGCCGCAATCGAAGCAAAAATGGCAGAAAAATAACGATTTGATCCGATCCGGACGCGTTTTGCGTCTGGATCGTTATTTTTTTCTTGCATTTTGTCGCCGAGCGTGGTATCATACAGATATGTAAATCACATTTACCGAAACGGAGAAAACGATGCCGATAACGATATTCAAGCGCTCCATACACGGCTACGACAGGGATCAGGTCGACGAATATATCGCCGGACTGAACCGCGCGTACACGCATTCCCAGCGCGAATATGAAAAAAAGATAGAATCGCTCGAGGCCGAGATCAGACGGCTACGCCGCGACGAGGCGCCGGCGGCGCCTGTGCGCGAGCAGGAAAGCGACGATCATAAGGCTAAATCGCGCCGCTACGACGAGATCAGCCAGCGCCTCGGCGAGATACTCATCAACGCGAACGCGGAGGCGTCCGCGATGATGCGCGAGGCCGACGAGCGCGTATCCTCTACCCTGTCGGAAACGCTTGCCGCGATCGAATCCGAGCTTGGCGCGCTGTCCGACAAGCTGCGCGCGCTGTCCGCATCCGCGCATGAGCGGCTGTCCTGCGATGCGAAGGACGGTTCGGAAAATTGAGACTCGGTGAAAAAATACGCGCGCTGCGCCTGCGGCGCGGGATGACGCAGGCGGAGCTTGCCGGCGACTGCATCACGCGCAATATGCTGTCGCGGATCGAAAACGGCGCCGCGCTGCCGTCGATCGGCTCGCTTCTTCACATAGCGGAGGCGCTCGAGGTATCGCCTGCTTATTTCTTCGACGATTCGGAGCGGCCGCAGAGCGAAACCGAAAGCACGCTCTGTTCGCTCTACAACGAAGGCGAATATGAAAAATGCATCTCGGTCGGGTCGGCGCTTCCGGCGTCGGTGTCCGGATCGATACTCGCGCAGTGCTGTCTCAATCTCGCGGTGAGCGATCTTCTTGCGCGACGTCAGAAAAGCGCGCGCGAATCGCTGCTTATGGCAAAGGAATACTGCGAATCGTCGACCGATATAACGGACGCCGTTTACAATATCGTTCTTTGTCTTTTGCGAATGCTCGGCGAATCGTTCGACACCGGGCTTGACGAGCTGTCGTCCGCCACGCTGCCGCTGTACCGCTCGATGGCGTCGAATTTTTATATGTTCCTGATCGCAAACGCGACGGCGTGCCGCGACGAAAACGTACTGCATGAAAACGTGCTGTACGGACTTCATCTCGCGGCCCGCTCCGAAATGTCGTCGGGCGATCTCGAAGCGGCGAAGCAGATACTTCTCACCGCGATGGAAAAGCTTGACAACGACACGGCGCCGGCGCTGTCGTACATGATCTGCGACGATATCGAGAAATGCGCCGCCGCGGACGGCGACTACCGCCTCGCCTACGAGGCGTCTCGCCGCAAGCAGCAGATTTCACCTGCGACGTGAATATTTCGTGTTATATAGCGCGGGGGACGGACTTATTCCGAAACAGTCCGTCCCCCGCGCCCGTCTTCAAAAATTTTTTACATTTTTTTATTTTGGCGCTGACATTGCGTCTTTTGCGCCGACTATACGGATGAAAGCGCCGATCGACCGCAATCAATAAGGAAAACCAAAATGAGAAAGTCCCAACTCACAAATTTACTTGACCAAAAGCTGCTCGATTCCCTCTACGGATGGTGCTATTCGCGAACGAGCGGAAGCGCGGAGGCGCAGGAGCTTTGCTCCGACATCACGTTCGCAATCGTAAAATCGGCGAATCGCGCCCCTGACGCGGAGATCGAAAACGCGTTCGCGTTCATCTGGCAGACGGCGCGCCGCGTTTACGCGGATTTCGCCGAGAAAAAGCGCCTCACATCAGGCCGCACGTATCACGGCGACGCCGATCTTGCGATGGCGAACATTGCTGACGAGGGCGACGACCGCACTGACGAAGATGACGGCGAGGCGCTGTCGCTCATCCTGCACAGGATCGCGTTTCTGTCGCGTATCTACCGCGAGGTGATGATCGCGTTTTATCTCGACGGGCTGCCTGTCGCGGAGATAGCGAAGCAGCAGAACACGAGCGAGGGCGCGATACGCGAGCGGTTGCGGGCGGCAAGGGGCAAGATCAGGGACGAGGTAAAGGAGATCATGGAAATGGAAGAAAAGAACACGAAAACGATGGACAAACCGACGGCTCTGCGCAGGATCGATCTTTCCCTGTGGGGTACGGGAAACCCGATGTGGAGCGATCCGAGAATTGAGCTTGAAAGGCAGCTGTCGGTCCATGTCCTCTGGCTGTGCCGCAAAAAGCCGCGCACGCCGAAGGAGATATCGGACGAACTCGGCGTGCCGATGATGTACGTCGAGGAGGAATGCGAAAGACAGGTATACGGCAATAACGGCGAGTACGGCGCGCTGCGCCGCGTCGACGGCGGAAAGTATGTGATCAATTTCCCGCTTCTCGACAAAGACGAATTCGGGCGCGGCTGCGGCGTCTACGGCGAGGTGATCCCGAACGCCGTCGAGGCGATAAAAGCATATGTCGCCGAGCATGAGAGCGAATATTTGGCGTTCCCGTACAAGAACAGGACCGTGACGCTGCCGCTCGTAATGTGGCGTCAGGTGCATCATATCGGATATCTACTCGGCCGCGAGGTAGAAAAGATACTCGACGAAAAATATTTTTCCGACGTGGAAATGCCCGACCGCCAGTTCTCGATATACGGATATGAATTCACGGGAAATCTCACCGGCTGGGGGAACGACACAGCGCACGTTAAGAATTTCTGCGGTTACAGACGCGTAGCAATTTCAACTATATACCATAATCCGGACATCAAGCCGAATTTCTACTGCGGCTACAACATTGCAAACGACGAGGCGCTTACACTCGCGGTGCGCGCCGTCGACGGCATAGACGTGAACTCGCTCGGCGAGGACGAACGCGAGCAGGCCGCCCGCGCCATTGAAGAAGGCTACATATACCGCGACGGCGACAAGCTTTACACAAAATTCCTCGTCGTCGACAGCGAGGATCAGTCGAAGCTGTGGGACATATCTGACGGGCTGTCCGCCATCATCCGCCCGTTCGCGGAGACGATCGCCGAGAAGACGGCGAAGCTTCTGCGTTCGGCGCTGATGCCGCATCTTTACGGCGAGTACCGTTTTGCAAATTCCCTCTTTTCGGGCTTTGCGTGCGACGCCGTCATAAACGCTCTCATCGACTGCGGCACGCTGCCGCCGCCGAACGACGGCAAGCTCGGCGAGTACGCGTACATCATGGTGCTGGACAGATAAACAGAAGCGATCCTGCAAATAAAAAAGAGCCTCGGAGACATACGTCCCCGAGGCACTTTTTATACATAATGTTGTCGGCCAAAATATAAAATATACCGTATTTTGTAGGCCGTTATTCGCGCCGTTATCACATTTGACGAAATTTCACGCAATCGCGCGAAACTATCAAAAATGCCCTTGCAATATTTATCTTAAATTAGTATAATGAGTTAGAATGGGTTTAAATGGGTTAGAATGATCCGCCGATCCAGTCGATTGCTTTTATCTAAGGAATGTCGGAGCTGATCGGCCGCACAGGCTCGTTCCGACGTCCCCTAATATGAAACCGGAGGTTTTTATGCAGAAAAAAGATTTCGAGACGGTTCTTGAAGCGCTTAAACGCGCCAAGCTCAAGAGTACCGCCGCGATCAAAGACTTTCTTTCCGAGCTTGACGAGAAGTCCGAACTGTCAGCGCTCAAGGGAAAGCGGCTGACCGCAAGAGCGCGCCTCAAAGCGCTGTTTGACGAAGGCACGTTCGTCGAGACGGGAGCGTTCATCAAGCGCCGTCCGACAGAATTTGACGCCGGCGCTGCCGCCGTCGATGATTTCGAGGGCGTTATCACAGGCTACGGCGCAGTCGATGGCAGACTCGTGTTCGCGTTTGCCGAGGATTATTACCGCGCACACGGCGCTATGGGCGAAGCTCACGCGAAGAAGATCTGCGAGCTTTACGATATGGCGGTCAAAAACGGCGCGCCCGTCGTCGGCATATTCGACAGCTGCGGCGCTTACGTGATGGAGGGCGTCACCGCCCTTGCCGGCTACGGCCAGATCATGTCCGCAGTTTCCTCTGCGTCCGGCGTGATCCCGCAGATCGCCGTTATCGCAGGTACGTGCGCGGGCAGCGCCGCTGTCGCCGCGTCCATGTTCGACATTACGATAGTTTCCGAGGCTGACGGCAAATATTACGTCAACTCCGACAATAAAGAAACTCCCGTCGCGTCCGTAACGGCCGAGGATGAAATAACCGCGATCGCAAAGGCTAAAGAGCTTCTATCGCTTCTGCCCTCCAACAACTGCGAAGGCTCGGTGCGCGTCGACGCGCCGTCGAAGCTCATCTGCGACCTCTCCTTTATCGAGAACGGCGGCTACACGGCCGGCAACGTCATAGGCAAACTCATCGACAGCAATTCCTATCAGGCGCTTTCCGCAGGCTACGGCGACGAGATCGTCGTGACGCTTGCCCCGATCGGCGGCATCGTATCGATGATTGTTGCAACCGATCCGAGCGTGAACGGCGGCGCTCTGACGCCCGCCGCAGCCCGCAAGGCCGCGCACTATATTTCGTTCGCCGACAGCTTCAATATTCCCGTTGTAACGCTCGTCGATACTGTCGGTCTTCCGACGTCAGACAGCGGCGAAACGCAGTACGCGTCCGAGCTTGCGAAGCTTGCCGCCTCTTACGCGTCCGCGTCATGCCCGAAGGTCACCGTCGTGACAGGTCAGGCATACGGCACCGCATACACCGTACTCGGCAGCAAATCCGTCGGTGCCGACATCGCGCTCGCGCTTTCGACAGCCAAGATAGGCGCTATGAACGCCGAATCTGCCGTCGCGCTTCTGTGGGACGATAAATTCGACGGCGCGGACGATCCAGCCGCGCGCCGCGCGGAGCTTGTCGCCGAATGGAACGCATCGTTCGGATCGGCGGTCGAGGCCGCATACAAGGGTCAGATCGACGACGTCATTCCCGAGGAAGAAACGCGCGCCCGCATCGCGTCGTGCCTTGAAATGCTTTCGATGAAAAACGCCGGCGAGGCCGGCAGGCGTCACGCAAATCTCCCGCTGTAATCGAAAGGAGATTTTATGTTCAGAATATTTCTTAACGCAAACGCTGACGGTCTTCGCGAGCTTACGACAGTAAGCGACAAGCTCTCGACGGGCTTTACCGTGATGGCGCTCGGTCTTGCGACTGTTTTCGCGGTGCTGGCGATACTGATGATAGTTCTGTATCTGTTCCGCCTCGTGTTCTATCATGAAAAGAGCGCCGAGCAGAAAACGACGCCCGCTCCCGCTCCGAAGCAGCACCTGACGACGCCGTCTCATACTGTTTCCCTCAAGGAAACGCACGCGCCCGCGGCAGCTGTCGATAACGGCGCGCTGATCGCGGCGATCACGGCGGCGATAGCCGCATATACGTCCGGCGACGACGAGTTCGCATCCGGATTCAAAGTTGTATCATTCAGACGCGCGGAGCATTCCTCCCCGTGGAACAAATCCAAATAAGCGAAAGGACGAAACCCATCATGAAAAAGTATAATGTAACAGTAAACGGCACAGTTTACGAAGTAATCGTTGAAGAAGCAGGCGCCGTATCCGCTCCCGCCGCTGTCGCGGCGCCGACGCCGACGGCGGCTCCCACACCTGCTCCCGCGCAGGCGGCAAAGCCGGCTCCAGCACAGGCTCCGGCAGGCTCGACGGAGGTCAAGGCTCCGATGCCCGGCACGATCCTCAAGGTCAACGTAAAGGCCGGCGAGGCCGTCAAGAAGGGCGCTTGCCTGTGCGTACTTGAAGCAATGAAGATGGAAAACGAGATCCTCGCTCCCGTCGACGGCACAGTCGCCACTGTCAGCGTATCGAACGGCGCGTCCGTTTCGACAGGTGATCTTCTCATCGCCCTTTCGTAAGTTTACGGTTATATCATCACTGTAAATCACTATGAAAGGAGTGTGACCACGACTTGGAATTTGTAATAAACTTTCTGAATGAAACGGGATTTTCAAAGCTGATCGCAGAACCGGATTTCTATAAGACGCTGATAATGTACGTTATCATCGGAGTGCTGTTCTATCTCGGCGTCGTGAAGCAGTTTGAACCGCTTCTGCTCGTTCCGATCGCATTCGGTATGCTCCTTGCGAATCTGCCGGGCGCAAACCTCATGCATATGGAATTTTTCGTCAACGAAGACCCGAACCACACTCTCGTTGAAACGCTCAAGGACGTCATCAACAACGGAGGCCTTGTCGACATCCTGTATCTCGGCGTCAAGCTCGGCATCTATCCGTCGCTCATCTTCATGGGCGTCGGCGCAATGACAGACTTCTCGCCCCTGATCTCGAATCCGATATCGCTCATGATGGGCGCGGGTGCGCAGTTCGGCGTATTCTTCGCGTTCTTCGGCGCGCTGTTCCTCGGCTTTATGCCGGCGGAAGCCGCAGCTATCGGCATCATCGGCGGCGCGGACGGACCGACGGCGATACTCGTCACAAAGACGCTCGCCCCTGCCCTTCTCGGCGCTATCGCGATCGCGGCATACAGCTATATGGCGCTGATACCGTTTATTCAGCCGCCGTTCATGAAGCTTTTGACGACGAAGAAAGAGCGTGCGATAAAAATGTCGACGCTCCGTCCCGTCTCGAAGGTCGAGCTTGTCGTATTCCCGATAGTCGTCACGCTCGTCGTAACGATGGTCGTTCCCGACGCCGCTCCGCTGATCGGCTTCCTCATGCTCGGCAACCTGTTTAAGGTCACGGGCGTGACTGACCGCCTCTCCAAGACTGCGCAGAACGAGCTTATTAACATATGCACGATATTCCTCGGCGTCTCCGTCGGCGCGACAGCTAACGCCGCCGACTTCTTAAAGCCGGAGACTCTCGGCATTATCCTGCTCGGGCTCATCGCGTTCTGCTTCTCCACGATAGGCGGACTTCTGACGGGCAAGCTGCTCTGCTTCATCACGCACGGAAAGATCAATCCGCTGATCGGTTCGGCGGGCGTTTCCGCCGTTCCTATGGCTGCCCGCGTCTCGCAGACGGTCGGACAGAAGGAGGATCCCTCCAACTTCCTTCTCATGCACGCAATGGGACCAAATGTGGCGGGCGTTATCGGCTCCGCCGTCGCGGCAGGCGTTCTGCTCTCGCTCTACGCCGGCTAATTTGCAGAAAGGACATCTTATAATATGGCAAAGGTAAAAATAACCGAAACCGTCCTGCGCGACTCGCATCAGTCGCTGATCGCGACGCGTATGACGACGGAAGAAATGCTGCCGATACTGCCCGAGCTGGACAAGGTCGGTTATAATGCGCTCGAAGCATGGGGCGGCGCGACGTTCGATTCGTGCCTGCGCTATCTCGACGAGGACCCGTGGGACAGACTGCGCAAGATTCGCGCGCAGGTCAAGAACACAAAGCTTCAAATGCTCTTCCGCGGACAGAACATCCTCGGCTACCGTCACTACGCCGACGACGTCGTCGAATACTTCGTGCAGAAGTCCATCGCGAACGGCATCGACATAATCCGTATATTTGACGCGCTCAACGATCCGCGCAATCTTAAGACTGCGATCGACGCGACGAAGAAGGAGGGCGGCCACGTTCAGGCGGCGATAAGCTACACGACAAGCCCCGTTCACAACAACGAATACTTCGCCAACTATGCGAAGGAGCTTGAGGAGATGGGCGCAGATTCGATCTGCATCAAGGACATGGCGGGTCTGCTCCTTCCCTATGACGCATACGATCTCATCAAGGCGATAAAGGGCCGCTGCTCGCTCCCCGTCGAGCTGCACACGCACTACACGTCTGGCGTCGCGTCCATGACGGTGCTTAAGGCAGTCGAGGCCGGCGTCGACATCGTCGACTGCGCGATCTCGCCTATGGCTCTCGGCACGTCCCAGCCGGCGACGGAGCCTATCGTCGCGGCTCTCGCGGGTACCGAATACGACACGGGACTCGATCTGAATCAGCTCGACAAGATCAACCGCTACTTCACGCCTCTGCGCGAGAAGTACCTCAAATCGGGACTCATGGACCCGAAGGTCCTCAAAGTCAACGTGAACACGCTGCTTTATCAGATTCCGGGCGGAATGTACTCGAATCTGATCTCGCAGCTCAAGAACGCCGGCAAGTCCGAGCTTCTCAACGAGGTTCTCGAGGAAGTGCCGCGCGTCCGAGCAGACGCGGGCTACATCCCGCTCGTCACGCCGACGTCGCAGATCGTCGGCACGCAGGCAGTTATGAACGTGTTGACCGGCGAACGCTACAAGATGTGTACGAACGAGTTCAAGGGCATCCTCAAGGGCGACTACGGCAAGACGCCGGCTCCGATCGATCCCGAGTTCCGTAAGTCCATTATCGGCGACGTCGAGCCAAAGACTTACCGTCCCGCAGACGATCTCGAACCCGAGCTTGACAAGCTCCGCGCTGAGATTCCGCAGTACATCGAGCAGGACGAGGACGTCCTCTCGTATGCGCTGTTCGGTCAGGTCGCAACGAAGTTCTTTGAATCGCGCAAGGCGAAGAAGTACCACCTCGACGCCGACAACGCCGACAAAGAGCTTAAGGTTCATCCGGTATAATGGTATAAGTTTTGTGGGGGAGGAAAAACTTTTCGAGAAAAGTTTTTCCTCCCCCACACCCCCTCTTTTTCAAAAGCTTTTATTAAATGTCATACCCCTTTTGAAATAACTGCACATTAAAATAAAGAAGCCGCCGGAGCGGCTTCTTTTTTTATTCGATTCATCATCCGTATGTGTCGTAATCCATGCTGACGATGCCGTAGATGACCTCGTCCTCGTAGCGGCCGTTTTTGAAAAACTGATCGCGCAGAACGCCCTCCTGCTTCATCCCCGCCTTCTGCATGACGCGCCCGGAGGGGATATTTGAACCGAAATGCTGGGCATAAACGCGGTGAAGCATGAGCTCCGAAAACGCGTATTCGATCATCGCGCGCGCCGCCTCCGTCGCAAAGCCTCGGTTCCAGTATCTCTCGCCGATCCAATAGCCAAGCTCCGCCGTCGGCGAGTCTTTGACACGAAGCACAAGCGAGGTCGAGCCGTAAAGCGTCCCCGTTTCCCTGTCGGTCACGGCAAAATCATAACAGCTCCTCGATCGGCGCCGCTCCTCGTGCTTTGATATCCATTCCGCTGCGTCCTCTTTCGTATACGGATACGGCAGTGAAAGCACGGTTCTCTGTATCACGCCGGTACCGCACATCGCGGCGACGTCGTCCGCGTCGTCGAGCGTGAACGGGCGCAGAATGAGCCGATCCGTCGTAATTATGCCGTCTTTATATTCGTACATTTATTTCCCCTCCCTGTCGGCGTCCTCGTCGGGAGCCGCCGCAAACGCGACGCCGCCCGAGTATGTTTCCTCAAATGTCTTTTGCGCGGGCTTGTCGGCGGCGACGTCCGCGCTCTTTTCGCGGATTTCAAAATCGCTGCCGCCCGTGATGCCTTCCGCCTTCATCATCTGTTCGAGTACGTTTATATCTGTCGCGACGTCGAGCGTATCCGATTCAAACAGCTTATCGAGCTGATTTTTATATCCGTCGATCAGCATATCGAGCGTTTCCTCGATATTGCGCATACCGGCGTCGATGTTCTCGCCGTGGATGCCCTGATCCTCGAAATATGCGTATGAATTGAGCAGCTTGAGCGTCGTCGGCAGATAATACGACAAAAACGATCCGAGCTGCGGTTCCATCTCCGGCTTTTCCTCGACGAGCTTGAAAATTTTGCGCGTCAGCTCCTCGATCTTGTCGATCTTCTCCGATACGGAGACGTTGTCGATGTCGTCGTTGAGTTCGCGTATGCGGCGAAGGATTTTTTCATGCTCCGACATCTCCGCCGCCGCCTCGTCGGGCGATTTCGGCTCGCGGCTGACTGCAGTCGGTCTGATGAATCCGGCGTCGGCCTCGGCCTCCGCCCATGCGTCCTTAAACAGTATCACATATCCGAGTCTGCGGTCGATCACGGACTCCGCTCCGAGAAGTCCCTTTGACTGCATATACTGCAAATCCTTCACGACGCGCGACGTCGACGTATCCGCCATATCGGCGAGCTTTTTGATCGAACAGAACCGTTCGCCGCGCAGCGCGGACAAATAGCTCATGATGCGGTAATCGCGCGTGCGCGAGAAGCGGCGGAACAAATATATGAGCGCCGTTATGCTCGACGAGACGGAAGCGGTGATGATCGAATCCATCGTCGAGGCGGCAATACCGCTGTTAACGACATCGGTGACGGCGCCTGTCAGGACAAGCAGCGAGAAGATCAGCGACAGCGCGAATGCAAGCGTCGAGAAAACGGTCGCCGCCGACATGAATTTCTGATCCGACGGGATGAACGTCATTTTGCGTATCTGCTTTATTTCCTGCTTTTCCCGCTTTTCCTGTTTCTGCTCTCCCGCAGCGGATGAAGCGCCTGATTTCTTCTCCGCCTCTGGCTTAACAGTGTCGACTGCGTTCTGCGGGCTGCCGTAATTGCGTCCCGCAAGGCGGGTAAGCGTTTTCTGACCGAGGAACGGCGCAAGCGACGTTATAACATACGTATTGAGTCCGTCCGCCTTTTCGACAAGGATGTCGAGCGTCTCTTCGGATAAAAACGGCGCAAGCTGGATGAGATCGACCGCTTTTATATTCGACGCGCGAACGGCAAGTCTGCCGAGCGTATCGCGCGAGATATACGGCGCGATCGTTATAAGCTGGCTGAATTCGACGCGCGTGATACGATCCGCCATCGCGTCGAGATCGGCGCGGCTCGTATACGGCGCGCGCTGTCTGATCGCATTGATCTCGGTGTTCGCGCGCCTGTTCATATTGCGCGCGCCGACGATCGGATCGCTCGTAAACGGCGGCGGGTCCATGCTGGGCGCGCTGTAATTCGATACTCTTCCCGTGTTATTGAATCCCGTGCCGTTCATGAACTGCGTCTGATTTTGATCGCGGTTTTCCTTTTCCTTCTGCGATTCCGCGATCACGCGCAGTATTATCAGAAAAACGCCGATCGGCCATGCGCCGAAGACGAACATCATAATTATTACCGGTATCGGGATCTTAAAATCTTTCATTTCAGGGCAGCTCCCTCGTTTAATTTCTGATTTTATGCGCGCCGCGCATCAACTACGGCTCAAGATGCGAGCTTATGACGGCGCACATCGATTCTATCGCATCCTGTCCGCGACCCTCCCCGACAGACTGATCTGCGTAATCGACTGTCTCAAGCACATCCGTTATCTCGCCGATCATATGATCCGACGTCCGCGAGCTGATCACGGCGCTCGTCTGACGCGGCGTATCGGTCTTTTTGACCGTCAATCCCTGCGCGCGGTACGCCTCGCACATCGTCACATACGCATACTGTATCTGCTTTTTCATATTCGGCTGCGAATTGAGCGCCGACAAAAACTCGCGATAGCTTCGCGTCCGTTCGGCGCGCGTCTCGAATTCATGGATCGACGCCCGCTGCAAGCTGATCTCCTCGTCCTTGTAATTCGTGAATTCGTATTCCATCTCGCGCTGTCCGTAGTAAAACGAGAACAGATCCATTATATACATAAACAGCTCTCGGAACCATTCCTTTACGGCGGCGACGGCACGCCTCACATAATCTGTGCCGCGCAGGATCAAAAATACTATGCTGCCGATGAAAAGTATAACGAACAGAACGATGAAAAACCGCTCGCCGATCGTCTGTCCTTCAAATACGAGGCGGCCAAGACTTCCCTCTCCGTCGTCCGAAACGTCGACGTCATACGAATCTCCGGCGCGTCGTCTCAAATATGCGCCGAGAATGACCGAGAATATGAGCCGCGCGAAGAACGATACGCCGAACAAAACGGACGCTGCGACGATCAACAGCACGATAACGCCGAGCATCATTACCGCGATCAGCCGGACGTTATACAGCCTTGCGCCGTTCGATATCGCCGACAGCGTGTCGGCGGCGCGCCGCTGTATGTGCGTCTGATTCAAAACGATCACTGACGTTATTGTGAATACGGACAGATATATTATCATGCCGTCAGTGCCGAGTCCTATGACCGAGCAAAGCAGAAACGACAGCAAGAACAGAGTAAAATACGTCAGCATCGTGCGCAGCGAAATGACGCGGTGCGCGGGATAGAACCATAAAACGACGCCGGAGGCGAGTGATACAAACACATATATCGCAAATAAAAACGGTATCACGGACTGATCGTTATATACCAATATCGCGCCGATTTTGAGAAGCATCCGCATAAGCGCAGGTCCCGAGAAAAACGCGCCAACGGCGGCCGCCGCGCACAGCGTCAGCGGCAGCGCCGCTTTGATCGGTGCGAACGCCGATTTCGCGGATTCGTATCCGGTCTCAACGGAATAATCCTCTCTCGAATGCGCGCGAGGCTCCGTGACACGCCCGTATAGCGCCTGAAGTCCGTATCCAGCCGCCATCAATAAAAGCGTCGGAATCCAGGCGGCAAACGACGCCTTTTGAATGAATACGTACAAAATCTGCATCATAACGGCGCTGACGGCGACGCACGTTATCAGCTTATATATTTTATTGATCTGCTTATGCGTCATCGTCCGCTCCTCCCGTTTATTCAAAATGCGTTTTGTAATATACCTCGACATTGGGCGGTATTATCTGCGCGTTGCGGTTTGTAGACGTTATATAGAACGTGACCTTTACGCCGTCGCGTTCCATCTCGTCGTGGAATATTATCATGCGTTCGCTTATATACGACGATACGACGACGAGATTTCCCGAATCGGCGAACGCCTCCTTATGCTCAAGCACGAAATCGAGCATCCGCTCGATCGGACACGATATTTCAAGCTTCAGCGCCGCGAGCAGGCGAAGGGCGAGTATCATATCGCGCTTGCCCTCATACGCCGGCGTCATCATGATCTTGCTGCCTACGCCCGATTCGTCCGCGCGGAATTCATCCGACAGCGATTCCGGCGGAGTGTTTGCTATAATGCGCACCGGCACATTCTCGCTCGATATTAAATCGAGAATTGACGCGACGACGGTGACGCAATGCTCGATATCGACGGGACTTTCGGGGCGCTGCGGATCGCGCTCTATATCGCGCGAATTCATGTTCAGCATTATATTGAATCTGTGGCGGCGCGTGTATTCCTCGCAGTTTACCATAAGCTTGCCGTGTACTGCCGTCTGCTTCCAGTTGATCTTATTCATCGGATCAAACGACGTGTAATCGCGCGCGCCCGCGATCCGCAAGGGATCGGTAAGCAGACTCGATTCGGCGCGCACGTCGCCAAGCTGATAATGCGACGCCGTAAATCGTCCGTCAAGCTCGACCGGCTTCGGCAGCACGACGACAGTGTTTGCCTTCTTAGGCTCGCATTCGTATCCCTTCGATATCGGATTCATGCCGAACATATCGTTGGACACGATCACGGCTCCGCCGATCGAATATATGCCGCGCGTCATGCAGTTGACGCGCCATCGCCTGCGTATCTTTTCGCGGCTCTTAAGCACGAATACGCTCTGGACGTGCGAGCGGAGCGAGTCGCGCGGCGTCCCATGCTCGTATGTCGTTATGCGGAAACGAAGTCCGTCCGGCAGCGTCGTGTCGACCTTCGCATACGGGACCGGCATCGTCTTCCCGTTCGTGATCTCTTCATAAATGAAGATGTCCTCGCCCTCGAACGTCTCCTCGGCGCTGACTTTAACGTCATAATCTATATCGTCAAACGAATGCTTTCCGAATGCGCGCGACTGTATAAGATATACGGCGATTATCGCTATGAACAGCGCAAGAAAATACATACTCTTATGCCACAGGCACCGGAACGGCGTCGATAATATATTCGATTATGTTGGCGTTTGACTCCGACAGGCGGATCGTTCCCTGCGAACGCGATATTATCCTGTGCGCGAGTACAGGCACGGCGACGTCCTTTACATCGTCGGGAAGCACATGATCGCGCCCGTCGATCGCGGCCCATGCCTGCGCCGCTCTCATCAGTGAAAGCGTGCCGCGCGGGCTGACGCCGAGACGCACGCGCTCAGACGCGCGCGTCATCGATACAATATCGACGATATAGCGCTTTATAAGCTCGCTCACATGGACGCGTCTGACCGCATCTTGCGCCGCGACAATGTCGCCGCGCGTGCATACGGCGCCGATCGAATCGAGCGGCGACGATTCCATATATTCGTCGAGAACGGCAATTTCGGCGTTCTTTTCGGGATATCCGAGCGCTAATTTCATGAGAAATCTGTCCGTCTGTGCCTCCGGCAGCGGAAACGTCCCCTGCGATTCGATCGGATTCTGCGTCGCGATCACGAAAAACGGAGGTTCGAGCTTATATGTGACACCGTCGATCGTAGCCTGCGATTCGCCCATGCATTCGAGCAGCGCGGACTGCGTTCGCGGCGTCGTTCTGTTGATCTCGTCGGCGAGCAGTATATTTGTAAACACGGGACCGCGGCGGAAGATGAATTCGTTCTCCTTCTGCGAATAGAAGTTGATGCCCGTTATATCGGACGGCAAAAGATCGGGCGTGAACTGCACGCGCTTGAATTCGGCGTCTATCGATTTGGCAAGCGCCTTTGACAGCGTCGTTTTGCCCGTGCCGGGGATATCGTCGAGCAGAACATGACCCGACGACAAAAGCGCCGCCGTTATATATTTTATCTCTTTGCGCTTGCCGAATATGACTTTTTCGACGTTGTCGATCACATTTTTCGACATCAATGCAACATCTCTTGTCTCCATTCCGTACCTCCGGCAGAATATATTATAATTTAAATTATACGGCGTTCAGCATCCTCGACGTCAACTTCCCCGCAGCGCATTCACATCGCGCATCGATCCAGTGATGATATTAAACAGAAGTTACTACCTAAATTTTCTCGTCGTCCGTAGGACGACTTTGACATTTACAGCGTTTATTAAAACAGAAATTTCTTCCCATTCTTTCGTCGTCAGTATGACGACATTGACATAAGTGTTTTTATTAAAACAGAAATTTCTACCTTAATTTTCTCGTCGTCCGAAGGACGACATATAACTATTGAAATTTATGTTTCAATAAACGCTTCCTTATACTGTCGTCGCCGCTCTGCGGCGACATTGACATTCACAGCGTTTATTAAAACAGAAATTTCTACATTATTTTCTCGTCGTCCGTAGGACGACATTAAATCAATGAAATTTATGTTTCAATAAAAACTACCTTAATCTGTCGTCGCCACGCAAGTGGCGACTTTGACATTATTGTTTTTATTATACCACAGCGATCGTACAAATGCAATATTTCCAAAATATACATCCGCACCTCTTAGCGATCGGCGCTTTTACGCCTGTCGTTTCGCCGCAGATCGATCACGTTGATATAATATTATCACACGTTCATTAGATTGTCAATAGCGTACATAAAAATATTTGCCGCTGACGCTTGTTTTTCCGTGAAAATTTGTGAACGAATTATGAACAAATTCGTCAAATATGAATTTCTATTCGCTTGACTTTTACAAATCGCGCAACTATAATTATACTTGTTGCGACATCGCTTTCGGAGGAACTATGACCGAGCTGTTTGATATACCCGCCGGCGTTAAATCGGCGTTTGAGACGCGCGGCGTCCCATACGATAATGTTGTAATCGCCGCTGCGACGGATCAGTCGCGAGACTGCGTGCCGTCCGACAACTACATATTTTTGACGGATACTGATCTTATCGTCATGGCAGGCTCCATGACGGGCGTATCCGATTCGAGATCGATCGCGCGCCGCGCGCGCACTCCGCGCACGTTCGAGGTTCTGTCATATGACAGCTGGGAGCTGTCGCGCATCGATTCGTTCGCCGTGGAGGAGATGATCTCATCCGCGCGCATCGTTGCGCGCATGAAGCCCGACGCTGACTCGCTGCCCTATACGGTACTTGTCGCGAATCTTTCAAATACGTACAAGAGCGAAGCATATAAATTCGTGCGCCTCTCCAACGTCGCGCTCGCAGGAGACGATCCCGCGTCGCATCCAGATGCGCATATTTATGAGGACGACGACAAAAAGGAAGAGCTGTTCTGCCCCAAATGCGGCAGGCGTTACGCCGATCCGGAACGCAAAATATGCCCGCACTGCATGGATAAGGTCCACATCCTCAAGCGTTTCTCGGGATTCTTCCTCAGATATAAGGTCCATCTGTTGATGATATTCCTGACGCTTGTCCTGACGAGCGGACTCGGCGTTCTTTCGCCGTACATCTCGAGCGGATTTTACTACGACGAGGTCCTCTCCGAGGACGGAAAATTCGCGGGACAAATTCTGCTCGTGATCGGCATCATCTTCGCGACAAGGCTCATCTCGATGTTCGTCACGATGCTGAACAACTATATAACGTCCGTCATCGCCGCGAAGGTCACATACGACTTGAAAAAGGAAATATTCCATTCGATCGAACGACTCTCGATCAGCTATTTTACGAACAGGCAGACGGGCGGTCTTATGACGCAGGTCAACCGCGACGCGAACAATATTTACCGCTTCTTCTGCGATACTGTCCCGTATTTTCTCGTCAATATATTCCAGGTCATCGGCGTATTCATCATAATGATGATGTTCAACTGGAAGCTGACGCTGATTTCGTTTATCACGGTGCCGCTCATGGCACTCTGCATGAAAAAACTGTTCGAGAAAATGGACAAGATGCACGCGAAACGATTCTCGACGGCGCGCTCGATGAGTTCGCTTTTGTCGGACGTTCTGACCGGCATCCGCGTCGTTAAGGCGTTTTCCAAGGAGGACGAGGAAAGCGAGCGCTTCGAGGGACGGAGCAGACGCGTCGCCGAGGCAGATAAAAAGGCGTCAATCTACAACACGACCGCCTTCCCTATCGTCAATTTTCTGCTCTATATCGGAAATATCATCGTCTGGGGCGTCGGCGGCTGGATGGTAATGACGAGTCCCGACGGCTCGTTCAAATACGGTATGCTCGCGACGTTCGTGGCGTACATGAATATGATATACAGCCCGATGGGATTCTTCATCGACGTCGTCTATACGATGACGGACAGCCTTAATTCGATGAACCGCCTGTCCGAGATCATGGATGCGATCCCCGACGTCGTCGAAAGCGATCATCCCGTATCGATCGGCGAGGCTAAAGGCCACGTCGAGTTCCGAAACGTCGAATTCTCGTATGAAAAGAACCGCAAGATCATCGACGGCGTCTCGTTCGACATCGAACCTGGGAAGATAATCGGCATCGTCGGGCATACCGGCGCGGGCAAATCGACGCTCGCGAATCTTCTCATCCGCCTCTACGATACGATCGCGGGCGAGATTTTGATCGACGGCGTCAACGTGCGCGATATCCCGTTTGCCGAGCTGCGCCGCAATATCGCGATCGTCTCGCAGGAGACGTATCTGTTCATGGGTACGATCAAGGAAAACATCTGCTACGCAAAGCCAGACGCGACCGATCTTGAGATATTAACTGCGGCCAAACTGGCGGGCGCTCACGATTTCATCGTAAAGCTGCCGGACGGCTACGATACGATGATAGGCTTCGGCTATAAGGATCTGTCGGGCGGCGAGCGCCAGCGCATATCGATCGCGCGCGCGATACTGCTGAATCCGCGCATCCTCATCATGGACGAGGCCACGGCCGCCATGGATACGCAGACCGAGCGCCAGATACAGACCGCGCTCGAGCAGCTCATAAAAGGGCGCACAACGATAATGATCGCGCACCGTCTGTCGACTCTTCGCGACGCGGATCATCTGATCGTCATCGAAAACGGCAAAATGCCCGAGTTCGGGACGCATACGGAGCTTTTGAAGAAAAAAGGCATTTACTACGGCTTATATAAGATGCAGCTTGAAGCGCTGCGCAACATCGGCATCGAAGGATAAAGGAGGATCACGTTATTATGTCTGAACTGAAAAAGACGGCGCTTTCCGACGTCGTTTCAATAACGTATATAACGAGAGACAACGCCGAGTTCCGGCGCGAGGGCGATTTTCTGTCGCTCCGCGTGACGCTCCCCGTCGGGGTGGGGCCTGACGGCGAGCCGACAGGCGGCGAAAAATATTACGAGCGCATTTATCTGCACCGTTCGTTCCCGTATGAGCATCCATACGAGTATATATCTGTGCTTGACCGCGACAGCGCCGAGATCGGCATCATATCGGATATAAACGATTTCCCCGAAAATATCGCCGATATGCTGAAATCGGAGCTTGATCGGAAATATTACGCGCCCGTGATCGATAAGATTTTGTCCGTAAAGGAGAGATACGGATATTCGTATTGGGAGGTGATCTCCGACGGGCGAAAGCTGTCGTTCAATATGCGCGACACGTTCCGCAATATTTTAAAGGTCACGCCCGAACACGTATTTCTCAACGACAGCGATTCAAACAGATACGAAATCAAGGATACGGAAAAGCTCGACAGAAAGAGCTATAAGCGGATCGAGCTTTATCTCTGACCGCGCGCCGCGCATTCTAACGAAAGGATTATTCGCAAATGGGTGAAAGACTCGCGCTCACTTCCCGTCTGTGCCGCATAAACAGCGACGTTTGCGCCGACGACGTTATCGTCGCCTTCGCATACGATCTGCCGCGCGAGGGTTACGGCACCGTCGACGGCTTCGTCGCGGTCACGACGGATCGCGTCTATGTATACGAGGACGACCGTCTGCTCGCCGATTACAACGCCGCGGATGTGACGGAATACATATTCACAAACGGCGTCGGATGCGTATTTGCCGAATGCGTTGCGGACGGCGTTCACGTCATGCTGTGCCGCGCGTCGATGTCGCATAAGGATACGATATCGTCGATAATATGGCAGCTTTCGCGCCGCCTCGAGCGCGGCACGTACAGCTACGCGTATGAGGAGGACACGGACGTCAAATGCCCCACCTGCGGCCGCAGGTATCCGCCGGGATCGCACGTATGCCCGCACTGCACGGCAAAGAAGGGCTATTTCAAACGGATCTGGGAGATCGCAAAGCCGTATAAAATGTTCATATTCTGCTCGGTGCTGCTCTATATCGTTTCCGCCGCGTTGCAGCTGCTGCCCGCATATCTGAACAAGATAATGATCGACGACTACATCAAAGCCGAGGGTGCGCTCGAGCTGTCGAAATCGGCCGATTTCATAATCGGATTCGTCGGCGTCGTGCTGTCGCTGCTCGGAGTAAACATCATAACGCGCGCCGTCGGTATGCTGCGCGGCGTCACGCTTATCGAGGCAGGCACGCGGATGATGGTATCGCTCCGATCGTTGGTGTTCGGCAAGATTCAGCAGTTGTCCGTTGCAAAGATATCGAAGCGCACGGCGGGCGAGCTTATGAACCGCGTGACAGACGATACAAACCAGCTTCAAAACTTCATCATGAACGATATCGGCGGATTCTTCGAACAGATTCTGATCTTCTTCGCCGTATCGATCATCATAATCCGCTATGACTGGCGGCTCGCCGCGCTCATACTGATTCCGGTGCCGCTCGTCCTCGTCGCAAACAGGCTGTTCCATCAGTATATGCACCGCATATTCCACCGTCAGTGGGTGATGAATTCGCGCGCGAATACGATACTGCACGACATTTTCAGCGGTATCCGCGTCGTCAAGGCGTTCGGTATGGAGCGCCGCGAGATGGAGCGCTACGACAAGGCGACGCTCGACGAATGCAACGCCCAGATCAAGGCCGAGACGTTCTTCGCCAAATTCTCGCCTCCGATGAGCTTTCTGATGGGGCTTGGCGAATTCTTCCTTCTGTTCTATGTCGGGACAAAGATATTGAACAAGGAAATGACGCTCGGCGATATGCAGCTGTTCACGACGTATGTTTCGATCATATACGGGCCATTGCGCTGGCTGTCTAATTTCCCGCGCCGATATGAGCGCACGATGACGAGCGTCGTCAAGATATTCGATATCATCGACGAGGACGTCGACGTCGCCGATAAGGACAACGCGCGCGAGCTTGACATTGTAGGCAAGATCGAATTCGAGGACGTTTCGTTCGGCTACGACAGCGGCAGCAACGTGCTGCACAACATCAATCTTACAGTCGAACCCGGCGATTTCGTCGGCATCGTCGGACGCTCCGGCGTCGGCAAATCGACGCTCATAAACCTTGTGATGCGCCTCTACGACGTCGACGACGGCACGATCAAGATCGACGGCGTCGATATCCGCGATATTTCACAGTCTTCCCTGCGCTCGCAGATAGGCGTCGTGCTTCAGGAGACGTTCCTGTTCTCCGGCACCGTATACGAGAACATCGCATACGCAAAGCCGTCGGCGACGCGCGACGAGGTACTCGCCGCCGCGAAACTGGCGGGCGCGCATTCGTTCATAATGAAAATGCCCGACGCATACAACACGCGAGTCGGCGAACGCGGACATACGCTTTCGGGCGGCGAACGCCAGCGCATAGCGATAGCGCGCGCGCTGCTGCACGATCCGCGGATCCTGATACTCGACGAGGCGACGGCGTCGCTCGACACCGAGACCGAAAAGCAGATACAGGACGCGCTTCAGATTTTGTCCCGCAACAGAACGACGCTCGCCATCGCGCACCGTCTGTCGACGCTGCGCAATGCGACGAAGCTCATAGTCCTCGACAAAGGCACCGTCGCCGAGGTCGGCACTCACGACGAGCTGATGCGCCGCCGCGGAATTTATTACGGACTCGTCATGGCGCAGCGCCAGATGTCAAAAATGAGCCGGTGATGTCGCAAATTATAATAAACCAGCGCGGGATGAGCCGATTTGCGGCTCATCCCGCGCCGTTTTTGTCCATATGCGCGCGAATTTGCGGGCGCGCGTCTAAAAAGTTGCCCCATAATCGTCCGAAACCTTGATTTTCGCACGGATAGATGATATACTTGTCCTATACGGTTTTGCGAATTTTTTGTAAGGAGAATATGCATGGAATACAGAATTTCAGATAAAATGCGGAGCCTCAAGCCGTCCGCGATACGTGAAATATTCAAAAGCCTTTCCGATCCGTCGATAATATCGTTCTCCGGCGGCAATCCCGCGCCCGAGACGTTTCCCATCGACGATATCGCCGCGATATCCGCCGACATATATGCAAGCGACGGCGCCGCCGCGCTCCAGTACAACATAACGGAGGGATATCCGCCGCTCCGCGGCGCGCTTACGGCCCGTATGCACGATAAATTCGGGATCGGCGGCAACGACGATTCGCTTATCGTCGTGACGGGCGGCACGCAGGGCATCGAGCTTGCGGCAAAGGTCCTCTGCGACGAGGGCGACGCCGTGATCTGCGAGGATCCGACTTTCATCGGCGCGCTGAACGCATTCCGCACAATCGGCGCAAAACCGATCGGCGTTCCCGCCGCCGGCGGCATCGATCCAGACGCGCTCGAAGCCGCCATCATCGCGCATCCCGAGGCGAAGATGGTTTATCTGATCCCCAACTTCCACAATCCTATGGGAACGACGATGTCGATGGAAAAACGCACCGCCGTCTACGACGTCTGCCGCCGTCACGGCATGATCATATTCGAGGATAATCCCTACGGCGAGCTGCGGTTTGCGGGCGAGGACGTCCCGTCAATAAAATCGATCGACCGCGACGGGATTGTCATCTACTGCTCGACGTTTTCAAAGATACTCTCCGCCGGAATGCGCGTCGGCTACGTCTGCGCGCCGTCCGAGCTTACGCAGAAAATGGTCGTCGCCAAGCAGGTCGAGGACGTCCACACGAACACGTTTTTCCAGATGGTTTGCTATCGCTATATGACCGAGCGCGACATGGACGCCCATATCCGCGATATACGCGAGATTTACCGTCATAAATGCTCGCTCATGCTGTCGTGCCTTGACGAGATGATGCCGCGCTGCGTATCGTATACGCGTCCGGAGGGCGGTCTTTTCATCTGGTGTACGCTGCCGGACAACATCCCCTGCGACGGCGTCGTAAAGGCGGCGCTCGAACGCAAGGTCGCCGTCGTCCCCGGCACGGCGTTCAACTGCGACGAAAGCGCGCCGTCCCCGTCGTTCCGTCTCAATTATTCGATGCCGTCCGACGAGCAGATCAAGCTCGGCGTCGCGGCGCTCGCCGACGCCGTTCGCGCGGAGCTGAAGCTTTAAAGGAGTATTCTCATGGCTGTGGAAACTGAAGCAAAGAAAAAAGTCGCCCTCTCGGGCATTCAGCCGAGCGGCAATTTGACGATCGGCAATTATCTCGGCGCGCTGTCCAATTTCGGGCCGTTCACCGACGAATTCGACTGCTACTACTGCGTCGCGAATCTCCATTCGATTACGGTGCGTCAGGTGCCGGCCGAATTGCGCCGCCGCACATATGAGGTGCTTGCGCTCTATATCGCGTGCGGACTCGATCCCGAAAAATGCACGCTGTTCGTCCAGAGCCACGTTCACGAACACGCGGAGCTTTCATGGATGCTGTCGTGCTTCACCATGTTCGGTGAGCTGTCGCGGATGACGCAGTTCAAGGACAAAAGCGCGAAGCACGCCGACAATATCAACGCGGGACTGTTCACGTATCCCGTGCTGATGGCGGCCGATATCCTTCTCTATCAGACCGACGTCGTACCGATCGGTCAGGATCAGAAGCAGCATCTTGAACTGGCGCGCAATATCGCCGAACGCTTCAACGGCGTATTTTCGCCTACGTTCACGGTGCCGGAGCCGTATATACCGAAGGTCGGCGCGAATATAATGTCGCTGGCGGAGCCGACGAAAAAGATGAGCAAATCAGACCCGAACGAGAACGCTGTCGTGCGCATACTCGATCCGCGAGACGTAATAATCAAAAAATTCAAGCGCGCTGTGACAGATTCCGACTCCTGCATCAGCTATAATAACGGCAGCGACGGCGTGCGCAACCTTATGACGATATATTCCTGCTTCACTCACAAGAGCTACGACGAGATCGAACGCGAATTCGACGGACGCGGCTACGGCGAATTCAAGGCCGCGGTCGGCGAGGCGTGCGCCGACGGACTCTCCGGCGTTCAGGCTCGGTTTGCCGAGCTTATGGCGGACAAGGCGTATCTCGAATCCGTGATGAAGAACGGCGCTGTTAAAGCGTCGCATACGGCGTCAAAGACGATATCGAAGGTTGCGCGCAAGCTCGGATTCGTACAAACCTAACGCAAATCACGGGAGCTTATCATGCTCGAACCTACAATCGTTTACGGCGTTGCAGCCGTCTTCTGCGCATTTTTGCTGACGTATCTGTTGACGCCGGCAGTCCGCGCTCTGTCGTTTAAGATCGGAGCCATCGACGTCCCGCACGACGACAGACGTATGCACGACAGACCGATCCCGCAGGCCGGCGGCCTCGCCGTGTTCATCAGTTTCATCATCACGACGTTCGTGTTTTCCCCGCTCACATCCGAGATGATCGCGATCTGGACTGGCGGCGCGATATTGATCGTCGTCGGCGTGCTGGATGATATCTACGATCTGAACGCATGGATAAAGCTTGTCGTCCAGATCGCGGCGGCAGTCACCGTGATCCTTCAGGGCGTTATCATCGACGGCATCTACCTTTTTGACAGGTACATCGACTTCGGCATATTCGCGTATCCGTTGACGGTACTTTGGATAGTGGTGCTTGTCAACGCGTTCAATCTGATTGACGGCCTCGACGGCCTTTCGTCAGGAATGTGCGCGATCTCGTGCATCACGCTCATATGCGTCGCGCTCATGTACGGCAATTGGACGCAGGCGCTGATCGCCGCCGTTTTGTTCGGGACGTGCTGCGGCTTTCTCCCCTACAATTTCCATCCCGCGCGCATTTTCATCGGCGACACGGGCGCGTATTTTCTCGGATTCGTGCTGGCGGTCATTTCGATCGAGGGCGTATTCAAGATCAGCGCCGTCATATCGTTTCTGCTGCCGGTGATGATATTCGCGCTCCCGCTGCTCGACGTTGTGCTGTCGTTCTTCCGCAGGATAATCAGCGGCAAAGCGCCGTTTTCATCAGATAAAAAGCATCTTCATCACCGGCTGATCGCACTCGGACTGTCCCAGCGCCACGCCGTGCTTGTAATGTACGCCGTGAGCGGACTGTTCGGCCTGATCGCCATCATCTACACCGATCGCGTTATAGTCGGCGAACGCATAATCAAGGCCATCGTGCTGTTCGCCGCCGTCGCCGTGATCTGCATAATCGATTATATTCTGCTCCAGCGCCACGAGGGCGTCGCGTCGCAGCTCAACGAGCAATTGACGCGCGGAGCAGATAAGGACGCCGGAGGCGTCGCCGGCAGCGGAGAGGGCGAGAATGGTACATCGTCCGATCCGAATACAGAGGGCGGCGGTCCCGATCAGGACGGAGGTTCCGAATGTTCAAATTCGTAAAAGTATGGACTAAAAGCAAAAACGCGGACAGTCCGCGATACAGACGCGATTTCGCGCGCGAGCTTGACGGGATGTCGATCAAATATGTGACCGAACGCCACGGCGACAACGACGACGTGATCGGACGCGGCGGCGCGCTGATCGTCAAGCCCGACGAGGATCAATTTCTCGTCTACTCCGGCTCCGAGGTGCTGTTCAGATGCAATATTCCCGATCTGAAGGCGTGGCAGCTTTTGTCCGGCGACGGCGTGACGCTGACGGGTCCCGACATCGAGCACGGAGGCGTCGAGCGCACCATCATCGCGTTTTACACGTATTACAGGAAATAAAACTGCATGAAAAAGCCAAAGATCAAATATATCGCGCTTATCGTCGCGGCTGTCGTGATCATATCCGCGGCGGCGCTGATAATAAACAAGCATTTCATTTTTATTGCGGGCGAATACATCGGCGTCAACTGCGATAAGATCGAGCTTGCCGGCGTGTCGCCCGACGGCGTCGAGCGCCGCACGCTTGACGAGCTGCGCGCCGACAGCCGCGTGACGTTCGACGAATGCATGATGCTCGTCAATACCGAGTATGTTTTGAAGGACGATTTCACGCCGGCGATATCGGAATATAACGATACGGGCGTTTTTATGAACGACTGCATGAAGGACGCGTATGCGTCGCTGTCCTCCGCCGTTTCGGACAAATTCGGCGTGCGTCTGCTCGTATCGAGCGATTACAGGACCGCCGAAGAACAGGCGGACGAATATGACGAGGCTCCCGCCGTGGCGACAGTCCCGGGCGCGAGCGAGCATCAGACGGGACTCGCGCTCGACATTTACGTTCCGTACTACGCGAGCTACGGATTTATCAAGACGGACGCGGGACAATTCGTCAACCGCGAATGCTGGAAATACGGCTTCATCATACGCTACCCCGTTTACGGCAAATCGTCGACGGGGATCCCCTATGAGCCGTGGCACATCAGATACGTCGGCGAACCGCACGCAAAGATCATCTACAATAACCGCGTCACGCTCGAGGAATATATAAAGTCGCTCGAGATCGGCAAATGGTACGACGTCGACGGGTACATGATCTCGCGTCAGACGCTCGACGGGGACGCGGGACTTGATCTGCCGGACGATTTTGCGAGCGCCGTCATATCGCCGGACAATACGGGATGCTGCATTATAACGGTTAAAAAATAAAGATAACGGGTGAGGATTCAGAGGAATCTCACCCGTTTCATTTTCCGATCAAAGTCCCGATCAGTTATATTCCCGTCATGTTTAATGCGTTTCTGTACATGGCAGGCACAGACGGCATTTTACTTGTAAATATGTGCGCCAAACGCAGAATGGCGAGTACATATATAAAATCATGTGTATAAAGTCCCGAATATTCCCTTTTGAATCCGCCGCGCTCGATCTTCTCACTTTCATCAAGCAGCTGCACGTGTCGAAGCCGAGCGGCCGCCTCCGCCGTCTCATCCTCCGTCAGCCCCGAAGCCTCTGCAAGCTCGGAAAGCGAAACAAACGCCGTTTCCCCGCCCGATATCAGTCGTTGATAAATCGCCTTCAGCACGCGGCGGCAGTTTCTGTTTCCGAGTACGGACAGCGCCTCTCCCGCCATGTCCGCGTCAAACAGAAGCGCGGATTGCTCGCCGCCATAGCTTCGGTCGATAAACGTAAAATCGTCGGAGACGAACACCGCGCCGTGTTCGGGATTTCCCTCGTCGATCATATATCCGCACTTTGATCTGCCGACGGCGAATTCTTTTTTCAGCTCACGCACTTTTTCGGATATGAGCGCGTCAATGTCAGGCGCTTTTTTGCCGTAAAAATCATAGAGCGCCTTTACATAAAACGACAATACACCATCACAGCACAGCTCGGGCAGCTCCGTATAGCGCACCGCTTTCGATTTGCCCGCATCTTCCGCGAACAGCGCGTTTATGTCGACGCCGAGCGACGCGGCAAGCTGCGGCAGTATCGCGACGTCGGGACTCGATATGCTGTTCTCCCACTTCGACACCGTCTGCCCCGTGACGCCGAGCCGCTCCGCGAGCTGCTCCTGTGTCAGCCCGTTCGCTTTTCTGTAAAATGCAATATTTTGATTTAACATATTCCGAACCTCCCTTCCGTTCGATATTATTGTAGCATATCCGAAAACGATAATAAAGATACCGTTTTTCGATTTGCTTAAAATAATATTCAACGTGCGGTTGGGAAGTCAGCGGCATCGGTGGTTCATTATATCCGAAATAGCGGAAAGCGGGGACATACCGGCAAGCGAACGATCACATATTCGCGGGGCCGAATCCGTGCGGCAAAAGCTCGCCGAGCGTATAAACGGAATATTCGTCGGGCGTGCCGAGTATTATTTTAAAATCGGGGCGACAGAACTCCGCCATAACCTGACGGCACACGCCGCACGGCGGGCATTCGCCATGCAGCTCGCCCCTCGCGACGTCGTCCGCCCTGCCGCCTACTATCGCGATCGCGGAAAAGCTGCGCTCCCCGTCCCTGACCGCATCGAATATTGCGACGCGTTCCGCGCATACCGTCGCGGGGTATGACGCGTTTTCGATATTGCAGCCCGTATAGACTTTTCCGTCTGCGGTCAAAAGCGCCGCGCCGACGTGGAAATGCGAATACGGCGCATAAGCGCGCCTCGCCGCGTCGAGCGCATATTCCAAAAGCTCGCGTTCGGTCATGATCACGCGCGATCCGCCGCCGCGACGCCGAGCGCGATCTTCATCATCGTCGTGAACGAACTCTGCCGCTCCTCGACCGTCGTATCCTCGCCCGTGACAAGATGATCCGATATCGTGCATATCGCGAGCGCGTGCTTCCCCGCGCGCGCCGCGTTCATGTAGAGCGCCGCCGCCTCCATTTCGACCGCAAGCACTCCCATTTTCGCCCAGTCGAGCGAGTTTTCGACGTCGTTGTAGAATCGATCCGACGATACGACGTTGCCGACGTGATATATTGCGCCGATGCGCTCCGACTCCGCGACGGCGAGCGACAAGAGCTTATACGACGCTATCGGCGCGAACGCCCCCGGCAGCGCGTACTGCGCGCCGTAATTTGAATCCGTACACGCGCCCTCGGCGAGTACGACGTCGCGCACTCTCACATTTTCGTGAAAGCTGCCCGCAGTCCCGACGCGGATGATATTCTCGACATCGTAGAAATTGTACAGTTCGTAGCTGTAAATCCCCATAGACGGCATTCCCATGCCGCTCGCCATGACGGTGACAGGCACGCCCTGATACGTGCCGGTGTAGCCCTGCACGCCACGGACGTTGTTGACGAGCTTCGCGCCGTCGAGGAACGTCTCCGCGATCATTTTCGAGCGGAGCGGATCGCCCGGCATCAGCACCGTGCGCGCGATCTCTCCCTTTTGCGCCGCTATATGCGGCGTCGGCGTTGTCGATTTATGTTCGGACATTGTATATCCCTCGCTTTCGATTTTGTATTCCCCGCCGTTCGTCATTTGCCCGATGACGCATTTTTTATCAGCTTAACAATCGAGCTTGTGCCGAGACGGGACGCGCCGAGCGCGATATAATCCTCCGCGTCGGCAAGCGTCCGTATGCCGCCTGCCGCTTTTATCTTTACGTGCGGCGCGCATTCGCTCGCCATCAGCGCCACATCCTCGCGCGTCGCGCCTCCGCCGCCGAAGCCCGTCGACGTTTTGATGAAGTCAGCGCCGGATTCGGAGACGATATGGCACATCATGCGCTTTTCCGCGTCCGTGAGCCGGCAGCACTCGATTATGACCTTCAGTATATGACCGCCGCACGCGGCTTTGATACGTTTTATCTCATCGAGCAACAGCGCGCGCTCGCCGTTCTTCACCCAGCCGAGATCGATCACCATATCGATCTCATCCGCACCGTTCGCGATCGCATCGCGCGCCATGAATTCCTTCGCCGCAGTCGTATCGTACCCGTTCGGAAATCCGATCACGGTGCATATCCGCACGCGTCCGCGCGCGTAATCGGACGCGCGCTTCACATATGACGCGGGGATGCAGACGGACGCCGTTTTATATGCGATCCCGTCGTCTACGATCTCTTTAATTTCATCCCACGACGCCGTCGGCGAAAGAAGCGTATGATCGACGCGCGAGAGTATTTCGTTTATCTGCATAATCCCATAATCAAAGCGGGACCGCGACGCGGCCCCGCTTGTCGTTTGTTATTCGGCGTAAACGCTTACGAGCTTCTTGCCCGCGCCTGTGCGCTCGAATTTTACCTTGCCCTCGACGAGCGCGAAAAGCGTATCGTCGCTGCCGCGGCCTACGTTCGTACCGGGATGTATTTTCGTTCCTCTCTGACGAACGAGAATATTGCCGGCGAGGACGTGCTGACCGTCCGCACGCTTGACACCGAGTCGTTTCGACTCGCTGTCGCGTCCGTTCTTCGTGGAACCGACGCCTTTCTTATGTGCAAAATACTGTAAACCGAGTTTCAACATGGTGCTGCTCCTTTCCACCTGTCCTCCGAATCAGAACGATTCGGGATCGCGTTCTTCTACCTCGACGTCGAGGTAATCATAGTATTCCTCCGTGAGATCCATCAGCTGGTAATAATACGCTTTGATAAGTCCCGAAAGCGCGTATCTGCGCTTTTCGTCGACCTCGTAGCCGGCGAGCGCCGCGCGTACAACGAGTCTGACGTCCGCTGTTTCATCCGAGATGTCGTAATCGGCTTCCGATTCATATGCGACCTCGACCGCGTTGATGATCAGCATCGTCATCGCGGACAGCGCCGCGCAGAGGATATCGTCGCCGGATTCGCCGTAACCCGTGTGGCCATGCTCCTCAAAGCCGTAATAAACTCCGCCGGAGGTGAAAAATGTGATCTTAGTCACGTATCTCAGCCGTTGATCGCGGAGATCTGAACCTTTGTATAAGGCTGTCTGTGACCGATCTTCTTCTTCTCGTTCTTCTTCGCTTTATAGCGCAGAACGTGGATCTTCTGACCCTTGACGTCGCCCATGACGTCGGCTGTGACCGTCGCGCCCTTTACGTAAGGAGCGCCGACTTTAAGTCCGTCGTCGCCGGATACAGCAAGTACGTTTTCAAAGGTATACTTGTCGCCCTCTTTTGCGCCGAGAAGCTCAACATAGATGATCTCACCCTCGGTGACCTTGTACTGCTTTCCGCCCGTTTCGATGATTGCGTACACGAAAAGCACCTCACTTTCACAAAGACTCGCTGCCGGCAGGCGCCGCGCCGTTATCGGCGCAAACTTAAAAAAGCCCGCTCACAAGCGGCAGTATATTATATCACGGCCAAACGCGCCGTGTCAAGTGGATTTTACCTCTTATTTTTAATTTTTCGCAAAAAAATCAAATAAGCGCCGCGGCGGAGGGCTTGTTAAGTCCTCCGCCGCCGCAAGGTGCAAGCTGATTATTATTTCCCGCAGCCGCACGGCTTTCCGCCGGCGTGGTCGCGGTCGTCGTCCTGCGGTATGAAGGACGGCGGATAGAATTCGTTGACAGGAAACGACATCGTGCGGAAGAGCGCGCACGGATCGTCGTTTTCGGGACTTACGCACTCCTTATCCGGAACGGTGTATTCCGTTGCATTGATGAGATACTGCGCGGGGCGCTCGATCCTTACGACCGAGAAGAACCCGAGCGACACGACGAGTATGCGGTCGCCGTCGTCGTCCGCGATCCCGCCGCCCATATCGCAAAGGACGTGTTCGGGTATTTCGTCCGGCGCGCAGCAGCATGAGCAGCAGTTATGCGGCTCCACTATCTTCGCGCCAAGCACGATCGGATCGACCGTCTCGAGTACCGCGACCGGCATATTCGTATTCACGCGGTTGCCGGAGAGATTCGGACGGCGGCAGTGATTGTCGTCGAACGGATCGCTCTTGAAAATGCTCACGTTGCCCTCAGATGCGAAAAGTATGACGTGCTTTTCGACGACGGCGATGCCCGTCACTTCCTGCGGCATACCGTTGCAGCAGATCTCGACTGTTACCTTTACGAAAATACGGATATTTATCTGATAAAATCCGCGGTTGAACGGCACGGCAGACACGTCGAGCGTCGCTGCGACCGTCTCGGCCGTTTTTGTACGGACATTCTGCGAGCGGTTGATGAGTTCCTGACCGAACGAATTGAGGTAAACTCTTACGTCCTCGAAGCAATCCTTATCGCGGCACGAATCAAGTACCCTGTATGTGTCGATACAAACAGTCTCGCGTCCGCACGACTGCTTGTCGTAGCTGTTGATCTTGTTCTCTGGCATGGAGAAACATTCCTCCTTGAAATATCAAGCGGCGCGCGGAGTGTTCCGGCGCCGCTTTCAATTTCATGATATGCCTCGAATTGACTTTATGTCAAAAGATCATATGTACTTCTTCATCGTCTCCGTAGCGTCGGACGCGTCGATCGTCGACGTGATAACGATATTGATGCCGTGTACATTTGCGAACGATTCCGTCTTGTCGAGGAATACGTCGAACGCGGGAACGTCGTTTCCCGTTATGCGCAGAGCGGAGTCGATGAAAATATCGGTGATGTCGTGGTTGCTCGCGTAGATACCGCAGACAAAGCCGTAAAGCGACGGCGCGTCGGAGATGAGATATTCGTCGGCGGGAATGAGACGGCACTGATATTTGATGTCGTATCTCATTTTGTCGCTTCTCTCGATGCAAACGACGGAGCCGTTCGTGCGGTCGACGGCCGCGTTGACGAGTTCGATCATCTGCTTCGTTTTTCCGGTTCCCTTGAGTCCGATAATAAGTTTAAGCATACTGTGTCCTTTCGGTGTGCATTCGGTGTGCAATAATCCTGCGCTTATATTCTATCACTATTTGACGTTAATTTCAATAGAAAAATTCTTTTCTTCTGCGAATGTTTTGACCGATTACAGCTCCGCTATGCGCGCGGCAAGCTCCGCGCCGCGCTCCTCGCTTCCCTTCTTGCCGAGCAGCGCGAACATATTCTTTTTATAGCTCTCGACGCCCGGCTGATCGAACGGATTGACGCCGAGCATATAACCGGATACGGCGCACGCAAGCTCGAAGAAGTAAATGAGTCTGCCCGTCTCATCTTCGCTTCTGTCGGGCGTTTCAAGCAATATGTTCGGCACGCCGCCGTCGACGTGCGCGAGAAGCGTTCCGAGCATCGCCTTATGATTGATCTCGTCAAGCTCGCGTCCGGCGATATAGTTGAGACCGTCCGTATCCTCGGGATCGTCTGGGATCGCGATGTGATCCTTCGGCGATACGACGTCTATCACCGTCTCAAACATCGTGCGGCTGCCGTCCTGAATGAATTGACCGAGCGAATGCAGATCGGTCGAGAACACGACGGATGCGGGATATATGCCCTTTCCGTCCTTGCCCTCGCTCTCGCCGTAGAGCTGCTTCCACCATTCCGACATCATCTGAGCCGCAGGCTCATATGATACGAGGATCTCGACGCCCTTGCCGCGCTTATAGAGGATATTGCGGAGCGCCGCATACTGAAGCGCCGCGTTGTCCGCGAACGGAAGCGTCATATATTCCTCGCGCGCCGCCGCCGCGCCCGCCATCAGCGCGTCGATATCGATGCCGGCGACTGCGATCGGGAGAAGTCCAACCGCCGTCAGCACGGAATACCGTCCGCCGATATCGTCCGGCACGACGAACGTCTCGTAGCCCTCTCTGTCGGCGAACGTCTTGAGCGTGCCGCGGGCCTTGTCCGTCGTCGCGAATATGCGCTGCTTTGCGCCTTCCTCGCCGTATTTTTTCACGATCAGATCGCGGAATACGCGGAACGCGATCGCAGGCTCCGTCGTCGTTCCCGATTTGGACACGACGTTGACGCAGATATCCTTGCCCTCGCACATTTTGAGTATGTCGGAGAGGGCGGATGCGGAAATGCTGTTTCCGGCGAAATAGATTTCGGGCGTATCCTTCGGCAGCGCGTTATAGTTGTTCGATTTGCAGTATTCGATGACGGCGCGCGCACCGAGATACGATCCGCCGATACCGATGACGACAAGCACGTCGCACATCGATTTGATGCGCGCGGCGGCAGCTTTTATGCGCGCGAATTCTTCCTTGTCATAATTGACGGGGAGATCGACCCATCCGAGAAAATTGCTGCCCGGGCCGTTTTTCGATTTGACGAGCGACAGCGCCGCCGTCGCCGCGGGCGCGGCATAAACGAGTTCGTGCTGCGTTACGAACTGCGATACGAATTTCTTGTTAACATTTACACTCATATTGATCTTGTCCTTTCGCTCCGAGGCGGCGCATTTGCCGTTACGGGATTATGGGGAGCCGTACCGGCTCCCCATAATCATATCACACCTCGTGCGATTTTTCAATATTTTTAAAGCGGCCGCGCCGCTTTTTTTCACGCGCGTCCCGCGCGTTACATCAGCATCCCTCGGCAAAGCCTCAAAAGCAGTCCCCAATAGCTTATCTTGTCTACGTCGGCGGCCGCCGTGATCGGCACCGTGCCGATCGTCTGCCCGTCGACGGTATACGTCGCGCATCCTGCCTCGTCGCCCTTCTTTACGGGAGCCGGCAGACTTTCCGCAGGCGTCACCGTTTCGACGACGTTTTTCTCGCTTCCCTTTTTCAGCACCGCGCAAAACGCGCCGCGCTCCGTTGCGACGTGATCCTCGACGCCGCCCGTCACAGGCACGTCGCCCGACGCGCCACCCTCGCTTCTGTAAACGGCATAATTCGCGAATCCGTAATCGAGCAGCGTCTTTGCGCCTTCGTTTCTGATATCGCGCGTCGGCGATCCCATCACGACGGCGATCAGCTGCATACCGTCGCGCTCCGCCGTCGCCGAGATGCAGAAGCCTGCCTTCGACGTCGATCCCGTTTTCAGCCCCGTCGCGCCGCGATAAAATCTGACGAGCCTGTTCGTGTTCGTCAGTCCGAACGCGCCGTTGCGGATCGAATCCATCCAGACCGTCGTATACTCAAACACGGCGCGGTGTTTTGTGATCAGCTCGCGCGACATGATCGCGATATCGCGCGCCGAAATAAGATGGCTATCGGCGTCGGGCGCGTCGTCAAGTCCGTTCGTATTGACGAAATGAGTATTGCTCATGCCAAGCTCTGCGGCGCGCTCGTTCATGCGCGCCACGAATGCGGTCTCGTCGCCCGCGACATATTCGGCGAGCGCGACCGTCGCGTCGTTCGCCGACGCGATCAGCACGCATTTTAAAAGCTCCGACACCGTCATGGATTCGCCGGGTTCGAGATAGACCTGCGAGCCTCCCATAGACGCCGCGTGTTCGCTGCACGAGACCTCGTCGTCAAGCGAGATCGCGCCGCTGTCTACGGCCTCCATCACAAGCAGCACCGACATAATTTTCGTGACCGACGCCGGACGCAGCGCCTCGTCCGCGTTCGACTCGTACAGCACCGTGCCTGTCGACGCCTCCATCAAAATACAGCTTTTGGCGTCGATATTCAGGCTCGCCGCGGCGGCGTCGACCGTCTGAGACGCCGTATCGGCGTCGGGCGCGCCTCCCTCGGCGCACACGGAAACGGCGCACATCGCGAGCGCAAGCGCCGCCGACGCGATCCGCATTGCAAAACGCTTCAATTATATCCCCTCTTTTCGCGGTATGATATTTTTATATATCAATATGCGAAACGGGTAAAACTTATGACGCGATCGCCGCGCTCAGACGACGCGCTTTTTGTATCTCAGATCGATCCTGTCGCGCCGCGACAGTCCCGCGTATACGGCTCTCGTCAGCTCGTCGTAATACGAGGCGAGCGCCGCGAGTCCGTCGCGCGTCAGGGCGCGGCCGAATTCCTCGCTCGATATATATTCGAGCGCCGTCGCTATGTGAATCTGCGACGCTCCGCCGACGACGGGCATCAGCCTCGACGCGTATTCGTCCGGCAGCTCGCCCGATTCGGGAGGCAGTCCGAGCGCCGTGAGCAGCTCGAGTATGCACAGATCGAGTTCGTGCGCAAGCTCGTGCAGCTCGTCGTCCGTCATGGGCGACTCCGTATCGAGCGAACGCGATATCAGCGTCGCGCGTCTGCGGCGCGCCGCGTTCGATCTGTGAACGGTAACGATCAGCGCCGTTATGAACCATACAAGCGCCGCGAACACTATCACCGCCGCTATTATCGCGACGACGATCAGGGCAAGTCGTCCGTCGTCCTCCTCCGGCAGAGGGATATCCTCGTCGTCTTTTTCGTCGTCATTACCATCGTCGTCGTCGGGCCTGTCATTGACAGGCGGCTTCGGATCCTCCACAGGCTCCGTATCTGTGACTCCGCCCGTACCGCCGCCGTAAATTTCATCGTGCATGAGCGGCGTCGCCTCATACTGCACCCAGCCGAGATGATCATAGTAGACCTCGACCCACGCGTGCGCGTTGCTGTCGAGTACCTCGCTGTTATATCTGAGGAACGGATCGTCGACGCCCGTCGCCTTATAATAATCGGCGGCAACGTAGCCCTCGCAGTAGCGCGCTGGTATTCCGACGGAGCGCAGCATAAGCGTAAGCGACGAGGCGAACTGCACGCAGTAGCCGGCCTTCGTCTTCGTGAGAAATTCAACGACGGCCGACATCTCCGGCTCCGACTTTTCCTCTTCATCATTATCCGATCCGCTGCCGGATATGGCCAACGCGTCCCCTGCCCCCTCGCCGGTCGTATCTGCCTGCTCGTCCGATTTTGGCGGCTCGAGCGTATAGACGAATTCGTCGTTGAAATACTCGACGATCGCCATGATGGCGCTGTGATATCCGTCGTATTCCGCGAATTTTACCGTTGACGGGTCGATGCCCGCCGCGTTAAGCACGCGGCGCGTCTCGGCGTATATCTCGGAGTTGTCGTCGGGATCGGTGTTCAAATACGTATCCCTGACGTATTCGGCATAGAGGCGTTCCGTGTCGTCGTATTCGATGAGCGCTGCGCGTTCCGCGTCCGTCATCGTCGTCAGATATCGGCGCAGAAGCGAATATACTCCGGCGCTGACGCCGTATTCTTCCTCGATCTCGAATTCCTTTTGATCTATGTAGCGCTCCTTCGTCTCCTCGTCCGCGTTGAGATATGAATCAGGCTCGCCCGATCTTATCAGCTCAATCATCGCGCAGTACAGCTTGATCGAATCGTTGAAATTCTTGCCGAGCGACGGCGACCGCATCGTCGTGACGAACGACTCCGACGCGTATGACGTATCTCTGAGGAAGAAGTTCGACGTCCATATGCCGTCGAAATAATGCGTATACGGACGGCGGAGCGGCGAGCGCCCGCCGTATGACATAAGCCCCTTCGACGGACGTGCGAACGCCGGTATCGGCAGCAGCTGCGAATCATTATATAATCGTCTCACGCTGACGCGTTCGAGGATGAAGCCGCGGCTCGCGTTCTCCGAATAGCCTGATTCGTCGATGCGCGAATCGAACAGCGGGAAAACGGAGGAATAGAAGTTTTCCCTGATGCTGTCCGGCGTAAAGCCGTCGCCGAATTTATCGTTATATTCGGCGATATCGTCAAGCGTCGCCGAATACCACATATTGTCGTCGTACTCGGTGCCGATCCACTGGCGCAGATAGACGGACGTATCGAACGGCACGCCGACATACATGACAGGCACGTCGGCAAACGACGGATATAGCGCCTCCGTCGAGCGCGGACCGCCTGTGCTGCC
This sequence comes from uncultured Clostridia bacterium, assembly GCA_947630015.1. GTDB lineage: Bacteria > Bacillota > Clostridia > Oscillospirales > CAG-272 > DTU064. Next base: position 82,603 of record CANRFY010000001.1, read on the forward strand.
GCCGTGCAGCGGCGACGGCATATTGTTCAGGTCGGGCTTGTCGGTCTTGATTATAGCCTCGACATAGCCGCGCGCCGTATTCATGAAGCTCGAAAGATACGGTATGCCCGTTTCGTTTTTCGCAACAAGCTGCGCGGGGATCGAAATCGCCAGCATCGACATCGCGAACGTGACAAATCCGATCGCGCCGCCGAGCGAGCGGCTGCGCCGCGCCGCCTTGCGGTCGGGACGCTCCGATCTCTTTTCCGCGCGCCAAAGCTCGCGCGCCTTCACGCGTTCAAGCTTTCGTTCATCCGCCTTAAGGCGGCGCTCCGCGCGTTTGCGCGCGCGTCTGACCGCCGGCGACTCGAGCCTTAACGCGTCCTCGACGTTTTTATCCTTGCCGCGCTGCTTTTTCGCTTTTTGCGCTTTGAGCTTTGGCGGCTTACGCTTTTTCGGCGCGCCGCCGTCAACGGACGGCAGCGATTCGTTTTCCTTGAGGATGCGCTTGTTTTTCCCCGTCGCCGTATAGACGCGATCGTAAAGGCAAAGCGCCGCGACTCCGGCCGCCGCCGATACGAACAGCGAAAACGCCCAGTTCGAGCGCATTATATTATATGTGCAGATCGGTATGAAAAACAGCGCCGTGACAGGCACAAGATACAGTCCGCGGCAGCGCTTCATTATCGCCGGCACGAAAAGCAGCGACAAAAACAGCGACAGCAGTATCGCGCCGCCCTTGAAAAGCTCCTCCTCGCTGAATATCGTCGCCGGCGCGTCCGCCCTCAGCGCATATACCGCCGTCTGTCCGACGGAGACGAATTTGTCGATGACGGCGTTATGAACGGCTGCGACCGATCCGATTATGAATTCGGACAAGTTCGACGTGAACGCGAACAGCTGAGCGAACAGCACGCCGACAAACGACAAAACGCCGAGTACGGACGTCCGTCCGCCGTGAACTATCATCGCGATCGTGAGCGCGAACGCGAGCGACGGGATCATGATATCGCCGACGTCGATCATTTCCGGTATGATCATAAACGCGTCCGCGATAAGATATTCGATTCCGGCGACGAACATCGCCGCCGTCAGCGCGCGGCTGATCCATCCGATAATCGCGGAGGCGTTCGTATGGCGCTGACGCGTCGGTATATAGACGAGCTGCCGCTGATTTTTGTCTTCCTTAACGGAGACGACAGGCTCCTCCCCTGTCGGGGCAATATTTTTCACAGCGTTTTCATTATCCATGATACTGCCCCCCGTTCATTCGGCCGCCGACATCCACGACTCGTCGACGGGCGTGAATGCGATATTGTTTTCACCGTAGCGCACGCGGCATTTTTCAAGATACTGCATACGCAGACTCTGATCTGCAAATCTTTCGCGCGGATTGAACAGCAGCACCTCGGTGCGCTCCGCGCCCGCTCCGTGCGACGCGTCTATATAATCGGAGAGATTGTCGAGCGACGCCGCAGACGTGACGTATATGTGCGTCGGCGAGTCCGCGTCGCTCACGAGCGACGGCAGACGCGTGACCGACATTTCATGCGCGCAGAACGGCGCCGTGCCGAAATTGCGGAACAGCGAATCGATGTCGGCGTATGAGGTGACCTCATACGCAAAAAATCCGCTGTCGGCGCGTTCGTCGAACCACATCAGGATAACTCTGTTGCCGCGTCCGATCTCGCTCATGACGACTCCGATCGCAAGCTCCGACACCCCGTCCGCACAGTAAGCGTCAAGGTCGTAAAGCGCCTCGCTTTTTATGTCGTTCGCGCGGTCGAGCGGATCGGACGCCGACGTTTCGGCGTCTTTATCGGCGGCGGCAGGCACGGGTTCTTCCGCTTCCGCGCCGTCGAGCTTTGCTCGTCCGGCGGCGACGGCGGCGGCAGCTGCCGCTCTGTCGGCGGCCGCCTCCGAGATGGCGTCGAGCTTTTCCTCGGTCGTCATCATGCTTTCGGCGGGACGCGCCGGAATCGAGATGCGGACGCGCTTTTTCTCATCGTTTTCACGCGCGCTATTTTTATCGCGCGTATGGCGCGCGGACGACTGTCCGCCGCTCGGGAAGATCGTCGCGAAATCGCAGAAAACGTATACGTTTTTGCCTGCGTTCGGCTTATAATCGTTGACCTGAAGATCGCCGAGCTTCGAGGACAGCTTCCAGTGTATATGCTTTAGCTGATCGCCGACGCGGTATTCGCGGATCAGATTAGCCTCGCTCGATACGGAGCCGTCGCGCGTCAGCTTGCTGTCCGTCGGCGTATCCGACGGCGAATTATCGTCGCCGCGCGAAAATATCATCTTGCGCGGCATGACGTAAATTTTACTGTAAATATTGACTTTTCGGCGCAGTCTGAACAGTCTGAACATATCGGAAACGTACACGCTTCCGACGCCGACGAGATAGCTTCCGCGATAGCGGAACGTGACGTCGCTTTTGAAATAGTATTCGCCTCTCGGCAGAACCGACAGCGATACATTTCTGCATACGCACGCGACCCCGTCGTCGGACGGCAGATATATCTCCGCCTCCGCGAACGGAAGCGGAAGGAACGAATAGTTCGATACGCGGAATTCATAGCTGATCTCCGTCAGCTTTTCGACGGTCGTCTCGTCGGACATGACGAACGCGCCGACGTTGGCGCGCATTATGAGCGCGTAGAAAAACGACAGCACCGGTATCGACACTGTGAACCACAGAAATACTATCGAGATCGGCGAGCGGAGCGCCTGCGTGAATACGACGGCGAAAAGAAGGATCGGGACATACAGCTTCATCCCGCGTCCAAGCCCGAACGTCAGCCTCGCCTTTCCTACCGGCTTGCAGCTCATTTCCGATCGCCCGTGTCGCGCGCGGTGACGTACGGCACCTCTACGGATTTGCGTATTTCGGTCAAAATATCGTTCGCCGCGACGCGGTTCAGTCTCGCCTCCTGCTTGAGGATGAGCCTGTGGCCGACGACATGGGAGAATATCGCCGACACATCGTCCGGCAGCACGTATTCGCGTCCGCGCGTGAACGCGAACGCCTGCGACAGCTTGAGCATCGCGACAGACGCGCGCGGACTTGCGCCGAGCGATACGGCCTGATGTGTGCGCGTCGCCTGCACGAGGCTGACGATGTATTTGTAAATCTTCGGATCGACGTATATGTCGCGGACGATCTTCTGCATCATGCGCAATTCATCGGAGCCGCCGACAGTTTTGACGTCGTCGAGCGGATTTGTGCGGCTGCGCGAATCTATGATGCTGATCTCCTCCTCGAGCGTCGGATATCCCATCGAAAGCTTGATTATGAATCTGTCGAGCTGCGCCTCCGGCAGCGGATACGTCCCGACGTATCCGGCAGGATTCTGCGTCGCGACGACCATGAACGGATCGGGGATATGATACGTCACGCCGTCGACGGTAACTCTGCCCTCCTCCATCGCTTCGAGCAGCGACGACTGCGTTTTCGGCGACGCGCGGTTGATCTCGTCGGCGAGCAAAAGATTGCACATAACGAGTCCGTCGCGCATCTCAAAGCTCTCCGTTTTTCTGTTGTACATATTGAATCCGGTGATGTCGGACGCCATCACGTCCGGCGTGAACTGAGCGCGCTTGAACGACAGTCCGGCGGCCTTTGCGAGCGCCGCCGCCATCGTCGTTTTTCCGACGCCGGGGACGTCCTCGATCAGTACGTGGCCTCCGGCCAGCATCGACGAGACGAGCAGCACGACCTCGGGATGCTTGCCGACGACTACTCTGTCGACCTCGGCGACGATCGCGCGATATATATCATGCGCCTCGGCAAACGTCATTGTGCCTCGGCTTTCGCTGTTTTGGTTTGAGTTGTTCATATTCTGCTCCTTTATACGTATATCCTATCAAATAATTATATCATACGCGTTCACGCAAATTGTGAACAGATTGTAAATAATGACGCGTCGCGCGCTATTTTTTGTATATATTGCCCGTGCGGTAGTCGCGATAGACGTTCTCGAACCAATCGTCCGTCGTCGGTATCGGCCGCACCGGCTCAAATCCGCATTCAAAATCCCCGTTTTCATCGGTCAAAGACGCCGTGAGAACGGATTCTCTGTGCGCCGTGTCGCCAGACGGCGTCGTCCGCGACGCCAGCACGTCGGCGGCGGTTTTGTCCGTTATCAGATACGATCCGCGCGACGCGCCGCCGTCGTCGATATAGCAGAGCGCGGAGGACAGCATCGCGGCCTGCGTTATGAATATGTCGCGATTGATGCACAGCTCGCGAAGGACGCGCATATCGGCGGTGCCGTATTCGTTAAACGACGAAAGCTCCGCTTTCACCTCGCCGAGCATCGCGGCAATCTCATCGCGCTTCCGCAAAAACGAGCAGCATCCCGTCATCATCGACGCAAAATGAGCGCGGCGCGACATCACGTCCGCGAGCGAGACGCGGCGTTCGCCGCGTCCGACGCGCATCTGTGGTGCGATATCGGACGGCAGAAGCCTTACGGGCGACACATTTCGCGACGATATCATCTCCGCCGCCCTGATCCCGCCGACCTGCGTCGAGTTGAGCGCGCTTCCGCCCGGGCGCTGCACGCCGAACACGCCGGCCGCCTCGCCTATGACGAACAGCCCCGGCGTCCGCGTCTCGTACCATTTATCGACCTCGATGCCGCCGTTGCAGTGCTGCGCGCAGACCGCGATCTCGAGCTTTTCGCGGTACAGATCGACGCCGCGCGACGCGTACAGCTCGATCGCGGGTTCGTTCATCTCAGAAAGGCGCTCGATCGGCGTATTTCCCTTGCAGCCGCATTTGCGAAGGTAATCGAACGCCTCGCCTCCGGCGAGCGACAAATTCGTCCTTCCGCAATCGAGCAGCTGCGACGGCTCGCGCGTGAAATCGAGGAAAACGCGCCTGCCGCGCAGCGTTTCAGAAAAGACCGCCATATCGACGGCGCTCGAAAGATAATGACCGTCCGCGTATATTTTCGAGGCCGAAAACGGCCACTCGTAACCTTTTTTGAATACGGCCGCAAGCAGATCGGACGGTTCGCTTATGTAATCGGCTAAAAATTCGCGTTCGTCATCCCCGTTTTCATCAGTGCTGACATATCGCGGGATCACCTGCTGATAGCTGCCGGATACGTTCCATCGCGGCGATACGGATGCGAGTCCGTATTGGCTCTCGGTCAGATTGATCCCGCGCGCGCCTGCGAGCATCGGCGTGCCGAGCGCGCACGTCTGGCTCTCGGGATACACCGTCGACATATATACGGCGGACGGTCCGCCCGTCGCCCATACGACTGACGGCGCGCAGAACGCCTCAGGCCCCGAATCCGATACGGTCAATATCCCCGCCGCGCGCCCGTTTTTGACTATTATCGAGACGGCGCGCCTGCCGTCGTAGAACGGAATGTTTTTCACAGTTGCGTCGCGTTCGAGATATTCCGTCATGTATTTCGACGTCAGAGGGCCGCATGACGTTGCGCGTCCCGCGGTGTCGTGATCCGTGCGATAGCCGACGTAGCGGCCGTATTCGTTGTGCGGAAACGGCACGCCGAGCGCCGTTAAGCGGTGAAATCCCCTCGTCGACGACGACGCCTCGACGAGCGCGAGATCGCCGTGCATCGATCCGCCCGACATCATATCGCGCGCCATGGAGTAAAGATCGTCCGTCTCGGACAGCTTGTAATACGTCTGCTTGTCGCTGCCCGTGTTGCGTGAAGTTCCCATGTTTCGCCCCTCTGTGACGATCGCGATATTCGTCACGCCGCAGGCGTAAAGCGACAGCGCGCAGCCGAATCCGGCGGCGCCGCTTCCGACTACAACGGCGTCGTATTCGCGCACGGGGACGCTTCCCGTATCAAATTCGAGCGTATAATCGGGCGTCTTATTTCTGATATCCATAATTTTCTCCGCTTTTTTTGCTGTTCGCATTATATTTTATCACTCCCGAGGCGATTTCTCAATACATACGCGAAAAATGCTAAAATTTCAGATTCTCTCTTTCATTTAGGCGCGATTTGTGATATCATATATTGAGACTTTGCATTTTTGACGCCGGATCGGGTCAATATGCGTAAGACATCCGCATAACATCCGCTCTTATCCCTGCGTCTAAATTATGCAGCAGTCTATATTACAATTGTCTAACGACTACGGGAGGCCGAATCCGCTAAATGGAGATGACCGAATTTTCGCTTTTGTTCCCATCCGGACACAATACCGGCGACTCACCGCGCATTTCCGCCGAAACGATCGAGCAGCTCGAACTCGATCTGCTGTTCCAGCTAAAAAATTCTCCGCTCGAGGAAATGTTCACCACGTCGCCTGACGTCATAAAATACAGGCAGGACGTTTTCGCCGATATGGAGGAATGCCCCGAGATCGGCGAAACGCTTACGAAGGTCGTTCCGGTGCTTTACGATATCGAGGAGCTTCGCCGCCTCGCGTCCGGAACTGCCGCAAGCGGCGGCGATACGGAATCGTATCTGTTCTCGCTCACTGAGATCGAGCTTTATACGTCGTGTATGTCGATACTTCACAAGGGGCTGTCGTCATGCCGTGATAAAGTGAAAAGCGCCGCGTTCCGCGCGCTCTGCGACAGGATCACGGAGCTGACGGAGAGCGACTACTATCGCGATTTAAACGAAAAGCTCAACGCGCTGACGCAGCGCGTCCGCGATATAAAAAGCGTCACGATCGGCGTCAATCTCGACGCGCAGCTTCGCCCGTCGTATGCCGGAGTGCTGTCGATAAACTCGCGTCCGTTCAAAAGCGGCGAGGTCATCGAGAAGATTTTGCGGCTCAATTTCAAAAACGACGAGAACACCTGCATCGCGCAGCTGACGCCGTTCATCAAAGGACAGTCCGAGAATCAGCAGTACGCGACGACGCACGCGTTCTATACCGCGATCGGCGACGTGTTCAAAAGCTCCGTTCATTCATGGCGCAAGCTCGTGTCGGGCTATGTGCTTGAAAACACAGATTTTCTTCTCGGGATTTTGCCCGAGGTCGAATTCGTCGTGAAGGCGTCGCGCATCATCTCGGCGCTCCGCGCGCGCAGGATCGCGCTTTGCCGCCCAGATGTCAGGCCGATGGATGAGCAGGCGCTGTCGTTCAAATCGCTTGCGAATCCCGTCGTCGCGCTCCGCATCGACGACGAGATCGTGACAAACGATCTCGAATTTGACGAAAACGCCGGCATCTACGTTTTGACAGGCCCGAACCGCGGCGGAAAATCGGTCATAACGTGCGCGCTCGGTCAGGCCGTCGCGTTCTGTATGCTCGGGATGCCGGTGCCGGCCGAATCGGCCGTGATATCGCCGTGCGACGGCATATTCGCCCATTTCCCGACCGGAAGCGAGGACACGATCGACAAGGGCCGACTCGGCGAGGAATGCGCGCGTCTTGAGGAAATATTCGATTCCGCGACGCGTCACAGCCTCGTGCTGCTCGACGAATCGCTTTCGTCGACTGGATCGTTCGAGGCGTCCTACATCGCCTCCGAGGTGCTGACGGGATTCGCCGTTCTCGGCTGCCACGTTTTGTTCTCGACGCATCTGCACGAGCTTGCCGCGCAGGTCGATTCGATCAACGAGGAATCGGCGGCGCGCGGCGGCGTCCGCGTCGACAATCTCGTCGCCGGCATCAGCGAGGGCAAACGCAGCTTCCGCATCCTTCGCCAGCGCCCCGACGGCAAGAGCTACGCGCACGACATAGCCGAAAAATACAATTTATCGCTGTCGCAGATACTCGGCAAAATCGGCGGCAGAAACGACAATAGTGACGAGACGAGGTAAATTATGAACGAAATACTGAATCTGATGGAGAGCGACGCGAAGCTGACGGCCGAGGAGATCGCCGTCATGCTCGGCAAAGAAACGGGCGATGTTTCGTCGATGATAGAAAAATATGAGTCCGACGGCGTCATTCTCGGGTATCGGGCCGTCGTCGACTGGGATAAAACAGATCGCGAATACGTGACGGCGTTCATCGAGATCAAGATCACGCCGCGCCGCGACCGCGGCTTTGACGCGCTCGCGGAACGGATATATAAATATCCCGAGGTCAAGAGCCTCTACCTCATGTCGGGCGGATACGATCTCGCCTGCATCATCGAGGGGCGCACGATGAAGGAGGTCGCGTATTTCGTCGCGCAGAAGCTCGCGCCGATGGAGGACGTGATCTCTACGGCGACTCATTTCGTGCTTCGCAAATATAAATCGGACGGCGTCGTATTCGGAGCCGTCGAAGAGGACACGAGAGGACACGACTTCATATGAAGCCATATAGCGAGCTTTTATCTAAAACGGCGGTCGCGCTCGAGCCGTCAGGCATACGCAAGTTTTTCGACATCCTTGACGAAATGGACGACGTGATCTCGCTGACGGTCGGTCAGCCCGATTTCATCACGCCGTGGCACATCAGGATGGCGGGGATTGAAAGCCTCGAGGCCGGCCGCACATATTACACGTCAAACAAAGGTTTATTGTCTCTGCGCGAATCGATCGCAAGATATATGTCGCGCCGGTTCTCGCTCGAATACGATCCGAATTCCGAGATCACTGTGACCGTCGGCGGCAGCGAGGCCATTGACGCCGCCGTCCGCGCCGTATGCAACCCTGGCGACGAGGTCATAATCCCCGTCCCGTGCTTTGTGTGCTACGAGCCTATCGTGAGGCTCGCCGGAGGCGTACCCGTATTATGCGAGACAGTCGCCGAGGACGGCTTCAGGCCGTCGCCCTCGCGGCTTTCAAAGCTGATCACGCCGCGCACAAAGCTGTTGATACTGCCGTTTCCAAACAATCCGACGGGCGCAATTCTCGATAAATACGATCTGCAAAGGATCGCCGATGTGCTGGACGGCACCGATATCCTCGTTTTGTCGGATGAAATCTACGCGGAGCTTACATACGGCGAGCGCCACGTCTCGATCGCGTCCGTTCCCGGGATGCGCGAGCGCTGCATAATCGCCTCCGGCTTTTCAAAGGCGTATGCCATGACGGGCTGGCGTCTCGGTTATGTGTGCGCGCCGGAGGAGATCTCGCGCCAGATATTCAAAATTCATCAGTACGCGATAATGTGCGCGCCGACGACGTCGCAGTACGCGGCGATCGAGGCGCTCGAATACGGCGACGACGACATAGAAATGATGCGCGGCGAATACGACCGCCGCAGGCGGTTCATCGTCGACGGCCTGCGCAAGCTCGGTCTTGAGACGTTTGAGCCGGACGGCGCGTTTTATGTGTGGTGTCATGTCGGCGCATTCGGCATGGATTCCGAAGAATTCTGCCGCCGCCTTCTCTACGAGCATGGCGTCGCGATCGTACCCGGGACTGCGTTCGGAAAATGCGGCGAGGGCTATGCGCGCATATCATATGCGTATTCCGTCGATCACATCAAAAAGGCGCTCGAACGGATCGGGAGGTTTTTATCGACGTTATGAGCGTTAACGGTAAAAATGAAGTATACTGCTCGACCGGCACCGTCGTCGGACGCGTCGTCGGATTCGATTACACCGTGATCGAGCGCGAGCTGCCCCGCGTCGTCGAACAGTCGGGCGCGGACGGCATCGAGCTTGTAATGCTTCCGTACTTTTACGATAAGCTCGGCGACGTAAAATCAACAATTGCGCGTTCCGGTCTGCGTACCGCCGTCGTTCACGCCGATAAGGATATCGGCTCGCTTCTCTCATATGGCGGCGACGACAACGCGCGCGAATCGATGCGCCTGTGGCGCGTCAACTGCGAGTTCGCGGCATCGCTCGATACGCGCAGGATCGTGCTTCATCTGTGGGGCAACCGCGAATCAGACACGAATTTTGCATATAATCTCTCGTTTCTGCCGCATATGCTCGATATTTCAGACGAATACGGCATCCGCGTCATGATCGAGAATATTCCCTGCGTGGCACTCGATCCGCTGACGCGCTGGCGTCAGATCGACGAGCTTGCGGGTGGGCGGTGCGGATTCATTTACGATGTTCGGTTCGGCCAGCTTCACGGGCAGAATCCGGCGATACAGCGATCGGATTACATGAAATCCGGACGGATCGAGCATATGCACATAAGCGATTTCGGCGGCGGCTTCCGCGATTTTTCCGCGATCCGTCCGATCCTTCATCCGAACGAGGGCAAGGTCGACTTCCCCGCTCTGTTCGATTCGCTCCGATGCGCCGCGTATCGCGGATCGCTGACGCTCGAATCGCCCGTCATGTCGGAGCGCGGACTTGACATTCGAAAGCTGATACGGACGATGTCGTGGCTGACGGCGTCGGTATCGGAGCTATGAGCGAGTCCGTAAAGCTACAAAAGCTCATCGCCGACGCCGGCGTCTGCTCGCGAAGAGCCGCGGAGCGGCTCATCGACGGCGGAGCCGTTACGGTCAACGGTGCCTTGGCAAAGCTCGGCGACAGGGCCTGCGCGGACGACGACATTTGCGTGAACGGCGCGCATATAAAGCGCGCGCCGGCCGCGCGCACATACATAATGCTGAATAAGCCGGCGGGCGTCGTCACGACGATGAGCGACGAATCGGGCAGACGGTGCGTCGCCGATTATCTCGGCGGCGTCGGCGCGCGAGTCTATCCGATCGGAAGACTCGATATGTACTCGGACGGATTACTGCTTTTGACCGACGACGGCGATTTCGCCAACGAGGTTTCGCACCCGCGCGGACAAAAGGAAAAGGTCTACCGCGTCACCCTTATCGGCGACGTCTCGGATGGCGCGCTCGACGCGCTGCGCCATCTTGACGCCATCGATATAAACGGCGTAATAACGCCGATTTCGCCATGCGGCGTCGAGCTTTTGTCGCGAGGCAGTGGCGAGACAGTCGCAGCAATCACGCTTCATGAAGGAAAAAACCGACAGATACGCCGTATGTGCGAATCGGTCGGGCTGAAAATATCGCGCCTTACGCGCGTCTCGATCGGAGGCGTCGAGCTTGGATCGCTTCCATTGGGAAAATGGCGCAGGCTGACGCAGGATGAAATAGCGTCGCTTATGCGCGCCGGTGATACAAAAAATGATAAGATAACGGAAACGGAGGGGATCAGTCGAGATGAATAACGGAAGATATGACGGACAGCAGAACGGCACTCGCGGCTATAACGGCAATCAAACCGGCGGCGCGCAGCCGCCATACGATCAGAATCAATACGGACAGCCTCAATACGTGCAGCCGCCGTACATAGTCCCGCCGGCGCAGCAGTATCAGTCGCAGCCGCAGCGTCCGCCGCAGGGACAATATCCGCAGCAGCCACAGCGTCCGCCGCAAGGACAATATCCGCAGCAAGTACAGCGCCCACAGCAAGGCCAGCGTCCGCCGCAAGGCCAGCGCCCACCTCAGAGTCAGCGTCCGCCTCAGGGTCAGCGCCCACCTCAAGGACAGCGCCCGCCTCAGGGGCAGCGCCCGCCTCAGGGTCAGCGGCAGCGTCCGAGCGGCGCTCCGATAGGATCGCGCCCGCGGCGCAAATTCCGCAAGCCTACGCCGTTTTTGATATTGATGCTCGTGTTCGTGCTTTTGCTCATTATTGTGATCAGCACGAGCCACAGTTGCCGCGGCAATCGCGGCGGCAGCGACACCGACAGCGGATCGGGTTCTGATACAAACAAATCGCCGACAGGCTCCGGCGGCGCTGTGCTGCCGTCTGGCGACGATACTTCGGACGTCGAAACGCCCGCGGTTCCCTCCGATTTCGTCATATTCATCGATCCCGGCCACGGCCCCGGCGACGTCGGTTCCTCGTCCGAATATCTCGGCGAATATAAGGAGCGCGACATGACGCTCGAGGTCGCAAAGGAGATCGTAAGGATCCTGTGCGATCAGGGCTACAACGCGAAGCTGACTCACGACGGCGTGAATATTCCGTATGATCCGAACGACAGCGGCACCTTCTATGTCGACGAGCGATGCGATTACGTCAACTCGAATAACGTCGGCCTGTTCGTTTCGATACACTGCGACTCATATGACGACGAGGACGTATACGGCACGCGCGTCTATTACTGCGACGACGAATCGGGCGACAGCTACGCATATACCGCAAATGCGCGTGCGCTTACAGATATGCTTGCGCAGGCGATCGATTCCACGTTCCCCGACGCCAAAAAGACGACAAAACGCGGCTACGAACCGAACGAATCATATTATGTAACGCGTCACGTCGACGCGCCGGCAGCGCTCATCGAGATCGGATTCATCACGAATCAAAATGACGCCGCGAACATCCTCGATCCAGAATGGCGCGCCAAGATGTCGGACGGCATAGCGAAGGGCATCATGACGTTCGCCGACGGGTACATGAGAACATCGGATCAGTCATAATTTATATAATTGAAAGAGGTAGTAAAATGAAAACTCTCAAGATCATGATCGCGGCGCTTTTAGCCGCAGCGATGCTGCTTTCCATGGCGTCATGCTCGATCGTCAAGGACGTTCTGTCCGACATACAGGATAACGGCGGCGACAACGACGACAGGAACAACAACAACGACGATGACGATGACGACGACGACGGAAACGTCGGTGATGTCGGCGATGTCGGCGGCTCCGATACGAACAGCAGCGCCGATACTGACGGCGGCGCCGATACCGAGGCGGCTGACACCAACGCAAAAGGCGGCACATACAGCACCTCCGAGTCCGGCAGCGTCACATATGTCAACAACGACATAGGCGTCAGCGCCACGTTCGACAGCGATTGGACCGTATCGCCCCGCTCCGAGCTTGCGACGCTCACGGGCGTCGTCGCCGACAACATGAACGACGAACAGCTCGCCGAGCTGATCCGTCAGTCGCAAACGTTTTTCGATCTCAGCGCTTCCTCGAACGATCTTCTGCGCTCCGTCAACATCGTATATGAAGATCTCGGCGCCGTAAACGGTCTGCTTATCAGCGAGGAAGAATACCTTGACGCATCGTTCGCCTCGATCGAGGCGTCCGCCGAATCGATAGGATACACCGAATCGACGATCACAAAAACGACGGCGTCGATCGCCGGCAAATCGCATCCCGCAGTCGCGATCAAAGGCACGATCTCGGGCATTCAAGTATATCAGCTCCAGCTCTGCATAAAATCGGGCAGATACATCCTCGTTCTGACCTGCACGTCGTACCTGGACGATGTGACCGGCGACATACTCGGGATGTTCCATTGACGCGCGGGCTATATCGCGAATACGCGATTATTGCCGATACATTTGCAAACATATGAAAAGCTCGGAGCGTTCCGCTCCGAGCTTTTTTGCTGTTTTAATCTGCGTCAGACAAGCTTTCTTCCCATCAGAATACCCATGACGGACGACATCATAAGTCCGCGCGTCCATCCCGACGAGTCGCCAAGACAGTGCAGTCCCGGGACGTTCGTGTTGAAATCGGCGTCCATTTTAACTCTGTTCGAGTAAAATTTAAGCTCGGGCGAATAAAGCAGAGTTTCGTTCGCCGCAAAGCCAGGGACGACCTTGTCGACGGCCAAAATGAAGTTGATGATATTTATCATCGATCTGTACGGCATCGCCGCCGTTATATCGCCGGCGACGGCGTCGGGCAGCGTCGGACGGACGTTCGAGCGCGCAAGCTCCTTTGACCATGTGCGCTTCCCGTCGAGAATATCGCCGAAGCGCTGGACGAGGATATGTCCCGCGCCGAGCATATTTGTAAGCTCGCCTATCTTCTGCGCATACGCGATGGGCTGATTGAACGGCTCGCTGAAATTGTGCGAGCAGAGGATCGCAAGATTCGTGTTGTCAGATTTTTTATCCTTGAACGAATGACCGTTTACGACGGCGAGATCGTTGTCGTAGTTCTCTTGGCTGACAAATCCGCCCGGGTTCTGACAGAATATGCGGACCTTATTTTTGAACGGCTTCGGATATCCGATCAGCTTTGACTCATAGAGCGCCTGATTTATCGTCTCCATCACCTCGTTGCGCACCTCGACGCGCACGCCGATATCGACGGTGCCGGGCTGATGAGCGATATTGTATCCGGCGCAGATATGTTCGAGCCAGTCTGCGCCGCGTCGTCCCGTCGCGATTATAGTGTGCGGCGCGCGGATCGAGCGCGATTCCCCGTCCTTTGTTATAACGACGCCGCGGCATTCCCCGTCCTCGAGTATGAGATCGGAGCATTCCCAGCCGAATATCATCTCGACGCCGTGATCGCCGAGATAGCGCTCGATCGACAGATACAGCGCGTGGCTCTTTTCGGTGCCGATGTGGCGTATCGGGCAGTCGACGAGCTTAAGTCCGGCGCTGATGGCGCGCTTGCGGATCTCCTTCACCTCGTCGGTGTTGTTTATGCCCTCAATTTTCGTATCCGCTCCGAATTCGAGATAAATTCCGTCGGCATAGTCGATCGTTTTCTGCGCAAGCTCGGGACCGATCAGATCGGGCAGATCGCCGCCGACCTCATACGACAGCGAGAGCTTGCCGTCGGAAAACGCGCCGGCTCCGGAAAATCCCGTCGTGATATTGCAGTAAGGCTTGCAGTTCACGCAGCGCTGCGTCTTGTCCTTCGGGCAGAAGCGCTCTTCGAGCGGCTTCCCTTTTTCGACGATCGTGATCTTTTTGCTGCTTCCGCGTCGTATCATTTCGAGCGCCGTAAATATTCCGGCAGGCCCCGCGCCTACAATTACAACATCAGTATGCATATTATGTACCCGTCATCTCAGTATTGCCGGCCGCTGCCGACTTTTTTATTTTATCACCTCGCGCGCAATTTGTCAACGATTGAGAGTGAGATGGGAGTGGATGCCCGTGCGAATTTTGTCTTTGTTCGACGTAGACGCGCCGCCGGCAAAACGCGTGCGGCATAGTTTTGACATAGGAAAAGCAGACGATACATCGTCTGCTTTTCCTCAATCAATTTTTACTCCACTTTTTCCCAGCTATATCCTTTACATTTTGTCTTGTTTTTTATAGCAAATTCCACTGCTTTCCTTGTTACACCAACCGATTTTGCAGCTAATGTGCAATTATCAAAAATCTCACCTGTGTCAATATTCTTAACTTTTAATCGACCTGCACATTTGGGGCAGCCTGCTTTACTGCGCGTTCGAGAGTCAATAACTGCTTGCCAGCTATGTCCTTTGCTGCACTTCCACCATACTTTTTCTTTTGAGCCAGACGTATATTCTTCCGGTCTCTTTTCATTCTTATCATAATCCCATTCTTTTATCAGCTCTGGATAATTATCTGCCAAAGAGCCTTTTTCAGCAACGCTGTGATTCATTCTCGTTTGCACACTTCTGTTTTGTCCACACTTAGGGCATCCTTGGTGCATTGTTGTCCTCTGATATGGAGTAGTTTCCCATGAATAACCGCAAGTTTTACAGATCCACCATACTTTATTAGATGATCCCGAAATACAGTCTTCAGGGGTAATCTTATTTCTTTCATAATCCCATTCTTCAAGTAATTCGGGAAACTTTTCCGCAAGTGAACCTCTACTCTTTTTCAAAGTTTCTTTAAATTTGATATTTCTGTTTTTCTTTGCGCACAGCGGGCAGCGCTCTCCTTTGCTTATCATACTTATCTTTGCTTCCCATTCATGTCCGCATTGATCGCATTTTCACCAAACCTTTTCATTAGAACCGGCAGTACGCTCTTCAGGGTCAATTGTATTTTTATCATAATTCCATATATTTTTCAGCTCAGGCTTTACGGTAAATAAGTCATTATATCCTTTATACGCTTTTCTTCCGGCACAGACCGGACAACCTACTTGTCCTGATGCTCTCGAAGAAATCGTAGCCTCCCACTCATGCCCTTTATCACAAATCCACCAAACTTTTTCATCTGAACCTTTGCTATACTTTTCAGGGCCTTTTTCATTTTTATTATAATCCCATTCGGTGATAAGATTGGGATAAGTAGTTGCGAGATCATTGAACCCAACTTTTATTCTTTTGCCTGAACAATATGGACACCCGTTGTTTCCTACTGTTCTATTTGCAACAACCATGTCATAATCATTACCGCATTTTTTACACGTCCACCAAACTCTTTTATTTGAAGCATATCCAAATGATTCTGGCTTGAGATTTTTATTTTTTTCGTAACACCATTCTGATGCAATTTCAGGATACTTTACAGCTATACTGTTTTCTTTAATTGATCTTACATATAAGTTGTAAATTTCTGCTTCATCACGTTTCAAGTCTATGTCAGGGGTCGGTAAACCTATTATTTCAAACATCTTTATGAGTCCCCAGAAAAACTCATCGTCAGTCGGATTACTTTTTTCTATTGTTTTCAGAGTTATTGTGTCGTCCGTCTGTTCTCTGCTTCTGCCGCATTGAATAACTATTACTCTGATTCCCTTGTTTCTGAGAAATTCATATTTTAGTGCGTCTTTGCTTTCCTTTTGACTATGAAAATATTCGCCATTATATTCTATACCAGTATTATAATCAGGAATATAAACGTCTAATTCTTTTCCGTGAATTATTTTTCTATTTTCAACAGGAATTATCTTTGAAAGATAATAGAAAATAGTTTGTTCCTGTTTCGATGTATGACTTTCTTTTGTACAGTCAGGGCAAGCAAAGCCTTTAGATGTTCTTTCATTTACTGTTCTTTTATAGCTTTGACCGCATATAGGGCAAATCCAGCTTACAGATTTATTTGAGAAAGGTAAATAATCGCTCGGCGACTTTTCATTATTTGCATAGTCCCACTCTTTTGCCAATTCGGGATATTTTGTTTCAAAGTCGTTCTCACCTTTTATTGGCAATTTACCAGCACAATAGGGACAACCGGATCGCTCCCTTGTTCTATGGTCTATCCTCGCACGATATGAATGATTTTCTTTGCACCGCCACCATGCATCGATGTCAGAATGGGATGATACCGTTGAAGGAGTTTTATCGTTTTTTTCATAATCCCACTCTGATGCTATTTCTGGATATTCTTCTTGAAGGTTTCTTTTGACTTTATTTTGCATATTGTTATATTCCTATTTTTATTTCAGACTTGAAAAAGTAAATTGCAAAAAAGCAGGTTACAAAAATGCAACCTGCTTTTCCTCTGCGGGTAAAAGGACTTGAACCTTCATGAAGTTGCCCTCACTAGAACCTGAATCTAGCGCGTCTGCCAATTCCGCCATACCCGCGAATGTTATGAGCGAGTGTGGCGGAATTCCCCCGCACATACCCGCGAACTTATGAGCGAGTGTGGCGGAATTCCCCCGCACATACCCGCAAATCTTGCGAACGAAGATATTATACACTATCGGATTCTGTTTGTAAACCCCTTTTTTCAAAAAATTCAAAAAACTTATATGCGCGGCACGGGAACAGGCGGTGTTCCCGTGCCGGATGTATTGCGTCTTCTCCGCTCTGCGCGCCGCGCGCGGACGCTCATTTCACGATGCGGTAGATGAGTTTGTGTCTGTATTCGCTTTTCCCGATCAGCGATTCGCTGATTTCGCCGTCGGAATCGCGCCGGCTTATGCGCGTCATGGCGTATTCGCCCGCCTCGTATCCGTAGCCGTCGCCGGCGTCGTCGTAAATCGTGAATTCCCCGTCCGCGCCGCCGTATATCACGACCTCATACGGGGCGTCTTTCACCTCGTCCACATACTGCATCACCTCGACGGTCGGGATCATGCTGCCTGCGCGGACAAAGAGCGGTATGCGGTCGATGGGCGCCTCGATCCTGACATCGCGGCCGCCGTCGTAATACTGCTCCGTGTAAAAATCGTACCAGCCGCCGCGCGGCAGATACACCTCCGCCTCACCTCCGTTGTCGCTCTCGGGCGTCGTGACGGGACAGACGAGAAATTCATGGCCGTACATATACTCGCCGCTGGCGCTGCGCGCGCGTTCGTCGTCGGGAAACGCGAGCGCAAGCGCGCGTATCGGCATCACGCCGTCGAAGGTGACCGCGGCGTTTATCGAATAAAAATACGGGACGAGAGAATATCTCAGTCTTATCGCCTTTTCGATCGCGTCGTAATATTTGCCGCCGGATTCGCCGAACCGCCAGATCTCGCGCGGCGTGTCCGTGCCGTGCGAACGCATCAGCGGCGTGAAAGCCGCGAACTGCGCCCATCTTGTATAAAGCTCGCGATAGCCGTCGTCGTCGCATCCGTTTTCATATTCGCCGCGCCAGAACCACTGATATCCCTTTTTCACGAAGAATGCGCCGATATCTGAGTTCCAGTACGCCTCGCCGCACGCGATATAATTCTGCGCGATATTGACTTGACGGCGCAGCGTCTCCCATGAGGCGCATATATCGCCCGACCATACGACAGTTCCGTATCTATGCTGTCCCGCATACGCCGATCTTGTCACGTTCATCACACGCTTTCCGTCGCCGACGGAGCGTTGACCCTCGTACATCCCGCGCGAATGCGCGAGCGAATACGCGTTTATGAGCTTATCGCTCAGATATTTTTTGAATTCGCCGACAGATAAATCCATTCTTTCAAGAAGCTCCGGCCGCTTGTCGCCCTGCCATACTGCGTCGAACGGCTCCGTCGAATCGCACCACCATGCGTCCGTCCCGTGCGAATATATGCCGTCATATGCCTGACGCCAGTATATGCGGCGCGCCTCCTCGTCGAACGCGTCGTAGACGGTCCCGTCGCCGAGCAGCTTTCCCGCTCGCTCGAATTCGCCGCGGTTCTCCGATTCGCCGCTCATGCTCGGCCAAACCGACACCATTATGTGCGCGCCCATTTTATGCAGCGCGTCCGTAAGCGCGTCCAAATCGGGGAATCTGCTCTTGTCGAATATTTTTTCGCCCCACGCGGAGCTTTTCCAGTATTGCCAGTCCTGTACTATCAAATCGAGTGGGACGCGTCTTTTCCTGTATTCGGACACAATGTCCAAAAGCTCGTCCGCGCACGTATAGCGCTCCTTCGACTGCACATATCCGACGGCATATTTCGGCAGCATCGGCGAGACGCCAGTGAGCGTCCGATATCCGCGGCAGACGTCGTCAAAATCGTCTCCGGCGATAAAATAGTAGTCGACGGCGTCGACCGAATCGAGATATAATATCCCGCGCCCGTCGCGATCGTCAAACGTCATCATCGACGTGCAGTCGAACAGATACGCGTAACCTGCACAGGAGACAAAATACGGGATCGCGATCCTCATGTTTTCCTGATAGAGCGGGATGAAACGGCCGCGTATGTCGGGATATCCCTCCTCGTGGCTTCCGAGACCGAGGACGGTTTCCCCGTCGGCGAATGCGACCGACACTCGCGCGTGATACGCGCTGCCGGCAAACGCCTCATCGCCGCCCGTCGTCGTAAAGCGCACGCCGTCGACAGTTTTACGTTCGCTCACAATGCCGCCGTGCTTGCGGTACATATCATATTTTTCAAGCGATCGCGGCATAAGCTCCGATTCGGACGAGAGCCGCCGCCCGCGGCGGATATATTTGACCGCGAGCGTCGACTTGTCGATCTCGACCGTGAGATAATCCGTCCTGATCGCCGCTGCGCCGTCGACGTCGACGTATTCAGCGTCGACGCTTTCTGGCGGCTGTGCCGTCACTATCATGCTTTCGCGCGGAAATAATTCCTCTTTGCCGTATGTCACGCGTATGATCCTGCCGCTGTACGGCAATACGCGAAGCGTATATTCGCCGTTTTTGATCGTGTATCCCGTTTTGTTCATCTCTCCGCTCCCTGGCATTGTGGTTCTCTCTATGATTATATCGTATCCGCCGCTCATATTCAACGTAAAATCGCGATATTTTGTAGATTTTATACTTTGGATGCGTCGATTTTTTTCACTTGCTATTGACATCAACGGCGTCTTAGTGTATCATGTGATCAGAAATATTTTTACTCATAAATTGATTATATGACAAAATCGGGAGGTAAACTATTATGCAGAAGCAAGTCAGGGTCGAGGAAGGCATACTCGAGGGCTATTTCGGTTACGATCCGCGCATCACGGTGTTCAAGGGCGTGCCGTATGCGAAAGCGCCCGTAGGCGATCTGCGCTGGCGCGCGCCGCAGCCGATGACGCACTGGGACGGCGTCCGTCCCGCGCTCAAATACGGTCCGATCGCGATGCAGTGGACGCCGGGTGCGGACCCGAACGACTTCTGGTCGCGCGAACTCCACCCGTCGGGGTCCGAATACGACATGAGCGAGGACTGCCTGTACGTCAACATTTTCACTCCCGCGAAAAGCGAGGACGAGCGTTTGCCCGTTCTATTCTACATACATGGCGGCGGGTATCAGGGCGGATATCCGTATGAGGTCGAGTTCGACTGGGAACACGTTGCGCGGCGCGGCATCGTCGTCGTTGCCGTCACGTACCGCCTCGGCGCGTTCGGGTTTATGGCGCATCCCGAGCTGTCGGCGGAGTCGCCAGATTCGCCGAAGGGCAACTACGGCATCGAGGATCAGATCGCGGCGCTTTCATGGACGAAGCGCAACATCGCCGCGTTCGGCGGCGATCCCGATAAAATCACGATCGCGGGTCAATCGGCGGGCGCGGGCAGCGTCCAGTGCATACTGACGTCGCCGAAGGCAGAAGGACTCGTCTCGGGCGCGATAATACAGAGCGCGGTGAGCGCCGATTTCGCCGATATGGGACCGTCGTTTCTGCGCACAGGCTCGCTCGAACGCGCGGAACGCGCCGGCGTCGAATTCTTTGAAAAGGCCGGCATAAAGTCGCTGTCCGAGGCACGCGCGATCCCCGCCGCCGAGCTTTTCCGTAAATCGTGCGAGGCGCATACATTTTTCGCTCCCGTCGTCGACGGAATACTTCTCATGCGCGACGCGTTCGACGCCTACGTCCACGACGAGCATCACCGCGTCCCCGTTCTGACCGGCTACAACAGAGGCGAGACGCGCGCCTTCATGCGCCGCGACGGACTGCCGCGCACGATGCAGCAGTTCGACGAATTCGCCGCACGCTACGGCGAACACGAGGACGAGTTCCGCGCTCTCTGCGGCGTTAAGAATGACAGCGACGTTGAGGCTTTGTTCTCCTCCGACGCATTCACGGGAATGATCGCGGGCGCGTATCTGTTCGGCACAGTACAGGCGCGCGAGGGACGCCGGACGTATCTATACGAGTTCGACCCCGACATCCCCGACGACAAGTCGCCGAACGTCGGCTCATTCCACGGCGCGGAGCTGTGGTTCGCATACGATTCGCTCGCGCGCAGCTGGCGTCCGTTCCGCGGTCAGCACTACGATCTCGCGCGCAAGGTCACCTCGTACTGGGCGAATTTTGTAAAGACCGGCGACCCGAACGGCGTCGACAACTTTGGCGATGCGCTGCCCGAGTGGCGTCCGTTCACCGAGGACGACGGTTTCATGCTCGAAATCGGCAACGAGATCGGCGAGCGCGCACCGAGACTTGATGAGATCACGAAATTCCGCATAAATCACACGCTTGGCACGCTTTAAAGGAGGCTTAACCGTGAAAAAATACAAGATCATCCGCCTGCCCGACGACGAGGGCTACCGCTGGTGGCGCATCTACGACGACACATACGTGATCCATTACGGCGAGGCGCTCGACATTTTCCTGCTCCTCGGCAGCGAAAAAGCGCTTCTCATCGACACCGCATACGGGCGCGGCGATCTGCCGAACATCGTCGACGAGCTTCGCGGCGGCCGCGCGCTTGTCGTCGTCAACACGCACGGTCACTTCGATCACACGGGCGGCAACCGCTGGTTCCCGCGCGTCCATATGCACAAAAACGCGTTTTTATATGCGGATCATTCGTTCGGTCCGCTTGACCCCGTGTGGCTCGCGAATATGCCCTACCCCGATTATGAAAAGATCGCCGTCGGCGACGGCGACGTATTCGATCTCGGCGGACGCACGGTCGATGTGATCTACACGCCCGCGCACTGCGACAGCTCGCTTTCGTTCATCGACCACGGGAGGCGGCTTCTGTTCTCCGGCGACGAATTTGACGCGGGACAGGCGAATCTGAACGTGTTTTCGTCCGTTGGCGCGTTCCTCGAAAACTGCAAGCGTCTGAAAGCGCGCGAGGACGAATTCGACTTCATCATGCCGAATCACAACGGCACGCCGATCGCGAAATCGTATCTCGACGACTTCATCACGGCGGCGCAGCACGTCGTCGACGGATGCCCCGACATCGTCCCGCTCGAAGGCGGCCATCGACGCCCGTTCCACGGCGACCTCGCCGTCCGCGTCCGCGTCGGCGACTCGTGCATCAATTACCTGCCCGAGGGCGTCGTGCCTCCGCAGCGTGCGAAATGAGGCGGTAATGTTTTTGGGGCGCTGCCCCAACCCCCCGCTTAAGGGGAGCTTTTGAAAAGAAGTTGAACTTTCCGCAAGCGGAAAGTTAGCAGATGCTCCGCATCTGCCCCCCTTAAGAATCTTTCAAAAACTTTCCTTAAAAGACTTATTGGTCAAATGTGTTCATCTCTGCGATGCGCGTTCGTGCGCGGACGAAGCAGTCGCGCGAGCGCGAACGCCGATTTTTAACATCATATTACAAACCGAGGGGAAGCTTTTACAAAGCTTCCCCTCAAATTTATTCGGATGATCGCGATACGAAATTTATCAGAACAGTCCCGTTATCCTGCCCGAGTCGTCGACGTCGATGCGCTCCGCAGCCGGTGATTTCGGCAGGCCGGGCATTGTCAAAATATCGCCTGTGAGAACGACGATGAATCCCGCGCCGGCTGAGACCTTGACGTTTTTGACCGTCACCGTGAAGCCCTCCGGCGCGCCGAGCTTAGTCGGATCGTCCGAGAAGCTGTACTGCGTCTTTGCGACGCAGATCGGAAGTCCCGAGAAGCCGAGGCGCGTCAGCTCGTCTATCTGCTTTTGCGCCGCCGGTGTGATGTTCACGCCGACGCCGCCGTAAACGCGCTTTACGATCGTTTCGATCTTATTCTCGATCGTGTCGTCAAGCTCATACGAATAGGAGAATTCTCCGGTCTCCTCCTCGCACAGGCGCACGACCTCGCGCGCGAGGTCTTCGCCGCCTGCCCCTCCGTTCTCCCAAACAGTCGAAAGAACTGCGTTTACTCCAAGCTCTGCGCATTTTTTGATTATGAAATCGATTTCCGCGTCCGTGTCGGTCGGGAATTTATTGACGGCGACGACGCACGGCAGGCGGTATACGTTTTTGATATTCGATACATGGCGCAACAGATTCGGTATGCCGCGTTCGAGCGCCGCGAGGTCCTCGGTGCCGAGTTCTGATTTTGCGAGTCCGCCGTGCATTTTGAGCGCGCGGATCGTAGCGACGACGACGACGGCGCTCGGCACGAGTCCCGCCATGCGGCATTTTATATCGAGGAATTTTTCGGCGCCGAGATCGGCTCCGAAGCCGGCTTCCGTGACCGTATAATCGCCGGTGCGGAGCGCGGTGCGCGTCGCGATCACGGAATTGCATCCGTGCGCGATATTTGCGAACGGGCCGCCGTGGACGAACGCGGGCGTACCCTCGAGCGTCTGCACGAGATTCGGCATCAGCGCGTCGCGCAGAAGCGCCGTCATCGCGCCTACGGCGTGCAGATCGCCCGCAGTCACGGGCTTGCCGTCGTATGTATACGCGACTATCATGCGCGCAAGGCGCGCTTTAAGATCGAAGATCGACTCGGACAGGCAGAATACAGCCATGACCTCGGTCGCAACGGTTATATCGAAGCTGTCCTCGCGCGGCGTGCCGTTCGATTTGCCGCCCATTCCGTCAACGAGGAAGCGCAGCTGACGGTCGTTCATATCGACGCAGCGATGAAGCACGATGCGGCGCGGATCGATGCCGAGCGCGTTTCCCTGCTGGATGTGGTTGTCGAGCATAGCTGCGAGCAGATTGTTCGCCGCGCCTATGGCGTGGAAATCGCCTGTGAAATGGAGATTGATGTCCTCCATCGGCACGACCTGCGCGTATCCGCCTCCGGCGGCTCCGCCCTTGACGCCGAACACGGGGCCGAGCGACGGCTCGCGAAGCGCGACGGTCACATCCTTACCTATGCGTGAAAGACCGTCCGCAAGTCCTATCGTCGTCGTCGTCTTGCCCTCTCCGGCGGGAGTCGGCGTTATCGCCGTGACGAGGATGAGCCTGCCGTCGCGGCGCGTCGTTTTTTCCATGAATTCCGGCGATATCTTCGCCTTGTACCGTCCGTACTGCTCGATATACTCGGGCGCTATATGCGCGCGCTCCGCGATCTCTGCGATCGGCTTCATCTCACAGCTCTGCGCTATCTCGATATCGGTTTTGTAAGCCATGTCCGCTGCCTCCGTTGATTGTTTGTTTTATGCCCGCGGCGACGCCGCGGCTGGAATTTGCCGTATCCGTTTTAGGATCACATCTCTGTGACCGCGCCGTTTTCCCATTTCATATATTCGACGCCCAAAAGCGTTTTCCACACAAACGCGTCCCCGTCAAACATCATATATCCGCGCGTCGAATCCCCCTTCGGGATCGAGACCGACCCCGGGTTCATATAGATGAAATCGCCGTGATCCACGCATTTGGGGATGTGGGTGTGTCCGGTCAGGAGAATGTCGCCGTGCTTGTGCGGCGGCGGCGCATCCTCGCTTGCGTGATGGCCGTGCGTCGCGTATACGAGTCTGTCGCCCGCGAACAAAAGGATCGATTCGGCCGTGATCGGAAAATCAAGCACCATGCCGTCGACCTCGGAATCGCAATTGCCGCGGACGCATACTATATCGTCGCTCATCCCGTTCAGCATTTCTATCACCTTTTTGGGATCATAGCAGCGGCGCGGATTGCGCGGTCCGTGATACA
This sequence comes from uncultured Clostridia bacterium, assembly GCA_947630015.1. Lineage (GTDB taxonomy): Bacteria > Bacillota > Clostridia > Oscillospirales > CAG-272 > DTU064. The sequence continues at coordinate 107,283 of CANRFY010000001.1, forward strand.
GTATGTCGCCGAGCAGAAGCAGTCTGTCCGCACGCTCGCGCGCGTATGCTTCGAGCAGCATCTCGCAGTATTTCGCCGAGCCGTGTATGTCCGACGCGATCATAAGATTCATATGCGCTCACCGATCCTTTGCAGCTGCGTTTTACACTACTCACATCATACCATAAATAATCGTTCATATCAAGCACGATATTCGCCCGCACGCGCCAATAAAACGCGCGGCGGCGCGCGTTTTTTCGGCTATTTTGCAGTATCGCCGCGCAAAGCGGCAGTTCTGCCGTGTAAACGAATCGTTTATATCATGACAATAAATCAATAATTGTTTTTTCCGCGGGCGTCTGCTATCATATACTCGTAAGCTTACGAAAACAAAAATAAACTTTAAGAAAAGAGGACATACAAAATGAATCTCAAAATTGGCGAAACAATAAAAAATCTCCGCGCGGAGCGCAGAGTAACGCAGGAACAGTTATCGTCGTTTCCCGGCGTGACGCCGCAGGCGATCTCCCGCTGGGAGGCCGGCAGCGGTTACCCCGACATCGAGACGCTGCCCTATATCGCCGAATATTTCGGCGTCAGCATCGACACGCTTTTGGGCGTCGAACGCAGCGACAGGGCGCGCCGTCTGCGCGAGATATATCTCGAAATACAGCGCGGCAACGAGGCCGGCGAAAACAGTGCCGACGCGCTGAAGCGTGCGCGCGAATACGCGGCTGAGTTTCCGTATGACGAACGGATCCTTGAAAATCTCGCGGGTCGCCTTTCACGTTCGATGTGGGACGATGAGCCGAACATGAACGAGCTGACGGAAGCAGAGAGAATATTACAGACGCTGGCCGAGACGACGAAGGACAACGATTTCAGAAACGAAGTGCTTGATTCGCTCACGGCGCTCTACGGCTACGGGTTCAAGGACAATTTCAAGGCACAGCGCACGATTCTGCGCCTGCCGGCGATGAAAAACTGCCGCGAGAGGATCGCGTCTGACTATGCGATCAATAGCTCCGACGACTACCCGGTTCAGGACTATATAGAAAAGCTGACGGACAGTCTCGGTTCCGAGCTTGAAAGATACATCTTAAACAGGCTCCCCGGCGGTCCCGACTCATGGGAGAAAAAGGTCGGGATGCTCAAGTTCATCATTTCGATTTACAAATTCGTCTTCGGCGACGAGCTTAACTACTATAACTGCCGCGCCGCGGAGCTTTACCGCAATATCGCTTGTTACAAGCTCTATGCGGAAAAATACGATGAAGCGCTCGACGCGCTCGAATCGATGTGCGGTCACGTCGAGCGTGAGTGCAGCGTCAAGTCCGGCGATAAATTCAACTCCCCATTCACGAATATGATGGCGTATCCCGAAGAGATTACGCCGTTCGGCGATTTCCACACCACCGTCGTCCACAACAACGCGTGGTATATGCTGAATCAAAGACTTGCGATCGACACGTTCGATCCGATACGCGAAAGCGGCAGATTCAAATCCGTGATCGATCGGCTCGAAAAAATCGCCTTTTAATGAAAAACCGCGCGAATAATGCGATTTTCAACTAACATCGGAAATCGCAGGCGCTGTCTGTCATCAAACGTCGCATTCAAATCAAATAATCAACGCACTCTTTTACGGTTTCGTAATCACCTGTTAGGGAAAGTTTTGAAAAGGGGGCGCGGGGGAAAAACTTATTCAAAAGTTTTTCCCCCGAAAAATTATATATCCCCTCACGCCTGCATACTGTTCGTTTTCATATAGTCGTAGATGAGCTTGCCGTGATGCTGCTCCGCCGATTGGATGGAATTGAGCAGCTTGCGGGCGTTCTCGTCGTCGAACTCGAAAACGCACGTATCGTACAGATGCGACGCGTGTTTCTCCGCCGTCAAAAGGTCGGAGCAGAGGTAGCAGTCGTTTTTCTTCTCCGGCGTCTCGGCCGTATTGTATACGGGTCTGAACGTCGGATTATACTGTCCGCCTCCCTGCGGCGGCTGAGGCACGCTTCCGTTCTGCATATCCGTTATCATCGTAAGATGATTAGCCTCCGTCTTGGCGATCTCGGAAAACAGATTTTTGAGCTGCGCGTCCTTCGCGCATTCCGAATGCTTCGTGTACTTGTCTACGCAGAGCTTTTCCTGCTCCGACAGATCCTTTAAAAGTCCGATCTCTTTTTGCGTTAGCTGCATTTTGTTTTTCTCCGTTATTTATAGATTTGCGCGTCGCCGCGCTTTTGCTTTATTCTGCACAGAATTTTACATCTCTATTCGCACGGCGGACGCGGCATAATAAAAATATGATCAAGTATCGGAGGATGATGTCATGAACGACACAAAAAACAATATAACGATAACAACGCGCGACCGCCTTTTGCGCGCGTGGGAAAATTCGACCGAGCTGACGCGCGATTTTGAATTGTATTCGCGGCAGATCGACGACGAACGGGTCGCCGTCACGTTCGCGAATTTTGCCGTCGACGAGGGACTGCACGCATCAAAGCTGCTTGCGCTTCTGCGCGAATACGAAACGACGCTGTGACGGCGGTCGTGATCGCGATTTAAAAAGGGAGGCAGCGCCTCCCTTTTTCGTTTATATTCCGTCTTTGCAAAAAAGCAGTACCGGCGGCATTATTCATCCTTTTTGGGGAACAGCGGCAAAAGCTCGTATATGCCGCGGATCGGCTTTACCTCGATGCCGTCGGGCAGCGACGCGATATCGGTGCCGCGCTTCGGTATGATGATGCTCGAAAATCCGAGCCGCGCCGCTTCCCTGACGCGCGAATTCAGATTCGTGATCCCGCGCACCTCGCCAGCGAGTCCAAGCTCGCCGACGACGACGAGATCGTATGGAACGGGTATATCGCGCAGAGCCGAGATGAGCGCCGCCGCGACCGCAAGATCGCAGGCCGGTTCGTCGAGGCGAAGTCCTCCGACGACGTTCAAATATACGTCGTAATCGGAAAATTTCAAGCCGAGGCGCTTTTCAAGCACCGCGATCAAAAGATAGAGCCGCGAATAATCGAATCCGTCCGCCGTGCGCTTCGGCGACGGGAACGACGTCTTGACGGTCAATGCCTGTATCTCCGCGATTATGGGGCGCGTTCCCTCCATGCAGCAGACGGTGCAGCTCCCCGAAACGCCCTTCGGGCGTCCCGACAGAAGCATCGCGGACGGATTCTCGACTTCCTCGAGGCCGTGATCCGTCATCTCGAATACGCCGATCTCGTTCGTGGCTCCGTAGCGGTTTTTGACGGCGCGGATTATGCGGAAATTCTGATTCCGCTCGCCCTCGAAATACAGCACGGCGTCGACCATATGCTCAAGCACCTTCGGTCCCGCGATACCGCCCTCCTTATTGACGTGGCCGACGAGGATCACCGATATGCCGTAATTCTTCGCGAGCGCGCCGAGCGCCTGCGCGCTGTCGCGCACTTGCGATACGCTGCCCTGCGACGACGGCGTCGTCGGGCAGTATAAGGTCTGTATCGAATCGGCGACGACGACGTCGGGCTTGAGCCGTTCGCATTCGGAAAGGATCCTGTCCATATCGGTCTCGGTGAATATGTACAGCTCGTCCGATTTGACCTTTAGACGCTTCGCGCGCAGTCTGAGCTGCGCGGACGATTCCTCGCCCGATACGTATAAGACGCGGCGCGTCTTTGACAAAACGCCGCATATCTGCAACAGCAGCGTCGATTTGCCGATCCCGGGTTCGCCCGACAAAAGCACGACCGATCCGAGTACGAGTCCGCCGCCGAGAACGCGGTCAAGCTCCGCATAGCCGGTGCCGGAGCGGACGCTGTCCTCCGTAGGCGCGTCGTCGATGCGCATCGCGGCCTCGCTTCTGACGGCGCCGCGCCGCCGCGCCGCAGACGCGGAACCCGTTTTCTCCGGCGCAGGTTCTTCGTATTTTTCCTCTACGAACGAGCCGAACGCCCCGCACTGCGGACATCTGCCGAGCGGCTTAGGATATTGATAGTCGCATTTGGTGCAGACATAGACTGATTTTGACTTCATGATTTTATTTTATCTCGGGCAAACGCCCCGAGCCTCCGTTTTTTATGTCATAAACAATATACCACACGCCGGCCGTAAATACAACCCCGACGGCGAAAGCAGTTCATTCCCCGCCCGTGCGCTCCGCGCACAAAAATTCCATTATCGCCTCGGACATGACGAGCGCGAGGCGCTTTTTGTATTCGGCGTCGGAAAGCAGCGTCCGTTCGTTCTCGTTTGACAAAAATCCGCATTCGACGAGTATCGCGGGCGTATGAAGTCTGTCGAGCAGATATATCCCGCCGCCGGCGCGCTTCGTCTCCCTGTCGTTGTCGGGCTGAACGTATTTTTTTACCGTCGACTGCAACAGATCGGCGAGCCGCTTTGAATCGGGATCGTTGGGCGAATACCACACCTGAAGCCCCGAATATTTCGCCGACGCGAAATAATTCATATGTATGCTGACGAATACGGCGTTTTCATGCTCCTCGGCGATACGAAGTCTGTTGCGCAGATCGTAGACCTTTTTCCTGCCCGTATAATCGGACAGATCGCCGTATGCGTCGTAGAGCAGTCTGTCGTCGGTGCGTGTCATCGCGCACCTGACGCCGGCCGAGGACAGTATATCGCGCATTATCATGGCGACCTCGAGATTCAAATCCTTTTCAACCAATCCGCCGCCCGACGTACCGCCGTCCTCGCCGCCGTGTCCTGCGTCGATCACGACAAGCACGCCGCCGTCCGCAGACGCGTCCGTCGACCGTCTCTGCCCGATCGTGAACGCGGCGCGTCCGAGCGCTATGCACAGTATCGCCGCCGCTGCCGCTATCGCCGTATATTTTACCGCCGCCAAAACCGCGCCGCCGTTTTTCATATCGCACCGCCCATAATTTTCGCTTTTTTGCATTTATATGCGCGGCCGCGTCCGTTTATGAAATCGACGATTTTGCCTTCGGCTTATAATACTCGTAATACCGGCACGGTATCATGCCGTTATAAAGCTTTTTTACCTTGTCGGCGCGCGCGCCGTAAAGACGCTCGAAATCCTCGTGCGACGATAGGATGTATATCTGCCAGCTGCCGAGCGTGCGGAAATGCTTCCCCATTCGACGGTATAAATCCTCAGCGTCGGCCTTCGTCATCATGCGCTCGCCGTAAGGCGGATTGCATACAACCGTTCCGCGCCGTCCGCCCGATTCGATCGTCAGCGCGTCCTGTCTGAACGCGCGCACGACGTCGTCGACGCCGGCGCGCCTTGCGTTTTCGCGCGTCAGCTCTACGCATCTTTGATCGATATCCGAGGCGAACGCCTCAAAATCTGTCTTTTTAACGAGGCTGCGCGCTTCTTCTCTCGCGCGCGTCCATACGGCGCGGTCAAGATACAAAAACCTCTCCGCCGCGAATCGTCTGCCGACGCCCGGCGCTATATTCTTCATTCTCATCGCGGCCTCGATCGCGATCGTGCCGGAACCGCACATCGGGTCCCAGAACAGCACATCCTCCCGCGGACGCGCGATCGCCGCCAGCTCCGCCGCAAGCGTTTCGCGAAGCGGCGCGTCGTTGGATTCCGGTCTGTATCCGCGCTTGTGAAGCGGCGAGCCTGTCGTATCGATCATAAGCGCGGCGCGATTTTTGAATATGAAAAATTCGATCTGACACCTGACTCCCGTCTCGGGCAGCAGGGATACGCGGTGCGCCGACATCAGTCTGTCGGCGACGGCCTTATTTATGATGCGCTGGCAGTCGGGGATCGAGTAAAGCGCGCTTTTGACGCTGTGTCCCTTGACGGGAAACATATCGTTTTTCGCTATATAGCGCTCCCACGGGAGCGCTTTCGTCCCCTCGAACAGCTCGTCGAACGTTGCAGCGTCAAAGCTTCCGACCTCGATCAGCACGCGCTCCGCAAAGCGCGTGTTTATATTGACGCGCGCGACGTCGTCCCCGCTCCCCGTGAAATATACGCGTCCGTCGATAGTTTCGCGCCGTCTGCATCCGAGCGCGTCAAGCTCCTCGCCGAGCGAATGTTCAAGTCCGAACAGGCACGTCGCCACAAGATCGTATGTCATAATTTACACTCCGACTGCTATAATCTTTCATAAATTCCAATAGCTGGCGAATTTCGCGAAAAACTACAGAATTCATTTTCATCAAAACAATAGGTGCGGGGGGTTCCCGCACCGTTATTATAATACAGTTTTAACAAAAATTCAACCGAGTGCAAATACGATGTTGATTTTTTTCTTTTTATACACTATAATATTGCTCAGTGCTGATTCCCGCCCGTGCCTGTAAGGCCGCAAATGAAGCCGTTTACGTCGGATGAGCATATATCCGCCGCGACGACGCGGTTCTTATAGACGAGCAGATTACAGTACACGGTTCCGTTATAATCCGGATAATTTGTGATCCTGTACGTATAGCGCGTCATGTCGCGGTTGCGGTACTTGGACAGATCGAGTCCCTGCGCGCGCTGGATCTCGTTGTAGCTCTCCATCACGCGGTCGAACTCGGCTGGGATCGTAACGCTCGCCTCCTCTATCGGCGTAGGCTCGACCTCCCAGCCGTATTTCGCGATCAGCGCTATGCGGTCCTCGTTCGTTTTGATCTTTTCAAAGCTTACGTTTCGCGCCGTCGGCACGACGGCCTCCGACGCATTGACTGACGGGGACGGCAGCCCGCCGTCAGGCTCGATCAGCTTTGTTTCGCCGCCGCTCGGGATAAAAGCGAATAAAAGCGCGAGCGTTACGATCGCAACTCCTATTATCCCGAATAATTTTACGGTATTTCCGTGTACTGCGCAAATGAACATACAAAATTCTCCTCTCGGATACCTGATTTTGTTATATCTGTATGACGCGTCCGCGCGCTTTATGCAGATTTTTCAGAATCGGGCGCACGACGGTGAAAGGAGTCCATCATGCTGAAAAGAGCGATCGCAATCGCCGAGCGATGTCCGTGCGGCCGCAAGCATCCGCTTTCGACGTCCGTAATCGAATGCCGCGACGGCGCGACCGAGCTTTTGATCCGCTACATAAGCGGCCGATACGATCCCGCGCGCGCGCTCGTTGTCTGCGACGAGAATACCGCGCAATACGCGGAGCGGATCGCATCGCCTCTCGGATGCCGTATGTTCACGCTCTCCGGTTCTGCTCACGCAAACGAGATCTATACGGGTATATTGTCGGATCACATCAAAAATACGGACATCCCGTCCGTCATGATCGCGTGCGGATCGGGATCGATCCACGATATCACGCGCTTTTGCGCGCATGAGAACAGCGTTTCGTTCGTATCGTATCCGACTGCGGCAAGCGTCGACGGATTCGTATCCGGCGTAGCCGCCATGACGATGCACGGTCAAAAATTGACGTATCCGTCGACGTCGCCCGAGGCGCTGTTCGCGGAGCCGTCCGTTTTCTGCGGCGCGCCCGAAAGGCTCACTGCCTCCGGCGTCGGCGACATGATCGGCAAGATCACGGCGCTCTTTGACTGGCGCGTATCGAATATTTTGACGGGCGAGGAGCTTTGCCCCGAGATATACGATCTGATGAAAAGCGCGCTTTCGTCCGTGATCGATGCATCGCGATCTATGCCGAAGGATCGCCTCGCGATCCCCGTTATGGAAGGGCTTATCCTGTCGGGACTCGCGATGCAGCTGTCGGGAAATTCGCGTCCCGCGTCGGGATCGGAGCATCATATGTCGCATTTCTGGGAAATGCACGTCGCAAACGCGCCGACCGACGCGCTTCACGGCGAAAAAGTGGGCGTCGGCACCGTTCTTATGCTTTCGCATATAAAGGCAACCGCCGATATTGTATCGCAAGAGATCGATTTTGACATCGGCCGAATTTTCAGCCGCGACGTCGTTTTCCCCGTTTACGGCACGCTTACGGACGGTATAATCGGTGAAAACATTCCGAACGGCATCACGTCTTCTGCACTTGCCAAATTAGGCAAACGTTCACTATCGTCAAACGCCGAAAAGCTTCGATCCATGATATCGTCGCTGCCTGACGCCGGCTTTGTAAAAGACGCGATCGAGCGCGTCGGCGCTCCCGTAACGCTCCCCATGCTGTCTTTACCTGACGGCGAGGAGTTCGTCTCCACATCTTTGTACTATTCCCCGTATGTCAGAAACAGGCTGACATTTGCAAAAATAATATCCGCATTTCGTTTTGAGAGGTAACCATGATCAAATTCAACCGCCATTATCCGCGCGTAATATTCACATCCGAAAGCAGTTATGACATCGATTCGTTGAGGTCGGAGCTTTCGATGTGCGGCATATATATAACGGTCGTACCGCTGACGGAGGCAGCCGCCGCCGTCGATTCGGCCGAAATAATGTTCATCTATTCCCCCGAATATTCAAGCAGAGCAAAGGCTCTCGTCGAATCATTACCTAAAAAAGAGACGCTCGCCGTCGTTTTCGCCGGCTCCGCCGACGATATCGATCCCGAATGCGGCGCGCTCGTAATCCCCGCCGACAACGGAAGCATCTGCGCCACGCTTTGCGACATCTTCAAAGAAACGTTCAAGCTCGATCCGCTTCACGCCGAGGATGAGGAGATCATCTGCGAGCTTACGAAGCCGACGCAGGTCTATTACAACGGCACTAAGATTTCCCTTTCAAAAAGCGAAACGAAGATCGTTCATTTCCTGCTCTCGCTCGAACCGCGCACGCTCGTTTCAAAGGAAGTCATCGGCGAATATCTTTCGCTTGCGCCCGGCGCGGTTCCCGTTCACATCCACAATATCAACGAAAAATCGATGCAGGCTTATCACGACAAGCTCGTCTTCTCCAGAAGCAGCCGAGGCTATTTCGTATATTGACCGCACAAAAAGCGCCGCCCGAGAGCGGCGCTTTTCTTTTATTTTTATGCCGAACACGGCGATTGACGAATTCTACATCTGCATAATATTGCGATTATATGCGGCTGCATAACAGCTTGACTGCGTTATAGACGAGCGCCAGCGAGTCAAGATCGAGCGCTTCGCGCGTCGTATGCTCCGCCAGTGTGCGCGCCCCTGTGGCGATGATATCCATGTCGGGTACGGCGCGCTTTATAATGCCGCATTCGAGGCCGGCGTGGATGCCCGTCACCTCGATATCGCGGCCCGTCAGCTCGCGATATACGGCGGCGTAACCGTCGCGCATCGCGGAATCCGGCGCATATTCCCATCCGCTGTATCTCGATCCCGTTTCGGCGTCAAAGCCGTATTTCTCCGCAAGCGCCGCCAGCGTCGACTTCATTTTGTCGAGCCGTTCGTCGACGGACGAACGCGCCGACAGATGAAGCGTGAACGCGCCGTCCGGATCAAGCTCGATTATCGCGTAATTCTGCGACGTCTCGACCATGTCGATGCCGTCGCACATCGAGATCACGCCGAGCGGCAGCTCGCCCGTCAAATTTTGCAGTCGATCCGTGAACTCCGCGACAGGCGCTTCCCCGTCGTAATCGACGACGTTGATATTCACCGTCATGCCCGCGTCCTCGTCGCTGAGCGTAGATTTGATCGATTCCGCCTCTGCGCGCATTACTGCCGCAGCATTCAAGACGTCGTCCGCCGTGACCGTCATCGCGCATCTTGAAGGGATGGCGTTATCCTTGCTCCCGCCCGCGAGCTTTACTATGCGCGCGTCCGCTGCCTTTGCGAGGCGCAGCGCGCACAAATTCGCGTTCGCGCGTCCGAGATGGATATCTGCGCCCGAATGGCCGCCGGCGAGTCCGTCGACCTCGACCGTGATCGCTTTGCCCGAATACGGCTCTGTCTTTGCGCGGCACGACAGCTTTGTCCTCATTCCGCCCGCGCACGAGACGATCACGATCTCGCCGCCCGTATCGAGATTTATCATGCGGCGCGAATGCAGGCGCGAATAATCAAACGACGACGCGCCCGTCAGTCCCGTCTCCTCCTCCGTCGTAAACAAACATTCGATCTCCGGCATACAGCCGCCGTTTTCGTCGAGCAGCGCCAGCATTATCGCGACGGCGACGCCGTCGTCTGCGCCGAGCGTCGTTCCGTTCGCCGTCAGCATATTGCCGTCAAGGCGCAGTTCGAGTCCGTCGCGCGTAAAATCGATATCGTTCCACGACTCGGCCTCGCACACCATATCGATATGCCCCTGTATCAGAATCGGCTCGCGGCCCTCGCAGCCTATGTCGGCACGCCTGCGCAAAAGCACGTTGTCGTTTCCGTCGCGGTATGCGTAGATTCCGCGCTCGCGCGCGAAATTGACGATGTAATCGGCGAGCGCCGATTCGTTCCCCGAGCCGTGCGGTATCGAGCAGATATCCTCGAAAAAGCGGAACAGTCCCGCCGGCTCGCGCCCGTTTATGATGTAATTCATATGTAATCCCTCCCGTTTCTGCTATGCTGTAATTATACACCGAAAAAGCGGCGATATCAAGTATAATTGACGATCCGGCGGCCGGCCGCGTTTTCGGATGAGAATTATATTTGTTAAAAAGCGTGTTATTTATAGTGACAAACCGTTTTGTTTGTGTTATAATAAGCACTGTGGATGTCAATGTCGCCGCTATGCGGCGACGACAGTTTAAGGTAGTGCTTATTGAAACATAAATTTCATTTTGTTATATGTCGTCCTACGGACGACGAAAAAATAAGGTGGAAATTTCTGTTTTAATAAATGCACTGCGGATGTCAATGCCGCCGCGAAGCGGCGGCGACAGATTAAGGTAGTGTCTATTGAAACATAAATTTCAATTATTTGTATGTCGCCCTTCGGGCGACGATGAAATAAGGTGGAAATTTCTGTTTTAATAAATGCACTGTGGATGTCAATGTCGCCGCTATGCGGCGACGACAGTTTAAGGTAGTGCTTATTGAAACATAAATTTCATTTTGTTATATGTCGTCCTACGGACGACGAGAAAATAAGGTAGAAATTTCTGTTTTAATAAATGCATGATGTCAATATCGCATTGCGGACAACGGTTAATATACACAGTGATGTCAACGTGCCGTGGAGCGGCGATGACGAGGTCTGGTGTAATATCAACGGCGCATTGGCGTGGAAAATCAGGTTGAATTTATGCATCGACGGGTGACGATCGGATGCAGGAGGCGCGCGGGTTTATGAAATTTGAATTTCGGAATTTCAACAGAATATTGAAGCCGAAGCGCGCGACGACGTCGGCCGTTATCCTTGCCGCCGGACTTGGCGAGCGATTCGGCGGCGATAAAGCCGACGCGCTGATCGGCGGCAAAACGGTGCTTCAGCGCTCCGTCGAAGCGTTCGATCGATGCCCTCTCATTGACGAGATCATCGTCGTTCTGCCGAGCGACGGATTCGACGAGATAAAAGCCCGCGTTATGAGCATTATGCCGCCGAAGGTGAAGCACATCGTCCCGGGAGGCGAAACGCGGCAGCAATCCGCGCTGTTGGGCGCGGAGGCGACGCACGCCAAGGCCGGTCTCATCGCGATCCACGACGCCGCGCGCTGTATGGTCACGCCGGAAATGATCGAGGAGGTATGCAGACGCGCCGTCGATCACAGGGCGGCGGCCGCCGCCCATAAGGTCGTCGACACGGTGAAATACGCCGACGACACGGGATTCATCGAAAAGACTCTCGACCGCGATCATGTGTGGCTCGTCTCAACCCCGCAGGTATTCCTCGCGAATATGTACCGCGCCGCCATGTACACGGCGCGCGACGCGAAATTCGAGGCGACCGACGACTGCGCACTCGTGGAGCGGATCGGGTTCCGCGTCAAGCTCGTCGAGGTCGGTCCCGACAACATCAAGATCACGTATAAAGACGACATATTGCGCGCCGAGGACATTCTCGCGCGCAGGAGCAAGGAAAGCGGGGTTGACAGTGACCGATAAAATCAGCGCCGCAGGCGAACATCGTCCGCGATTCCGCGTCGGCCACGGCTACGACGTACACAGATTTGACGCGTCGCGTCCGCTCATACTCGGCGGCGTCCGCATAAGAGAGACGGACGGTCTGCTCGGCCATTCCGACGCCGACGTTCTGACGCACGCCGTAATGGACGCGCTGCTCGGCGCCGCCGCCGAGCGCGATATCGGGTGGTGGTTTCCCGACACTGACGAGCGGTATCGGGGCGCGGACAGCATTATGCTTTTATCGCGCGTCGGCGAGATAATCCGCGCAGACGGATACGAGATCGGTTCCGTAGATGCGACCGTGATCGCGCAGTCGCCGAAGCTGTCGCCGCATATCGACAATATGCGCGCCCGCATCGCCGAGGCTCTTGGCGTCGATGTTTCGTTCGTCAACGTAAAGGCGACGACCGAGGAGGGACTCGGCTTTACGGGCGCGCGCGAGGGCATCGCCGCTCATGCCGTGGCGCTGCTCGAATCTATATAAAGCGCGGCGGCGCACGATAATTCCCTGCACTTCCGCTGTTTTCCGATTCCGTCGAACGCCGCCCGCGCGAATCTTTTACGGGACAATCACATCCCAATAATATGATATGGCGTCCGGTGAAAGCTGTCACCGCGGCACAGGCGCGGCACACGGCAGGTCAAGTCCCGATTTTGCGCGGCGCGCGCCGTGTTCGTCCCGAAAAGCGCGCCCGCCGGTTCAAATATTTTTTTAAGAACGATTTTGAGAGGAGCAACAGATCATGGTCTATATATCGCCGTCAATACTCGCATCAGATTTCGTGATACTCGGCGAACAGGTCGCGGAGGCTCAGGCCGGCGGCGCCGACATGATCCATGTCGACGTGATGGACGGCGTTTTCGTGCCGAACATCAGCATAGGATTTCCCGTTATCAAATCGCTCAGCTCGCATTTCAGCATTCCCCTCGACGTACATCTTATGATCGACGATCCGGATCGTTACGTCGATCTCGCCTGCACATCGGGCGCAGATTTTCTGACAGTTCACATCGAGCGGCTCCGCGATCCGAAATCGACGCTCGAACGCATACGCGAACACGGCGTTCATCCGTCGATCTCCGTCTCGCCAAAGACGCCGATCGAATCCGTGTTCCCCTACATACGCGACGCCGACATGATCCTCGTCATGACGGTCGAACCGGGCTTCGGTGGGCAGCACATAATCCCCGAAACGCTGATCAAGGTGCGCAAGCTGCGCGACGAGGTCAACCGCCGCGGGCTTCGCAATTACAAGATCGAGGTCGACGGCGGCATCCGCGCGTCCAACGTCGCGACGGCAGTCACCGCCGGCGCGAATGTAATCGTGACAGGGAGCGCCGTATTCGGCGATCCCGATATTCCCTCGGCAATAAAATCGATCCGCAGCGCCGCAAACGGCGATGTTTGAGCATACAATATAAAAGCCCGCCTTACGGCGGGCTTATTGTTTTGCGATCGGAATTACGCCGCGTCAGGAGGGCAGCGGGACGTTTTCCACGGCCTTGCAAAGACTTTCATAGTATTTGCACGCGGCTCTGACGCCTTTTTGGACGGCTTCCTTCACCTTTTGCCTATCGGCATGATCATTATTGCCGGAGCTTGATTTCATATCGATTTTCTGTCCGTACACATTAAAAAAGGAATCTCTGCTCATATCCGACTCGAAATCGTCCGCAATGCGCTTGAAGGCTTTGCATTCCTCCAACAATTCCTCCTGCTTCTTCAAAAGCTCCGCGCGGGCGCGGCTGCGTTCGCTGCGATGGCGAAACGCGCGCAGATTGTATCGAAACGATTTTATTTTGCAGCAGATAAACACGACGATGATGAGCGTGAGCGTGATCAATACGGCGTATACAGTTCGCGCGGCGTCGCTTTCCGCAGATATGCTGAAATTCAGCACAAGCACGGGCGCGATGCAGATAATGACGCCGAACAGCGCGCCGACGAATCCGTCGAGCGCGATGCCTAAAATGACGAGCGGCAGCCCGACAAGCACTCCGTAAACGCCGATTACTGCGTTCGGCGCAGACACGAGCAGCTCCATTAAAGGCTTGCACAGCCACGGCAAAACGATCGCCGTCACAGCGACTATGAATACTGCGATGTTGATGAATAATCCCGCCGTCGATCCTTTGAACGAATCGCAGTCTCTGACAAATCTTCCGACGCGGGCGCCGAGTTTGCCGCGGAAATCGTCTACGGAATAGTCGAGATTCATTCCATGCGATTTTCTCTTTTTCGACAAAAGCTCGCCCGTTTTGCCGAGCCATAACAGCTTCCGCTCGACGCTTTTATCATTTTGCAGCTCGATCTCGAGTCCGTCGCACATCGCGTCGATATCGCCGGATCTGTCAAATGTTCCGATAAGCTCGTTTGATAAGCTTGTAAGCGTTTCATCCGGAAACAGATAGAGCGAGGTCGTGTCGAGTTCGGGGCCGAAAAGAAATCCTCCCGAGTCTCCTTTGCCTCCGTACACCTGCTCCAAGCTGAAATACAGCTTTTCTAATAATTGTTCGCTTGTTTTCTGTTCGGCTTTTGCTGTTGTCGCTTTTTCTTCGCTGTTGTCCATCTTTCTGACAGCCTCCGATTTTTACAGTGCGGCGACGTGCGCCGAAATGATTATATCACCGATCGCACTGATTTTCAACACGGCGCGCGATTCTACTCTTCAATTAGTTTTATGCCGTCAAATGCGGGCGCGCCATCGCCGTCTGCAAACGGGATCATAATCGCGCAGCCGTCTTTTATCGTTTGATAATCCGCATCGGCGTATTTTTCGACCGCATCGATCAGCTCGGCGTTTGATATATTATAGCTTTCCAAAGAAACGGGATCGTTATAATTGACGATATAGAAGCCGCATTCGTTTCGGATGAAATTCTCGCCGGAGATAAACGTGCCGACACTGTGCAAAAACGAGCCGATCGAAACATTGTTCGACGGCGCCGACAACTGCTCGCCGATTCGTATGCAGTCGACGCTTACGTTATCCCCCGCCCCGAACGACGCAAGAATATTGACGGGATCGCCGTCAATATTCGATTCGATCAGGAGCGATTCGATTTTGCCGTAGCGATCTAACCTGATATTGCTCTTTACAACAGACAGATCGTGCGCGTCGGTCAGGCACGCCACCGCCAGCTTCGACATGAACCCGTCGACGTCAAACAGGCGGTAACCGGACGGCACGCCGTCGCTGCCGATCGCAGTTATTTCCTCGGTTTTCACATCGGCTCTGTACGACTCGGTTTTGAAGTTCCCCGCAGACACGTACCGTTCGACTTGAAAATATAATACGCCGTCTTGGCACGTGATCGCCTCAAAGCTGTCAAATCCGGCGTCGCATTCAAGCATCGTCAGCGACACGGACGAAACAGACCGGCGAACGTCCGCGCTTTTTATGTCGTAGCAGTACAAATACGGATACTCGATCTTATAAAGCGTATATGCGTCAAAACAGCATGATTTATATGATTCCGCCCCCATCGACACATCCATTAAAAGGATATTCTCGCCATTGACGAAATGAAATAAGCCGAGTTTTGTCACCTCTCCGTCAGAATAACAGGCAAGAAAATAGTCCCGATCCTGCGAGTATATTATATTGTAAACGTCCTTTTCGATTGTCGCCGCATCCTCCGCGCCGCTTTCGTCCTCGGACGGCGGAGCATAAGCGGGCGAACAAGAAAACAAAATGAAAGCGCAGACGGCTGTGAGACATATAAATAAACGTTTCATTCCGGCACCTCGTCGAACGATCGACAGTATATAATTGTGATAAAACGGACTCGCGTCCGGCGTCAAGGAACGCCGCATCGACATGAAAAGTGTAGCACAAAAGACGCCGTATCGTCAAGCCGTAATTTCACGCGCGCGGCATTTGTCCGCGCGCTTTTATGCGACATATGCAATTATTTGCAGAAACGGTAAAAATCCTCTGTATCATCGTATTGCCCCGCGGCGGCGCGCGCGTTATAATGATGATGAGAGCAAAAAAATCGTCCGCGAGCGAATTTTTTATGGAGAAAACGCTTGCTTATGACGCGGCGTCATATGTTATCATCATGTCGAAAGAGGCACAGAGGAGGTGTTGACAATATGAAAATAGGCGACGCCGCGTCAAAGTCGGGTCTGACGGTGCGCGCGGTGAGACTTTACGAGTCGATGGGACTCGTGAAGCCAGAGGTGAAAAAGTCGGGCGGACGTTCGTACCGCGATTACCGCGACCGCGACGTCAAGCGCCTTTGCGTTATTGCGGAGCTGCGGCGCGCGATGTTCACGCTCGACGAGATCGCGGCGATGATAAACGATCCCGAGACGATAGGAAACGCTGTCGCGAACAACGCGGCCCGCGTCGACAGGGAGGCGGCGGCGCTCGCGGCGATATCGGATAAGCTCGGCGGCATATATAACGTTCACGATGCGGGAGCGCTCGCGAACGCGCTCTCCGACTTCGAAATTCCGTCTGACGACGACGATGTCGACGACATGGGCGGCGACGCGGATGAGATCGATGCCGGCGATAATGCCGCGCCGGCGCTCGGCGAGCGCGTCCGCGCATTCCTGAATCGCTTTGCCGATATGTTCTATACATCGTCGGGACGGCTGTCGCCGGTGCGGATACTCGCCGCCGCCGCGGCGATTCTCGCCGTCGCAGCAATCGTTGTATCGACGCCGATAACGACCGTCGAGACGCGCGAATACGCGGGCATATCGCTGACGCTCGACGATCTCCCCGTCGGCAGTGCCGGCGATTACGACGTATGCGGGAACGCGGCGAGCATGAAAATAAAGCGCAAGCATTACCTTTTGCGAGAAACGCGCGTCGACGGCGACATTGAAATAAACGAGAGCGTCAAGTCCGGCACAGACGGCTCAGGCCTGTCCATATCGTTCTCGTCAGAAGCAAATCAGCTGACGGCGCTGTCGGGTTCCGCCTCCGGCGTTTTGACAGCCCGCGGCGACGGATACATTATTTACGCCGACAGCGGGTTTGACGATCTCGTCGTCGTTGTTGTCAACAGCGGCGGATACACCGAGGATATTATACTTTTGTCGGGTACGGGCGATATCGGCAGCGCGATCGATTTCTTTGTCGGCGCGCAGATCGTGGCGCCGACAAATATCGAAAGCGAGGGTGATCTGCAATGAGGATAAAAGAAGCGGTGGCGGCGACGGGGCTGACGGAGCGCGCCATTCGCGTGTATGAGGAGGCGGGACTCGTGTCGCCCGAAACAGTAGATAAAAACGGGCGCGATTTCCGCGATTACGGCGACGGCGACATCGAACGGCTGCGCATGATCGCGAAGCTTCGCCGCGCGCGGTTCTCGATTGATGAGATAAAAACGATGACGGACGATCCCGACGCAGTCGCGCCGACGCTGAATCTAAAGCGAAAGCGCGTCGCCGAGCGCGCCGCGTCGATGCGTTCCCTGTCGGAGCGTCTGCATGGTATCATCGACGCGCCGATGATGGCGTGCACCGCG
Source organism: uncultured Clostridia bacterium (assembly GCA_947630015.1). Classification (GTDB taxonomy): domain Bacteria; phylum Bacillota; class Clostridia; order Oscillospirales; family CAG-272; genus DTU064. Next base: position 124,629 of record CANRFY010000001.1, read on the forward strand.
TCCGAGCTTGCGAAAATGATTTCCGGCGCGCGCCGCGACAGACTGCCTACATTCGACGAGGCGGCGGCGAATAACGGCGAGATTTATGAAAAATATTTTCTCGACGGGTCGTGGTTCGACAGGCGCGAGCGTGCGCGCGGTCTGTCGTGGCGCGTGATGAGTTTTATCTGTCGGGCGGCCGCTTGCGTTGTGCTTTCGCTTTTGATATTATACCTTTTGACCGTCATTCTGCGCGGATGATAACGCCGCGCCGCGCGCGTTATAATGAAAGTCAAAATCCCATCCGATCGCCCGCAAGGGAGATCGGATGGGATCGTTTTGCAGATCGGCAGAACGTCCGGCGCGTTCGCCTCGGCGGCGCGCCTCAGAGCGTCATATAAACGGCGAGATTTCCTTGACGCCGTCGATGTCGCCGCGCTTGATCGCGCTTTTCAAAAGCGTGTGCAGCGTGTCTTCGTCGAGAAACGGGAACAGCGGCGCAAGCTCGCGCAGCGCGGTTGCTTCGGGCAGCTTGCGCATAAGCCCTGTGATTGAATCGTCGTCTAAGAACGGCGCGATTGCCGTCAGCGACGCTATCGTTACCCCGCCTTCGATCTTCTCAATAAGACTTGTGATCGAATCGTCGTCTAAAAACGGCGCGAGCGCCGTCAACGATTCTATCGTTACCCCGCCTTCGATCTTCTCAATAAGACTTGTGATCGAATCGTCGACTAAAAACGGCGCGAGCGCCGTCAGCGATTCTACCGTTACGCCGCCGTCAATCTTTTCGATAAGACTTGTGATCGAATCATCGTCTAAGAACGGCGCGAGCGCCGTCAACGATTCTACCGTCACCCCGCCGTCGATTTTCTCGATAAGTCCTGTGATCGAATCGTCGTCGAGGAACGGCGCGAGCGCTGTCAGCGATTCTATCGTTACCCCGCCGTCGATTTTCTCGATAAGATTTGTGATCGAATCGTCGACGAGAAACGGCGCAAGCGCCGTTAACGATTCTATCGTAACCCCGCCATCAATTTTCTCGATAAGTCCTGTGATCGAATCGTCGTCTAAAAACGGTGCGAGCGCCGTCAGCGATTCAATCGTCACCCCGCCGTCAATTTTCTCTAAAAGCCCTGTGATCGAATCATCGTCTAAGAACGGCGCGAGCGCCGTCAGCGATTCTACCGTTACACCGCCGTCGAGTTTCTCCAAAAGCTCCGCAAGCACGCACGAGTCGACGAACGGCGCGAACGCCTCCAAAATCTCGATATCTACGCTCTCTGCTCCGGACAGCGCGCCGTCGATTTCGCTCGGCGGCAGTATCGGTGCAACTTCGCACATATCCTGCAAAGACAGCGTCGGCGGCAAATCGTCGCTTTCCTCTCCGTTTTTCTCAGAGCGCTCCATAACTTTGGCAACAGTCTCCGAAACGCCGCCAAGAAGTTCCTCCAACGTTATGTCGAGGACAAAGCAAAGGTCACGCAGCTTCGATATATCAGGCATTGAGTTGCCGCGTTCCCAATTTGAAACGGCTTGAAAGCTCACCCCCATCTCGTCCGCTAACTGCATCTGCGTCATATTTTGAGCGACGCGCGCGTCTCTGATTTTTCGCGCAGTATAGCGCGTGTCGAATCCGAAATTGTTTTTCATGTTCCACCTCCGTGAATTTTCGCGGGTACCTCGCATGACAGAATCATACCAAAAAATCGCGCGCTTTGCAATCAAGAGGCGCTTGAGTCGACAAAAATCGGCGCCGCACTCCGCGTCAAGCGGAGGTTGAATCAGCATTTTACGCCGCCGGCAGCGCTCAAGCGGCAAATCAAAACGGCGGGGAGACCCGCCGTTTTCTCCGCTCGGCGGATTATAAATCAAGGCCGACGGTGAACGTAAATTCGCAGTATTTCCCCTGCTCGCTTTTGACCTCTATCGACTCGCCGAACGCGTCCAGAACCGTTTTCGTTATATATAATCCGAGACCGACGCCGGTTTTGTCAAGGCCGCGGCTCTTATCCGATTTATAGAATCTGTCGAATATGAGCGGCAGCTCCGATTCCGCGATCCCGCGTCCCTCGTTATACACGCTTACATACGCCTTTTTCGCGCGCACCGCGATCCCGACGCGCAGCCGTCCGCCCTCGCGCGAGAATTTGACCGCGTTGTCGCAAAGATTATAAAGCGCCTGATATACGGCGTCGTGATCGGAGCGGACGTAGATATTATCGCTCGAACAGTTGAATTCGACGCCGAGGCGTTCTTCCTCGATCCGCGTCTCCATCGAGATCATGATCTGGCGCGCCATCTCGCATATGTCGAACCGCGTCAGCGTGAATTTGCGTTCGCCCGATTCGATGCGGGTCAGATCGAGCAGCGACGCGACGAGGCGCGACAGCCGCTTTGTCTCGGTGCTGACGATCTCGAGATAATGGCGTTCCCTCTCCTTCGGGATCGTGCCGTCGAGGATGCCGTCGACGAATCCCGATATCGTCGTCATCGGCGTGCGCATATCGTGAGAAACGTTCGCGAGGAACGTGCGGCGCATTTCCTCGTTGTGCGAGAGCGATCGCGCCATATTGTTGAACGCGACCGCAAGCTCCGCCACCTCGTCGTTGCCCGATACGATGACGCGCGCGTCAAAATCGCCCGCCGCAAAGCTCTTCGCGGCGACGCTCATGTTTTTGATCGGACGCGTCACGCGGTCGCTTATAAAGTAAACGGCGACGAGCGCCGCGAGCATCACCCACAGGCTCGACAAGATCGAGCTGTTTATCAGCGAGCCGAGCAGGCTGTCCGTATTGGAGCTGTCCGAGCAGGTGAAGACCGCGCCGACAGTTTCGCCGGCGCGAGTTACGCGCGCGCCGCATACGTATTTGACGTCGGCGAATACTTCGCCCACACCGCCCTCGACGTCGGCGTCTTCCCCGCCGCCCCTGCTCGTGATGAACGCGTGATCGGGCGTGGCGTATACCTCCTCCATCACGTCGGCGTCGACGACGTAAACGGGACTTGCCGGCGACGTCACCGACGGGACGTCGCCTCCCATCGTCAAAAGCACGCGCCCCGACGGATCGGTCATGACGATCGACATATCGCCCGCATACGACATCATCATCCCGACCGTCTCCCTGATCGAATCAGCATAGCTCGCTATATACTGCTCAAATGTCACATAGCGCATATCGACGAATTCGCTCGTTATCTGGCGCGTGACGGATTCGGACGCACGCGACAGCGACAGCTCCTTCGAGTTGCTCGAATACGTGCCGAACAGCGACGAGATGATCGATATCTGTATGATAAAGCTGATAATGATCGTCAGCATGACGACCGTCACGTATTTAGTGAACACGGATTTGAACATCGGCGCGTCCTCCTTTATTCCGCAGGAAAAGCCGAAAGAGCGCCCGCCGCGGGCGCTCAGATCGGATCAATTATTCAAGAAAATCAGATACATTCAAATTTATAGCCGACGCCCCACACGGTCTTGAGCGACCATTTCGTCGACGCGCCGTCTATCTTCTCGCGCAGGCGCTTTATATGTACGTCGACTGTTCGCGAGTCGCCGAGATAATCGAAGCCCCATACCTTGTCGAGCAGCTGATCGCGCGTGAACACGCGGTTGACGTTGAGCGCGAGGAAATGAAGCAGCACAAGCTCCTTCGGCGGGATGTCGACGTATTTGCCGCAAAGCTTCATCTCGTATTTGTCGATGTTGATTTCGAGATTGTCGAATTTGACGATCGAGCTTTCCTCCGCCTCCTCCGTGTGCGCGGAACGGCGCAGCACGGCCTTGACACGCGCCGCAAGCTCCTTCATGTCGAACGGCTTGACGACGAAGTCGTCGGCGCCGAGTTCGAGGCCGAGTACCTTGTCGAATACCTCACCCTTCGCCGTTATCATTATTACGGGCGTCGACGAGATCTCGCGTATCTCGCGGCAGACCTGCCAGCCGTCCTTTTTCGGGAGCATGATGTCGAGCAGCACAAGATCGGGGTCGTATTCGCGGAACAGCTCCACTCCCACATCGCCGTCGTTGGCGGTCTTTACTTCGTATCCCTCGTTTTCAAGGTAGAGGCGCAAAAGATCGCATATGTTCACGTCGTCGTCTACGACGAGTATCTTCGTCCCGAAATCTATTCCTTCAAGATTCGCCATGACTTTTCCCCCTTATAAATTTTTATTCGTATTTAAAGTATATCATACAAGCGGCGCAAAGTAAACATTAAATCGACCGTCAGGGCGAAAAAATTGCGCGCCGCCGTTTGCTTTATGATATGATTTTATCGTCCGCGAGTGTTTGTTTCGAGTCGAATCTATGATTTTTCGGTGAATTTTTTCCCTTTTCGGGCATATTTTTTGAAAATTCTCAAAACGGCGCAATCTTCGCGATTTGAGATTGAAAAGGCGCGGGATTTATGATATACTTTATTGTCGGATGTTAAAAGCAAAAGGAAAGGCTGCCGCCGCCATCGGCGCGGCAGAAATAATAATATGAAATTAGGAATCGTAGGTCTGCCGAACGTCGGCAAAAGCACACTCTTCAACGCGCTCACCTCGGCGGGAGCCGAATCGGCGAATTATCCGTTCTGCACGATCGAACCGAACGTCGGCGTCGTCCCGGTTCCGGACGAACGCCTCGACTGGCTCGCGTCGCTTTATAATCCGGAGCTTTATACGCCCGCGACGATCGAATTCGTCGATATTGCCGGTCTTGTGCGCGGAGCGTCGCACGGCGAGGGTCTCGGCAACAAATTTCTTTCGCATATACGCGAATGCGACGCCGTGATCCACGTCGTCCGCTGCTTTGAAAACGACGATATAATCCACGTCGAAGGCTCCGTCGATCCGCTGCGCGATCTTGAAACGATCAATATCGAAATGACGCTCGCCGATCTCGAAACGGTCGAACACCGCCTCGACCGCACGCGCAAGCAGGCGAAGGGCAATAAATCGCTCGAGGTCGAGGTCGCGCTTCTCGAACGCGTCCGCGATTCGCTCTCCGACGGCATAACGATCCGCTCAATGGAGTTCACGGACGATGAACGCGCCGTCATTTCCGATATCTCGCTTCTGACCGCGAAGCCCGTGATCTACGCCGCCAATATCGACGAGGCGTCGATCGGCGGCGGCTATGAATCGCTCGACGGATACCGCAAGGTCGCAGACGTCGCCGCGGCCGAGGGCGCGGAGATCATCCCCATCTGCGCCGAGATCGAGGCCGAGATCGCGGGACTCGACGCCGACGACCGTGAAATGTTCCTCTCCGATCTCGGAATCGCCGAATCGGGACTGTCGCGGCTCATCAAAAAGAGCTATTCCCTGCTCGGTCTGATCAGCTATCTGACGGCGGGACCGAAGGAGGTGCGCGCATGGACGATCAAGCGCGGCACAAAAGCGCCGCAGGCGGCCGGCAAGATACACAGCGATTTCGAGCGCGGCTTCATACGCGCGGAAATAGTCTCATACGACGCGCTGCATGAATGCGGTTCGATGAGCGCCGCTAAGGAACGCGGGCTTGTCCGCAGCGAGGGCAAGGATTACGTGATGCAGGACGGCGACGTCGTGCTGTTCAGATTCAACGTGTGAAATATAAATGGGAGCCGCAAGGCTCCCATTTTTTTGAGTTTGCAATCGAAATATGCGCACGCGCGGCTGCTTCATCGGCGCACGAACGCGCGGCGCAGAGGCGAACACATTCGCCCATAACCCCTGTAATAAAAATTCTTGAAGATTCTTAAGGGGGCAGATGCGAAGCATCTGCTAACTTTCCGCTTGCGGAAAGTTCGACTTTCTTCAAAAGTTTCCCTGAAGCGGGGTTCGGGGGCAGCGCCCCGAATATAATAAAATCTCAAAAAATCTTTGATTCGAGAGCGCGGGCCTCTTTCGTCACGCCGTCGAAATCCATCGCGGGCGTGTAGATCGTCTCGATCTCGGCGTGAATTCTGCCCGCCTCGGAGAGGGACGACAGCGCCTCCTCGATGAGCGCGTCCGCGCTCTTTTCCGAGAATCTGATTTTCGCGCGGTCGGGGCGAATCGATTCGTTTTTCACGAAACGTCCGCAGTTGATCCTGATGTCGCCGCGCTCGTAATCATCCCCGTCCGCGAGCTTTACAAGCACGCCCGTGCCTGGATAGTATATCGCCTCGCACAGCTCGGGCAGAAGCGCGTCGAGCGCGACGGTCATTTCGGCGCCGTGCGTCTCCTCGCGAAGCCGGCGCATATAGATGTATCCCGCGCCGTGATCGCGGCTCACCGTGACCGTCGTCGACGCTCCGCGCTCGAGCGTATCGAGCCGCACCGCGCCGGATGTCGAATGCGCGCTTATGAAGCGGCGGCGTTCCTCGCCGCCGTCGCCGCGTCCGATCAGCTGGCGGATCATGCGGCGCATCGCCGAGTCCATCTTTGCGTCGTCGACGGCGCGTTCATATGCGCCTATGACGTCGCGGCGCGCGATTCCGGCCGCGCGCAGCAGTCTGTATGCGCGCTCGTATGCGATCGATTTGCTCTTAAACAGACGCTCGATCTCCGATCTGTGTCCGCGCAGCTCGTCTTCATTCCACATCGCGCCGAGATTGATTATGCTCCCGCATACGCCCGGGTAAAACGGATCGTGACAGTGCGGAGCCGTTCCGTCAAAAATCGCTGTCCCGAGCGCATCGATTATGATCCCGTCGAGCGATCCCGAATCAGACGAACAAAGAAGCGCCTCGAATTCGATCCCCTCGCGCTCCGCGCGCGCCGCGATCGAATCCATAAGCGTGCTTTTGCCCGTTCCCGGGCCTCCCTTGAGGATGTAGACCGATTTGTATTTGTCCTCCGAATACGCCTCGCCGAACAGCGAATAAAAACCGTCGGCCGAATTCGCCGATGCAAAATAGCCCTGCGCGCCGCGACGCTCTATCGAATGATGTAGTTTCATTATTGTACCGCTGCCTTTCTCTATGACCGTCTTTCGACTTTCTCTATCATATTATGACGGGCGGACCGTTTTGACATTGCGCGGACGCGATTTTTTCGTTGATTTTTATTTTGCGGCGTGATAGAATAGTGAAAACGCTGTCGGAGGACATCATGATAAAAAGGATACTCGTAACAGGTCTGAACGGCGCCGGTAAATCGACGCTCGGACGCGCGCTCGCCGAATCGCTCGGCGAAATAAATAAGCGCGACGGCGGTCACTGACCGTCTGTCGCGCTTTATTATTACGTCAGCCGTTCTTTTTGTGCGAGCGGCGCAGCTCGCGCAGGCGCTCGCGTTCGTTCGCAATATGCTCCTTTACCGCCGCGAACGCGTCGTTATACGACACCGAACGCAGACGCGGGAATGCGTGTATCATTCGGCGCTGCTGCGCGTTCATCAGACTCGTGAAGCGCTCGAGTATCGCCTCCCTCGCCGATACGTCGCGGACTTGTTCCGCGATCTTGCGCTCGATGCCCTCGACGGCGCTCGCAAGCTCGCGGAGCTTTTCGTTGAAGCCGGCGAATCCGACGACTGTCGTGATTATATCGGTGACGAACGACGCGAGCGTCAGCGCGCATATGACGTGCAGAAGCGCCGTCGGTATCGCGTCCGTCATCCGCTCGACGGCGGGCTGGACGTATTTCACCACGACTACTGAGAAAATGCCGAACACGAGCGCGCCGAGCGCGCATATGCGCCCGTTAATGTTGAGCTTTTTATCCGAATAATCCCACCAGCGCGCGTGGAACAGCTTTTCCATCACGTATGACGTCGCGTATTCGAGCGAGCAGTCGAGCAGCACGCCAAGTATGAACAAGAGCGCGACGTTCGATATCCTGCCGAGAATCAAAACGTCGAGTACGGCGCCGAATCCGTAGATCGGACAGTATGGGCCGTTCAAAAATCCTCGGTTGATGAATTTGCCGGCCTGCACCGAGCAGAGCGCGGTTTCATATATCCATCCCGCGACGCTGTATATCATGAGCCACAGAAATACGCGTTCTGTATAAATCAACAGTTCCATTAGATGCCTCTCCCGAGCTTTTTCACTATGCCCGCCGCCGTTTCGCGCGCCGCGCATATCTTGTCGGCGACGCAGAGGATCACGCTTTCGCGGCATTTCGGCGGCGCGATATTGAGCGGGAACATATGATGCGCTATCATATCGCGCTCGATTTTATTAAGCTTGAAATCGCATTGTGCGTTTTTGAGCGCCTGTCCCGCGTGAGAAAACGCGTGCAGATCGTGTCCGTCGTGCGGCTTATGCCAATCGTAGAGATAATAATCGTGCAAAAGCGCTCCGCGCACGAGCGAACGTTTATTCGTTTTTATATGAAGCAGATCGGATATATAGAGGCACGCTTTCGTCACGGCGATCGAATGATCGTATGTGCTGACGGAGCCGTGCTGCATAAACCGCCGCTCGGCGCGCATCCCGCCGGAGGCGAGTATATCCCCGCCGTATCTTTTTATAACGCGCGTGTAATCCTTCATAACAGCCTCGCATAATTTTCTCCATGACATTATACTACCGCCGCGCGCGGATTGCAAGCGCCGATTTATGAAAAAGCAATCGCGGCGGACGCGATAAATCCGCGTTCAAATATTTTCGATTATTTTTCAAAAAAGGCTTGACAAGGACGCCGCCCGCGAGTATAATATAGAAGCGTTCGCGGGAGTGGCGGAACTGGCAGACGCGCACGTTTGAGGGGCGTGTGGTTCACACCGTACGGGTTCAAGTCCCGTTTCCCGCATAGCAAAGGCATCCACACAGTGGATGCCTTTTGTTATGCGGCGGAACGTTCCGACTTGAACCCCTCGAGGTATTGCGAGCCGGTGAGCCTCGCATCTCCGTCGCTTTTCCGAACGTGAACCCGAGCGAAAGACTCGCACAGTCTGACCTCGTCCTCAAGCTCCCGTTTCTTATGCGGTGGTGTGCCATGCGGCGATTGCCGCGATCTTTTCGCGAGCGTCGAAAAAATCAGGCAATATCTGAAAAGTAGCGGGATAGTAGAGATGTGTGGCGCGCGTGTAGAGCGGTCGGAATGAACCGTCGACAACAGTGATATTGACCTTTGCGTTACTTCAATGGTAAAATCAAAGTGAAGTAATTATCGCACAGGAGGGTCGTCATGTTCTCGATTTTCACCGATTGCGGCTCGAATCTTTCGCGCGCGCTCATCACCGAGCATGATATCAACGTCATTCCCTGCACTTATCTCGTCGACGGCGAACCCGTTCATTACGACGGCGATCTCGACGCGTTCGATTATAAAAAGTTTTACGATTCGCTGCGTCACGGCTCCGTCGTCACGACGACGCTGTTCAATCAGGACGTATTCACGGAAGCGTTCACGCCGACGCTCGAGTGCGGCGGCGACATCATTTATATAGGTCTGTCGAGCGGCATTTCCGGCACATATCACGCCTCGACACTCGCCGCCCGCGAGCTTATGGAGAAATACCCGGGCCGCCGCGTGCGCGCCGTCGATTCCCGCGGAGCGGGTCTCGGCGTCGGTCTTTTGTGCTGTCTTGCCGACGATTACCGCCGCGACGGCTTCTCGGTCGACGAAGCCGCCGACAAGCTTGAATCGGCCGTCGACAGGCTTTGCCAGTATTTCACCGTCGACGATCTTATGTTTTTGCGGCGCACCGGCCGCATAAGCACCGCGCTTGCCGCGATGGGAACAATCCTCGGCATCAAACCGATGCTGTGGGGCAACGAAAAAGGGCAGATCGTCGAATGCGGCAAATTTCGCGGCAGAAAGCGCGTCATCGACGCGATCGCGGAAAAATACAGAACGAAGGTCATAAATCCGGAGCTTCAGCGCGTGTTCATTTCGCACGGCGACTGCGAGGACGAGGCCCGCGAGCTTGGGCGGCGCATCTGCGAGATCGCGCGTCCGCGCGAGCTGTACATACTGCCCCACGAGCCGCTTACTGGATCGCACGTCGGCCACGGGATGCTCGCATTATTTTTCATCGGCGACACCAGATAAGCCGCATTTAAAAAGAGGTATCAAATGCGCGACTATGCAAAATTCACGATAACGGAAAAGGCCGAGCGCTCGCTGCGCTCGGGTCACGTCTGGGTATACGGCGACGAGGTCGTATCTGTCGAGGGCGGTTATGAAAACGGCGGGATCGTCGACGTTTTCTCGGGCAAAGGCAAATGGCTCGGCGCGGGATTCGTCAACGACAGCTCGAAGATACGCGTCCGCGTGATCTCGCGCAATCCGAACGACAAATTCGACCGCGAATTTTTCCGCCGCCGTCTCGATTATTCGATACGGTACAGACGTCAGATCATGGGCGGCGGCTTCGACGCGTGCAGGCTCGTATTCGGCGAGGCTGACGGATTCCCCGGGCTGACCGTCGACAGATTCGGCGACGTTATCGTCACGGAGGTTCTCTCGCTCGGCATCGACCGCATACGCGAAATGATATACGAGGAGCTTTTATCCGTGCTTGCGGGATACGGCGTCGCGGTGCGCGCAATATATGAGCGGAGCGATTCGCCACTGCGCGACAAGGAGGGACTTCCCCGCCGCGTGGAATATGCGTTCGGCGGCGGCGACGGCCGCGTTACGATATGCGAGAACGGCATTTACTATGACGTCGACTACGAAAACGGGCAGAAGACGGGATTCTTTCTCGATCAAAAATACAATCGCGCGGCCGCTGCGAAAATCGCGTCTGGACTGCGCGTCCTCGACTGCTTCACGCACACGGGCGCGTTCGCGCTGAACTGCGCGAAAGGCGGAGCCGAGTCCGTGCTTGCCGTCGATATATCCGCCGACGCGATCGCATCGGCGCGGCGTAACGCCGCGCTCAACGCGCTCGACGGCAAGGTATCGTTTCTCGAATGCGACGTATTCGACTATTTGACGGAGCTGTCCGTGTCGAAATCGCATCCATACGATTTCATCATACTCGATCCGCCGGCATTTACGAAGAGCAACGCATCGGTCGGCGGCGCGTACAGAGGCTACAAGGATATAAATCTGCGCGCGATGCGGTCGCTGCCGCGCGGGGGTTATCTCGCGACCTGCTCATGCTCGCACTTCATGAAGGACGATCTGTTCCGCCGTATGCTCGCCGACGCCGCGTCCGACGCCGCCGTCAGCCTGCGCCAGATCGAGGCGCGCCGACAGTCGCCCGATCATCCGATCCTGTGGGGCGTGCCGGAAACGGAGTACCTCAAATTTTATATCTTCCAGATCGTCTGACGCCGGTGGATTTATTTATTTATATTCGGGGCGCTGCCACGAACCCCGCTTAAGGTTAACTGGCAAATGTTTGCGCCTTTGCGATGTGCGTTCGTTCACCGATGAAGCAGCCGCGCGGGCGCGAACACCGAATGCCGCAAATTACAAAAAAATGGAGAACACCGAAGGTGTTCTCCATTTCTATATCAATTCAAAACGGAGCCTCTGCCGTCCGCAAGCGCGAAATAGAGATTCAATTGCTCAGGTCTGTATCCGACGAATTCGCCCGCGTCCTGAAGCGCGAATATCTCGTCGAGCGTCGCCCATCTGACCTCCGCGACCTCGTCGTATTGAAGCGTGAGCGAATCGATGTCCGCGTCCTTGACCGCTATGTACACGTCGTCGATGCGGCCGGCGCCGTACATTGTCTGTACGAGCCGCACCTCGTCGGATGAGAGATCGAGTCCGATCTCCTCCGATATTTCGCGCATTATGGCCTCGCGGCTTCCCTCTCCCGCCTTGACGCTGCCGGACACCGTTATATCCCACATCCCCGCATAGCTCTTTTTCCACGGCTGGCGGCGCTGTATCAGCATACGCCTTTTATCCGTATCAAATATGCATACGTGGACGATCAGCCGGCAAAAGCCCTGCGGCGCGCGTTCGCCGCGCGCTATGACGCGGCCTGTCGGCTTGCGGTCGCGCGTATAGACATCAAACATCTCGATCTGCATATGACGCCGCCCCGATAAGATTCTCTTTTATCAATATGCGTTTTCGTTTTCCTCGACGAGCAGGCTGCCGAGGCGCGAATAATTCCCGAACGCATCAGTTGTCCAGCGTTCGAGCGTGCTGTTCGGATCGTCGTAATACGACAGACTGCCGAGCGCGATGACGTCGTAGTTGTAGATCCCCGACTCAAAGTCGAACACGCGGTCGCTGACCGCCGACACCTTGACCATTATCCCAAGCTCTGACAGATCCTGCTGTATCGACTGCGCGATATCGATATCGCGTTTGCTGTCGCCGGTCAGATATGAAAGCGTGAATCTGTATTCGGGGTCGAGCTTTCCGTCTCCGTCCGCGTCCATGCCGAGTTCCTTTATGATCTCCCACGCAAGCTCGCGGTTGTCGTCCGTCGACACGGAGTAATAGCCGCCGTCGGGATACGGGTATTCGTATCCGCCGCCGTTCTGCCTGTATTCGCCGCCGGAGATGGACGCCGGAACGATCGACGTTGCGATCTCTTCCCCGTCCTCCGTTATCTTTCGCGTGATATATTCCCTGTCTATATACAGCGATACGGCGCGGCGGAGCTTCGCGGCGTTATCGGACGTCATGCCGGAAAATACTGACGCGTTGAAATCGAACGCAAGATAATATACGCCGTTGATGTCGTCGGAGAAATACTCCGACGTACCCTTGACCTCGTCGTGGACGTCAGACGGGATCGCGCCGAGATAATCGAGGCTGCCGCCGTTATAAAGCGAGTATGCGTTATCGGAGCCGACGCCGAACAAAAGCTCGAGCGTATCTGTTCCTGCATTTGCGGCGTCGTAGAATTTATCGTTGCGGCGGAACACATATCTGCCGTCCGTGATCCCCGCGTAAACATACGCGCCGCACGTCGTATAATTTATGCTCTCCGTCCACGCGTCCGGATCGACGATATTGTCGTATATGTCGAGATACCCCTCGGCCGATTCGACGCACGATTCGTTTACGGGGTAAAACGCGGGGAACGCGCACAGCTCGATAAAATACGAGCAAGGCGACGAAAGCGTTACGGTAAGCGTCGTATCGCTCTCGTCGGCGCTTATCATGAGCTTTCCGTCCTCGTCGCGCGCGATCATGTCAAACAGCTGCTCATACGGGCTTCCCGTCGACGCGTCCACGACGCGCCGCCATGAAAATATGAAATCGGACGCGCCGAGCTTCGATCCGTCCGACCACAAAAGGCCCTCGCGCAGTCTGAATATATACGTAAGTCCGTCCGTCGACACGTCACACGACTCGCATAGCGCCGGCTTTACACCGCCGTCAGCGTCGTGGGTATATAGTCCCGAAAACGTATTGCTGACGACGGTCAACGCCTCGATCGTCGTGGCGAGCGCCGGATCAAAGCTGTCGGGCAGCTCGCCGAGATACGCCGATATGACGCCGTCCTCGGCGGCAGTATCGGCGTACATGAAGTATTTCGCGCCGAAATGCGTCGAATAAACGCCGGTCAAATCGGGCTTCTGCATATAGGCGTCGCGATAGTCGTAGAGCGGTATCACGCACGACGTCGCCATCAGCATATCCTCCGCCGAATGAAGCAGCCTTATATGCTCGTCCGCGTCGCCCGCCGACTGCGCCGACGCGATCAGCTCGTCGTATTCCGTCCAGTCGACGGGATCGACGCCGCGTATCCCGCCCGAGCATGACGAAAGCGCGGACGCCAGCGTCAGCGCGGCGAGCGCCGACGCCGTTATTTTCAACATCTTCAAGTGAAAGCCTCCGTTTTGAGTCCTACTGATTGGAATGCGAAAGCTCGAAGAATCTTTCGCGGTAGTACGACAGCACCGCGCGCCGCGTCACGATCCCCACAAAGCATCCTCTGTCGTCCGTTATCGGCACGAACGGGCATTCCGTGATCCTCGAATAAAGCTCTTCCCCGCCCGTATCGATCTTGACGGCGGGATTTCGCTTAGTGCTGAGAACCTCCGATATGCTGACGGATTCAAGTTCCTTCATGCTCTTAAGTCCGCCGTCGATGATGCGCCACAGGCAGTCGCCCTCGCTGACGGTTCCGACGAATATGCCGTCGTCGGTGACGACCGGCACGGTCGTGTATCCGTGGCCGCGCATCTTTTCAAGCCCCTGGCGGAGCGTGTCGCGGTCGCTTACGTATGCTACTTTTATCTTCGGTATCATTAGTTTGATTATATTCATTTTTCCCTCGCATAAGATAGATTATTTTCGGAAAATTCATTTTCCGCCGGCGTTCAATTTGTCCTTGCTATTTGTTTTGCGATGTGGTACACTGAAAACAGATAATGAGCGTGCAGCTCGCATTTTCGGAGGACAATATTATGTTGGCTAAAAAACCGCCGCTTGGCTGGAATTCATGGAACACGTTCGGCAACAACATCAGCGAAGAGCTGATACGTCAGACCGCCGACGCGATGGTTTCGACCGGACTGCGCGACGCCGGATACGAATACGTCGTGATCGACGACTGCTGGTCGCTCCGCCGCCGCGGCCCCGACGGCAGGATCGTCCCCGATCCGGTCAAATTCCCGTCCGGCATCAAGCCGCTCGCCGATTACATCCACAGCCTCGGACTCAAGCTGGGTATGTATTCGGATGCGGGAACAAAGACGTGCGCCGGATATCCGGGCAGCTTTGAACATGAATTTCTCGACGCCGAGACATTCGCGTCGTGGGGCGTCGATTACCTCAAGTACGATTTCTGCAACAAGCCGAGGCTTCAGGACGGTCCCATCCTCTATAACAGGATGTCGATGGCGCTGAAATCGACGGGACGCGATATTCTGCTGTCCGCCTGCAACTGGGGTTCTGATCACGTCGAGACGTGGATCCGCTCGTCAGGCGCCGATATGTACAGATCGACCGGCGACATCTGGGACAATTTCGACAGCGTTCGCCGCATCGCAAGGAGTCAGATGGACAAAATCGCGTACAGCGCTCCCGGGTGCTACAACGATATGGATATGCTCGTCTGCGGGATGTACAGCCGCGGCAATGTCGGCGGCGGCGAAAACGGCGGATGCTCCGACATCGAATACCGCACGCATTTCGCGCTCTGGTGCCTCTATCAGTCGCCGCTCATGATCGGATGCGACATACGAAACGCAAGCGAAACGACGCTGTCGCTTTTGAAGAATCCCGAGCTGCTCGCCATCGATCAGGACGAGGACGCGCGTCCGCCCATGTTCTTCTACGGGAACGCCGATTCCCCGATCGTCGGGATGTTCAAGCATCTCTCCGGCGGCGAATACGCGTTCGCGTTCGTCAATTATTCGGATCATGAGGCCGGTATGTCGTGCGAGCTGTTCGATATAGGACTGTCGTCGTGCGCCGGTTGGGGGTTCGAGCTTCGCAACATATTCACGGGCGAGGTCTCAGGGCCGTACAACGATTACTTCAACGTACACCGTATGCAGCCGCACGATATCAGAGTTTACCGCGCGCGGCTCGTAAAGATGTGACAAGCGGCAAATGCAAGGTCTGCGGGAAGCCTCTTTCCACAGACGAGATCGGCATTTACAAAAAGATGATAAACCGCGGCGCTGACGAATGTATGTGCATTGAGTGTCTGTCGCGTGAAATTTCGGTGCCTGTCAGCGCGCTGCGCGAACGCATCGAATATTTCCGCCGGATGGGATGCACGCTGTTTCTTTGAAACGGCGCTGTCATCGATCAAACGGAGGACGGGTCGATCCCGTCCTTTTGTTTTTTGCGGACGCGCTTTTTATACAGGCGGAATATCGCCAGCGCCGTCAGCGCCGCGTAAGCGGCAGTTATGATGAGCGCTCCGCGCCATCCGCCCAAAAGATAGTATACAGGCATCGCGGAATACGCAAGAAACGACATCTGCTCAACTCCGGCAAACTGCGCGGCGGCGGACAGCGCCGCCGCTGCCGCAAAATACGCCGCTCCCGCCGGATTATTTAATTTATATGCCAAAAGCGAAGCCGATATAAGATAGAGCGCCGTATAGACTGCGCACGCCGCCGTCGTCAGGACAGCGTTACGCACCGAGATCGTAAATACGAGCGCAATCGTCAGTCCGCCGAGCGATACGGCGTAATGCGCCGCGCATATAAGCGCAAATACGAGCGCCGAGACTGCGATCCGCTTCAGTCCCGCGCGTCCGGCATCATGTTTTTTCACGTTCAAAATAATACTTTGTGTTGTGCAGCCGCACGCTCTGCGGCAATCCGAGTATGAGCCATGTAAACAGCATCGACGAACCGCCGTATGAGAGGAACGGCATCGTGATCCCGACGACGGGCAGCATCGCGAGATTCATTCCCATGTTCTCCGTCATCTGCGCGATCATGATCGCGACGGCGCCGACGCACATGAACGTCCCCATATCCTTGCGCGACGATCTCGCCACCGCAACTATCCTTATGATCAGCACGAGCATCAGCGTCATATAGCAGATGATGCCGAAAAATCCGAATTTTTCCGCCACGATCGCGAAAAAGCAGTCTGTCGTGGCAACCGGCACCTTGAGATATTCCGTGCCGCCGAATACGCCCGCGCCCCAGAATCCGCCCGCCGATATGGCGGCGCGGCTCATGAGCGCCTGATATCCCTTGTTCTGCGGGTCTATCATCGGGTCAAAGCCGGTCAGAATCCTCATCTGCTGATAATAATCGAGATGCGGCCATATGTACGGGAACGCGATCACGGCGGCGGCGAGTACGCCGACGAAATACCAGAGCGACAGTCCCGCCGAATACATCATCACCGCGATCACGCACATGAACACGAGCGCGGAGCCGAGGTCGTCGATCCATATCACCATACCGATGATGATGAGCGCGTGTATCCCGACGGCCAATATATTTTTCGGATGATTTATCTTCTTTTTCACGATGTCGATGTGCTTCGCCATCGACATGATGAACATGATCTTGATCGTCTCCGTCGGCTGCCAGTCTATGACCCCGAGATTGATCCACAGTCTCGGCCCGTTCGGATCGGCGGGATTATAGCCCCTGATCTTTACAAGCACGAGCAACGCTATCGACATAACCGATATCGGTATCCAGAATTTCGATATTATCGCGTCGTAGTCGAACAGCGCCATCACGACGACGCCGATCATGCCGAGCAGCGTCGCCGCCGACTGTATGAGAAACATCCGCGATCCGCCCGCGTACTGATCCTTTATACCGTAGAGCGTAATTATCGATATAAGCGACATACCGAGCGCGCACGCGAGCATCACAAAGTCAAGCCGACGAAGCCGCTCGGAAAGCGACGTCGAAAATACTTTCATTTTTTACGGTACAGATATCAATACGCGACGGCGAAATACACCATCTCGGCGGCGGGCTTGCCGCAGCAGGCGCATTTGTCGTCGAAATGCTCCTGCTCGAACGGTATGCAGCGCGAGGTGACGCCGGTCTTTTCCTTTATCTCTTCCTCGCAGTGCGGGTCGCCGCACCACATCAGCTTGATGAATCCGTCGCCGTGTTCCTCGCGGCATTTTATTATCTCGTCGATGCTGCGGCAGCGGTACGTGCGCGCTTTCCTGTTGGCGAGCGCCTTTGCGTAAAGTCCCGAACGAACCGCTTCGAGCTTGGAGATAACGGTCGATTCGATGCCGTCGAGCGGCACTGTCTCCTTTTCGCCGTCATGTCTCGTCGCGATTACGCACTGTCCCGCCTCGATGTCGCGCGGTCCGAGTTCAATCCTGACCGGCACGCCCTTCATCTCGTATTCGGCATATTTCCACCCGGGCGAATTGTCGCTGTCGTCGAGCTTGACACGGCAGACGGGCGAAAGCCTGTCTGAAAGCGCGCGCGCCGCCTCAAGCACGCCTTCCTTATGCTGTGCGACGGGGATCACCACGACCTGTATCGGCGCGATCGCGGGCGGCAGCACGAGTCCGTCGTCGTCGCCGTGCGTCATAATGACGCCGCCTATCATGCGCGTCGTCACGCCCCACGACGTCTGGAACGGATGCACGAGCTTATTTTCCTTGTCCGTATACGTGATATCGAACGCGCGCGCAAAACCGTCGCCGAAATAATGCGACGTTCCGGCCTGGAGCGATTTGCCGTCGTGCATCATCGCCTCGATCGCATATGTAGCCTCCGCGCCGGCGAATTTGTCGCTGTCCGTCTTTTTGCCCTTTATGACGGGGATCGCAAGCTCGTTTTCATGGAAATCGGCGTAGATATTCAGCATACGCTCCGTTTCCTCGATCGCCTCCTCGGCTGTCGCGTGCATCGTATGGCCTTCCTGCCACAAAAACTCGCGGCTGCGCAGAAACGGTCTCGTCGTCTTTTCCCATCTCACGACTGAACACCACTGATTGTAGAGCTTCGGCAGATCGCGGTAGCTTTTGATTATATTTGCGTAATGATCGCAGAACAGCGTCTCCGACGTCGGACGGACGCAGAGCCGCTCCGGCAGCGGCTCGGAGCCGCCGTGCGTCACCCATGCGACCTCGGGCGCGAACCCCTCGACGTGATCCTTTTCCTTTTGCAGAAGCGACTCGGGTATGAACATAGGCATATATACGTTCTCATGTCCCGTCGCCTTGAATTTGGAGTCGAGTATGTGCTGCATATTCTCCCAGATCGCATATCCGTAAGGGCGGATTATCATGCATCCGCGGACGCTCGAATAATCGATCAGCTCCGCTTTTATGCATACGTCCGTATACCAGCGGGCGAAATCAGTCTCCATCGATGTGATGGACGATACCTTTTTCTTTTCGTTTGCCATATAAGTCATACCTCTGTGGTTAATGTTTGCCCGAATTATCGTTTGACGGCCGGCGCCGTCGGGGCTTATGCCGTTTTCTCGGCTGTATTATTTACAGTATACCACAATATCGTTTCCGTGTCAACTTGACGCTTCACAATTGCGGCTGCAGCGTTTTTTGTTCGCCAGCGGGCAAAAGTTTCGGCCAAATGAGCGCTCCGCACTTGATTTATATCGGAGATTATGGTAAAATAAGATTTAGTCTTATTTCTTCCGAGGCGGTCAGAATGGCTGAGAAAAAAAGTTTTGTAGATGACTTTGAAGAATACGAGGTGTCGGAGGAGCATCACCCCTCGAAATTCGGATACGTCGTCAAGTGGATATTCTTTCTTCTGATTTTGTTCGCGAACGGCGCGCTCATCTTCCGCGTCTGTATGGCGGAGGACCCGAGAGCCGTAAAATCGCTCGCCGTCAACGACGCGCTCCGCGCCGCTTACCGCGAATACGGCGACGAATTTGAGATAAAGACGCAGCACGTCTACGATATGTATACCTCCGACGGGATATACTACTCGACGGGGCTGTTCTACATCCCTAAGGCGCGTCAAATTCAGGTCGCCGTCAGATACAACATCCGCACAGCTGACGGCGTCGTCGCCGGCACTCCGAACAACGATATGCTCGTCGACGTGCTCGAATCGATCAGATTCTTCCCGCCGTCGCCGATCGCGAACGGCGTATTCGTGCATCATGCGCGCAGTCACGTCGACATTTCCGCATCCGACATGAGAAGCGGCGATTTCTTCGCGTTCCGCCTCGTCGACGATTCAAGCAATTACTATACCCCGACCTCGTCGGTGAAAACGACGCGGATGCTGTACGTCTATCACAAGCTCACCTTCGACGGCGTGCCGGAGGACGGCACGAATCTCTATATCGAGATTTATCCCCTCTATGGCGGGCTGCCCGATTATACGACCGTCCTCGGCCGTATGCGGGTATATTCGATAGAGCGTTCCGCCGACGACTACGCGATCTCGTCGTCGCTGAAAAAGGAGCTTTCCCGTGAATGATTATACGCATCGCGCAAAAAAGCAGAACAAGTCCGACATCGTCGCCTCGATCTGTCTTTACGTATCGGCGGCCGTACTTTATCTGCCGTCCGTGCTTGTACACGGGATAAAATTCGTCCCGATGCTGCAATTTCTGGCGCTGGTACTGCTCGTCTTCGGCGTGTTCGTCAATCAGCGATATACGTGGCAGGTTTACAGCTACGGCGTCGTGCCGCGCGAAAATCTTCACGATCCCGACGCGCCGCCGAGCGGCGAATATTTCGTCGTTTACCGCACTGTCGGCAAAAGGCGCACGTGTCTTGCTAAGATCGATATGTCCGGCATTTTGGCGTTCGTAAAATGCACGCACAAAAACGACATGGCGTCCGCATTCGCCGATCTCGGTCCCGTCGATCGGTACGATTTCCGCACGACGATGATGCCGGCCGTCTATTATAAGGCCGCGTTCCGCGCGGACGGCGAAAACGTCGTTATCAGCTTTGAGCCGGACGAGACTCTCGTCGGGATACTGCGGGAAGCGATGGACTCCAAAGGCGGCGGGGACGGCGGCGCAGAACAAGCCGAATAAATGAAAGGAATCAGCGCCGGCTCACCGGCGCGCTTACAGAAAGAATCATGAAAATTGCTGTACTCGGAATGGGCAATATAGGCGGCGGCACAGTCGAGGTGCTTATGCGCGACTCGAAGCTGATCGCCGACGCGTGCGGTCAGGAGATCTCGGTCAAATATGTGCTTGATCTGCGCGATTTTCCCGGGCATCCGCTCGAACGCGCGATCGTGCATTCGATCGATCCCATCATAAACGATGATGAAGTCGAGCTTGTCGTCGAGACGATGGGCGGATCGCATCCCGCATACGAATACACGATCGCGGCGCTGTCTGCGGGCAAAAGCGTCGTGACGTCGAATAAGGAAGTCGCCGCCAATTTCGGCGACGAATTCACCGCGCTCGCGGAGGAAAACGGCGTTCACTATCTGTTTGAAGCGTCCGTCGGCGGCGGCATCCCGCTGATCCGTCCGATGCGGAACGCGCTTTTATCCGAATCGATCCTCGAGGTCAACGGCATCGTGAACGGCACGACAAACTACATACTGACGCGCATAGGGCAAGGCGAGCCGTTCGCCTCCGCGCTCGCGGAGGCGCAGCGTCTCGGATACGCGGAGCGCGATCCGTCCGCCGACGTCGACGCGATCGATTCGCAGCGCAAGATCACGATCCTCGCCGCAGTATGCGGACTCGGGCTTTATCCGCCGTCCGACGTATGCGCCGAATCGATACGCACAGTGACCCCGCAGATACTCGACATCGCCGACAAGCTCGGCGGCACCGTCAAGCTTATCGCGCACGCCTCCGTCGCGGACGGCAAAGCGGACATATTCGCGTCGCCGTGCTTTGTGCCGTACACCTCGCCGCTGTCGCACATTTCGGACGTATATAACGGCGTGCTTATCAACTGCTCCGTTTCGGGCGAGCTTATGTTTTTCGGCCGCGGAGCCGGCAAATTCCCGACGTCGGGCAGCATCGTCGCCGATATCGTCGCCGTCGCGTCCGGCACGCAGCGTCCGACGCCGCCCATAAAGCGCGCCGATCCGAAAACGCTCCTTCCCTACGGCGATCACGTCTGCCGCCATTTCGCGATCGTCCCGATCGAACGCATCTCCGCGCTCGACGGCGCTGAGGCCAAAGTCACATCCGGCGGCATCGCCGCCGCGATCATGCCTGCGTCGCGTCACGCCGACGCCGTCAAGCTTTCCCCCGACGTGCTGAGAGTGATATAATCGGGGCGCTGCCCCAAACCCCACTTAGGGGGATTTTGAAAAAAATCGAACTTTCCGCAAGCGGAAAGTTAGCAGATGCTTCGCATCTGCCCCCTCTAAGAATCCTTCAAAAACTTTCCTTACAAGGGTTATTTGGCAAGTGTGTTCGCCTCTGCGCTGCGCGTTCGTGCAATGGCGAAGTAGTCGCGCGAGCGCGAACACCGATTCTCGGGGCTTCGCCCCAAACCCGAATCCCCGCAAAACTTTCCTTACAGAATCGGGAGCGCTTCGCGCTCCCGATTCTATTCATCGCGTTTTACGATTATTGTCGCGCGGTTCGCGCCGGTATAAAATCCGTTCTCGTCGAATTCGTCGGGCGAATTGTACACAAACGACGTAAGCTCGATATGATCGACGTCATAGCAGCCGTCGCGGAGCGTGATCTTGATCATGACGTTTTTCGTATCGTCGTAGTTCGTTTTTTCCGTTATATGGCTGTACCATTTATCGTGCGCGTGCGCCACGCAGTCGTAGAGATAAAGCTCGAAATATTCCTCGGCGTCAAACGTATCGGTGGGCGACAGCACCGTTATCCTCACCGGCTCGCCGCCTGATTTTTTATATACCGCAAGCTCGAAGCCGACCTTATACGAGTCGTCGAGGCCGGCGGCCTCCCATCTGTCGAGCCATGTTTCATCCCATGTGGTGACCTTGATTTTCTCCTCGTTCGACGTTATGACGGCGAAATAATCGATATCGCAGATCAGATTGATGTGATCCTTATACGTCCATGTGTCGAGCGTCCAGAGCGGATCGTCGTCGGAATCGGGCCAATCGGAGGCGAACTCGTCGATCAGGGTGCAGTTTTTGCCCGAGACCGAATATATCCCGACGGGGATCGTCTGAACCGGCGGGGGCGCTGTTTCCGTTTCCGATTCCGATTCAGATTCCGTGACGGGGACTGCCGCGTCCGCTGTCGATTCCGGTTCCGTATCGGGCGGCGTGTCGGCAGGCTCCGAGATCATAGGCTGTGCGTCCGTCGAGCTTTTCGGCGATTCGGCGCGTTTTGACAAAATCGACGTCATTATGACCGCGACGGCGGCGAACGCCGCCATGACGGTCAGTATCGGTATGATATTTGATGAATGCTTCATATGCGAGCCGCGTCGGTTATGATCTGTCAAACAAAAAGGGCGGTTCCCCGCCCTTTTGATTTGATATCAAACCGACAGTATCCCAATTATTCAGCGGGATCTTCCATGTCGTCTGCGCTTGCAGCCGTCAGCGTGAATACGATCACGTCGCCGTCCTTAACGTAGTTCGTGCCGGCGCGTCCGCCTTCAGGCTCTACACCGTTGATCGTGTAGGACCAGAAGAACTGTCTCGATGTGCCGTCGTTTGCAGCCGCGTTCTTATAGTCGTCCTTGAGCGAAACGAGGGAGAGTCCCTGATCGTCCTCGGTGTGGTTGAGGCCGACATTCTCGCAAGCCTCGATGATGGCGCGAAGCACGCTGATCTGTTCATCGCCGCTGTACGTGATCGGGATCGATACGGCGTTGATGAGTGTACGGTCTTCCTGCGGGATGATGAAATCAGGCTTTGCGGAATTCTGATCGTACATATAATCGATGTAGTCCTGTCCGAGCTTTGCCGTCACGGTGACCGTTATCTTCTGGCCGCCGCACGAACACATCGCGACAGCGAAAGCGGAGATCACCAGCAGAAGCGCGATGGCTTTAATGGCGAGTTTTTTCATGGATTGTAAACCTCCAAAAAGATTTATAAATATGCTTACGTTTAGTATAGTACATTTTCACTTTCATGTCAACAGTTTTTCAGATTTTTTATGGCAGTTGCACAAATAAATCGTAAACTGTTCCTCGCCGCTGATCATCAGATATACGGTATCTGACCGCCCGCATCCCCCTCGCCAGTATCCGGCGGCTCCGTATCGGGCGGCTCGGGCGGCAGCGCGCCTTCATCGAAGTGCGACGTGTCGATGCCGGTCGATCTGTTGTAGTCGTAATGCTCATAGCAGAAGTGATTGAACGGCGTCGTCATGCCCGATGTGCCGCAGTATTCGCCCTCCGCAAGCATATTGGCGAAGAACGACACCCCATACCATCCGGCAGGCGCGACGTTCGGCGGCAGCGTGCGGTACACATACTGCGCGTCCGTCACCTTTACCTCCGTCGGGAAGCTGCGGTTCTCGATCCTGATCAGCCCGTACTGAACTATATCGGAGCCGTGGCAGTATTGGCTCGCGACGCCCTTCGTCGTTTTATCGTAATTGACCATGACGTGTACGTCGCACGTCTCCGTCGGAGCCGTCGCCTGCGTGAAATATCCCGTCTGCGCGCGGCTCCCGCGCGGATCATGCTCGCACGCCTCCGTCATGAGCTTTCCCGAATCCTGACAGTACGTGACCTTTACGATACCGGGCGCGTCGACGAATTTCTTCAGCGGCTCGCCTCCGGCTTTAGCCTCGGCGATCACGTCCTCGTGAATTTTCTGCATCACGCTGTCCCATATCGTCATGGCGGGGTTCTGTGAGAACTGCGACAACGTCTGGTTGAAATCGTACCCGAACCATACGCCGCAGAGATAATACGGCGAATATCCTATGAACCAGCGGTCGTAGTCCGCGTTCGTCGTACCCGTTTTGCCGGCAACGTCGAGCTGTTCCTTGATCGTGACCTTTCGACCCGTACCGGAATCGATGACGCCCTCGAGCAGCTTCGTCATTATCGTCGCCGTCTGCTCGCTTATGACGACCTCGCTCGGCTTATCGTTCGACAATATCTCGTTGCTGTTCTGATCCGTGACCTTTATATATGTGCGCGAGTAATTGTACACGCCCTTATTGGCGAATATCTGATACGCCGTCGTGATCTCGCGCACCGTGATGCCGACCGTGAACTGACCGAGCGCGAGAGGCGCCCTGTCCTTATCCGAAAAAACGACTCCCGCCGAATTCTCGTAATGCTCGAGGACGTTGTCCATGTGGACCTTATCCTTCAAGAATGAGAACGATTCGTCGATGCCGAGCAGTCCGAGCGTCCGCATCGCTATCGTGTTCGTCGATTTGCGCACCGCGTCGTATACGGTCGTCAGTCCCTCGTATTTATTCGTGGAGTTGATCGGGTACGTCCTGTACGTCCCGTCCTCGCGCTCGTAAAAATCGATCGGCACGTCGTCGAGAACGGTACCCCAGTTTACGATCCCCTTTTCGATCGCGGGGCCGTATACCGACAGCGGCTTTATAGCCGATCCGCTCGGGCGCAGAGACTGCGTCGCGCGGTTCAGTCCGCGGCTCTGCGTCTTTTCGCCTCTGCCGCCGACAAGCGCGAGTATATCGCCCGTCGAATAATCGATTATCATCGCCGCAGACTGCGGTTTGATGCCCGTTTCATCCTCGGGAAAATACGAGTCGTCGAGATATATAGCCTCAAGCGTAGACTGGAGCTGCGGGTCCATGACCGTATAGATGTTCCATCCGGCCGTATACATCAAAAGGCTCGCAAATTCGCGCGTCACGTTGTATTTTTCGACGTAATCGGTCAGCACGTCGTCGATGACGGCGTCCGTATACCAGCTCGTGACGCTCGACTGATTCGACGAATGCGATATATTCAGATCGAGATCGGCGTAATACGCCTCGTCGTATTCCTCCTGCGTGATCGAACCGAGTTCGAGCATCTTGTCAAGCACGTCGCGCCGCCGCTCCGTGTTGTTTTCGGGATGGCGGAGAGGGTCGTATTTATACGGCGACTTCGGGATCGCGGCGAGCGCCGCGCATTCGATCAGCGAAAGCTCGCTCACATCCTTGCTGAAATACGTGTGCGCAGCGCTCTGAACGCCCGTACAGTTCTGCGACAGCGATATTATGTTCAGGTACATCGTGATGATGTCCTCTTTGCTGTGCCTGCTTTCGAGATTCAGCGCGCGCAACGCCTCCTGCACCTTTCGTTGTATCGTGAAATCGTCGTCGCCCGTCGCGTTTTTGACGATCTGCTGCGTGATCGTCGAGCCTCCGAACGTCGCCTTTATATGCAGCACCTGATTCGCCGCCGCCGCTACTGTGCGGAACCAGTCGACGCCGTTATGGCTCCAGAATCGCTGATCCTCGATCGCGACGAACGCGTTTATCAGATCCTTCGGCAGCTCGTTATACTTCGCCCATATGCTGTATTCCGATCCGATCAGCATCTGATTCTCGATCTCGACAGGCTCGCCGATCCTGTTCTCGCGGTCCTCGTAATCCATGTAATAAAGCTGCGAGGTCTTGTCCGCCTGAGTGATGATGAGATCGTCGTCGAATACGGGATCGATGTAGTTGTTGACGTATGCGGCGAACGCCGTCACGACGATTATGCCTGTGATGCCGCAGATGAGCAGTATCGTTATTATAATGTCGAGCAGCACGGCGAAGATCGTATAGACGACGCGTCCCACGATGCCGAGCGCCGTCAGTATCTCCTCGCTTACGCTGATGCCGCCGTAGGCGTCGGCTACATATGCCTTTGCTCTGTCGCGCATACCGGCGAGCATAGACGTGAATTTATTTTCGTTCGTCATTTTCCTTGCGGCACTTCCCTTTCAATTTTTTAAACGGTCGCGCCTGCCGCGCGCCGTATATTCTATTATACACCTAATTTGTGAACAATTTGTTACGCCTCGGGGATTTTTTTGAAAAAATCGGGCCAAAATATTATCAATCCACCGTTTACAAGCTCCCGAGGTGTAAAGTGAAAAAGCTTCTGCCAATAACGGCGGCGGCCGCGACAGCCGCCGCGATCATACTGTCGTTTTTCCCGTCGGCGGTCAAAAACGCATTGAATGAAGAAACTGTTCCCGTATCGGAGAACGTCTACGCCGAGGCGCTCGCCGTGATCTCCGAGTGCGGGGCCGATACGTTTCTGATCCGCGAATACGACGGCAAGATCGGCATATTCGCCGACGGA
The DNA here is from genome assembly GCA_947630015.1 of uncultured Clostridia bacterium. Classification (GTDB taxonomy): domain Bacteria; phylum Bacillota; class Clostridia; order Oscillospirales; family CAG-272; genus DTU064. Next base: position 151,023 of record CANRFY010000001.1, read on the forward strand.
GGCAGCGATCCGTTATACGTCGTCGATGTGTACGTGTTCACGCTTCCCGACGATATCGCGGCGCTTATCAGGTGCGGGGTCGAATGCGACCGCGAAACGCTCGGACTTCTCTACGACGCCGTGACGAGCTGACGGCCCCGTCACCGCAGAACGACGTTTTCCTCACCGAGCAGCGCGCGCAGCTCCGATATCAGCCTCGGCGCGTTTGCGTCCGCGCCGAACGGCAGCTCGCGGTACGATTTTTTGCCGGCGTCGTATATCGCGACCGGCATATGCCCGCAGAATATCTCCACAAGCGCTTTCGCGCGCGCGCATTCGACGGAATCCTCGTCCGTCACGCGCAAATAAAGCTTCCCCGCTCGCCTCTCTTTCGGCTTTGCATCCGTGCGCGTCTGCGTCGGGCGCGCCGCGTCCGCGAGCGGTTCGATCGTGTCAAGCAGCAGGCGCACCGACTTTTCGTCCTCGACGGATATGACGCCGGAGGCGGCGACGGGCATATCGGATGAGATGACATCGGCGTATTTCGCGAGTATTTTCGGAAACACGACGACCTCGATCTCGCCCGTTTTATCCTGAAGTACAAGAAACATCATCTGATCGCCGCGCCGCGTCTGCTTCGGCGTGCGCTTCGTTATGACGCCGATCAATGTCGCGCGCTCCTTATCGAGCGCCGCGGGCGCGCCGTCGTCGTCCACGTCCGTCCCGCCGTCGGGCGGCGAGATGATCGACGCGATACTTTCATGGGCGACCGCCGCCATCTCGCGCTCGTAATCGTCGAGGATATGACCGGAGAAATACATCCCTGACACTTCCTTTTCGAGTTCGAGCAGCCGCGCGCGCGGCAGCTCCGGCACGTCGGGATACTCGTATTCCGGCTCGGACGGCGCCGACTGCGACTTCGACGACGCGAACATATCGAGCTGACCCGACACGCCGCGCCGCTGTCTTTCGTGCAGCGAATCTATTATCTCCTCATAGCATAACAGCAGCTGGCTGCGCCGCGCGCCGAGTCCGTCAAAAGCTCCGCTTTTGACGAGCGCCTCGACCTGACGCTTGTTCATATCGTGTTCCGCCATGCGCTCCGCGAAATCGTAGAACGATGAAAACGATCCGTTTTCGGCTCGTTCGCGCACGATCTCGTCGATGAACTGGCGGCCGAGTCCCTTGAGCGCGGCAAGTCCGTATCTGATGCCGTAATCGCCGACAGTGTAATCGGCGCGGCTCTCGTTTATATCGGGCGGCAGCACCGCGATGCCGTCGCGCTCGCATTCGGCTATATATTCCGCCGTCGTCGATTCCCATCCGAGGACGGAATCGAGCAGCGACGCGAAATATTCCTTTTTGTAGTGGCGTTTCAGGTACGCAGTCTCGTATGCGACGACGGCGTATGCCGCCGCGTGGCTCTTATTGAACGCGTAGCTCGAAAACGACGCCATATCGTCGAACAGTCCGTTCGCCTCATCGCGCGTCATCCCGTGCGCGACGGCGCCGTCAATGAAGCTGCCCCGCTCCGCCTCAAGCTCGGCGGCTTTTTTCTTTTTCATCGCGTGCAGCACAGTGTCCGCGCGGGCGAGCGAATAGCCCGCGACGTCGCGGAATATCTGCATCACCTGCTCCTGATACACGATGCAGCCGTAAGTCTCGGCAAGGATCGCGGCAAGCGCCGGATCCTTATACTTGAGACTGCCGCCGCCGTGACGGCGCTCGACATATTCCGGTATGCTGTCCATCGGACCCGGGCGGAACAGCGCGATCGCGGCGATGATGTCGGACAGATACTCCGGCGACAGCTCGGACAGCGTGCGCTTCATTCCGGCGCTTTCGAGCTGGAACACGCCGTTCGTATCCGCGGCGGCGATCATTTTCATCGTTTCGGCGTCGTCCATCGGGATGAGCGCAATGTCGAAATCGTGTTCGCGTTCGCGTATGCGGCCGACCGCGTTAGATATGACCGTGATATAGCGAAGCGCGAGAAAATCGAATTTTACAAGCCCGACGAGCGCGACAGTATCCATATCGAACTGCGTGACGACGACGCCTCCGTTGACGGACAGCGGGACGATATCGTATAAAAGCTCGCCCGTTATGACGACGCCGGCGGCGTGCGTCGACGCGTGGCGCGGCATCCCCTCGATCGCGCGCGCCGTATCGATGAGCCGTTTCACCTGCGGCGAGCCGTCGTAAAGCTCGCGCAGCTCCGCCTCCTTCATCGCGTCGGCGAGCGTCACGCCGATCGCGCGCGGTATGAGCCGCGCGACGCGGTCGACGTCCGCATACGCCATCCCGAGCGCGCGTCCGACGTCGCGCACGGCGGCTCTCGCCGCCATCGTGCCGAACGTGATTATCTGCGCCACATGATCGCGTCCGTATTTGTCGCGGACATAATCGATCACCTCGTCGCGCCTGTCGTAGCAGAAATCGACGTCGAAATCGGGCAGGCTCTTGCGTTCTGGATTCAAAAACCGCTCGAACAGCAGCCCGAACCGCAAAGGATCGATATCAGTTATCCCGACGAGATACGCGACGAGACTGCCCGCGCCGCTTCCGCGTCCCGGGCCGACGGGTATGCCGCGTCCCTTCGCGAACGCGATAAAATCGGCGACGATCAGATAATATTCGCTGTAACCCATGCCGGATATGACCGACAGCTCGTACTCGACGCGGCTTTTGTAGTCGCGCTCCGTATATTTTTCATCGTAAACGATATGACCGCGCGCGATCCTGTCGTCAAGTCCCGCCCACGTCTTGTCCGTGAGGAATTTCGTCGGGTCGACGCCGTTCGTGAACGGGAAGCGCGGCATATAGAGCTTGTCGAACTTCATTTCGAGCGAACACTGATCCGCGATCAGCTCCGTGTTCGATATCGGACTGCCGCCGTCGACGCCGCCGAACAATCGCTCCATCTCGGCGGTCGATTTATAGTAGAATTCGTCCGTGTCAAATCCGAGCGGCCTGCCGTCCGTTATGACGCTGTTCGTGCCGATGCACGTCAAGATCGCCTGCGTGTCCGCGTCTGCGCGGCGCGGATAGTGGACGTCGTTCGTCGCCGCGAGCGGGATGCCTGTCCGCTTCGCGATGTCCGAGAGAGCGTCATTGACCGTTTTCTGCTCGTCGATGCCGTGATTTTGCAGTTCGAGATAAAAGCTGCCGCGGCCAAATATCGCGTCGTATTCGACGGCGAGGCGCTCCGCGTAATCGTAATCGCCGGACACGACGGCGCGCGGGATCGCGCCCGACAAACACGCCGACAGCGCGATAAGTCCGTCGTGATACTCGCGCAAAAGCTCCATGTCGACGCGCGGCTTCGAGTAAAATCCCTCCGTCCACGAAAGCGACACTATGCGCATCAGATTTTTATATCCCGTCTCGTTTTTGCACAGAAGCACGAGATGCGACGGCGGAGCCGTCCCCGGCCCCTTGTCGAACCGCGAGCCGGGCGCGACGTACACCTCGCATCCTATTATGGGCTTTATCCCCTCCGCGACGCACGCGCGGTAAAATTCCACGACGCCGTACATGACGCCGTGATCCGTGATCGCGACGGCGCTGTGTCCCTCCGCTTTCGCGAGCTTCGGTATATCGGCGACGCGGCACGCGCCGTCGAGCAGACTGTATTCGCTGTGTAGATGCAGATGCACGAATCCCATGCGCGCGTCCTCCCTTGTTTTCAGTGAATGATATATTTTTCGACGTCGGATATCAGCTCTTACATGATACGCACAAATTTATCGCCACGCACGAAAACCGGCTCTCCGTTTATCGGTTCGGTATCAAATCTGAAGCCGTTCATCGCGCAAGTAAGTTGTTGTTGCAGTAATTTTGCGTCCATAAGGTATCATTACGTTTCTTTATCGAAATACACCTCTGTCGCGTATTTCATTCTATTCCTTCATCGACTCCGCCGCGATCTTCTCGATCCGGCGCAGTCTTGCCGACAGCGCCGGCTTCGATATATGCGTCGGCGAGATCGCCGCCAGCTGTGACAGCGACAGCTCTGGATTGTTTATGCGGAGCATCGCGGTCTCACACAGCTCGTCGCCGAGGACGCCGAGCTTTCCGTCCGAGATGAGCCTTCGTATCGCGTCGCAGACGCGTTCAGACGCGTCCGTCGCGCGGCGCAGATTCGATATGTCCGCGTTCGAGCGGCGGTTTACAAAATTTGCAACATCTGAGACGAGTCCCGCGTTCGATATATCATACAGCACGCGATTGACGCCCGCGGCGGCAAAAAATCCGCCTATCGCCTCAGCTGATTTAAGATAAAATACGACGGCTCCGCGCCTCGTTCTGCGCTTGAAGCCGAACGGCTCGAGCGCCGATGCGACGTCGTCGGGACGCGATCCGCCCCGCAGCGATATATCGAGATTCGCCTCCTTCGCGCTCGGGTCCGAAAGCGATCCCGACGCTATGAATATTCCGCGCAGGATCGCGGGGCGGCATCCCGCGCATCTGATGTGCGAGGCGTCCGCAAGCTCGCGCGTTTCACCGTCGTCGACGCCGCGGCAGACGGCGCGCGCATATGCCTCGACCTCATCGTTTCTGAACGACAGATCAGGCGCGCACGCGAGAATTGCGCGCGCAGTATTGACGCGGCAGCAGTCGTTTTTCGGCCGCATCGCCATCATTTCTGATTTTATCGACGATGAATAGGAACTCATAAGTAGATGATCTCGCGTTCGAGCGCGACGCCCGACGATTCCAAGACGCGCGCCATTACGATCTCTGCCAATTTTTTGACGTCGCCCGCCGAAGCTCCGCCCGCGTTGATTATGAAGCCCGCGTGTTTTTCCGATACCATGGCGCCGCCGACGCGCAGTCCCTTCAGTCCCGCGTCCTCGATCAGTTTGCCCGTGAAATGCCCGGGCGCGCGCTTGAAAAAGCTGCCAGCGCTCGGACACGACAGCGGCTGCTTGTCGCGCCGCCGTTCCATAAAATCGTTCATTTCGGCGAGGATCGCGTCGGGATCGCCGCGATGAAGCGCGAACTGCGCCGACAGCACGTAAAGCCCGCCGCGCTTGACGGCGCTGTCGCGATAGCCGAGCGACAGATCGTCCCGCGTCAGCGTCACGATCTTTTGCGCGTCCGCATCCCAGCAGTCAGCCGATACGATCACATCCGATATCTCGCCGCCGTAAGCGCCGGCGTTCATCGTCACGGCTCCGCCGACGCTGCCAGGGATTCCGTATGCGAACGAAAGCCCCGAAAGCCCCGCCTTTTGCGCCGCCGACGCGCACGACGTTATTCCCCGCCCGCATTCGGATCTGAGCGTTTCCCCGTCGATTTTGAGTTCCGTCAGCTTTGTCGTTATGACGATGGCTCCGTCGTAGCCGGCGTCGTCGATAAGCACGTTCGTGCCGCATCCGAGGACGCAGTATTTGATCTCCGCGTCGGACAAAAACCGCAAAAGGGCGCAAAGCGCCCCCTCACCGTTCGGATATATGACCGCCTCCGCGTTTCCGCCGCAGCGGAAGCTCGTTATTTCGGACGCCGGCACGTCGAACGCGTATTCGTATTCTCCGCCGTGTCCGTCAAGAAACAGTTTCAGCTCTGTCCTGTTCAAGTCAGCCTCCAAGAATGACGTAAAGCTGTTGCAGCGACGATATCGTATACGTCGGGATAACGCCGGCAGGCGCTTTGCCGGTCGGATTGTACCAGCATGAATCGAGTCCCGCGTTCGCGGCTCCCATAATGTCGCTCGTGAGCGAATCGCCGACGACGAGGCAGCGCGCCGCCGCCTCGTCCGGCGTCATTCCAAGCTCGCCCTCGACAAGCTCGAAATAACGTCTCTCCGGCTTGACGGAACCCATCGCCTCGGAGATGAACATCCTGCCGATATAATTCATGATCGGCGAACGCGAAAACCGGCTCTTCTGCACCTGTGTGATGCCGTTTGTGATTATGTGGAGCGAATGTGTGTGCGACAGTCTTTCGCAGACCTCGACCGCGCCGTCGATCATTATGCACTGCGCCGACAAATGCTCCGCGTAAAGCGCGCACATCTGCTCCGCCGTCGTATCCGATACGGCGCCTTTTTCGGACAGCGCCGACTTGAGCTTCGCGAATCTGTCGACCTTAAGCCTGTCGCGCGTCGTTTCGCCGCGTTCGAGTGCCTTCCACTCGGCGTCGTTGATCCCGTGATACAGCGATATCGTATCCGCGTCGGCGGGCAGTCCGCATATCGTCAATACCTCGCCGACCGCGTTCGCCTCGGAACGATCGAAATCAAACAGCGTTCCGTCGGCGTCGAACAGTATCGTGTCGTATTTTTTCATTTCACCGTATATCTATGATATGTTTTCTTTCCCTTTTTGACAACGACGCCGTCGGCGAAGCTGTCGATCTTCGCCGCTGCGTTTGCGTCGGCGACTTTTTCGCCGTCGATCAGCACGCCGCCCTGCATTACGAGCGTCCGCGCCTCGCGTCGCGACGGCGCAAGACCGCCCTTTATCAAAAGATCGAGTATGCCGATCTCCCCGTCGGTGAAATCGTCCGCCGTCAGCTCCGTCGTTGGCATATCGTCGGATGCGCCCGCGCCGCCGAATACGGATTTCGCCGCCGCCTGCGCCTTGTCCGCCTCGTCCGCGCCGTGTACGAGCTTCGTCAGCTCATATGCGAGTATCTCCTTCGCGCGGTTGAGTTCGGAGCCTTCCCACTTGTCCATTTCGTCGATCTGTTCGAGCGGCAGGAATGTGAGCATACGTATGCATTTCAGCACGTCGGCGTCGCCGACGTTGCGCCAATACTGGTAGAAATCGAACGGACTCGTCTTATTCGAATCGAGCCATACGGCGTTGCCCGCCGTCTTTCCCATCTTATGTCCCTGCGAATCGGTCAGAAGCGTGATCGTCATCGCGTGCGCGTCGGCTCCGAGCTTGCGTCTTATAAGCTCGGTTCCGCCGAGCATATTCGACCACTGATCGTCGCCGCCGAACTGCATATTACAGCCGTAATTCTTGTAGAGATGATAGAAGTCGTAGGACTGCATTATCATATAGTTGAATTCGAGGAACGACAGCCCCTTCTCCATGCGCTGACGGTAACATTCGGCGCGGAGCATATTGTTGACTGAGAAGCACGCGCCGACCTCGCGCAAAAGCTCGATATAGTTTAGATCCATCAGCCAGTCGGCGTTGTTCAGCATCATCGCCTTGCCGGGGCCGAAATCGATGAAGCGCTCCATCTGGCGGCGGAAGCATTCGGCGTTGTGATCGATGTCCTCCTTCGTCAGCATACGACGCATATCGGAGCGTCCGGACGGATCGCCTATCATCGTCGTGCCGCCGCCGATCAGCGCGATCGGACGGTTGCCCGCCGCCTGAAGCCGCTTCATCAGCGTCAGCGCCATAAAATGCCCCGCCGTCAGGCTGTCCGCCGTGCAGTCAAATCCGATATAGAACGTCGCCTTGCCGGCGTTCACCATTTCGCGTATTTCGTCCTCGTTCGTCACCTGCGCGATAAGTCCTCTTGCGCGCAGTTCCTCGTAAATTCCCATGATTTTTCCTTTCGTTCTGACGTTTACTTCGATTCGCCCTCCGCGATCAGCTCGCGGGCGGCGTTTTTCTGTGTTTCCGTTACGTTGATGCCGCCGATGATGCGCGCGATCTCGTCGATTTTTTCCTCGCCCGAAAGGACGCGCACCGACGTCTCCGTTCTGCCGTCGCGCTCTGATTTGCGCACGAACAGATGCGTATCCGCGAGCGCCGCGATCTGCGCCGAATGCGTGACGCACAAAATCTGCGTCCGTTCGGACGCGTCGCGCAGGCGGCGTCCTATCTTGCCCGACGTCGATCCCGATACTCCCGTGTCGATCTCGTCGTATATTATCGTCGGCTCGCCGGCGCTGTCGTTCTGCACGCTCTTGATCGCCAGCATTACCCGCGACAGCTCGCCTCCGCTCGCCGTCAGCGACAGCGGCCTTACGTCCTCGCCGGCGTTGGCCGAAATGTATATCTCCGCCGTCTCGCGTCCCGACGGCGAAAGCTCGCAGTCCGAGAAGCGGACCTCGATCTTGACCTTCGGCATATCGAGTCCCTCGAGTACGCAGCTTATCTGATCCGTCATGCGCGCGGCCGCGTCTTTCCTCATCCGCGAAAGCTCCGAGGCGCACGCCTCCGCCGCCGCCTCGGCGCGTTCGAGTCTCGCCTTCGCCTCAGATGTGCGCGCCTCGTTATTCTCGATCGAATCGAGACGGCGCTTCGCGTCGTCCCTGTGTGCAAGCACCGCCGCGATATCGCGTCCGTATTTGCGCTCGAGCCGCTTTATCGCGTCGAGACGATCCTCGATCTTTTCAAGCCGTTCAGCCGGATCGCCGTCGGCGTCGCCGCCGAGATCGAACGTCTGATACGTTCTGCGCGCTATATCCTCAAGCTCATACGAGATCGAGCGCAGTTTTTCCGCATCACCGGCGGCGCTCGGCGCATATTCACGCAGCTGCTCCATCGCCGACGCCGCGCGCTCGGTGAGATACGACGCCGACGCGCCCTTTTCGTTTCTGTATGCGGCGCGGTAGACGAAATTCGCGAGCTTTTTTATCTTTTCGCCGGACTGAAGGCGCGCGCGCTCCATGTTCAGCTCCTCTTCCTCGCCAGCCTTGAGGCTCGCCGAGTCGATCTCCTTCACCTGATATGACAGCAGATCGGCCGCAAGCGCGCCCTCGCGCGAGAGCCGTTCAAGCTCTAAAAGCTCCGATCTTGCCGCCGTATACGATTCATACGCCTCGGCGTATGCGGACAGCGCGTCCGCGTCGCCGGCGTATTCGTCGACGAGCGCAAGCTGCGCCTCCGGCGTTTTGAGCGACAGGCTCTCGCTCTGTCCGTTTATCGAGATAAGACACGACGCGGCGCGTCTCTGCGCCGACAGCGACGAGATTTTGCCGTTTATCCTCGCCGTGCTTTTTCCGTCCGAATATATGACGCGTTCAAGCTCGATCTCGCCGTCCTCGACGTCGACGCCTTGTGCTGAAAGCTTATCGTATGCCGCGCCCTCGACAGAGGTGAACAGCGCTCTCACCGACGCCGAAGTTTCGCCCGTCCGTATCAGCTGCGGCTGCGTCCGCGCGCCGCATAAAAGCGATATCGCGTCTATTATGACGGATTTTCCCGCGCCGGTCTCGCCGGTGAACACCGAAAAGCCGCCCGTCAGCTCGAGATCGAGCGATCTTATAACGGCGATATTTTCTATGTGAAGCGATGTAAGCATATCACGTAGCGCGGATCAGCTCGCGGAGCCGCCTGCAAATGGCGGCGGCGTCTTCCTCGGTCCTCGCAACGGCGATTATGCAGTCGTCGCCGGCGACGCATCCGAGTATCTGACGCAGTTCCATGTCGTCGATGCCGGCGGCAACTGCCGACGCCATCGACGGTATCGTCTTTATTACGAGCATACAGGATGAATAATCGACGCTCGTGATCGATCCGATCACGGACGTGTTGAGCTTCGCCATGCCGGCTCCGGCGCGCGCGCCCGATTTTACATATTTATACGCGCCGTCGGGCGTCGTTACCTTCGCGAGCTTCAAGTCGCGTATGTCGCGCGATACTGTCGCCTGCGTCGTTCTGATCCCGACCTCGCCGAGACGTCCGAGCAGATCGTCCTGAGTCTCGATGTCATATTTTCTTATCAGCTCAAGGATCTTTTCCTGACGCTTTGACTTGACGGACATTTCCTCACCCTCTATCAAATTTATCTTCGCTCAGCGTCCCGTCATTTTGCTGCGGAACACGCCCGTAAATCCTCCGGCGCGCACCCTGACAAGCTTTGTGTACGCGTCGCTTTTCGTGATCTTCACCTCGGCCCCGTCCGGCAGCGAGATCGTGTCGATGCCGTCCCTTACAAGCTCAAGCTCCGAGCGCCGCCATTCGCCAGCTCCGCAGTAAATGGCGCTTTTTTGCGAATACACGGACGGGCGCGCCATGACGGAATGCGGACACACCGGCGTCACGCAGATGCACTCGAGCGCCGGATCGACGAGCGGACCGCCCGCCGACATCGAATAAGCCGTCGATCCCGTCGGCGTCGCGAATACGACGCCGTCGGCGTCGAATCTGCCCGCATCGTATGAGCTGCCGTCCGCGCCGACGCAGTGAAGCGATATTCCCGCTATCTTCGACGCCGACGATTTCATCACGACGAAATCGTTGAGCGCCGGTTTCATTTTTATATAAACGGCGCCGTCCTTTTTGATCTCGGCGTCGAGCATCATGCGCCGCTCGACGGTGAAATCGCCGGACAGTATGCGTCCGAGCGGCGACAGATCGTCGCCCGATATCTCGGCAAGATATCCCACCTGCCCCGTGTTGATCCCAAGCACCGGTATGCCGAATTCGAGCGCGCGTTCGGCGGCGCACAAAACCGAGCCGTCGCCTCCGACCGATATGACAAGCTCGACGTCGCGCGTTATTTCGTCGGCGACGCTCACCCCGTCGACGCGCGGTATAGGCAGCGCCGGCGTCATCATGACGCGGACGCCGCGTCCCGCGCAGATGCGGACGATATCGGAAAGACGTCCGTCGTCGGCGCTATTTATGCCGAATGGCAGTATTGACACTGTTTTCATGTTTGACAAAATCAGCGATCTCCGTGTGTGTGAATGTGCCGTTCAGTCCGCGTTTCAGCGACGCTAAATATTCGCGGTTGCCGCGCTTTTTCGCGCGTTCGTCATTTACCCCGCCGCCCTCGACGGGCGATACTGTCAGCGCGTATGCGTAAAGGCCGAGACGCGCCGCCGCGTCTATGACTGACGATATCGCGCGGGCGCGGTCCGCGGGATCGTTTACTATCCCGCGCCCGACCGAGGCGCGGTCAAGCTCGAACTGCGGCTTTATAAGCGTGACGAACGTCCCGTCCGGATCGAGTATATCCGCAACGGCGGGCAGGATCATCGTCTGCGATATGAACGACACGTCGCATACGACGAGCTGCGCGCCGCCCACTTCGGCGCGCGTCAGCTCCCGCGCGTTCTTGTTTTCCATAACGACGACGCGCTCGTCCGCGCGCAGTTTTTCATGAAGCTGCGACGTACCCGAGTCGACGGCGTAGACCTTCGCGGCTCCGTGCGACAAAAGGCAGTCGGTGAATCCGCCAGTCGACGAGCCGATATCGACGCATATAAGGCCGTCCACGTCGACGCCGAATCTGTCGAGCGCGGCGTCGAGCTTCATCCCGCCGACACTGACAAACGGACAGGCTCCGCCGTCAACGATCACCGTATGCTCAATCGATTCGTCTATGTCGAGCGACGGCTTTGAGACGCGGACGCCGTCGACCGTCACCGCGCCCTCGCCGATCAAGAATTTCGCTCTGGCGCGGCTCGGCGCGTATCCGCGGCCGGTGAGATATACGTCTATACGCATTTGATTATATCACCGCGAAAGGTCAAAATCAAGATGAATATATTCATTTGTTATGCATTTCTGTGCAGCAGCCAATGCGCAAGCTCGACGAGCGCATCGGAGCGCTCGTAGCCGCGCACCGCCATGACTGCGCCCTCCGTCAGCGCGGACGCGAATCCGCGCGCCTCCTCCGCCGTCATAACGGCCAGCATCGTAGTGCCGTCGCCGCCGTCGTCCGGCAGCTCATCCGCGTCGAGAATGTCGTCTATGAGCTGAAACGCAAGTCCGATATTGTATGCGTATGTCCGCGCCGACGAGTACATTTCCTCCGGCGCGTCGGCGGCCGTAAGGCCGAGCGCGCACGCTGCCGCGATCAGCTCGCCCGTCTTTTTGCGCTCCATCTCAACAAGCTCGTCGAGCGCCGCCTCGCGTCCCGAATACATTATATCGAGTACCTGTCCGCCTATCATCCCGTCGTATCCCGCCGCCTCGGCGATGATCGATACGGCGCGCATATTGCGCGCGGCGTCCGCGAACGGATTCTCTGACGCAAGCGCGAACGCGTATGTCAAAAGCGCGTCTCCGGCCAAAAGCGCGTTCGCCTCGCCGAATTTTATATGCGACGACGGCTTGCCGCGCCGTTCGTCGTCGTCGTCCATGCACGGAAGATCGTCATGGATCAGCGAATACGTATGGACGCATTCGATCGCGCAGGCATACGGGAGCGCCGCTTTGACGTCGCCGCCCGCGAGGCGGCAGAATTCGAGCGTCAGAAACGGACGAATCCGCTTGCCGCCGTCCATGGCGGAATATCTCATCGCGTCGTATATTATCGAATGGGCGCGCTCGCCCGACGGCAGAACGCTGTCGAGCGCAGAATTTACGAGTTTCGCGTTGCCATCCAGAAGTTCATCTATGCTCATGCCGCACCCCGCCGTCATCCGCGCGCGATCATATCGCCCTCGACGGCGCTGCCGTCGGGCATCACGGTGAGCATCCTGATCTGCTGCTCCGCTCCGTCGAGCCGTTCGTTGCACAGCTTGACGAGCCTCACGCCCTCCTCGAACAGTCCGAGCGATTCGTCGAGCGGAGTTGTGCCGCTTTCAAGCGCCTTTACGATCTCTTCAAGACGGGCAATCGCCGCCTCGAACGTCATTTTGCTATCTTTTTCTTCCATGCGTTTATACCTCGTCACCGTTATTGTATTCGACAGTTTTGGTTACGGACGCAAAAATTTCGCCGTCGGCGGCGCGCAGGCGCACCTCGTCGCCAGATTTCACGTCCCGCACGCTTTTTACGATCGCGCCGTTTTCTCCGTATACGGCGAAATATCCGCGCGACAGAACCGACAGCGGAGCGAGCGCATCGAGCTTCGCCGCCGCGCCCGACAGCGATATGCGTCCAGAATTGATCGCCGCTCTCATGGCGGAAGTCAGCTTATCGGTCAGGGCGACCGTCATCATGCGCTTTTCGTCCGTTATCATGCGCGGATCGCACAGGCACCGCCGCGACGACAGCGCCTCGAGCCTGCGGCGCTTCGTCTCCGCGAGCTTCGACAGCGCGAGCGCGTTATGCGAGATTATATTGCCGAGCTTTCGGCGCAGCTCGCCCGTTTCGGGCAGCGCGATCTCCGCCGCCGCGGACGGCGTCGGCGCGCGTCTGTCGGCGACAAAATCGCAGATCGTGAAATCGGTCTCATGCCCGACCGCCGAAATAACAGGCACCGCGCATCTTGCGACGGCTCTCGCGACGCCCTCGTCGTTGAACGCCCATAAATCCTCGATCGAGCCGCCGCCGCGTCCGATTATGACGACGTCGGCTGATTTTGTGCGGCTGAAATAGTCGAGTCCCGCGATCAGCTGCGGCGGCGCGTCCGGCCCCTGCACGAGCGCGGGATACAGTATCAGCTTCGCCGCCGGAAAGCGGCGGCCGGAGATATTGATCATATCGCGGACGGCGGCGCCCGTCGGCGACGTTATTATGCCGACCCTCATCGGTATTTTCGGAAGCGGACGCTTGCGCTCGGGCGCGAACAGTCCCTCCGCTTCGAGCTTCGCCTTGAGCTGCTCAAACGCGATATAGAGTGCGCCGACGCCGTCGGGCTGCATCGTATCGGCGTAAAGCTGATACTGACCGTCGCGGACGAATACCGCGATCCGCCCGTGAACGATGACCTTCATCCCGTTTTCCGGCATCCATGTAAGTCTTGACGCGCTCGAACGGAACATCACGGCTTTCAGGGAGCCGCCCTCGTCCTTGAGCGTAAAATAGAAATGTCCCGTTTTATAGTGATTCGTGAAATTTGATATTTCGCCCTTGACGTAGATGTCGCCGAGTACCGGATTCGCGTCGAGCGACATTTTGACGTATTCGTTCAGCTCCGTGACCGTCATCGTCATCGGGATCGCCGAGTAATCCTCCATATGTTATGCTCTCCCCGTATGCTTTCTGTACGCGAGACACGCCGCGCCCGCCGCATTGTCGGCCGAATATTCCGGCTCCGCGAAATATACGCCGCCAAGCCCGCAAAGCGTCGGCCTCATGCGCCGGCAGCTCATCACGCCGCCGGAAAATATGATCGGGATACCGGGACGTTCGGCGCGCAGAGCGCGCGCCATGCCGTATATCGACGTCGCCACAAAATCGAGCGTATACGCCGCCGTCGCCGCGATATCGCCTGTTTTTCCGAATATTTCGGCAGCTTTGTTCTCCGCTCCCGACATCGAGCATTGAACTCCGCGCACCGACGTTTTTACCTCCGTTACTGGTACGCACAACGCCGCCTTCTCGAGCGCTGGGCCGCACGGGAACCGCATCCCCATCATAACGCCGACGCGGTCGATGAGCTGTCCCGCGTGCAAGTCGTCGCTGCCGCCGACGCGGTCGATATCAAATTCGCCGCCGCGCGGCGTCACGACCGTCGCATCCGTCGTGCCGCCCGATACGTGAAACGCCGCGAATTTTTCGTCCCCGTCGAGCAGATCGAGCCTGCCGGCAGAGTAAAGCGCCGCCGCTATATGCCCCGCCTGATGCGAAAATCCGTATACCGGCGCGCCGGTGACGGCGGATGCGGCGCGAGCCGCCGCGATCCCGACGAGAAAGCACGGCATATATGAATCGGCCGCGTCGCGCGGAGCGCGCGAGACGCCGATCGCGTCTATCTTCACGCCCGCGTTCGCGATATCGCCGCCGATCGCGTCCATCAGCTCCGGCAGATTCTTCGTATGCGCGAATACGGCGTCGCTCTGTCTCAGTCCGCGCGCGCCGTCTGCCACCGGCAGCGGCGCTTTCCTGTTGGAAACGACTGTTCCGTCTATGACAAGCGACGCCGACGTCGTATAATTGCTCGTATCTATCCCGAGCGCTGCCGTATGCGTCATTTATTTTCGCCCCGACGCGGAACAGGCGTCTTTTCGATCGACGCGTCGCTCGCCATGCTGCTGAGTATGCCGTTTACAAACGATGCGGACGCGCCCTCGTCGAAATGCTTCGCAAGCTCGACCGCCTCATTGATCGTCACGCTCTTCGGCATTTCGGGCATATAGTAAAGCTCATATGCGGCGAGGCGCAGTATCGCGAGCGTTACGCGCGACATACGTTCGAGGCTCCATTCTATCGCGCACGACGAAATTTTTTCGTCAAGCTCGCCTATGTGATCCCATACGCCGAAATAGACTGTTTTTATATAATCGTTTTCGATGATGTCGCGGAGACTGAGCGAACGGACGTATACCTCGTTCGCGTCCGCATCCATGTTGCACGCGCGCTCGTATAAAAGCGTCATTGCCGTCTCTCTTGCCTCATGTCTTGTCATTGTGTCACCTGTTAATTTTGCATATCGATACAGTTTAATTATATCATATATGGGAAAAAAGTCAACGGCGAATCGGTTTTACTCGGCGACTCCGATCAAATAATTTTTGTGGGGAAAACTTTAAATAAGTTTTCCCCACGCCTTTATTTCCGCTCGTCAAGCTCGCCCGCAAGTCGCGCAAGCTCGCGGAAGCGGTCAGTATCTCGTATCGGATCGAACCACTGAAACTCCTGAGTATGCTGTATACACTCCCTCGCGTCGCCGCGCCGTCTGCCATTATTTCGCCCGTATCGATTGCGCGCTCCGGCGGCAAAATAAGAGCATGAAACGCATTTTATATAGGATCATATCAGCCGCCGCGTCGCTGTCGCTGCTTTTGCCGCACGCCGACGTGTGTGCCGCCGGAGTCGAGGACGTCGAAAAAGACACAAGCGGCGGCTATATCAAATACATCGACTTCGACGTAACCGCCGCCGCGATGTCGGACGCCGCCGGCGTCGATATAGAAACGCGCGGCTCCGACGTCCATATCGACTGGATCTCGGCGCTGTCGCTACTCGCGGTCAAATACGGCGGCGATTTCTCGCGCTATAAGCGCTCCGATCTCGACGCTGTGTGCGGCCGGCTGTCCTCGGGCGAGACGGCTTTTGATATAACGCCGAACGAGAAGCTTTATAAATATTATCTCGAGGCATACGGCGCCGTACTCGGCGGGATGCTCGGCGAATACGTCAGGACCGAATATTCGGACGGCGGGGCCGTTTCCGTCACAGACGGATACGGCGTGCGCGCATTCTCTCCCATCGCCGCAGGCTTCTGGTACAACGATTACGACGACTTCGGCGCGGCCCGTTCGTTCGGATACCGGCGTCCCCATCTCGGACACGATATGATGGGATCGGTCGGCACGCCGATAATCGCTATCGAGAGCGGCTATATCGAGGCGCTCGGCTGGAACGTGTACGGCGGATGGAGATGCGGTATTCGCAGCTTCGACGGTAAACGCTACTATTATTATGCGCATCTGCGGCGCGGGCATCCGTATGCCGATCTGTACGAGGGCAAAACCGTCATGGCAGGCGAGGTGATCGGCTATCTCGGCATGACGGGATACAGCACGCGCGAGGATAAAAACAACATCGATACGCCTCATCTTCACGTCGGACTTGAAGTCATTTTCGATCCTTCACAGAAGGACGGATATAACCAGATCTGGATCGATATGTACGAGCTTTGCAAATTTCTCTCCGACAACCGCGCGCCGACAGCGCGCGACGGCGTATCAGGCGAGACCGTATCGCGCGTTTATTTGACGTATCCCGAATCGCCCGACTAAAGCAAATTCGATAAAAATGCGAGCTTTGACTTGAAAACGCGCGCGCCGTATGGTATATTTAGATAAGGTGTTTTTGAGAAAGGCTCGCACAATGAAGAAAAAGATAAAAGACGGCGCCGCCGTCGTACTTAAGCGGCTCGTCTATCCCACATCAGTTATATATACGGTCATAACGCTCGCGCTCTATATCGCCGGATCGTTCATCGGCAAGGGCAAAATACCGACGCTGCGCACGGTTCTGCTCGTTTTGGCGTTTTCGTTCGTCATCAGCTTGGCGGGCATGATCCTCGCCGCAAAACGGCTCCATCTCGCGCTCCGCGTCGCGATCCACTACGCGATGCTCGCCTCGTCGTTCTTCGGCCTCTTCTTCCTCGCCGCCGATTTCGATCCGAGCCGCGGGCTTTCGATCATATCGTTTTTCGCATTCACGCTGATATACGCGTCCGTGTGCGCGACTGTCTTCGCCGTGCGCGGACACGCAAAAAAATCGCGCGCCGACCGCGCGGAATACAAGTCGATATATGACAAGAGCATCTGAACTCGCGATATTTGCGGTCGCGGCGTCGCTTCTTGCGCTTGCGTCATACGGATGCGGCAGGCGCGGCGAGCCGCCCGAGACGGACGCCGCGTCGACTGTTTTGACCAACGCTGCGGACGAGACGGACGCCGGCACATTCTATATCGATTTTAACGCCGGAGGCGCGTCGGATACTGACGACGTCCCGCCGTCCGTCGGAGGCGTCGACGACGAAACGCTCGACAAAATCAGGCTCGAGCCGACGCTCGACATGGGTTCCGACTATCTTGACAGGTTCCTCTTCGTGTGCGACAGGACAGTGTTCGGACTTAAAGCGCTCGGTATGCTCGATGAGGGACGCGGCACCGATCAGGTCGTCAGCGGCGAGGGCGCGTCGCTGTTCGTTATGGCTCCGTCGCCGACCGTATATACGGCCGAAAACGGCTCGGAGCCGCTCGTCGATCTGATCGCGCGACGCCAGCCGGAATACGTGCTGCTTGCCGTCGGCGCCGACGATATATCGCGCAAGCCGAAACCCGCATACGCGGATTTTCGCGAGGCTTATCTAAATCTGATCACATCGGTGGCGGAGGCGTCGCCGTCGACGACTGTCATCTGTATGTCGATTTTGCCGGGATCGCCGTCGTCGGGCGTCAGCGTTTACAACGCCGAGCAGTATAACGCGCTCATAATCGAAGCCGCCGCGTCGTCAGGCTCCGACCGCGTCTATTATCTCGACGCGGCGTCCGCATTCGCCGCGCAGAGCGGATATCTCCGCGCCGACTGCGACGGCGGCAGCTCGCAGCTGTCGACGACGGGATTCAAACGGCTGCTCGACATCATAAAAACGCATTATGTCGCCAGCGCGTCGACATAAATTCATTAAAACATAAAACGCTCCGAAGACCGTCGCGGCCTCCGGAGCGTTTATTATTTTGTCAGTCGTCGTGTTCGCGCTTGAATTTGATTATCGAACCGGTCGCCGCGTTCACGTCGTATTCGTACTCGTATCCGCCCGATTTGAACTCGATCTCGTACATATCGACGCCGTCGTCGCGGTCGCGCTCGCATTTATATCCGCGAATGTCGGCCTCGGTAAGCCCCGCGTGCGCAAGGACGATCGCCCTCGCCTGCTCCATCGATACGGCCGCGCCGCTCCCATCCGTCCCCGACGGCTTCGTCGGCGGCGTGTAATCGTCGTCGCGCTCGCGCTTCTGCTTCACGATCGCGCCCGTCGCCGCGTTCACGTCGTATTCGTACTCGTATCCGCCCGATTTAAACTCGATCTCGTATACGTCGATCCCATCCTCCATATCGCGGATGCACTTGTAGCCCGTGATTTCGGATTCATTCACACCCGCGTGTGCGAGCGCTTTCGCCTTTGCCTCAGCCTCCGTTATGCCCGTTCCCGTCGGCGGCTGGGAGGTCGCGTGGCGCTCGACGTCGGATTTGATGATCTCGCCCGTCGCGACTGCGATCTCATAGTCGTATTCGTTATTGTTTGCGTAGAATTCGATCTCGTACACGTCGACGCCGTCGTCGCGGTCGCGGACGCACTTGTAACCCGTGATTTCGGATTCATTCACACCCGCGTGTGCGAGCGCTTTCGCCTTTGCCTCAGCCTCCGTTATGCCCGTTCCCGTCGGCGGCTGGGAGGTCGCGTGGCGCTCGACGTCGGATTTGATGATCTCGCCCGTCGCGACTGCGATCTCATAGTCGTATTCATTATTGTTTGCGTAGAATTCGATCTCGTACACGTCGACGCCGTCGTCGCGGTCGCGGATGCACTTGTAGCCGGTGATTTCGGATTCATTCACTCCCGCGTGTGCGAGCGCTTTCGCCTTTGCCTCGGCCTCGGTTATGCCCGTTCCCGTCGGCGGCTGGGAGGTCGCGTGGCGCTCGACGTCGGATTTGATGATCTCGCCCGTCGCGACTGCGATCTCATAGTCGTATTCATTATTGTTTGCGTAGAATTCGATCTCGTACACGTCGACGCCGTCGTCGCGGTCGCGGATGCACTTGTAGCCGGTAATTTCGGATTCATTCACTCCCGCGTGTGCGAGCGCTTTCGCCTTTGCCTCGGCCTCGGTTATGCCCATTCCCGTCGGCGGCTGCGTGGTCGGCGGCTGTTTTCCCGTCGCGTCGCGCTCCATGTCTATTATCGCGCCGGTCAGAGCGTCGACGTCATATTCGTATTCGTACACGATCTCGCCGTCGTCATAGGTGAATTCAAGCTCGTACACCATGACGCCATGCTCGTAATCGATCCTCGGCTGCTTTATAACCGTTGCCTTATCCTTCGGGACGCCGGCGTCCGCCAGCGCCGCGTCGAGCGCCTGCTCGGGGCTTATATACGCGCCCGCGCTCGGCGTTCCGGTCGAAACTATCGCCGACGCGCCGCCGCTCTCGCCGTCTCCGCGGCGGAGAAGATTGAGTTCGTTGATCGAAAGCGCCGCCAGCTCCGCGAACGTATGGATCCTGCCGCCGTTCGCGGTCTCCGCCGCCATGATCTCGGAGATCAGACGCGCCTTGCCCTTTGTGATCCCGTATTGCTCCGCGAGCGCGTCAAGGTCTGAATCGGGCGTCACCGTCTGCGCCAGCACCGCGCCGTCGAACATCGCGCCGATCAGCTCCGTTACGCGCGTTTTCAGCCGCTCCGCATATGCGGCGTCGCCGCCGTCGACAGATACGAGTATCGAGTTGGCGATATCGGACAGATATCCCTCGCGCAGCATCGCGCCCACGAGCGCGTTCACCGTCACGTCGAGCGTGCTGCCGCTGAAATCCATGTCGCCGATCACGATCTCGGCGTCGCGGTTGAGCGCCTTGACCTCGATCACGCGTTCGTTTTTGTTCACGCTGATCTCGATGCCCGGGTTGACGTCGAGCGATACTACCGACGCAACCTTGCGTCCGCCGCCCGCATATGCGCCGATCGCGACGGTCAGGCCAAGCACGAGTACGAGCGCCGCCGCGATCGCGCCCGCCCAGCGATAAACGCGCGGCCGCTTTGACCGCGATTTCGCCTCGACTGCGGCATCGTCGGCGCGAGCGCCGTTTTTAACGTCGTTGATCACGCCCTCGGCGTCGTTCGGAGCGGCTCTGTTTACGGCTCCGTTTATTTTCTTTTCAATATCGTTGTTTTTCATCGTCGATCTCCTCTCTTATCATTTCGCGTCATTATTTTCTGTGAGCGACGCGCGGAGCTTTCGCATCGCGCGGTTATATTTTGACAATACTGTCGACAGCGGCAGATTCATAAATCCCGCGATCTCGCGGTGCCTGTATCCGGCCGCCGCGTGAAGCATCACGATCTGGCGTTCCTCGTCCGACAGCGCCGAGACGCATTCGGAAAGGATCATGCGGTCGTCAGTCGTCAGCTCGGTCGAATCGGGATGGTACCGTTCCCACATATCGTCCGGAAGCTCGACTGTTTTTCTCCGCCGCAGAACGGACAGCGAGAGATTTTTTGCGATAGTCAGAAGCCATGCCATCGGCTTTCCGCCGAAATATCTGTTTGCCGACGTAGCGACCGAAACGTATACGTCGTGCGTCACATCCTCGGCGTCGGACGGATCGCGCACTATCGACAGCGAAAAGCCGAATATGCTTGACCGCGTTTCCGTGTACAGCTCTCCGAGCGCATCCATATCGCCGTCGGCGACGGCTCTCAATTGTGAATCCAATCTCTCCTCTGTGTCTTTTGTCATTTTTCTCGCCCCTTTCACTATAATAACGCGCGAGATCGACGTTTTATCGCACGCGCGAAAAAATTTTTCAGAAATTTTTTGATTTTCAAAAAAGGCAAAAACCTGCGGGAAGCCAGCTTTGACTTCCCGCATCGATCCGACCGGCGTCGGATCAGCTTATTATATTTTTGTAATCATCGAATCCGACGCCCGGGCAGTATGCCTCGATCATCTTGTCGTATGTCAGATTCATGTCGGCAAGGTCGCGCAGTCCCCACTGCGACAGGCCGACGCCGTGGCCCCATCCCTTTCCGACGAATATGAATTTATCCGTCGAGGACGCAGTCATGACTTTTCTCACCGTGTTGCCGTCGACGCCGACAGTATCGCCCGAATTCGGAGTGCTTGGCGTGCCGGTGTCGGGAGTGCCGGTGTCCGGTTTGCCGACCCCTCCGGCGTTCACCTCGATATCCTCGATCTCGCCGTCCTTTTTGACCGCGCTGTAACTGCCGTCTTCAATATTTGATATGCCGTCGGCTCCGATCACATGGCAGCCGTTAAGATCGACGTCCTGTTCGCCGTCGGCGGTCAGGACCGTATACGTTCGGCGCGAGCCGTCGTTTGACACAGGCGTCGCCGCCATCGGCTGCGCGCCCTGATCCGTATTCGCGATCGGCGCCGTCTCGCCCGGGCCGAACGTCGTCAAATATTCGGTATATTCGACGTTTCCCTGTCCGACGACGAAGTTTGCGCTGTTCAGATACTGCAAGAACGCCTTGCGAACCTTATCGCAGCGCGATATTACGGCCGTGTTGCCGTATATATCCGTTATCGTCACCTTGCTGACGTATGTGGAATTCGATCCCGCGTATGCGTCGATCGTTATCGATTCGATATCGCCGCGCAGATTTTCAAGCGGATAGAGATCCTTGTCCCCCGTCGTCTCATATCTCGACGAAAGATACTCGTAAAGCTCTCTCGGTGACACCTCCGTCTTCCAGAACGAGTTGGAGTGATGCAGATAATCCTCCCACGGCGTCTGTACGCTGCGGAGCCATTCCACGCTGTTGCCCCAGACATTGCGGACGTCGGCGGTGCAGTTGCCGGTGCTTGACGAATAGTACATCTCCGCAAGCGCGCCGCCGTATGTCACGACGATGCCCGCGGTCGACGTCACCGCCGTGCGGACGTTGTCGTTGACGCGTTCGATCCCGCGATACACCTGCGAATTCGACGTGCCGCATACGTTGAAGCCGTATAAGCTCCAGTATTTATCCATATGCGAAACGACGTATGTGCGCGCCACGATCGCGAACGCGCGGAGCGTTTCGAGCGGCCAGTCGGCGCTCACCTCGTAAGGGACGACGCCTATGACGTAATCCTCGAGCGGCGCTATATTCAGAAGCGAAATCCCGTCGCGCGCTCCCTTCGGATAACGCCTGAAGGCGAATACGCCGTCGTAAATGTGCGAGAGGAATTTGAGATATGCGGGCGTGCCGTCTGCGCCGTCGATTGCGTCGAGCGCGAGGCATTCATATGTCTCGGATTTGCCGAGCGTGCGGTACGAGTTCCCGCTGTCATACTCGAAAAGCGGTTTTGTCGAGTTGTGATCGATCACGATGACGCCCGTGTCGGACGGGGATTTGACCGAAAGCGCGTAATCGCCGTATGCGCTCGATATGTACTGGCGCACGGTCTCCATCACCTGCTCCGCGTCGATCTCGGAGAAGAATCCGCCTATTCTGAGCTTGTATTCGCCGTTTACATATGCGGGGACGCACTCGTAATTGAGCGGTGATACGGCCGAGTTAACGGCGGAGATCGCAGCCGCAAGCTCGTCCCCCGTCGAAAACGACTGATCGAGTTCGAGCCTGTATGCGCCGACGTTTGTCGGCGTCGCATCCGTCGGCGTGCGGTACGCGTTGCTCACGGAGTCGAAATAGTAGTTCGCGTCGCAGAGAACGGTCGCCTTTGTGCAGCCTTCAAGCCGCCAAAGCTCCGAAAACGACTTTTCGTTTATTCCGACGGTCTCAGATCCGACGATGTAGCCGTTTATCGTCGTCGACGTGAGCGCGACGTCGATGCTGCTGCCGTAGAGCAGTCCGACAGCGACGGAGATATCGCCGTCCGAATCTGTTTCGGCCGCGTGGACCGTAAACAGCGAAACGAGGAAATAAACAGCCGTATAAATGCCCGTAACGACCATCATGGCGACGAGTACCCACGCGACGATCCTTATCGCGAGTTTTCTTTTGTCGACGTGACGGCGCTGTTCGTTTTGCGGTTTATTTGATTTCATAAGAACCCCTTACCATGACGTATGCGATATCAGATGTTACCGTTATCCCGCGTCCGTCTCCGCCTCTCGGGATGAGGATGAGATCGTTGAGCGTGATCGCCTCCGCGTCGAAGATTTCAATACCCTTTGTAACGTCCGCGACGCCCTGCTTAGTCTCGCCCGTCTTGAACGGCGAGACGACCTTCGCGTCGCCACGGCGGACGATAAGCTCGACGGAGCTGCCGCTGCTGCCGGAGGCGTAGAGCGTCTGCCCCTTCGTCATCGTCACGACTGTAAACGTCGACGCGTCCTTTTGATTCGATTCGAGCGACGTCAGCTTGTTCTGGAGTGCGTCTATCTTGGCCTGCATCGCGCTCATCTGCTGATCGAGATATGACTTTGCGACGAGCGGATCGTTCGTCGACTGATCCGTTCCCGCTGCGAATACGGCAGCGGCGAACAGCACGCACGCCGCGAGAAGCGATATGATCGCGGCTGTCTTTTTCGTAAGTTTCATGTCTTTCACCCTTTCGTTTTATGCTTTTTTTCTCATATCAGTTTCATCTGCGCCGTGCCGGAATCGGCGTCCGACAGCGCTGCTCCCGTCGACGGGAGCTTTGTTTTGCGGTAGCGTGCCGGATTTTCCGACACGGACGCGGGATCGGCTTTTGCGGATATCACGCGGCCTCCGGCTTTGAGCGTGAATATCTGCACGCCCTGCGAGGACCGCGTCGCTTTGACCGGTATGCTCGACGTCGACACGACGAGCGCGCGTCCCGCATCGCTGTACATTATGATATCGAACGGCTCGCCGTCCTCGACGAACGCCGCCGCGGCGGGCGAGGCGTCGCTGTAAGCACCCGTCAGTCGTCTGCGGTTTGTCTTCGTTTCATACGCGGAAAGCGGGATTTTGACGCATTTCCCGTTTTCAAACACGAATACGATGTTTATATCCGGCGAATACTCGTGCAGCGCGCACATATAAAGCGTACCCTCGCCCTCGTCGAAGTCTAACTTCGACGGGATATAATCGCCGAGCGACGACGCCTTCGACGTGTCGAAATCGCTCATGCGCGATTTATATACCTGAGCCTTGTCCGAGAAGAACAGCAGCTCGTCCATATTCTCCGCGTCCGCGGATACGATCACGCTGTCGCCGTCCTTTAGCTTCTGTTCGTCGTTGCCGCGCCATGACTGCATCGTGATCTTCTTGAAATATCCGCCTCGCGTCATGACGGCCTTGACAGGATAATTGTCGACCGTTTCGACGGGCGCCGAGGCTTTGACCTCGTCTATATGGATCAGCTCCGTCCGCCTCGGCTGGCCGTATTTTTTCTTGATCTCCGTCAGCTGCTTTATTATCTCGGCTTTAAGCTTCAGCTCGTCGCCGATCACGGCCTTCATCTCGGCGATCTCGCGTCCGAGAGCTTCGATCTCCTTTATGCGGTTCTGGATGTATTCGCGGTTGAGATTGCGAAGCTTGATCTCGGCGATGAATTCGGCCTGTACCTCGTCGATCGAAAATCCCGCCATCAGATTCGGTACCACCATCGCCTCCTCGCGCGTCTCGCGCACGATCTTGATCGCGCGGTCGATGTCGAGCAGGATCTTGCCGAGTCCGAGCAGCAGATGAAGCTTTTCCTCCTTGCGCTCGCAGTCGTATGTCAGCTCGCGCCTGTAGCATCCGATCCTGAATCTGATCCATTCCTTCAAAATCTCGCCGACGCCGAGCTGTCTCGGCGCGCCGTCGATCAGGAGATTGAAATTGCATTTGAACGAATCCTCAAGCGGAGTCAGACGGTAAAGCTTTTCCATCAAAAGCGGCACGTCTGCCCCTCGCTTTACGTCGATCGCAAGCTTGAAGCCGTCAAGATCGATCTCGTCGCGGAAATCGGTGACCTCGCGCAATTTTCCGTCCTTCAACAACTCCGTCAGCTTTTTCAATATAAGCTCGATCGTCGTCGAATACGGAATTTCGAGTATCTCGATGCAGTTGTTCTTTTCGTCGAATCTGTATTTCGCCCGCAGTCTCACCGACCCTACGCCGGTCTTATAGATGTCGAGCATCTGATCCCTGTCGTAGATGAGCTGTGCGCCGCCCGAGAAATCAGGGCCTTTTATGATGTCGAGCAGCTTTTCCGCCGTCGTATTCGGATTTTTCAGTATCGCGATCGTGCCGTCGCATACCTCGGCCAAATTGAACGAGCATATATTGGACGCCATTCCGACTGCGATTCCCATGTTGGGATTTACGAGAATATTCGGAAACGATGTCGGCAAAAGCGTCGGTTCCGTCGTGGTGTTGTCGTAGTTCGGAACCATATCGACGGCGTTTTTGTCGATACCGCGGAATATTTCGGCGCATATTTTTTCGAGGCGCGCGTTCGTGTAACGCGGAGCCGCGAATTTCATATCGCTCGAATACTGCTTGCCGAAGCTGCCCTTTGAATCGATCAGCGGATGGAGAAGCGCCGCGTAATCGCGCGTCAGTCGGACGAGAGTTTCGTATATCGCCGCGTCGCCGTGCGGATTCAGATGCATCGTATCGCCGACGATCGTCGCGCATTTGACGTAGTCGCCGTTCATCAGTCCGTGGCTGTACATCGTATAAAGCAGCTTTCGGTGCGACGGCTTGAAGCCGTCGATCTCCGGTATGGCGCGCGATACGATGACCGTCATGACGTAAGGCATATAGTTCGATTCGATCGTCTCCGTTATCGGCTGATCGATTATCTCCGCGGGCTTGACCGCGCTTACCTCCGGCGCCTTTTTCTTCTTAGGCATTTAATGTCCGTCCCTTTTTGTGACTTTTACAATCGTGTGATCCGCCGCGCGCAGGAGTCTGTTCGATATCGCCGGCAGAAGTCCGCCGCCCGCGTCCGGCGCGTATGTATAAATCGATTCGAGCATATGGGCCTCGCCGTATTTATCGGCGGCGCGGAGCGCCGCGAACAGCTTTTTCGCGTGTGCGGCAAGATCGTCTTTCCCGCCGAGCGAGATCAGCCGCCCCGATATGTCGGAAAGCTCCGCCGCGTCCTCGTCAAAGCAGATAAACAGGCATTCCTCGCGTCTCATGCATTCGCGCACAAAATCGATCACGCAGTCCCGCTCGCCGTCGAGCAGATAAAGCGGCGCGCGCGGCGCGTAATGCTTGTACTTCATCCCGGGCGACATCGGACGCTCGCCGTCCTTCAGCTCATACGCTTCCTTCACCGTCGACGCCACGCACGAAAGCGCCTCGGCGGTGACTGCGCCCGGCCGCAGTATCGTCACGGAATCGTCGCCGTCGATAAGCGCGACCGTCGATTCGAGACCGACGCCGCATTCGCCGCCGTCAATGATGGCGTCGACGCGTCCGTACATATCCTCGACGCAGTGAGCGAACGATGTCGGCGACGGCCGCCCCGACAGATTTGCCGACGGCGCAGCCACAGGCACGCCCGCAAGCTCGATGAATCTGTGCGCCGTCGGGTGCGACGGGCATCTTACCCCGACGGTGCCGCCTCCGGCGGTCACCTCGTCGGGAATTATCGATCGCTTTTTCAAGATCAGCGTGAGAGGTCCGGGCATGAACGCGCGCGCGAGCTTATAATAAAGCTCGTTTGTATATGCGAACGATTCCGCGTCCTCCGGCTCCGCGACGTGAACGATCAGCGGATTGTCGTGCGGACGTCCCTTTGCGTCGAACACACCGCCGACGGCTTTGCCGTCGTATGCGTTCGCGCCGAGTCCGTATACGGTTTCGGTCGGGAATACGACAAGACCGCCGCATCGGAGCAGATTTGCCGCCGATGCGATCGAGCCGTCGTCGCTTCCGTTGTAGAGCAATGTCTTTTTCACTTCAGAAAGTCACCGTTTTTGAGTTTTTCCGCCGTGTCGGCGGTTATGAGCGCGTCTATCATTTCGTCGAGCTGTCCGTTCAGGAACGATTCGAGGCTGTAAAGCGTAAGCCCGATCCTGTGATCTGTCACGCGCCCCTGCGGATAATTGTATGTGCGTATCCGCTCGCTGCGGTCTCCGGTCCCGACCTGCGACCGCCTGTCGGCGGCGATTTTGCTCTGCTGCTCCGTCCGCTTCATGTCGTAGAGCTTCGCGCGCAAGAGCTTCATCGCCCGATCGCGGTTCTTATACTGGCTGCGCTCGTCCTGACATTCGATGACGATCCCCGTCGGCTTGTGTATCAGCCGCACCGCGGATTCCGTCTTGTTTATGTGCTGGCCGCCCGCGCCGCTCGATTTGATCGTATCAATTTGCAGATCGTTCGGATCGATCTCGACCTCGACCTCCTCCGCCTCCGGCAGAACAGCCACAGTCGCCGTCGACGTATGGATCCTTCCCTGCGATTCCGTCTCGGGTACGCGCTGGACGCGGTGAACGCCCGATTCAAATTTGAATCTCGAATACGCGCCCTCGCCCGATATCATAAGCGTGACCTCGCGGTACCCGCCGAGTCCCGTCTCGTTCGCGTTCGCGATCTCGACGCCGAACCGCTTTGATTCGGCGTACATCGTGTACATTCTCGACAGTACGGACGCGAACAGCGCCGCCTCGTCGCCTCCGGCTCCGGCGCGAATTTCGATCATGACGTTTTTGTCGTCATTTTCGTCGCGCGGCAGCAAAAGAACCGTCAACTCTTCCGTAAGCCTTTCGAGGCGTTCTCTGCCTGCCCGTATATCGTCCTGCGCAAGCGCCTCAATCTCGGGGTCGCCGCAGTCGGCGAGTGCCTCCGACGACGCGATCGCATCCGCGCAAGCCTGATATTCGCGATATTTTCCGATCACGGGCGCAAGCAGCTTCCGTTCCTTTGAAAGCCTGCGGTACGATTCCATGTCGGAATATGCGTCGGGCGCGGACAGCGCCGATTCGATTTCGGTAAATCGCGCCTCCGCACAGCGGAGCTTATCGATCATACTTTAATCCTTACTGTTATTTGTTGAACGCGACGTGCGCGCGGTATGCCTCGTAGAGATCGGTCTTGGAGATGATCTCGAACGGAGCGTGCATCGACAGCACCGGCACGCCGAGATCGATCGTATCGATATTGTGGTTCGCTATGAACATCGCGACAGTTCCGCCGCCGCCCTGATCGACCTTGCCAAGCTCCGCCGTCTGCCATACGACGCCCGCGTCGTCGAATATTTTGCGCGCCTTATATACCGTTTCCGCGGACGCGTCGTTCGTCCCGCTCTTGCCTCGGCTGCCGGTGAATTTAGTCAGCACCACGCCGCTGCCGCATATCGCGCTGTTCTTTATCTCGAATACGTCGGGATAATTCGGATCGTATCCTGCCGCGACGTCGGCGGACAGGCACATCGAATGCGCTCTGACGATATTTTCATCAGCGCCAAGCGACGCCGAAAGCTCCGCGATTATATCGGCGAGGATGCGGGACTGCATTCCCGTATTGCCCTCGGAGCCGATCTCCTCCTTGTCGGCGAATATGCACATCGCCGTCTTTTCGGGCGCTTCCAGCTCCGCGACAGCCATAAGTATCGGATATGCGCAGACTCTGTCATCGTGGCCGTATGCGCCGATCATGGCGCGGTCAAGTCCGATATCGCGCGATTTGCCTGCCGGCACGACGCACAGCTCCGCCGAGATGAAATCGTCCTCGACGATGCCGTATTTGTCGTTGAAATATTTGAGAACCGTGAGCTTCACCCTGTCGTCGGGTTCGCTTGTCTTATAAGGATCGTCCTCTGTCGCATACGGACGCGACGCGATGAGTATGTTGAGTCCCTCTCCGGTGAACGCGGAATCGAGCGGACGCTGCCCCTGATCCCTGCCAAGATGCGGCAAAAGATCGGTGATGCAGAACACGGGATCGCCCTCGTCCTCGCCGATCGTGACGTTGACGCATTCGCCGTCCTTCTTCATCACGACGCCGTGCAGCGCCAGCGGGATCGTCGCCCACTGATATTTGCGGATGCCGCCGTAATAGTGGGTCTTGAAATAGCCGACGCCCGTATTTTCATATATCGTGTGCTGCTTTAAGTCGATGCGCGGCGAATCGACGTGAGCCGCCGAGATGCGGATACCGTTTTCGATCGGCTCCGAGCCGATCACGAACGCGAGCAGGCATTTTCCGCGATTGCTGTAATAGAGCTTATCGCCGGCTTTGACCTTTGCGCCCATCTCATATGCGGAGAATCCGTGAGCCTCGAGGATCTTGATCCCCTCCGCGACTGCCTCGCGCTCCGTCTTTGCATGGTCGATGAATTCCGCGTAGCCGCGCGCGAATTCGTAGGCTTTGGCGACGCCCGCCTCGCCCTCAAGCTCATATGCGCTCTTTTTCGTGTAAAAGAGCTTTTCCTTCAGTTCCTTCGTCTTATCAGACATGATGTCATTTCCTTTCTGTTTCTCTATATTCGTTACGGTTGATAGTACAACCGTCTGTAAACGTCAGCCGCTTTCCCGACCGATTTCACAAATCCCTCCGTCTCGGGATAAGGGATCGCGTCGAGGACCTCGCCGTCGCGGGAATATTTGCCGTCCGCGAGCCATTCGTCGACCGTATTCGGGCCGGCGTTGTACGCCGCCCACGCCGTTTCCCAGCGCAGATAGCGCTGATACAAATATTGCAGATAATATGTGCCGTACTTGATATTCGTATTCGGGTCGTAAAGCATACCCGTTTCATACGATTCGTCGTTGATGCGCGTCAGCCACGCGAACGTATCGGGCATGAGCTGCATCAGTCCGATCGCGCCGTCCTCCGAGACGGCGGAGCTGTCGAAATCGCTCTCCGTCTTTATGACCGCGTAAATTATATATTCAGGCACGCCGTATTCGCGTGAATAGTACGATACAGCGTCGGCGTAATCCTGCGGATGCGACGCTCGATCCATCCTGTCCATGATGCGGCTGATCCAGATACCGGACAGTATCGACAGCGTCACGATCACTACTACGGCAACGCTTCGCAAAAGCGCCTTTTTCAGTTTGCTCAACTCCTCATATCCGCCGCGTCAACCGCCGACGGCGCTTCTATAAAACGACCTCACGCGGCAGAGAAACGCCGCCTTGTCTTCCCCGTTCTCTATTATATAACCGCAGAGGCGGATCAATTCCTCGTCCGTTATCTGAGAATCTATCCGCGCCCCGGCGTCATTTTCCGATATCCCGTCGCGCGCCGTTATCCTTGCTATGCGCAGCTTTCGCGGAGCCGTTATGCCGACGGTAATATCGCACATACGGTCAAATCCCGATTCAAACAGGAGCGGCGCGTCGATCACGACGGCGTCGGCGCCGGAGCTTTTATACTCTGCGAGTCTGCGTTCCGTTTCGGTTCTTATATGGGCGTGCGCGATCTCGTTTAGGCGTCCCCGCGCCTCGGCGTCGGAAAACACTATCGCGCCGAGCGACCTTCTGTCGAGTCCGCCGTCGGGGGCGACGGCGGCGCGTCCGAATTCGCGCGCTATATCGGCAAGGCAATTGGAACCCGCAACGCATATCTCGCGGTAGACGCGATCCGTATCAATTATGCGCGCGCCGAGCGCTTCCATCGCGGCGCAGGCCGTCGTTTTGCCGGAACCGCTGCCGCCGCACAAGCCGATAATTTTCATCACTTAAAGCGAAATCTCCCCGAAAGGCGCGTTCGCGCCGACGTTTTTCGCGATTTTATGCATCTGCATATGTATTATACAACAGAGATTTTGATTTTGCAATAGGCAACCGTCAAAAATTACGAGATTATGCAAAAATTTCATCTGCTGCGGGCATATTTCGCATTTGCTACCGCGAGCGGCGGGAGGCGAAACTCAAAGCTGTCTCGCGAACTGATCGCAGTGACTAGGCTTTGAACCAAGTTTGGAGCCTTCGGTTCCGCTTCGAGTTTCGCGCCGCGAAACTCAAAGCTGTCTCGCGAGCTGATCGCGCAGAAACAAAAAAGGGACGCTGTGCGTCCCTTTTTGTTTCTGAGTGACTGGACTTGAACCAGCGGCCTCTACCACCCCAAGGTAGCGCGCTACCAACTGCGCCACACCCAGTTATATGCGCTCCCTGCGCGCTTGTGTATTCTAACACAACGGCGGATGAAAGTCAAGTCCGTTTTATAAAAAAATAATCTTCGGCGCGTATTTTTTTGTCCCCGCGCGGGCATCATACGATATGAGGAACGGAAGATCGGATAAAAAAATACGTGTGAGTAAGGACAAACGCAAATGGAAAACAAGTGCAAATGCAAGCCCAATCGCAGCATCGAGTGTTCTGTCGTTCAGTGCGCAAATCACTGCGGTTATCAGGACTACTGCTCCCTTGACAAGATCAAGGTCGTAACGCACGAGCAGAACCCGACGGTCGTACA
This sequence comes from uncultured Clostridia bacterium, assembly GCA_947630015.1. Taxonomy (GTDB): domain Bacteria; phylum Bacillota; class Clostridia; order Oscillospirales; family CAG-272; genus DTU064. Next base: position 182,292 of record CANRFY010000001.1, read on the forward strand.
GTGTACGGACTGCGGGTCGTTCGTTCTGGCAAAGCCGGAAAGAACGGAATAAGCGCGTCGTCCGCCGGAGTTCCGGCGGACGACGTCGTTTTATTCTTCCGATTTTGCGTCCTCGTACATGGCGGCCTGCATCATGATCGCGCATTCCATGCGCTTCAAAAACAGCTTGCAGCCGTATTCGTATGTGCCGAGTATGTCGCCGGTCGCGTGATACGCGTTAGCCGCGCATCCGCCCGAGCAGTACAGCTTGCCCCAGCAGTCGTCGCAGCCTCGGCGCGACAGGACGTTGCAGCGCTTGAATCTGTCGCGCAGCTCCGTATTCGTGACGCCGTCCCAGATGTTTCCCATCAGATATTTTTCGTCGCCGACGAACTGATGGCACGGGTAAAGATCGCCCCACGGCGTGACGGCGAGATATTCCACGCCCGAGCCGCACCCCGACAGGCGCTTATATATGCACGGTCCGTGCGACAGATCGAGCATATAGTGATAGAACGTCAGCGGTTTTCCGTCGCGTTCGCGCTTTATCATCTCTTTCGCCAATATCTCGTACTGCTCGTAGAGCGTCGGCAGATCGTCCTCAGTCAGCGCGCACGGATCGTCCGGCGCGCATACGACGGGTTCCATCGAAAGCTTTGAGAATCCGAGATCGGCGAGATGGAACAGATCGTTCGTGAAATCGGTGTTGTAATGCGTATACGTGCCGCGCACGTAATATTCGCGGTCGCCGCGCTCGCGCGCGAACTTCTGAAACTTCGGTATTATTTTATCGTAGCTGCCGTTTCCCGCATAGTCGCGGCGGAAGCGGTCGTGGACCTCGCGCCTGCCGTCGATCGACATGACGACGTTGTTAATCTCGCGGTTTGCGAAGTCGATGACGTCGTCGTCGACGAGAACGCCGTTCGTCGTCAGCGTGAAGCGGAAGTTTTTATTTTTTTCCTTTTCGATGCTCCTCGCGTATGCGACGAGCTTTTTCACGACGTCGAAATTCATCAGCGGCTCGCCGCCGAAGAAATCGACCTCGAGATTTACGTGATTTCCCGAATTCTCGACGAGAAAATCGAGCGCGCGTTTCCCGACCTCATAGCTCATCAGCGCGCGTTCGCCGTGATATTTGCCCTGGCTCGCGAAGCAGTATTCGCAGTTGAGATTGCACGTGTGCGCGACGTGCAGGCACAGCGCCTTTATCTCGTTTTTCTCCTTGAGCCTGCCGACGTCGATCCCCTCGTAGAGATCGGACGAGTACAGCTTGCCCGCTTTTTTCAGCGCCTCGATATCCTCGACGCAGTCGTAAAGCTCCGCCTCCGTGACGTCTGGTCTGTCTTTATACTTTTCGAGCATCGCCGCGACGGTCGCGTCGGCGCCCGCCGACTCGTACATCGCTATCATGTCGTATGCGACGTCGTCGACGATATGCACGGACCCCGAATTGACGTCGAGGACGATATTATATCCGTTGAGTTTATACTGATGTATCATCGCTGTTTTTATGTCCGCTTTCCGAAATAATCTTCCCGCAAGATCCCGCGTTCGACGATGTCGACGCGTTCGCCCGTCCCGAGCAGCCTATACGCTTTTCTGCGCGTTCCCTCATATTTTAAGCCGCATTTTTCCATGACGCGGGACGAGCCTATATTTTCCGCCGCGTGACATCCGTTTATGCGGTAGAATCCGACATCCTCAAAGCAGTAGCGCAAGACCTCGGTCAGAGCCTCGGTCATGATGCCCCTGCCCCACCAAGCCTTTCCTATGCAGTAGCCGATGACGCCCGTCGCCTGATATTCGTCGACGATTCCCGCCTCGATATCGCCGATAAGGACGCCGCCTTCCTTCAAAACGATCGCCCAGTGATAGCAGTCGGGGCGCTTGCATTCTTCCTCGCGCATATGAAGAAGCGCGCGCGTTACGGCGATATCGCCGTGCGGCGACCACGTCAGATATTTTGTCACGTCGGGATCGTTCATCCAGTTTGCGAACGCTTCCTCGGCGTCGCTCTCGAACCACGGACGAAGGATGAGCCGCGCCGTTCTCAGCTCTTTTGTGCCTTTATGTTCCATTTTAAGTATGCCTCAATTGCGAAAAATACCGCCCGCGCAAAGCGCAAGCGGTATTACGCACGCAAAATCTTATTTCTTGTTTTCTTCCTTGCGCTCGCACTTCTGGTTTGCGACGCCGCAGGATGTTTTGCACGCGGACTGGCAGGAGGTCTGGCATTCGCCGCAGCCGCCGTTTGCCGCGCTCTTCTTAAGATCGCGAGTTTCTATCGTCTGTATACGCTTCATCGAGGTTTCTCCTTCCCGAAAGATTTACGTCTTTATATTCTACACTATTTTTCTCGATAAGTCAAGTTTGCGCGGATATAACTTTAAAAAAAGTTTTATATGTCATTCGGACAGCACACATATTTCGCCGCGCGCCGAGCGGCGCGTCGAGTAAAGGCGCGCGTCCGACGACAGCGCCACGGCGATATCCTCGTTTATGATCTCGCCCGGGACGATCAGCGGAATGCCTGGCGGATACGCCCACACGTATTCGGCCGCCGTGCGTCCCGCGCATTCCGAAACGGGTACCGTCTCGCTTCTCCTGCGCACAGCCTCCCACGCGTTTATCGATTTTATCGGCAGCGCCGGCGCTCTCGCCGGCGCTTTATCGGCGGCGGCGCACGTGCGGTCGATATCGCAAAGCGCGTCGGCGAGGCGCTGAAGCGACGATTCCGTGTCGCCCATGCCCGTCATGAATATGACGTTATCCCCTATTTCGGCCTCCGGCTCGATATTATATTTCTCCCTCGCGAGCCGAACGAGGCCGCCGCCGTCCGTATCGGCGCGCGACGTCGTCACGACTATCTTCGACGGATCGAGCGCGAACGTGTCCCCGCCGCCGTATATTTTAAGATGCCGCATCCCCGCCGTCCGCGCGCGGAACGAGCCGAGCGCCGACAGCCATTCGTCCGCCGCCCGATCGCCCTCGCGTTCGAGATAGGAAACGCACGCGTCTATCGACGCGGACAATATATACGACGGGCTGCTCGTGCCGAACATCGCCGCGCAACGTCTGACTTCATTCGCGTCGGCAAATCCGCACCTTATGTGCAGCGCCGCCGTCTGCGTCAGCGACGGCAGCGTCTTATGAAGGCTCTGCACGACGATATCTGCGCCGCACGTCACCGCGGAGGCCGGAAATCCGCCGAATCCGAGATGAGCGCCGTGCGCCTCGTCGACGAACAGCAGCGCGCCGTATCTGTGACAAACGTCGGCAATTTTTGCAATATCGCTTATGACGCCCTCGTATGTCGGACTCGTCACCGCGACGACGGCCGCGTCCGGATGCGCGCGGAGCGCGTCCTCTGCCGCCTGCGGCGTGACAGAGCCGATTATGCCGTCCCCGTCCGTATCGGGCATTATGTAATGCACGTCGGCGCGCGCCGTCTCGGCGGCGTGATAAAGCGATTTATGCGCGTTGCGGCACAAAAGCAGCGAGCCGCCGTGCAGAAGCGATGAACAGATCGCGGCAAACGCGCCCTGCGTGCTGCCCCCGACAAGGCACACGCTCTCGTCCGCGCCCCACATCCTCGCCATTCTCGCCTCGAGTCCGGCAAATACGGTCTGCGGATCGTTGAGATTGTCGAATCCGTCGATCTCGGTGATATCGATATCGCCGCCGAGGCGCGCGAGCCACGGGAATTTGTCCGTGTTGCGCTTATGCCCGGGCATATGCATCGGCAGCGCGTCCGCGCCGCAGTATTTTATTAAATCGTCGAGCAGCATACAGTCGCCACCTGTTTTTTGTCCGTTTTTGATATTTTATCACATAACGCCGTCCCCGTCAATGTTTCCGGCGTCTGCGGCGCGGATGCTCTTGAAAAACCGCCGCCCGTGTGGTATACTGAGTTCGTACAATAACGAAATTCACAGCAAAGGACACGGTCAACATGGCAAACGCTAATCCTAAAATTGTTTTTGAGATCGAGGGCTTCGGCAATATAAACGCCGAGCTTTATCCCGACAAAGCGCCGAGGACGGTGAGTAATTTTCTCTCGCTTCTGCGCCGCGGCTTCTTTGACGGACTCATATTCCACCGCGTCATCGAGGGCTTCATGATCCAGGGCGGCGGCTACGACGTCAATATGCGCGAGCGCGGCGCGGAATCCATCGTCGGCGAGTTCGCCTCGAACGGCTTTTCAAAGAACGATCTTTTGCATACGCGCGGCACGCTCTCGATGGCGCGCACGAGTATGCCGAATTCCGCGTCGAGTCAGTTTTTCATCATGCATAAAAACGCGCCGCACTTAGACGGCGCATACGCGGCGTTCGGGCGCGTCGTCGACGACGAAAGCCTCGCCGTCGTCGACAAGATCGCATCCGTGCCGACCGGCAGATACGGATATTTTTCCGACGTGCCGCGCGAGCCTGTCAAAATCGCGCGCGCATACGTCGTGGAATAATTCATGAACGTCGCTGTGTGCGTCGACAAACGCGGCGGGATGATGTTCAACCGACGCCGCCAGAGCCGCGACAGCGCCGTCACGGCGCGCGTGCTTGAGATCGCGCGCGAGCGCGGCGGCACGCTCTATGTCAGCGCGTATTCTTCGGCGCTCTTCGACGGCGCGGACGGCGTCCGCGTCGTCACTGTCGACGCCGTGCCGACCGGCGGCGACGGCGTTTTCTTCGTCGAGGACATTGACATTTCGGGATGCATAGACAAGATCGACACGCTTTTCGTCTTTAACTGGAACAGGCGATATCCCGCCGATCGGTCGATCCCGTTCGATCCGCATAAAACAATGACGCTTTTATCCGCGCGAGTGTTCGCGGGGACGTCGCACGAATCCGTCGTCGAGGAGGTATACGTCAAATGACTAAGCGCAAGCAGTCGGTAAAGGCCGAGCAGGTCACGCTATACGTCGTGATCGCGCTCGCGCTGCTGTTCGCCGCGTTCTCCGCCATGCGCGCGCCCGCGGCGGCGTCGAGGCGGTCGTTCGACATCGATTCCGTGCCGGATTATTCCGGCGAGCCTTACATCGCCGTCAACGACGGGGTCCCGTATTTCACCGACGACGAGATCGCGGAGTCGTCGTTTGAGACGTATTCGCCGCTCGACAGACTCGGCAGATGCGGCGCGGCCGCCGCCTGCGTCGGACGCGATATAATGCCGACGGAGGAGCGCGGAAGCATCGGAAGCGTGAAGCCGTCGGGCTGGCACACGGTCAAATACGATTTCGTCGACGGCAAATATCTCTACAACCGTTGCCATTTAATCGGATATCAGCTGACGGGCGAGAACGCGAACGAGCAGAATCTGATCACCGGCACGCGCTATTTAAACGTCGAAGGGATGCTGCCGTTCGAGAACATGGTCGCCGACTACGTAAAGGAGACGGACAATCACGTCATGTACCGCGTCACGCCGATCTTTGTCGGCACTGAGCTTGTCGCGCGCGGAGTTTTGATGGAGGCGTACTCTGTCGAGGACGACGGCGACGGCATCGAATTCTGCGTCTTCTGCTACAACGTGCAGCCCGGCGTCACGATCGACTACGCCACCGGCGAAAGCAAGGGAAAATGAAAAATGAAGCGGTAACGCAAAAGCGCGCGGCAAAAGCCGCGCGCTTTTTATAGCGCGTTTTTCGGGCAGTTTTTCGCGCATTCAAAGCAGAGGATGCAGTCGGTTCCGTTTTTGCGTTTGCGGGAATTGTCGGTCATATCCACGTCCATCGGGCATACGCTTTTGCATTTTCCGCACGATACGCATTTATTCTTGTCGCACTTCACGCGAAGTATCGAAAAATAGCTCATCGGCTTCAAAAACACCGCGATAGGACATATGTATTTGCAGAACGCTCTGTTGTCATGCAGCGCGAACGCGAGCGCGATTCCGACGGCGTAGTATGCGGCGTTTCCGACGATGAACGCCCAGAACATGATGCGTTCGATGCCGCCGACATGAGCTAAAAACAGCGCCGCGACGAAGATCAGCGAGGCTGCGAACGTGATATATCTGATCCATCCGAGCTTTTTTCGCGGCTTTTTCGGGATCTTATACGGAAGAAAATCGAGTACCATCGCAGTCCAGCACGCGTATCCGCAAAATCCCCTTCCGAAAACGAGCGGCCCCAATATCTTCGCGACGGCGTAATGAATCGTCGCCGCCTCGAACACGCCTGTGAAAAGATAGTACCAGAACCCTTCGATCTGCATATTTTCGCCGGATATAAGTCCGAGATAAACGAGCATATAAAGCCCGACGAGGAGCTGCGTCACGCGGCGGGCGTGCTTATATTTAACGCCGTACAAAAACACGCCGAGCGCCACGGCGGCGCCGATATAGCTGAAGTTGAAAAGATAAAACAAGTTGTCCATCGTCAGCCACAGCGCTATCGCGACCGATTCAAATATGGCCAGCATTAAAGCGGGCAGAATGAATTTTTTCATAACCGTAAAATATTTTACAAAAGTCCGAAATGCTTCGCGATCCTGTCGCACGCCTCGTCTCTCGTGTCGACGTCGCTGTTCTCCCTTATAACGGTAAAAAAGCCGCTTTTCTGCATTTGGTCATAATGCTCCTTACTGTTTATGCGCGCAATACCGGCCTTATAATTCTTCATTACCTCGTCGGAATCGGCGCAGCCTTCGATAACGCTTAAGATAAACTGCTTTTCGGGGTCGCTCCTGTCAAAGAAGCGGTCGACGCTCATGCTCTGCTCGCAGAGCATTACGGCGACGTGATCGTAATCCGATATCCGTTTCAGTATAGAAACGGGTATGTTAGTGTCGACTATGACCTTGTCGTTCTGCGACAATGATATAAGCTCCGCAATCTCAAATCCCGCCGATTCCCTGCCGTTGTCATATATCCAGCGCTCGTATTCCTCCGGCGTGCGCCTGACGAATTCCTCCCAGCTTTTCATGCGCTTGAAATAGCACAGGTTGGGCTGTAAATCCGGGTCGGCGGCCTTCTCTGTGACGCGCATTATATAATTCTCACCGCACATCACCATGCCGTATCGCTCGGCGAGCATTTTCACCGTCGTCGACTTGCCCGCGTATGCAGTGCCGGTGATAAAGTATACGTTCCGCAGATAATATTTCAGTATATTGTCTTCTATGTTCATAACCGTCCGTATGCACCAATCACGCGTTTCACAAATCGCGAAACGTCGTTTATCTTATCGCGTCCTTCATCGAGCGGACGTATTCCTCCACGTGCGGCGGCGCTTCCCTGCCATATTTTTCGAGTATTTTTATTATCGCCGAGCCGACGATAACGCCGTCAGCGTAACCCGCCATTTTCTTCGCCTGCTCCGGCGTCGAGATGCCGAAGCCTATCGCGCACGGGATGTCGGTGTTTTCCCTCACGACGCTGACGATCGAGCCGAGATCGGTCGTGATCTCGCCGCGCACGCCCGTCACGCCGAGACTCGACACGATGTAGAGGAACCCCTCCGCCTCCTTCGCTATCATCGCGATGCGTCCCTCCGACGTCGGAGCGACGAGCGACACGAGATCGACGTCGTATTTTCTGCAAACGGGCAGAAATTCGTCCTTTTCCTCATACGGCAGATCGGGCAGGATAAGCCCGTCGATGCCGATGTCGCGGCACGTCGAGATGAAGCGGTCCGCGCCGTATGAGTAAACGACGTTCGCATACGTCATGAACACGAGCGGGATTTTGACATCGCGGCGAAGCTCGCGCACGAGGTCGAATATCTTGTCCGTCGTCACGCCGCCCGACAGCGCCCTGATGTTCGCGCCCTGTATGACGGGTCCCTCCGCCGTCGGGTCGGAGAACGGTATGCCGAGTTCGATCAGGTCCGCACCGCCCGCGACAGCCGCTCTGACTGATTTTGCGGTCGTTTCGAGGTCTGGGTCGCCGCACGTCACAAACGCGATGAACGCTTTCCCGTTTTCAAACGCTTTTTTTATGTTACTCATCGATGTCCTCCCCGCGGTAACGCGCGATCGCCGCGCAGTCCTTGTCGCCTCTGCCCGATATCGTGATGATGACGATCCGATCCTTCTCCATCGCGGGCGCTATCTTCATCGCGTGGGCGACGGCGTGCGCCGACTCTATCGCCGGTATGATGCCCTCGGTGCGCGCGAGATACTCGAACGCGTCGACTGCCTCGTCGTCGGTGACGGGGACGTATTCGGCGCGTCCGATGTCGTGCAGATGCGCGTGTTCGGGGCCGATGCCCGGGTAATCGAGTCCCGCCGAGATCGAGTAAACGGGCGCGATCTGACCGTATTTATCCTGGCAGAAGTACGATTTCATGCCGTGGAATATACCGAGGCGTCCCGTGTTTATAGTCGCCGCCGTCTCGAACGTGTCGATGCCGCGTCCCGCGGCCTCGCATCCGATGAGGCACACGGATTTATCGTTTATAAAATGATAGAAGCTGCCGATCGCGTTCGAGCCGCCGCCGACGCACGCGAGAACGACGTCTGGCAGCCTGCCCTCCTTTTCGAGTATCTGCGCCTTCGCCTCGCGCGATATGACGGACTGGAAGTCGCGCACTATCGTCGGGAACGGATGCGGACCCATGACGGAGCCGAGGCAGTAGTGCGTGTCGGAGATGCGCGACGTCCACTCGCGCATAGCCTCGGACACCGCGTCCTTGAGCGTCGCCGTACCCGTCTTGACAGGCACGACCTCGGAGCCGAGCAGCTTCATGCGGTAGACGTTGAGCGCCTGGCGCTTCGTGTCCTCCTCGCCCATGAAAACGACGCACTCCATACCGAAAAGCGCCGCCGCCGTCGCCGTCGCGACGCCGTGCTGACCCGCGCCCGTCTCGGCGATGAGGCGCGTTTTCCCCATTTTCTTCGCCAAAAGCGCCTGACCGAGTACGTTGTTTATCTTGTGCGCGCCCGTGTGGTTGAGGTCCTCGCGCTTGAGATATATTTTCGCGCCGCCGAGGTCGCGCGTCATTTTTTCGGCGTAGTAGAGCCGCGACGGCCTGCCCGCGTACTCATTGAAAAGCGTCTCGAGTTCGCGGTTGAAGTCGGGGTCGTTTTTGTAGTGATCATACGCCGCTTCAAGCTCGATCACCGCGTTCATCAGCGTCTCGGGGATATATTGACCGCCGTGGATGCCGAAGCGTCCTCTTTCGTTTGTCATATGTTCATTTACCTTTCTATGTTACTGCCGATTTTGACACGTTGAAAAAATCTTTCTTTATCGGCTCAAACTTCTTCAAGCAATCGACAGTGCAATTCGTATAAAGCCGTTTTATTTGAATCCCAAGTCAGGCGCGCCACAGCGTCTTTATAACTCAGCCACTCGTAACCGATGTGTTCATTTGATAACACTATGTCCCGATCACATTCAAACGCGAAGTGATATTCGGGAATAACATATGTGTTCTTTTCCCAATGCTTTCGGTGCCGTTCCGAAATAACATTCGCGGGGATATACGCCATGGACGTCAGCTTTATAATACTGTTTGCTTTTATCCCTGTTTCTTCATAGATTTCTCTGACTGCCGCTTCCGTCGGCGTTTCGTTATCTTCACCGCCGCCGGCAATAAACTGCCACTGATCCGCATCCGAACGATGCAAAACACAAAACTGCATCTCTGTTTTCCTATAAGGGATCGCCAATATCTGAAACGGCGCTCTCATTCCGTCTCCCTCACGATCCTTACGAAATTCCGCATTTTATCCGCGTCCTTGACGCCGTCCGTCTCAATGCCCGAGCTGACATCGACACCGAACGGATGAAGCGTCCTTATCGCGTCGGCGACGTTGCCGCAGTCAAGGCCGCCCGCAAGGATATAGGGGCGCGTCACGCGCTCAAGGCGCGACCAATCAAACGTCACCCCGCCGCCCGTGCCGGCGTCGAGCAGTATAATATCCGCCGTCGACGCGTTCGCCGCGTCGATGTCGGAGTCGCATCTGACGCGTATCGCCTTTATCACCGGCGCGTCCGTGAGCGTCCGCAGACGCGCGACATAGTCCGCGTCCTCGCTCCCGTGAAGCTGCACCGCGTCGATGATGCCGCGCCGGCACAGCTCCATGACAGCCTCCGGCGTCTCGTCGATGAATACGCCGACGGCGGCGACGCGCCCGTCGAGCATACGGCGCATCGCCAGTGCCGTATCCGCGTCGACATATCTGCGCCTGCCGCGCACGAACACAAAGCCGACATAGTCGGGCAAAAGCTCGTTCGCCACGGCGATATCCGCCGCGCGCATCATGCCGCACAGCTTTATCAAAGTTTCGCTCATGCGCCCGCCGCCTCTCTCATCGCCGACAGCATCGCGCGTTTGTCCTCCGCCCTCATCAGCGACTCGCCTACGAGCGCCGCGTCCGCGCCGATTTTTCGGAGCGCCGCCGCGTCGGCGGGGGTTTTTACGCCGCTTTCGGCGACGTATATCGCCGACGGCGGTATTTTGTCCCGCAGACGCGCGGCGTTGTCGAAGTCGACGGTGAAGTCGCGCAGATTGCGGTTATTGACGCCTATCATGCGCGCGCCAGCCGCGGACGCCGACTCTATCTCGTCCGCGTCGTGCGTTTCCACGAGCGCGGACAGGCCGAGCGAATCGCACATCTCGATGTAGCGCGAAAGCGTTTTCGTGTCCGTAATCGCGCAGATCAGAAGCACCGCGTCCGCGCCCATCGTCTTGGCCTGATAAATCTGGTATTCGTCGACGACGAAATCCTTTCTTATCATCGGCGTCCTTACAGTCGATCTGACGCTGCGGAAAATGTCGTCCGAGCCGAGGAACCACTTCGGCTCCGTCAGAACCGATATGCAGTCCGCGCCGGCCGATTCGTATTCGAGCGCGATATCGAGATACGGGAAATCGGGCGATATCATCCCGCGCGACGGCGAGGCGCGCTTTATCTCGCAGATGAAGGACAGTCCCTCTCCCCGAAGCGAGCGCTCGAACGGGAAATCGCCGCGCGGCAGCGTTTCTGCGCCCGTTTTGATCAGATCGAGGCTCACCGATTTGCGGTCGGCGGCGACGCGCTCCCTCGCGTGCGCCGCAAGCTCGTCAAGAATGCTCATTTATTCGTTGCTGACCTTTATGAATTTTGCAAGGACGTCCGCCGCCTTGCCGGAATCGATCAGCTCGCCCGCCAGCTTTACGCCGTCCGCGATCGAGTCGGCTTTGCCGTCGATATAGAGCGCAGCGCCCGCGTTCATAAGCACCGCTGTGCGGCGCGGACCGCGCTCGCCCACGAGGACAGCGCGCGCGATCTCGGCGTTTTCGGCGGGCGTGCCGCCGACGAGATCGGATTTATTGCAACGCTCGAGGCCGAAATCCTCGGGCGCGATCGTGTACGAACGGAACCAGCCGCCGCGGAATTCGCACACCGACGTCGACGCGCTCGCCGATATCTCGTCGAGCTTATCCTGACCGTATACCACCATGCCGCGTTCGACGCCGAGGCTGATAAGCACCTGTGCGATCGGCTCGACGAGGTATTCGTCATAGACGCCGAGCAGCTGCTTTTTCGGTCTGCCCGGGTTTGTGAGCGGTCCCAGAATGTTGAACACCGTGCGGAAGCCGAGTTCGCGTCTGATCGCGCCGACATATTTCATCGAGGTGTGGTATTTCTGCGCGAAGAAGAAGCACATCCCTACCTTTTCGAGCAGCTCGACGCATTTTTCCGGCGACTCGTCGATATTGACGCCGAGCGCCTCGAGGCAGTCGGCGGCGCCGCATTTCGACGACGCGGCGCGGTTGCCGTGCTTCGCGACCTTGACGCCGCCGGCGGCGGCGACGAGCGCCGATATCGTCGAGATGTTGAAGCTGTGCGCGTTGTCGCCGCCCGTGCCGACAATCTCGAATATGTCCATGCCCGTCTCGCACGGCAGCGCGTGATCTCTCATAGCGGCCGCGCATCCCGCGATCTCCACTATCGTCTCCGCCTTCGTGCTTTTTGTCGAGAGCGCCGCCAAAAACGCCGCGTTCTGCGTCGGCGTCGTCTCGCCGCTCATGATCTCGTTCATCACCGAGTACGCCTCGTCGTATGTGAGATCCTGCTTATCGACTATTTTTGCAATCGCTTCTTTTATCATGACTCTGCTCCTTTATATGTTTTTTATAAAATTTCGTATCATCGTTTTTCCGTCCGGCGTCATTATCGACTCGGGATGGAACTGTACCCCGTATATCGGGTATTCGCGGTGCTGCACCGCCATGATCTCGCCGCCGTCGACCGTTACGGCCGTGACGCGCAGACAGTCCGGAATCGTCTCGGGGTCAGCGGCGAGCGAATGATATCGCGCCACGGGCGCGATATCGGGGCATCCCGAAAACAGCGCGCAGTCAAGGTCGAACTTCGTCATCGACTGCTTGCCGTGCATGAGCCGCGACGCATACGTCACCGTCGCGCCGAACGCGGCGCATATCGCCTGATGGCCGAGGCAGACGCCGAGCGTCGGGATCGTCCTGCCGAGCGTCCTCGCCGCGTCCATTATGACGCCCGCGTCCTCGGGCCGTCCCGGCCCCGGCGACAGCACGATTCTGTCGGGACGTAGCGCCGCGATCTGTTCGACCGTCAGCTCGTCGTTGCGGACGACCCTGACGTCCGGCTCGATCTCGCCTATAAACTGATATAAATTGTACGCGAAGCTGTCGTAGTTGTCGATCAACAGGATCATAAATCAGCCTCCCCCGCCGCTTCGAGCGCGTTCATCACTGCTTTCGCCTTGTTTATGCATTCCTCGTATTCGCGCTCAGGTACGGAATCTGCGACGATCCCCGCGCCGGAGCGGACGAACACCTTGCCGTTTTTCTTGTATGCGATGCGGATCGCGATGCACGTATCCATATTGCCTGCGAAATCTATGTAGCCGACGGCTCCGCCGTATATGCCGCGTTTGCTCCCCTCAAGCTCGCCGATGAGCTGGCACGCGCGGATCTTCGGCGCTCCCGACAGCGTGCCGGCCGGCAGCACCGCCGCGATCGCGTCGAGCGCGTCGAGGCCGTCGCGGATCACGCCGCGCACCGTCGAGCCGATATGCATGACGTGCGAATATCGCTCGATCGAGTGGAGCTTTTCGACCTCGACCGTGCCGAACTTGCTGATCCTGCCGAGATCGTTCCGCCCGAGATCGACGAGCATATTATGCTCCGCCAGCTCCTTTTCGTCCGATAACAGCTCGCGTTCGAGCGCCGCGTCCTCCTCGTCCGTTCTTCCTCTCGGACGCGTTCCCGCCAGCGGGAACGTATGAAGCACGCCGTCCTCAAGCTTGACGAGCGTTTCCGGCGACGCGCCCGCGACCTCCACATCCGTGCCGGAGAAATAGAACATATACGGCGACGGATTCAGCGTGCGCAGCAGGCGGTACGTATCTAAAAGGCTGCCCTCAAACGGCGCCGTCAGCCTGTTCGACAAAACGATCTGGAATATATCGCCCTCGCGGATGTAGTTTTTCGCGCGTTCCACCATCGCGCAGTAGCGCTCGCGGTCAAACAGCGGCTCGACGGGACCCGTGAGCCGTCCCGACGGCTCGCGTCCGCGTTCGCCGTGGCGCAGAAGCGCGCAAAGGCGCTCTAATTCCGATACGGCCTCCGCATATCCGGCGTCGACGTCGTCGAGCTTCATGTTTGCGATGAGGATTATCTTCTGCCTGAAATTGTCGAACGCGATCACACGGTCGAACAGCATCAGATCGACGTCGCGGAACGATTCCGTGTCCTCGACGTCGCGCTTTACGGTCGGCTCGCTGTAGGCGAGATAATCGTATGCAAAATATCCGACAAGGCCGCCCGTGAACGTCGGCAGATAATCGAGGCGCGGACTTTTATAGCCGGCGAGTATTTCGCGCAGATACGAGGACGGATCGTCCGTGTGGAACGATTTGTCCCCTATCTTCATTTCGCCGTCAAGACACGTTATCTCGAGCTTCGGATCGAATCCGAGAAACGTGTACCGCCCCCATTTTTCGCGCTCCGCGACAGATTCTAAGAGATATGTGTGCGTGGACACATTTTTCAGTATCCTCAACGCCTCGATCGGCGTGCATATGTCCGACAGCATCTCGCAGCTCACGGGGACGATATCGTATTTCCCCGTTTCCGCGAGCCGCCGCACCTCGTCGACGGAAGGTCTGAATTTCACTTCGGGATCACCTCGCATAATAATTGCTCCCGAGCTGTCGGGAGCAAATGAAAACGCCCCCAAACGATTCGCTCGTTCAAGGACGAATAAATAAACTTTATCCGCGATACCACCTTGATTCACGGCTTGCGCCGTGCGCTCTGCGGACACTGTCATGTCCCCGCAACTGACGTATGCGCGCACGTTGCGAAATACTCTGCCCGACTGCTCGGAGTCAGGAACATAAGGATCGCAAATTCAGGCTTGCCTGCCTCTCTGCGCCTCTGTCCTGTCTGTCCGTCTGCCCCCGACTGTCTGTGGCATTTGTTCCGCACCCTCAGCGGTCCATTTGACGACCTGTGTTATACCCGACTCTCAGCGCCGCGGGCTCTCTGTGATATCATAGCCGCCGTTATCTCCGCGTCAACGGTTTGTTTTGTGTAGTATAGCACATCACGGGCGCGGTGTCAACCCTAAATAAGAAAAATGTCGGCCGAAGTCGGCCGGCATTTTGATTTTTAATAAAGCGATTCGATCACGTAATCGGCGAAATCTGCGCATTTTGCGCCGTCCTTGTCGCCGGTGACCGTCAGCTTCCGCTCGACGACGGCGCATTTTTCGATCGCGGAGGACAGAATGCGCGCGCGGTCGGAAAGCCCGATATGCGACAGCATCAGCTCGCACGCGCGGAGAATGCTCGTCGGATTCGCGTATTCGGCAAGTCCAAGCTCCACCATGCGCGGCGCCGTGCCGTGGATGGCCTCGAACATCGCGTATCTGTCGCCGATATTCGCGCTGCCCGCCGTGCCGACGCCGCCGCCGATCTCGGCGGCCTCGTCGGTGATGATATCGCCGTAAAGATTCGGCAGCACGAACACTTCAAATTTGCTGCGGATGTTTTTGTTGACGAGATTCGCCGTCATTATGTCGATGTACCAGTCCTCAAGCTCGAGCGTCGGATAGTCCTTTGCGACCTCGTGACAGATCTCCGAAAACATCGCGTCAGTCTTTTTCATTATGTTCGCCTTAGTCACGATCGAAACGCTCTTTTTGCCGTTTGCGACGGCGTAATCGAACGCCGCCTTCGCGATGCGGCGCGTTCCCTCGTCCGTCGTGACCTTGAAATCGAACGCGAGCGTATCCGGCACGTCGAATCCGCGGCTTCCAAGCACGTATTCGCCCTCCGTGTTCTCGCGGAAGAACGTCCAGTCAATATTCTCGGACGGTATGCGGACGGGACGCACGTTCGCGAACAGATCAAGCTCGCGGCGCAGCGTCACGTTCGCGCTCTCCATGCTCGTCCCCTTCGGCGTCGCCGTCGGTCCCTTGAGCAGCACATGGCACGATTTGATCGCGTCGAGCGCGTCCTGCGGCACAGATACGCCGAGCTTCAGTCTGTTCTCTATCGTCAGTCCCCCGACGTCGCAAAGCTCGATTTTCCCGTCCGCGATAAGATCGGACAGCAGCGCCGACAGCACGCGGCGCGCCGCCGCCATTATTACGGGGCCGATCCCGTCGCCGTCCGCGATCGCGATCTTTATTTTATCAAGCTTTGAAAAATCGACTCGCTCTCTTTTCTTGAGGCGCTCCGCGCGTTCGAGCTGTTCTGCGAACAGCTCGCGGAAATGCTCGCCCGCCGCGACTATGTATTTTTGCTTTTCAGCCTCGTTCATGCGTTTTCACCAGCCTTTTTTGTGTACGGGAGCAGTCCGCCCGCAAGAATTATTTCGCGCATACGCAGAGAAAGCTCGCATTTAACGTCGAACGACTTGTTCTTCGTCTCGTTTCTGACCGTGATCGTGCCGCGTTTAATCCCGTCGCCGATATCGTTAAGCGAAAGCATATCGCCGATTTCGATTCCGTCCGCGTCGGCGGGATCGGCGAACGTGAGCGGCAGGATGCTGGCGTTGATCAGATTCGCCATATGGATGCGGGCGAAGCTTTTGACTATGACGGCGCGCACGCCGAGATAAAGCGGGACGAGCGCGGCGTGTTCGCGCGACGATCCCTGACCGTAGTTTGCGCCGCCAATTATTATCGACTGTCCCATCGATTTCGCGCGTTCGGAGAAGCCCTCGTCGCACACGGAGAAGCAGAACCGCGACAGATACGGTATGTTCGAGCGGTACGGCAGAATCTTCGCGCCCGCCGGCATTATGTGGTCGGTCGTGATATTGTCGCCGACGACGAGCGACACGGGCGCCGAAATCGAATCGGAGAATCCCGCAGATTCGGGGAACGGCTTGATATTCGGTCCGCGCAGTATTTCAGAATCGGAACCGGCGGGAGCGGGCATTATGACGCCGCCGTCGTCGACGGCAAACGCGTCGGGCATATCGATTTTCGGCATAACTCCAAGCTCGCGCGGATCGGTTATGACGCCGTAGATCGCGCTTGCTACCGCGGTCTCTGGCGAAACAAGGCATACGCCGGCGTCACGCGTGCCGGAGCGTCCCTCGAAGTTGCGGTTGAACGTGCGGAGCGAAAGTCCGCCCGAATTCGGCGAGAATCCCATCCCGATGCAGGGGCCGCACGCGCATTCGAGCAGGCGCGCGCCTGACGCGATTATATCGCCGAGCGCGCCGCACGCCGACAGCATCGACAGTACCTGACGGCTGCCGGGAGACACGGACATATCGACGGTGTCGGCGACTCTGCGTCCGCGCAGAAGCGCCGATACCTTGAGCATATCGTAAAGCGAAGAATTCGTACATGAGCCGACGCATACCTGATCGACGCGCGTGCCGGCGACGCTTTTCACGGTCACGACGTTGTCGGGACTGTGCGGCATCGCGATCAGCGGTTCGAGCGTATCGAGATCGATATCGATCACGCGGTCGTAGCTCGCGTCCGCGTCGGATGCGAGCGGGACATAGACGTCCTCGCGTCCCTGCGCGCGCAGAAACGCGCGCGTCACCTCGTCTGACGGGAATATCGACGTCGTCGCGCCAAGCTCCGTTCCCATATTCGTGATCGTGGCGCGCTCCGGAACGGACAGCTCCGCGATCCCCTCTCCGCCCCATTCGACGATCGCGCCGACGCCGCCCTTCACGGACAGTATGCGGAGTATCTCGAGGCTTATATCCTTTGCCGTCACGAACGGACGCAATTTGCCATGCAGATTGACGCGGTACATCTTCGGCATCGAGATATAGTATGCGCCGCCGCCCATCGCGACCGCGACGTCCATGCCGCCCGCGCCAATCGCGAGCATACCGAGTCCGCCGCACGTCGGCGTATGGCTGTCGGAGCCGATCAATGTCGCCCCTGGGCGTCCGAACCGTTCGAGATGCACCTGATGGCAAATCCCGTTGCCGGGGCGCGAGAAACGCACGCCGAATTTCGACGCCGCGCTTCTGATGTACCTGTGATCGTCGGCGTTTTCAAATCCCGCGCCGAGCGTATTGTGGTCGACGTAGGCGACCGAAAGCTCCGTCTTAACGCGCGGTATCCCCATCGTCTCGAATTCGAGATACGCCATCGTGCCTGTCGCGTCCTGCGTCAGCGTCTGATCGATGCGGAGCGCGATCTGCGAACCCTTTTTCGTCATATCGCCGTCGACAAGATGCGACGCGATTATTTTTTCCGCTATTGTCAGTCCCATAAAACACCCTCGTTAAATACGAATCATTTCGATATCGCACCGTCGGACGCCTCGTATGCGAGCTTTTCAAGCTCCTCGCTTGAAAATTCCGTCTGTCTGCCCGCCTCGTATTCGGCGTCGATCTTCTCCTTCATCATGGCGACGATAGGCGAACGCTTGTCGATCGCGGACGCGCCCATCAGACGGAAATGCGCGTTGATCCAGTACGCGATGCCGGCGAGGCCGGACGTTTTTCCGACGGAAACCATGGCGGGACGGCCGAGTATCTTGCCCGTATCGAAAATGTTGTAAATTTCCTCATCCTTGAGTAAGCCGTCCGCGTGTATGCCCGCCTTCGTCATGTTGAACTGTCCGCCGACATACGGCGTCATCGGCGGTATCTGATATCCGATCTCGTTTGCAAACAGCTCCGATATCTCGGTGATCACCGTCGTATCCATGCCGTCGAGCGTCCCTTTCAGCGACGCATACTCGAACACCATCGCCTCAAGCGGGATATTTCCCGTGCGCTCGCCGATCCCGAGCAGCGAGCAGTTTACGGCGCCCGCGCCGTAAAGCCACGCCGCCGTCGCGTTCGGCACCGCCTTATAAAAATCGTTGTGGCCGTGCCATTCTATCATCTCGCTCGGCACGTCGGCGTAATGGTGCAGACCGTATATGATCCCGGGGACGCTTCTCGGAAGCGCGACCTCCGAATACGGCACGCCGTATCCCATCGTATCGCAGGCGCGTATCTTGACGGGGATGCCCGCATCCGACGACATCTTTTGAAGCTCGTTGACGAACGGAACGACGAAGCCGTAGAAATCGGCGCGCGTGATGTCCTCCAAATGGCATCTCGGGACGACGCCCGCCTCGAACGCGTCGGCGACCGTGCGCAGATAATATTCCATCGCCTGGCGGCGAGTCATTTTGAGCTTTTTGAATATGTGGTAATCGGACGCGGAAACGAGAATGCCAGTCTCGCGCACGCCAAGCTCGCGGACGAGCTTGAAATCGTCGCGGTTCGCGCGTATCCACGTCGTGATCTCGGGATAGCGCAGATCGAGCGCGAGGCAGCGTTCGATGGCTTCCCTGTCCTTTTTGCTGTAAATGAAAAATTCTGTCTGTCTTACTATGCCCTTCGGTCCCGAAAGCTTTGAGAGCAGCTTATATATTTTCTCTATCTGCTCGGGCGAGTACGGCTCCCTTGACTGCTGTCCGTCGCGCAGCGTCGTGTCGGTGATGAATATCTCCTCGGGCATATCCATCGGGACGCGGCGGTGGTTGAACGGTATCTTCGGCACCTCGTCGTAGCTGTATATATCGCGGTAGAGATTCGGTTCCGCGACGTCCTGAAGCGAAAATTTATACGATTTCTGTTCGAGCAGATTTGTCTTTTTTGATATCTCGAGCATCGTTTGTTCCTTTCTGCACGCCCGCGCGGCGCTTATAATCCGTCGCGCTTTGCGCTTCTTTATTTTGCGAGGATTAGTGTTATTATACTCCGCGCGGCGTCGTGCGTCAAGGCTTTTTGCAGGATTCTTTTTCGATTCCGTCATTTTTGTAGACAGCGCACAAAAAGAAAGCGGCCGATTGCTACGTTTTCTACCGCGAACCGACCGTATTCCCGAATATTTTCACGCGATATTATTCATCACGTGAACAATGACGAAATAAAGATACGCCGGCCGGCGTGTGCCGGTCGGCGTTGTTCTTTTGCAGTCGTCATCGATTACTTGTACTTGCGCTTTCTTGCAGCCTCGGCCTTTTTCTTCTTCTTGACGCTGGGCTTTTCGTAATGCTCTCTTTTGCGAAGCTCGGCGAGGACGCCCGATCTCGCGCACTGACGTTTGAATCTGCGAAGCGCACTGTCGAGAGATTCGTTCTCCTTAACTCTGATTTCTGCCATCTCTGTATCCCCCCCTTCGCTTCTTTCCTATCAACTTTGCCATTATAACAAAATATGACGCGGCTGTCAAGTAAATTCGCAAAATTTTTCGCGTATGCGCTATTTTCGCAGCGATTTTCGCGCCGACGACGCAAGCGCGCGCATAAGCTCGGCGTCGATCGTCGTATATTCGCCGTCGCGGTACAAAACGCGGCCGTTCACCATCGTCAGTCTGACGTCCGCGCCGCACGCGGCGTAAACTATATCAGACGCGATATCAGCGCCGTGCAGATGAAGCGCGCCGCCGTCGAGTATGCATAAATCGGCGGGACGCCCCGCCTCGAGTACGCCGCATTCGTCAAATCCCATCGCTCGCGCGCCCGTCTCCGTCGCCATTTTTATAACGTCGGCCGCCGCGATCGACGACGCGTTCATCGTCGATACCTTCGAGAGCAGCGCCGCAAGCCTCATCTCGCGGAACATATCGAGCGTATTGTTCGACGCCGCGCCGTCGGTGCCGATCGCGACGTTCACGCCGCGCGCGCGCATCTTCGCGACGGGCGCGATCCCGCTCGCAAGATACATATTGCTCGCCGGATTGTGCGCCGCATAAACGCCGTGCCGCACGAGGATGTCGATATCCGCGTCGGTCAAATGGACGCAGTGCGCCGCGATCACAGGCACGTCCAACAGCCCGATCCGCTCGAAATACGCGGGCGGCGTCACTCCGTGACGCTCGATGCAGCCCTCGACCTCGCCGCGGCTCTCGCTCATGTGAACGTGTACGCCGACGCCAAGCTCGCGCGCCGTCTCGGCCGCGGCTCTCGCGACATTTTCATCGGACGTGTACTCGCCGTGCAGCCCGACATAGACGCGCACTCTGCCGTCCGCGCCGTCGAATTCGCGGTGCAGATCGATATGCGAGCGCACGCCCTCGACGGACGTCGAGCCGCGCGTTATGTTCGCGCGTATGCCCGAATCGATCACGGCGCGGATCATGTCGGCGCATTCAAAATACATATCGGCAAACGACGTAACGCCGCCGCGCAAAAGCTCCATGATCGCCAGCATCGTACCTGTGTATATAGTCTCGGGCGTGAAGTTTTCCTCCATTTCCTGCACGCACGAAAGCCAGTCGAACAGCGGCAGATCGGCGCCCTCTCCGCGCAGAAGCACCATCGGCGCGTGGCAGTGCGCGTCGCACAACCCCGGCATACATATCCCGCCGCCGCCGTCGATCACGCTGACGCCGCCCAAAATCGGCGGCGCCGTCATAGACGCCTCGTCGCCCGCGTATATTATCCGTCCGCCGTCTGTTATGACGGCGCCGCGCTCATATGACGCGCGTCCCGTATAAAGTCTTACGTTTTTTATCAAATACATGACGTTCACCCGTTTGCCGAATTGATGTACGCGCGCTGCGCGTCAGTCAGCGAATCTATCGTTTTGCCGAGCGTTTCAAGCTTCAGCTCCGCGACGGCGCGGTCGATATCCTGCGGCACCTCGTAAACCCCGGGCTTCATCCCGCGTCCGTTTTTCGATATGTATTCCGCAGTCAAAACCTGCAAAGCGAAGCTCGTGTCCATGATCTCGGCCGGATGGCCGTCGCCGGAGGCGAGATTTACGAGCCTTCCTTCCGCGAGCAGATAAACGGTCTTTTTCACGCCGTCGAAATCGAACTCGAATCCCTCGATGTTCTGCCGCGCGATCCATGTGCGGACAGCGTTTTCCATCATTTCAGCGACCGCCACCTCGACGTCGAAGTGGCCCGCGTTGCAGAGGATCGCGCCGTCCTTCATTTTCTTGATATGCTCCGTCGTTATGACGTCGCGGCAGCCCGTCACCGTCAGGAATATATCGCCGAGGCGCGCCGCATCCTCCATCTTCATCACGTCGAAGCCGTCCATCACAGCCTCGACCGCCTTGACGGCGTCGACCTCGCACACGACGACGCGCGCGCCCATTCCCTTCGCTCTCATCGCCGCGCCCTTGCCGCACCAGCCGTAACCGGCGACGACGAACGTCTTGCCCGCGATGATAAGATTCGTCGTGCGCATGATGCCGTCCAGCACCGACTGCCCCGTGCCGTAGCGATTGTCGAACAGATACTTCATCTGCGCGTCGTTGACGCACACCATCGGAAACGGCAGCTCGCCCGCCGCCGCTCTCGCGCGCAGGCGCATGACGCCCGTCGTCGTCTCCTCGCTGCCGCCGAGAAGATTTTCCGCATATTCGGGATGCTCGCCGCACAAAATCGCCGTCAAATCGCCGCCGTCGTCAATGAACACATCCGGACGGCACGACAGCGTCCGGCAAAGATGATCGTGATATTCCTCCGCCGTCGCGCCGTGCAGCGCGAATACATGGACTCCCGATTCCGCCAGCGCCGCCGCCACGTCGTCCTGCGTCGACAGCGGATTGCATCCCGTCGCGTACACGTCCGCACCGCCGGCATGAAGAAGCTGCGCCGTCCGCGCCGTCTTCGCCTCGAGATGTATCGACATCGCGACCCTCATCCCCTCAAACGGGCGCTCTTTTATAAATCTTTTCTCGATGTGCGCGAGCAGCGGCATATGCGCGCGCACCCATTCTATTTTCCGCGCGCCCGACTCCGCGAGCGCCGCGTCGCGTATGATGTTTTCCATTTTCACCTCACAAAATTAACCTCGAGTATCTCGCATTTGTTGTTTATCCTCGGCAAAATTTCACTGTTATGCGCGCCCGCCGACACGAGCAGATTGCCGTAAAAGCCCTTCGTATAGCGCGGGAATATCCCCTGCCCCGGCGCGAACATCCCGCGGCCGAATATTCTCCACTGTCCGCCGTGCGCATGACCGGCGAATACGATATCGTCGCTTCTGCTGCGGTAGCGCTCCATGTATTCCTCCGGCCTGTGGCATATGAGGACGCGGTACGCGTTCTGACGGCGCATACTTTCCAAAAATCTCTGCGGATCGTCGCACCTCGGCGACACCGCGCCGAATACGACGTCTGCGCCGCGTATGCGCGCCTTTTCATATGCGCCCTCGAGCAGATGCGCGTCCGTCGACGCGATCAGCTCGCGCTGCGTGTCGGTCAGATTCGCCTCGTGATTGCCGAGTCCGTAATATACGGGCGCGACACAGCAGAGATCGATCAGCAGCCGCCGCGACCGTTCCGCGCCGGCTCCCGTCTGGTGGCGGCGCGCCGACGATTTTGTTTTAGCCTCGATAATATCCCCAGCAAGGATTATAACGTCCGGCGATATCGCCCTCGCCAGCGTCACGATCGGCTCGGGATCGGCCTCGTGCGTATCTGAAATGACCGCCGCGCAGAAATCGGCGCGGCCGTGCGTTTTTACCGTGTATCTCGTCTTGACTATTTCCGCCAAATCATCGCCTCCCCGTCATGTTCGAGCCGTTTTCATTTCGTCCCGCCGCTTCTCAATATACGCGCGGCGGATGCGCGTCATGATCGATTTTACCTGCTCGGATTTGAAATCGCGGTACGTCCACGGAAAATCGTGCCATTCGCCGCGCGAATAAAACAGCGTCATTTCGATGTATATCCCGTCGCGAAGAGCTATCCTGTGTCCGGCGGGCTTCGTCGTCGGCAGAAGCAGCCGTCCGTGGCCGATCAGCCCCGGATCGAGATTGACGCGCCTCTTCCCGTCCTCGGACATTTCGGCCTCGATCGCGTTCGTCCACGTTTTTACGTCCGCGATCGTATCCGGCGCTATGTGTTCCTCAAACGAGAAGAACCGCCTTTTCACCTCTCCCGCCATTTCGTATGAATAGTAGTCGCTGAACGCGGAAAACGACATAGGCTCCGATTCGATATCGATCGTGCCGAATCTTTCGCAAAGCCTTGATCTTGCGCGCTCGTAATCGCCCTCGTCCGTATAAAGCGCGCCGCAGAACAGCTTTTCGCGCTCAAACTCGTGTGCGGTCCCCATTTTTACACCTCGCGGTCATTTTTTGATCTTCATCGCCGCGACCCTGTCACGGTCCGGCGTGACGAACGCAGTCCAGTTCGTTTTATATATGACGTATCCGGGCTTCGATCCCGACGGCTTTTTCACGTTTTTCACCTGCGTGTAGTCGACGGCAACGGAGACGCCGTCGCGCAGACTCGAATTGACGGCCGCTATCATCGCCGCCTCGGTGAAATCCGTCTCCGACGGTTCCTCGCCCGCGGGCGTGATCATGACGGCATGGCTGCCGGGAGCGCCCTTGACGTGGAACCACCAGTCGCTGCCCGACGCGGTTTTCATCGTGAGCTTGTCGTTCTGCGTATTGTTTTTGCCGCAGAGGACCGTATATCCGCCCGACGTCTCATATTTATCCGGCTGCGACGGCTGTGATTTGACGCGTCCCTTCGCGCTCGATCGGAGCGTTTTCGCATATCCCGCAGCCGCAAGCTCCGCGCGCAGCTCGTCCAGCTCTGAGTCGCCGGACGCGCGCGACAGCGCGTCCTCGACAGTTTCGATATATGCAAGCTCGGCGTTCGCCATCTCGAGCTGGCGCGTCGTTTCGACGAACGACGTCTTGCATTTTGCGTATTTTTTGTAGTTCAGCTGCGCGTTTTCGGACGGGGAAAGTCTGCCGTCGAGCAAAACGCGCACCGTTTTACATTCGGGATCGTAGTAATCGACAAGCTCCGCCTCCGTCATGCCGCGCTTCAAAAGATGAAGATTTGAGTTGATAACGTCGCCCGCGCGCTTGTATTTTTCGCCGTCGGCGGCGTGATCGAGTTCGTCCCTCAGCTTTTCGAGCTTGCGTTCGATGCGCTTTTTCGCGTTCGACACGATCTTGACTATATCGTGTCCGCGCTGCGACACTCTGTCGACGCGTCCGCGCTCGCGGAAGAATTCCTCCACCATCTCGGACGGCGACGAAAACGTCTTTTTGTCGTATGCGTCGCCGTATTCGACAATATCGACGGCGCCGAACTCGAACGGACGCCCCGCCGCGTCGCGCACGAGCGACAGCTCGCGCGCCTCGCCGGTTAAAATCGTCTCGCGGACGCGCGAGAACGCGTCCCAGAGCGCGCCGCCGTCGCATTCGCACGTCGGCGCGTCCGCGCTGCCTCCGGCGCGGTATGCGATCTCGCGGCACAGAAGCGGCGACAATCCCGAAAATCCGCGTATCAGGAATTTATCCGCCGGAGTATCGCCGGCCTCGACGGCGGCGCGGAACAGCGTATCCCTGTCGGCGTCGAGGATGTCGGTCTTATCCTGCTTCGGCGGCGTCTCGTATATCATCCCGGGCAGCACCTGACGCAGTCTGCTCGTTGTGAAATCGACGGCGCGGGACGCGCCTATGATCCTGTCCTCCTCGCGGCAGAGGATCATATTGCTGTATTTATTCATTATTTCGACGATAAGATATCGCTTGCACGAAAATCCCATCTCGTCGCGCGTGTCGAATGTGAGCCGCACGGCCCTCTCCGATCCCATCATGTACGCGCCGTCGAAGACAGCGCCGGACAGATGCTTGCGCAGCATCATGACGAAATTCGGCGGCGTCGCCGGATTGTCGGCGGCGTCCGACGAAAAACACATCCGCGGACTCGACGCGCCCGCGTTGATATACAGTCTGCGCGATCCGCCGTGACCGCGCAGGATCACGCTTATTTCCTCGCCCGACAGTCCGTATATCTTCTCGCACCGCGCGCCCCTCATCTCATTTATCTCGCGGCATACAGCCGCCATCACCGCCGCATCGTATGGCATGGCATTGGTTTTTGCAGGGGGAGGAAAAACTTTTTGAAAAAAGTTTTTCCTCCCCCTGCACCCCCTCTTTTTCAAAAACTTTTGTTAAAATTATATTTTTTAGTTAAGCAAAATGTGCTTGCTTTCCTCATTGTCGTCCGCCGCTTGAAAAAGTTTTCCTCCCCCTGCACCACACTTTTCGCGCAGCGAAAACGTGTAATAGCTCGACGCGTAAGCGGCGAGATATCCCACTCATTTTTCAAAAACTTTTGTTACAATTATATTTTTTAGTTAAGCAAAATGCGCTTGCTTTCCTCATTGTCGTCCGCCGCTTGAAAAAAGTTTTTCACTCAACAAATGCTTCCGCCGCTTTTTCAAAAATTTTTATTCTTTTCTCATCACATAATAATAGCACTTGCCGTATTCGACAAATCCGGCGCGGCGCGCGGCCGCGAGCGACGCTTCATTGTCGCAGTCCGTCTCGTATGTGACGTAAACGCCGTCGTTTTCGATCAGATACAGCGCGAGCGCCGCCGCGTTCGACGCGGCAAAGCCGCGTCTGCGATATTCGACCGCCGTCTCGACGCCGATCTCCGTCGTGCCGCCGCAGTCAATGTCGTCGTCGAAATCGCCGGAGCATGACATATTCTCCGCCGCGATCGACACGATATCATCGCCCTCGACGGTGACGAACGCGTTGATCTCTTCCTCGATATAGCGTTCGAGATCGAACGTCGTGCGGTTGTTTTTGCCTCTTATCGCGCGTTTTGACAGACGTTTCGTCGACGGCAGGATCACGCTTTTGTCGATCTCGTCCGCGCGCTTTATAACGAGCGTGTGATACCATCTGTGGCGGAATTTCTTCTCGTCGCGATATCCGCGCGCCTCCATCGGCACGCCGATCCGCTCCCACAAAAACGGCAGTGCATCCTGCGAAAACGGATCGTCCGAAAATCGCGTCTCGAACTCGCGCGCCTCGCGTTCGTATGTCGGGAACACCTCGATATAAACGTCCTCATCGCCGCGTTTCCGCACCGTTATCGGCACTGCCGTATCCCAATCGTTTTCAAAGACGAACTCCTCGCCGCCCGAATCTAAATCTATCATCGCTCAATCTTCCAAATATATATAATGTACTGTTTCACGATCGCCCTTTTTCAAAAGCTCCGCGCACGGCGTCGGATATACGACCGCACCCTCGCCGCCGAGAGCTTCGATCGGGACCCAGCGAAAGATCAGATCGAACTTTCGCCCGTCGATCTGCTCGCGGCCGATGAAGCTGCCGCGCATCGGGATGCCGCCGATTATCTCGACGTCATAATAGAGGCATATCTGATGGCACCGCCGCTCGCCCCACGGGAAAAACGCCTCCGCCGCCCAGCGCAGATCGCGAACCTTTATCTCTGCGCCAATTTCCTCCGCAAACTCGCGAGCGAGCGTTTCCGCGTTCGTTTCGCCGAACGCGACGTGACCGCCCGGGAACGCGAGCGACGGATCGTTTGACGTCGACTGCAAAAGCACGCATCCGTCATGGATGCACACGCCCGCCGCTCGGTACGAAAACACGCCGTCCCCTGTTTTGAAAAGCAGATCGCGCATAAATCCCCCCGTACCTCTTTAATATAATATTTTACCACATCTCATCAAAATAAGCAATTACAAAATGACGCCTCGTGAAAAGTCATGTATGCGCATTTCGGGTTACTGTCATTATAATAAATAATCTCGATATTTTTTACACAATCTATTGACTTTATGTAATTGACATGATATACTGTAGTTAGATCAAATAATCCGTCTCACGGTATAAAAGGAGGCAGTCGCGCTCTTATGACAGAATTTCTTATCGGCACGCTCAAAGTCGCCGCCATAATCGCGGCGGTATGCATGATACCGACCATTTTGCGCTTCGTCCATTTTATAATCAAAAGGATCACGCTTTGCGTCAAGCTCAAAGCCCGCTGCCGCAAAAACGGCTGTTCCCTCATCCCCGCTCATTTTATGTGGCCGTTCGGGACAAAGCGCGGGCGGCGGTACGATTTTTACATCGAATTTCCCGATGCAGTTTACGCCGTCAAGCTGTGGAACACGCGCGGCGTCACGGAGGAGCTGACGTTCACCGACGACGGATACGCGCATTCGCGCGTTTACACGCGCATCCCCGTATTCAGAATGATTTTTTTCTGGTACCCTCATGACACAAAAAAATACCGCCTGCCGCAATATGAGCTGACGCGGCAAGCGACGCCCGTTTTGCTGATCAATCCGGTACCCTTTGAAGTTTACTGTCCCGACGACCCGTCCCTGCATCTTCCCGGCTCCGCCGGTCAGGTAAACGGGATGCACATCTTCTCGCTCGGTACGATTTTAAACAGCAGGGAGGAGGAGATGGCGAATTTGTGAGAAGGGGGGAGTGGAAAGGAGAGCGCGAGAGGGAAGCTTTGCGAGCGTTGAACTTCTGCGAGAGGAAACTTTTCAGATGTGAGGAAATTTTTTCAGATGTTTTTACATATTAGCAGCATTTTGTAGCTGCGAGAAACCTTTTTAGCTGCGAGAAACTTTTTTCAGTTGCGAGAAACCTTTTTCAGATATTTTTACATATTAGCATTATTTTGTAGCTGCGAGAAACCTTTTTCAGATGCGAGGAACCTTTTTGTAAAAGGTTCCTCCCGCATCTCCAAAAGCGGACTAAATCGTGTTTATCTTAAGTACGCCCTGAAGATGGCTGTTATATTCGCTTTGGCTAAAAATATAACCTGTAATAAAAGTTCTTGAAAATAGACTGGGGAAAACTTCTTTGCATTTAGGGAGAACCTTTTTGTAAAAGGTTCCCCCCGCCCCCCCAAAAGTGGACCAAATCGTGTTTATCTTAAGTACGCCCTGAAGATGGCTGTTATATTCGCTTTGGTTAAAAATATAACCTGTAATAAAAGTTCTTGAAAAAATAGGGGGGTTGGGGGGAAGAAAAACTTCTTTCAAGAAGTTTTTCTTCCCCCCTAAAAAATCCATTATTAAGCAATATACCCTTCCGCCTGCTTATCGAACATCTCGGCGTAGATGCCGCGCTGCGACATCAGTTCGTCGTGAGTGCCGGATTCGGCGACGCGGCCGCCGTCTACAACGACGATGCGGTCCATGTCGCGGACGCTCGACAGCCTGTGAGCAATCAAAAGCGTCGTCGCGCCGCGCGTGCTGCCGACTATCATGCGGTTCATCTCATACTCCGCGATCGGGTCGAGCGCCGACGACGGCTCGTCGAGCATCAGCATACCGTAATCGTATGTGTAAAGACGCGCGATCGCAACCTTCTGCGCCTCGCCGCCCGACAGCACCATGCCGCCTTCATCAAATTCTCGCGTCATCTCGGAATCGAGCGACGCCGAATTTTTTGTAAGCACGCCGCGCAGCGACAGCTTGTCGACGATATCCGATATCGCTTTCGCGTCAGCCTCGTGCGAAAGCGTCACATTTTCAGAGAACGTCATCGCGTATATGTTCGTGTTCTGGAACGCGGCGCCCACCTTCGCGCGCAGATCGTGTATGTCGTAGTCGCGTATGTCGGCGCCGTCGACGAGGATTTTGCCCTCCGTCACGTCATAAAGACGCAGAAGCAGCTTCACGAGCGTCGACTTCCCCGCTCCGTTCTCGCCCACGACCGCGAGCCTTTCGCCCGCGCGGATCGTCAGGTTCATGTGGCGCAGCACATACGGACCGCCGTCCGTGTAACGGAACGACACGTCGCGCAGCTCCACCGTAAACGCGCCGTCCGGCGCGTTTTTCGCATCCTTTGGCGCGGCGTCCGCGCTCTCAATCTTTGCCGGAAGGTCGAAAAACTCGCGCACGCGCGCGCCGTAATTCGCCACCTTGTCGAAGCCCTTGATCACATCCATGATGTCCCAGATGTCGATATCGAGCGTATTCGCCGCCATGAACACCGTAATGAGCATCGCCGCGTTCTCGATCTCGCCGCGGTAAAACGACAAAACGATTAGAAACATCGTCATAAACTGCGACGCCGCGTTGAACACGCGCTGTATGAACTCGAGCCGCACGTATTTTTTCTGCACGCCGCTCATCACCGCTATCTTTTCGCCCGCGAATCTGTCGTAGTACGACATCGCGCGTCCCGACAGCCTCGTCGAGCGAATATCGGACGCATAGTCCTTCATGTAGAACACCCTGTGGATGTAATCGAGCCTTCTGTTCGGCTTCACGGTCTTTTCGTCGCGTTCGAGATCGAGCTTGTTGTACTGCAAGTGGAACGCAGTCCTTATGACGCCGTATGCGGCGACAATCAGCACCACCCACGGCGACACGGTCGCGATTATCGCCGCCAGCGCCGATATTGCGACGACGCCGCGCGCGAGAAGATTCAGCATCTGTATGGCCTCGCCGGCTTTGTCGGCGTAGTTGTCCATCGCCCACTTGTACTTATCGTAGAACTTCGGGTCGTCTATGCACTCGTAATCGGTGCTTTTTGCCTTTTCGTAGACCTGTCGCTTCAGCGCGAGCTTGACGCGCTCGCCGCCGACGGGTTCGACGTAATCATACAATATATCGTGTATGACGTATGCGAAATAACTTACCGCGTGCAGTCCCAGCATCAGCGCGACGACATACAGAAGCGAATGCCCCTCGTCGAGCGCGTCGACGACAAGCTGCGGCAGATACACCGATATCACGTCGCGGAGCGGCCAGATAAGACCGTTCGCGAACAGTCCGAACAGCACGACGAATTTGCCGTACTTAAAATAGGCTCCGATGAGCCACATGATGCTTTTGGCGTTTTTTATTATTGTTTTTATGAATTTCATTTGCCGGTCAATCCTTTCTGTTTTATACGGTATCTCGTTTTATTCGACGATACCTAAAACAGATGAGGCGACGACCGGCGTAAGCCTATATCATCGCCTCATCTGTAAGCGTTAATTTCGGCTCGCCGCAAATCTAAGTATGCCTTACTGCTGCACATATCAAAGCTCCTTTCCTCGTAAATTTTGTTCAGCATTTATTTCTATATCCTGATGACAAAGCATCGCCCCCGATTCAATCAAAATCGTTTTACATATTACACCAAAATATTTGATTTGTCAAGTTTAAATTTAAAAGGGGCCTAAAGGCCCCTTTTTTTGCTTGGACGTTTTATTCGTGCGCAAGCTCCCCATGCGCTTCCAGCTCCGCTTTTATACGCGCGAAGCGTTCGTCGTCCCGCATCGGGTCGAACTCGTCGGCACGAAGCGCGGCGAGACGCAGATCGCACGAGTTGCCCTCGTAGTTTTTCGTCATGCTGCTCGGATCATCCTCTATCCTGTTCACGATGAACGACTTGAATCTGCGCTTTTTACGCATAGTCGAGTCGACCGCGTACCTCGCCGCTTTCTCGAGCGCGTCGAATGATTCCTCATACTTTCCGAGCCGCGCATAGTAAGCGGCGATCTCGGAGCAATCCTGAGAGACGCCGAGCGCCGCATAGCCGACGTTTTCGTCCGCGTCAAACGGCAGAAGCCTTACGGCGACGGCGAATTCGAGCGCTTTTATCTTTTCCTCCGTCGTCATGTCCGCCTTTCCGGTCAGGCTTCTCGCCGACAGAGAGCAAAGAAGGAGCAGATTCTGGATGTACGACTGCGCGCATTTGATCCCGTCCTCGCCATCGAGGACGGACGCGCGCAGATCATACGACGTCGTATACAAATCTCCGCCCATCTTGGCGTATTTCAGCGCCGTCTCCTTGTCGCCGAGGTCGTGATACACATACGTCAGAATTTGAATTGCGCTCTCGCGCTGCCATGTGACGCGCGACTCGTCGAGAATTCGCTCTCCAAGCTCGATTATGCGCTCCGCGCGCTCACGCTGCTCGCCGCCGTTCTCAAAATACAAGTCGTGCATCAGATCGACCGCGGCGCCGAGATCGTTCGGGAACTCCCTGTATGCGCGCTCCCTGACCTCGATCGCGTCGCCGACTTTTCCGGCGTGGAGATACTCCTGCGCTTCCCTGTCGTAAGCCGCCAATTTTGCTTCTTTCCGCGCCTCTTCCACGCCAAGCAGCTCGTCGACGGTGACGCCGAAATAGAGCGCGATCGCGGGCAGGAGCGTTATGTCGGGGAATCCCTCGCCGCGCTCCCATTTTCCCACCGACTGCGGCGTTATGCCGAGATGATTCGCCAGCGCCTCCTGCGTGACATTTTTCTTTCTGCGCAGCTCGCGCAGCTTATCTTTCATGTTGACGTCCATTTTGTCGCCTTTCGTTGTTTTGATTTCGATCAAGCGCTTATCTTGATTTTATTATAACGGAGCGTCGGGAAACGGTCAAGAACCGCAAAGTTGCGTCGCAGGCGGATTTTGAAACCGTCGGTTGTATTTTATAAACCGCAATTTTTATCAATCATCTCCGCAAAATTTATGTTATACTGTATCCGTGATCACATACGGGAGACAGCATGGAAAGCCTTTCTACGATTCAAAAAGCGATCGATTATATCGAGGATAATCTCAAATTTGACATCAGCATCGGGCAGGTCGCGGGCGCGATCGGATATTCGGAGTATCATTTTCTGCGCATTTTCAAGCATTTCGTCGGGGTGACGCCCGCCGATTACATCAGAAAGCGCCGCATCTCCGAAATCGTCCGCCAAATGGAGAGCGGCGGACGTCCCGTCAGCGATATCGCGTTCGAGTACGGCTTCAACTCAAAGGAGAATTTCATTCGCGCGTTCAAGTCCGAGCATCACATCCTGCCGACCGAGTACCGCAGACACGGCAACAGCCTGAAGCTGTACGGCCGCTTCGAGCTTGTGCCGAGGTGCGAGGCGATGATGTGCGACGTCGTGGAGCTTGACGCGTTCCGCGTCGTCGCATACAAAAGCGACGAGGACGATCCGACGAAGTTCTGGAACAGGTATAACGTAAACGAACTTTCGTCCCGCCTTTCGGGCGGGCGGACAGTCGCCGATTACGGTGTGTGCAGATGGAACGCGTCGACGTCGCGTCTCGATTACTGGATCGGCGTCGACGAACGCGACGCGGCCGGCGACACATCCGGCACGGTCACGCTGCCGCTGTCGGGCGGGCTTTACGCTGTATTCAAGACGCCTCCGGCGTCCCACACCGAATTTGTTGCCGCGATCGGCAAAACGTGGGACTATATCCGCGACGTGTGGCTGCCGCAGAGCCGATTCGAGCGCCGTTTTGACTATGAGTTCGAGCGCTATGTCGAGGAGAGCAGGCTGTTTTCCGAAACTATATTCGTACCGATACGGATGAAATCAGAATAAATGTAAGGAGATTTAACATGGCGGAAATTATCAGGACTTACAGGGAAGAAATCCCCGCGATGCGCTTCATCGGAAAGAAATACGACGATTTCGGAAATTGGGGCGAATGGTTCGCGAACGGCTGGTTCGACGAGATCGAGCGCGCGATGGGCGGCGTCGATTCGATCCTTTCGATATGGGAGAGCGGCGGCGGTTACGTCGGACTTGAGCAGCGCGGCGAGCGCGAATTCCATTATTATATCGGGATGTTCACGCCGAAAGGCACCGCTGTTCCCGACGGATTCGAGTACATCGACATTCCCGCGTGCGCGATCGGGACTTGCTGGATCTACGGCAAGGAGGGCGGCGACACACATCAAACGGTCGGCTGCCGTCCCGCGCTCGAAAATGCCGGGATGCGGATATGGCACGACGATCGCGGATGCGTATGGTCGTTCGAGAACGGGCTTTGTCCGCGCTACACGACGCCTGATGAACACGGCAATGTGATACTCGATTACAGCTATTTTGTGGAATGAATCAGGGGGATGAATCAGAAGCGATATTTGCACGTATGCGTGAAAAAAGTCCGGCGGAAGCCGGACTTTTTCGTTTCAGGATTTATAATCACTTTATGACTTTTAAATAGATCAGGAGCGATATGACGGCGCCGCAGAGGCAATAGAGGCCGAGAAGCGAGCCTACGATGCCGAATATTATGCCTAAGATCGGAATTTTCGCGAGCATTCCCACGGCGAATCCAAGCACGGCGTCGCCGAGAAAATAGATGACGAGCGAGATTATAAGTCCTTTGATTGTCGTCGACATAGACGAAAGCGGAAAGATTTTTGCCAGCATAACGATTCCTCCACATGATTTTGATGCTCTATCATAATATTACACCATATGTAGGAATATGTCAACAAAATAGAAAGAAATAGAAAATATTTTCGGATTTTGTTTTAATATGGGGAAAGAAAAAATCCGCTCGTGACGATTGTCACGGCGGATGCCTTCAAAAACGAATAAAGAGTTGAAGCGATAAACGCCACTGATCAAATCGAATGAACCATAAGAGGTTCAAGCCCTCGGCCAATTAGTATCGGTCAGCTGCACGCCTTACGGCG
>CANRFY010000002.1 GCA_947630015.1 uncultured Clostridia bacterium
TTTAGGCTGGAAATCTCCTGAGGAAGTTTTTTTCAACAAATCGTTGCACTTCACTTGACAATCTGAGGAAAAAAGGGGGCTCCCCCACACCCCCTCACCTAAAAACTTTTATTAAATTTTTGAATTGCTGCCGGCAGCTCTTTCGCCTTTGCAAATCTACCGTTTCACAGCGCAGACGAAGTCGAGCATCAAACGCTCCGCACCGTCCTCACCTATATGTACAAATAAAATTGACAACAAAACCCTATTTCATAAAAGTTTTTGAAATATTCATGGGAGGAAACTTCTTGTTTTGGGAGAACCTTTTTGTAAAAGGTTCCCCCTCCCCCTCCAAAAGCGGACCAAATCGTGTTTATCTTAAGTCCGCCCTGTAGATAGCAGTTGTATTCGCTTGGACTAAAAATAAAACCTGTAATAAAAGTTCTTGAAAAGATGGGTGGTCTGGAGGGAAGAGAAACTTCTTTCAAGAAGTTTCTCTTCCCTCCAGAAAATATTACTTCTTAAATCTTATCACATTCCACGAGGCTTTGCCGAGGAGGGATTCGGCGGTATGGCCGTCGAGTTTAGTGACGCCGTTTGACTGCGGATGCACGAAGTAGGGATTTTCCTCCGTATTGACGGCGTTGACGTCGTCGTGATGCATAGTGATATGTTCGACGAGGCTGTAATCCTCGAATCCGCAAAGATCGATCGCCGCGACGATATCGTCGGTCAGGTTCTTATTCACTGCGAACACCGTCAGCTCGCCCTTTTCCTCATTAACGACTGCGACACTGTCGACGTAAGGCACATCCTTATACCGGCGCGTATCGTATTTTTCGCATTCGACCTTTGTCAGAAGCGCCTTGCCGCGTCCGTACATGGACGCGTGCATATACGGATAGTATATCGTCTGCGCCCACGCGCCGCCGCCGTTGCGCGTCATGATCGGCGCGATCACGTTGACGAGCTGCGCCATGCACGCAACCTTCACGCGATCCGCGTGGCGGAGCATCGTGATGAGCAGCGAACCGACGAGAAGCGCATCCTCGAAGTTGTAGACGTCCTCAAGCTGCGGAGGCGCGATGCTCCATGGCTCGATGTGCTTGCGGTTCGGCTCCTCGCTGCTGTGATACCATACGTTCCACTCGTCAAAGCTGATGTTGATCTGCTTGTGCGAGCGCGCCGCCACCTTCGCGTAATCGATCGCGGACACGACGCTGTTTATGAAATAGTCCATATCGAGGTTGTTGGCGAGGAACGTCTTCGTGTCATGCTCGTAGTTGTTGTAATATGAATGGCACGAAACGTAGTCGACGTTGTCATAGCAGTGCGACAGCATCGTCGCCTCCCATTTGCCGAACGTCGCCATTCCGCTCGACGAGCTGCCGCACGCGACAGTCTCGATCGACGGATCGACCCATTTCATCATCTTCGCCGCCTCGTTCGCGGCGCGGCCGTATTCGTCCGCCGTTTTTGCGCACATCTGCCACGGGCCGTCCATCTCGTTGCCGAGGCACCAGAGCTTTATGCCGAACGGCTCCGCAAAGCCGTTCTTCACGCGCTTGTCGGCATAATACGTGCCGGACGTCTGATTGCAGTATTCGACGAGATTGCGCGCCTCGTCGGGACCGCGCGTGCCGAGATTGACCGCCATCATGACCTCGGTGTTCGCGCGCTTCGCCCATTCCTGGAATTCGTCGATGCCGACCTGATTCGTCTCGATCGTTCCCCACGCAAGCTCGCGGCGCGACGGACGGCACTCCTTCGGCCCCGTTCCGTCCTCCCAGTTGTAGCCGGAAACAAAGTTTCCGCCCGGGTAGCGCACGACGGGAACGCCCAGCTTGCGCACAAGCTCGATCACGTCGCGGCGGAAGCCCATGTCGTCCGCCGACGGATGCGTCGGCTCGTAGATGCCGCCGTATACCGCGCGCCCGAGATGCTCAATGAAGCTCCCGTATATCCGCGGGTCGACGCTCCCGACTTCAAAGTCGCGGTCAAGTTTGATTTTTGCTTTCATGGCAATGTCCTTTCTTTTTTGGTTTTTTATCGGGGGAAAAACTTTTGCGGAGGTGTGGGGGACGCAGCTTGACGCGTAAGCGGCAAGATGCCGTTTTCCGTGAAAAGCGGTTCCCCCACGAAAATTAAATAATCGGTATTCTGAACACGTTCACCGAGCGCGGCGCGAAATCGAACTCGAACGGGACGTCCGCGACGTCGAACGATGAATATTTCGTCGCGACCTTTTCCGGCTCCTCGAAGGAGTTTTTGTCGTCGATCGAATCTGCCGTCAGCGTTTCGAGCTTTACGGTGCGCGCGCCGTGACCCGCGCCCTCGACGTCGATCTCCATCGTCACCGGCGTCGGACGGACGTTGACGGCCTTGATTATGACCTCGTTCGCGCTCTCGTCGAGAGTGGACGAAACGTATATGCGGCGCGGCGGCTTCGGATCGTACTCGATCTCGTTTACGACCTCCCCGTCGATCTCGGTCACGATGCGCTTTCCGCGCCTTGCGATCGAGATCGCGTACTCGCGCGCGTTCTCCCATTCGATCTCGACGCTCGACAGTCTCTCGTCATAGCCGCGTCTGCGCACCGACAGCACCGATTCGCTGCCGTGGCGGCCCGCGCCCAGCATCCATACGAATCTCGCGTCGCCGCCGACGCAGAACGAAACTGTGAATCCGCGTCTCCATCTGATCGGCTCCTCGCCCGGGCGGCGCTCGATCACGTTTTCGGGTTCGTCCGCGAATACTGTGCAGCAGAACTCCAAATCTTCATATTCGCCGCCGACCGACACGTCGTCGGAGACGCCGCGCCATCTCGGGCGCTTCGCGTCCTCGTCGGCGACAACAAGCTTGCCGCGCGACAGCGTGCCGTCCTTGAACGACCAATCTCCCTTTTTGACCTCGATATCGGACGCCGCCACGGCCTCGCCGTTCACCGCGAGCGATCCGATCCTGACCTCGCCGATCCCCGCGCCGAACGAGATGCCGCCCGCGATCCGTTCCGGCTCGCAAGCCTCGTCCTCCGGCGCGATCTCGGTTTTGACCTGCACCGTCACGTCGCCCTGATTGACCGAGTACATCTTCTGCACATAATAGCTCGGGATGCCGTAGATCCTGTGATTGTCGTACCAGATCAGATTCGGACGCCAATTCACATAATCCGTGTTGCACAGAAGCGGCGCATAGCACGTCAGCGCCACCTTGTCGGCGTTAAGCTCGAATCCCGTCATATACGCGGCCTCGCAGAGTGCGTTATAAAAGCTGTCGCCGCGGCTCGCGTACTCGCCGAGGAACACCTTCGGCCCGTTCGGATCGTAGAAATCCGAGAAATAGCGGTCGTAATGCTCGATCAGCCAGTCGGGCGCGACGTAGTAATGCTCGTCGACGCCGTATGAACCCCACCGGCGCGCCGATTCCCAGCCGCGGTCAAAGCCCGTGCCTGCGGGCGCGGGACCCGCCGTATTGAGTATCTTCACGTTCGGATATTTTTCCGCGATCGCGTGGTGGAACAGCGGATATCGCTCGAAGAAGCCCTCGTCGACCTCCTCGTTTCCGATCGCGATATATTCGATGTTGAACGGAGCGGGATGTCCCATTTCGGCGCGGACGGCGCCCCATTTCGTCGACGCGTCGCCGTTTGCGAATTCTAAAAGCTCGAGCGCCTCGTCCACCCACGGCTGCATCTCATCCATCGGGACCCAATACTGTCTGTGCGGGTTGAACGCGCCGGGCAGAACCGGCATCGCCTTTGCGCCTATATCCTCGCAGAAGACGAAATATTCGTAATATCCGAAGCCGTAGCTCTGATTATAGCCCCAGTTATCGCGCTTTGACGGGCGCGCCTCGAGGGGGCCTACCGAATTGCGCCAGCGGTACATGGCGTCTCTCGCGTGTTCGTCGACGTCGCCGTCGTGCGTCAGGCAGCCGCCCGGGAAGCGCATGAATTTCGGCTTCATATCGGCGAGGAACTGCGCGATATCGGGCCGCAGTCCGTTTTCGCGTCCGCGGAACGTATCGGCGGGGAACAGCGACACCATATCGATGCAGACGCTGCCCGCGCCGTGGATCACGACGGCGAGGCGGCCCTCGTAATCCTCCGCCGACGAAACGATCGACGCCGTATACTTTTTCCATTCGGGCGAATTGACCGTGATCTCGGCCGAGCCGTAAAGCTCGCCCGATTTCGATTCAAGTCTGATCTCGACCTTTTCGCCGAGGCAGACGTCGCGGCGCGCGAACATGGAGAATTTATATTCCGCGCCCGCGCGGTACGGGATGCCCGTATTATAGCCCTCGTTGACGGCCGCGACGACGCCCTCGACCTCGAGACCGCGGCGCGATCCGTTCGATATGCGCAGATAATGCGTGTTGTTTACGTTCAGAGGATACACGGCCTCGACGCCGCCGTGAACGACGCCGCCGTCGCGCCCGACAAGCTCCCACGCCGTCAGGCTCGTGTATTCCTTGTTGTCGACCTCGCAGAATTCAAACGAACGGTTGCGCACCGTCTCTGCATACAATCCGCCGTCTGCGGCGTGATTTATATCTTCAAAGAAAATGCCGTACAGATCGCCCGTCGGGAACAATCGCTTTCCCGCGTCGACCTTGATCCTCGATTCGCTCATATCAGTCCTCCCAAACTGCTCTTTTCCATTGCCATTGATAGTGTGTCTCTCTGATTCGATTATACCGAAAAGCGCGCCCTATGTCAACTAAAAAAGCCGCACGAAAGCAATTATTTGCCATGATGATATTCGGGGTTTCACCCCGCACCCTGACTTAAGGGGAGCTTTTGAAAAAGCTCCCCTTAAGAATCCCCGCAAAACTTTCCCTACAATAGTTATTTGGCAAATGTGTTTCCCTCTGCATCTTTCGTTCGTGCTTCGACGAAGTAGTCGCGCGGGCGCGAACACCGATGGGTTAGGACAAGTGTGTTCGCCTCTGCATCTCTCGTTCGTGCGTCGACGAAGTAGTTGCGCGAGCGCGGATGTCGAATGACATTTCATTTTTTCGGATACAATTAAAATGCAAAAAACTTGTCCCGATCGGTTGACAAACGGGAAAAATTGTCCTATAATTGAGCCACAGGGAGTAGCCGACGGAAACGGTGCGCGCGGCGTCAGTACGGAGAGATTTTTCTCCCGCCAGCGCATAAGCGGCGCGGGACGCGCCGTGACGGCAAGACTGTTGCAGGGGACTCGGAGCCTTATGCGGCAGTCTTTTATTTTTACTCCGAATAAATGAAGGTCAGGGAGTTTTTATGGAGATTCTCTACGAAAATCTGCTCGGCATAACGTGGCAGATGGTCGTCATGTGGGCGATCGGCGGCATCCTCATCTATCTTGCGATCGCGAAGGACATGGAACCGACGCTGCTTCTGCCGATAGGCTTTGGCGCGATCCTCGTCAATCTGCCGATGTCGGGCGCGCTCGAACCGCTGCAAACGCTGTTTGACGCCGGCATCGCGAACGAGCTTTTCCCGCTCATTCTCTTCATTGGCATCGGCGCGATGTGCGATTTTTCGCCGCTTTTATCAAATCCGAAATTGATGCTTTTCGGTGCGGCGGCGCAGTTCGGCATATTCTTCACGCTCTGCATGGCGTCGATGTTTTTCGACATCAACGACGCGGCGTCGATCGCGATCATAGGCGCGGCGGACGGTCCGACCTCGATCGTTGTGGCGCAGAAATTAGGCTCTAAATATCTCGGAGCGATCATGGTCGCCGCATACTCGTATATGTCGCTCGTGCCGATCATACAGCCGCCGGTCATAAAGCTGCTGACGACGAAAAAGGAGCGCATGATCCGTATGCCTT
Source organism: uncultured Clostridia bacterium (assembly GCA_947630015.1). GTDB lineage: Bacteria > Bacillota > Clostridia > Oscillospirales > CAG-272 > DTU064. Next base: position 5,805 of record CANRFY010000002.1, read on the forward strand.
ATGTCGAGCATGAGGTATCGAAGACGACGAAGATCATGTTCCCGATCGTGATAACGGTGATCGCCGGACTTATCGCGCCCGATTCTGTCGCACTCGTCGGATTTTTGATGTTCGGCAATCTGATTCGCGAATGCGGCGTGCTTGGTTCGCTGTCGAATACGGCTCAGAATGTGCTTGCAAATCTCGTGACGCTGTTCCTCGGCATCACGATCGCGCTCCGTATGCAGGCGGCGGAATTCCTTACGACGAATACGCTGCTCATAATCGGTCTCGGTCTCATCGCGTTCATCGTCGACACGGCGGGCGGCGTCATATTCGCGAAGATAATGAATCTCTTCCTCCGCGACGGACACAAGATCAACCCGATGATAGGCGCGGCGGGCATATCGGCGTTCCCGATGTCGGGACGCGTCGTACACAAGATGGCGCTCAAGGAGGATCCGTCGAACTTTATCCTGATGCAGGCGATGGGCGTCAATGCGTCGGGACAGATCGCATCCGTCATAGCGGGCGGTCTGATACTCGGATTCTTCCTCGGCTGATGTGCACGCGGAGCGTGCATAAACGAAAATTTACGATCACGGGAGGACGTTATGGAATTCAATCCTATGAATTTTGTAGATAATCTGCGCTATATGGGACTCGGTATGCTCGGCATATTCGCGGTGATGGCGGTCATCATCATTGTGACGGTGATCCTCGACCGCTTGACGTCGGGGCGCCGTGGCAGTCGGACGGACACGGACGACGAGTGACGATCGGACAAAAAGGAGACGTGAAGCAATGAAAATAGGCTTTATCGGGCTTGGCAATATTGCGACCGCCATCATCGGCGGGATGATACTCAAGGGGATATCGCCGGACGATATAATCGGCTCGTCGCGAACGGAGAAAACTGCGGCGGAGGTGAGGGAGCGGTTCGGCATCGACGCCGCGCGCGACAACAATCGCGTCGCCTGCGCAGTCGACGTGCTGTTCCTCGCAGTCAAGCCGCAGAACATGGAGGATGTGATCGCGGGGATACGAGACGCGGTGCGTCCCGAAACGATCGTGATCAGCACCGCGGTCGGAAAGGAGCTTGCCGTTCTCGGCTCATATTTCGGGCGCGAGGTCAAGCTTGTCAGATGTATGCCGAACACTCCCGTCCTTGTCGGCGAGGGCTGTTCGGGGGTATGCAGGAACGCGGCGGTGACGGATGAGGAAATGGCGCGCTGCATGGAGCTGCTCGGCAGCTTCGGACTTGCCGTCGAGGTGCCGGAGCGTCTCATAGACGCCGTTGCCGGCGTCTGCGCAAGCTCGCCCGCGTATGTGTTCATGTTCCTCGAGGCGCTGGCGGACAGCGCCGTTGCGGCCGGTATCCCGCGCCGCGAATCGTATATGCTTGTGGCGCAGACGGTTCTCGGCAGCGCGAAGCTCATGCTCGAAACGAAAAAGCACCCGGGCGAATTGAAGGATATGATCTGCTCGCCGGCAGGCACAACGATCGAGGGCATCCGCGTGTTGGAGGAAAAATCGTTTCGCGGCACCGTGATGAACGCCGTCAAGGCCACGTTCGATAAGGCAAACAAGCTGTCGTAACGACGCGGCGCTGCGCGCGCCGCGAACTGCGGGACACGTGCCGTTTCCCGGCAAAAACCTTTGAAAAGGTTCGATTGAAATTTTCTTTAGCGGTACTCGCTATTCATCGTCTAAAGCTTTTGAAAAAGTTTAAAAAGAGTTAAGGGTCTCTTTGCCGGCCGGCAAAGAGACCCTTAACAATCCGAGAAAACGGCGTGCCGGTGGCGTCAATTCGGCTCCAGTCGGCGGCAGGGGCGTTTCGGGCGTAAACCGCGATATTATTCCGGCAAAAGCGTTCGTGTCTCCGCGCGGCGCGTCGAGATCGAGGTTATTCTGTCTTGGTTAATCGATCACTGGCAGCGTCAGATTTCGCTCGTGTCGTGCGAACAAATTGGATTCCCAGCGAGATACGAGACGGTTCGCACCGGTTGGCGCGCAGTTTTGTGCTTCCGTGAGTGTTTATGTCAGGGCGAACGCGATATCACCAACCGCTAACAGCTCCCACGCGGATTGATTCGACTGCGCCGTCTGAAACGTCGCGATCAATCCGACGCTGGCAGCGACGAGCATCGCACGCGCTCGGTGCGTACAGGTGAGGCGGGAAGCCTACGGCGCGGGGGATGAGGTGCGTCGAGAGAGGGAGCGCCCCGCGAAGAGCTGTTCGCAGTTAGCTTCAGCGCGTTGTTCTTTTGGAGAGGGGGTATGGGGGAGGACCCTTTCTTTTGAAGAAAGGGTCCTCATCCCAAATTGCCTCTTTGCAAGAAAAGGTCCTCATTTTAAATCAGTCTTTTGGCGAAAAGAAATTTAGACAAAATAAGTCATTTAGAAAGGTTTTGGCGCACCGAGCATCACGCACGGTTCGGTCCACCGCCCCGAATAAAAAAGGGGAGACGCGCGCGTCTCCCCTTTCCACGATCCTCAGTCGAGAGGATTCCCATCCTTATCGAACATCGGCAGCTTCGCAAGATAAATTATGTCGTCGCGTTTAGCCGCCTCGCCTTCGGCGAGTATGCACATACGTCCGCAAACCTCGCCGCCCGCCTTGATCGCGAGCTGCTCGAGCGACGTCAGCGATTCTCCCGTCGACACAACGTCGTCGACGATGAGGATCTTCTTCCCCTTCATCAAATCGGCGTCGGCCTGATCGAGATACAGCTTCTGCATTTTCGCCGTCGTGATCGAACGCACGTATACCTCGAATACGCCCGTCATATAGAGCTTCGGACTCTTGCGCGCGAGGAAATAGCGGCGGTTGCCGTCGATGCGCGACATCTCGTGCGCTATCGGAATTCCCTTTGCCTCAGCCGTCAGAATATAATCATATTCGGGCGCCAGCTTTACCATCTCTTCCGCGCACGCCGTCGTCAGCTCGGGATCGCCGAACGTAACGAACGAGCCTATGTACAGATCTTCCGTCAGCGGGCAAAGCGGCAGCTCGCGCCGGAGCCCCGCGATGGTCAGTTCATACTTCTTCATTTGTCGCTCCTTATTATCGTTTAATTCAGCTTTGTTATATTTCAGCCGTATTCTACATATATCTTAATACAATTCGTGCAAATTGTCAAGTCCCGCGCTTGATTTATGCGTCTTTTTTACTCGGTGAAAAAATCCTACGTCCCGTTGACTTTGCGCGTGATTTAATTTATAATGTAGTTTGGATAAACGTGCCGGACGGGCAAATTTTTTTATAAAAATTTCACCCGCCGCTGTAACCTTTCCGCAAAAAGCGGTATTAACATAGTGAAATGATTCGTATAAGGAGGAAAAACGTGAGAAGCACTGAAGAATTCGAGCAGATATATCGCGACCATTACAGGCGCGTGTACTCCTTCCTCTATAAGCTGTGCCGCTCCCCCGAGACGGCGGAGGACCTGACGCAGGAGACGTTCTATCAGGCTTACATCTCCCTTTCACGCTATAACGGACAGTGCGAGATGTTCACCTGGCTCGCCGCGATCGCGAAAAACACGTTCTTAAAATATCTGCGTCACACAAAAAACGAAAAGATGACGATCGATCTCTACATCAGCGATCCGGAAGCGCCGCTGACCGACGAACCCGGATATCGCCTTTTGCGCGAAGTCGAGATCGACCGCATCCTCAAAGCGCTCGAACGCCTGCCGAAAAAATACAGCGACGTATTCCTGCTGCGCACATACGGCGAGCTGCCGTATTCCGAGATCGCCTTAAAGCTCGGCATCTCGGTCAGCTCCGCGAAGGTCATCTACCATCGCGCAAGGAAATCTATCAAGGAGGCTCTGTTAGATGAGTAACAAATCAAACGACTGCGGCATAGTGCGCGATCTGCTCCCGCTCTACGCCGACGGCGAAGCTTCAAAAGAATCCTCGCTCTTCATAGAGGAGCATATGGCCGGCTGCGAGGAATGCCGCCGCGCATACCGTCAGTACACAAAGATACCCCACACCCTCGAGCTTGCGCCCCCGCGCGGCAAGAACGGTAAATATCACTATTCCGAAGTCGCGCGCCGTATCCGCCGCAGGAACACGATCAAGATGTCCGCCGTCTGCTCCGTCTTCCTCATCTTCGGATTCATTATCAGCCGTATTCTCTTCTCCGACAAAAAATGAGTACGGTCGCAAACATAAACGGCGCGTTATATCTCGAAATGCTGCGCGGCGGCGCGGCAGTCCTCGAATGTAACCGCGACGCCGTAAACAGTCTGAATGTTTTCCCCGTGCCGGACGGCGACACGGGTACGAACATGAGCATGACGATCAACTCGATATCCTCGATCGCGCCGGCGCCTCTCGCAGACGCCGCGACCTCCGCCGCAAAAGCAATGATGCGCGCCGCGCGCGGCAATTCCGGCGTCATTCTGTCGCTGTTCTTCCGCGGCGTCGCTCGCGTATTTTCGAGCGCGGGCGGCGACAGCGCCGACGCGCCGCTCGTGCTGGACGCGTTCCGCGAGGGCGCGAAATCGGCGGCAGCGGCAGTCGCAAATCCCGTCGAGGGGACGATCCTCACCGTAATGCGCGAATGCTGCGCCTCCGTCGCCGAGACAGACGACATATCGGCGCTCTTCGACGCGTTCTTCTCCGAAGCTGAACGCATTCTCGCGAAAACGCCCGAAATGCTCCCCGTGCTGCGACGCGCCAAGGTCGTCGATTCCGGCGGATACGGCTTCGTCCGCATCCTTGACGGAATGCGCCGCGTGCTGCGCGGCGAGGCCGTCGACGGAACAGCCGCGCCTCAAAGCGCGCCCGTAACCGTCAATGCGTCCGCCGATTTCAGCGAATTCGGCGATGAGGATATCACATTCGGCTGGGAGACTCTCTGCCTTCTCGACCGTTCCCCGTCCGTCACCGACGATCAGATCGAGGCGCTCCGCGCCTATTTCGCCGAGGTCGGCGACTCGCTCGTCATGACATATGACGAGGAGATATTCAAACTCCACATCCATTCCGACGTCCCTGTCGAAATACTCGAAAAGGTCGCGTTTATAGGCGCGATCCGCGACGCGCGCATTGAAAATCTGCGTTTGCAGCATCAGGAGCTTTCCGACGCGGAGCGCGAATCGCACAAGCTCGAATCCGAACCGCGCAAGCGTTACGGCATTTTCGCTGTCGCCTCCGGCGACGGAATGTCCGATCTTTTCTGCGAGCTTGGCGCGGACGCCGTAATCTCGGGCGGACAGAGCATGAATCCCTCGACCGACGATATCGTTCGCGCGATCGATTCCGTTCCGTGCGAGGTCGCCATTATCCTCCCCAACAACAAAAACATCGTGCTTGCCGCACAGCAGACGGCCGCGATCTTAGAGGACACGCGCGTGATCGTGATCGAATCGCACACTGTCCCCGAGGGCGTATCGGCGCTCATGGCGTTCAACTCGGCGCGTTCGCCCGAGGAAAACGAGACTTGCATGAACGAGGCGATGGGCGGCGTCACGACGCTGTCCGTGACGCGCGCCGTGCGCGACGCCGATATCGACGGTCTCGCCGTCAAGAAGCGTCAATACATCGGACTTGTTGGCGGTCAGCTCAAATTTGCCGCCGACACAGTCTTTGACTGTGTGCGCGATATGTTGTCCGCGTTCCATGACGTCGAGCTTTGCACAGTCTATGTCGGCGAGGACGCGAAGAACAGCGAGGCCGAATCTGTGATCGCGCTTGCGGGAGAGGTGCTTGGCTCCGACTGCGAGATCGTGAGCGTGCGCGGCGAGCAGCCCGTTTATCCGTATATAATTTCGCTCGAATGAGGTTTTGATCATGAACGCTGACGGCTACATCATAAGCTGCTGTTCGACGTGCGATCTCACGCGCGAGCAGATCGAGGCGCTCGGCGTCTCGTACATACCGTTTCATTTTACGCTTGACGGCAAGGAATACCCCGACGATCTCGGCGAATCGATGTCTTACGAGGATTTTTACGCCGCGATGGCGCACGGCTCCTCGACGTCGACCTCGCAGGTCTCCGTCGGCGAGTACGTCGATTATTTCACGGGACTTTTATCGAGCGGCCGCGACGTGCTTCATCTGTCGTTTTCGTCCGGACTGTCGGGATCGTATTCGTCGGCCGCGACGGCTGCGGAAACTGTCGGCCGCAATTTCCCCGATCAAAAGATTTACGTCGTCGATTCGCTCGCGGCGTCGTCCGGATACGGTTTATTCGTGGACAAGCTCTGCGAGCTTCGCGACGAGGGCAAATCGATCGAGGAAGTGCGCGATTGGGCGATCGCGAACCGCCAGCGGCTTCATCACTGGTTTTTCTCGACCGATCTGACGTTTTACGTCAAGGGCGGCAGAGTGTCGAAGATCGAGGGCGTGATCGGCGGAGTTTTGTCCATATGCCCGCTTCTCCACGTATCGCGCGAGGGAAAGCTCGTCCCCGTCTATAAGCTGCGCGGCAAAAAGCGCGCCATCGACAAATGCGTATCGATGATGGTCGAACACGCCGACGGCGGGACCGCTTATTCCGGCAAATGCTTCATCTGCAATTCCGCCTGCCTAAGCGACGCGGAGGCCGTCGCCGCTCAGGTGCGCGAGAAATTCCCGTCCGTGGACGGCGATATCGTGATCAATTCGATCGGCACCACGATCGGATCGCATACGGGACCCGGCACCGTCGCGCTCTTCTTCTGGGGCGATGAACGCCAAGACTGAGATAGTTAATAGTAAACAATAGGGACGCGCAGCGTCCCTATTGTTAATTTATTATTATACGGGGCGCTGCCCCGCACCCCGCTTAAGGAACTTCTTATAAGAAGTTCCTTAAGAATCTTCAAGAATTTTTATTACAGGTGTTATAAGAATATGTTGACAATACTCCATCGCACTTTCTTACAATCAAAGATTGCTGTAATGGCTATCACATTAGCTCCTACTCATCGGTGTTCGCGCTCGCGCGACTACTTCGTCGGCGCACGAACGAAAGGAGCAGAGGGAAACACACTTGCCAAATAATCTTTGTAGGGAAAGTTTTGAAGGGTTCCAAGGGAAACTTTTACAAAAGTTTCCCTTGGCAGGGTGCGGGGCAGCGCCCCGTGAGCATAGGCCCCCCGACAACATCCGCATCTGAAAACCAAAAAGGCGCGTATACACGCGCCTTTTTGATTTTGAAGCATTATTCTGCCGTAAGTCCGGAACGCTCGATACCCTGTACCAGGAAATTCTGCAGGAAGCTGAACAGGATAATAAGCGGTATGAGGATCAGTATGCCGGCAGCGTTTCGAGCCGCTGTTGCATACATTGTTCCGCCCGCATACTGCGTATCGATCGAACGCGGAGGGCTGGCGATAACTTCGTTGAACGTGTACGGACCCTTCGTTGTGAAGAAGACCTTGACGTAGTAGCTGTCCGTCCACTGCCACGAGAACGCGAACATGAACACCGTAACGAGCATCGGAACCGAGATCGGCAGGATGATCGTAAGGAATGTTCTGAGCGTACCCGCGCCGTCGATGTACGCGGACTCCTCGAGTGAATCCGGCACGCCGCGGAAGAACTGGCGCAGCATGAAGATGTACAGACCGTTCTTGAATGCGAGACCCGTTGCCGAGAGGATCAGGAACGGAACATACGTGTTGATGAAGCTGACGTCCGTGAACGGGAGGATATTGATGCTCTCGAACACGCCGCCGCCGAGCAGCTTGAAGATTCCGAAGATATCGAAGTATCTGAACTTCATGAACATCGCCAGATGCAGCGTGGAGTGCGGGACCACCATCGTCAGGATGACGAAGAGGAAGAGCAGGCCGTTGCCGCGGAATCTGAACTTCGCGAAGCCGTAGCCGATCAGGCAGCAGACGAACGTCTGCACGACTGCCGTCGAGAGCGACAGTATAGCCGTGTTGATCATTGCCTCGAAGAATCTGTTGTCAACGATAACGGCTCTGTACGTATCGAGCGTCGGATTCTTGGAGATGAGCATGACGGTCGCGTCGACGAAGTCTTCGCGGCACATGATAGATGTTGCGATCTTCGAAATGAACGGATAAATAACGATGTAGGAAAGTCCGATCAGGAGAATGAGTCGGCAGATGTGGACGACCACCGTCTGGAGGAAGTACATCGAGAACACCTTAAGCTTGATGCGTTCCCATGTGGACATCTGGCCCTCGAATTCGACCTTGATCTTATTCTTGGATTCCTTTTTGACTCGCGGAGCCTTTTTTGTTGCATCCATCTTACGTACCTCCTTTACGCGTCACGTCTCTGATAGAAGACGTAAGCGGAAATTACTGCCGATACGATCGCGATGAGTACCATGACGATGATGAAGTATACCCAAGCCATAGCCGAGGACAGGACGTTTCCTCCCGACCGGCTGTACACCGACTCGATATACGACATAACGGGGTTGTCGACTCGCGTCAGCGCGTCGATGATCGTGTAGATCGCATTGACGAGTATCATCGGGCTTATCATCGGGAACGTGATCTTCCAGAACGTCTCCCAGCCGGTAGCGCCGTCTATCGAGCAGGACTCGTATATAGCGGGGGATATCGACTGAAGTCCGGCAAGGAATATAAGCATCTGAACGCCGGAGCGGTTGACGATATTGAAGATATCGTTGACGAGCTGAACGACGTATTCAACGAGTTCCGATCCGACCGCCATGTTCGAGAACAACATTTGTATATCCATGACGTTGACGATCTGTGCGACCGAACTCGTACCTGTGCCTGTGTCTATCGACGTACCCGCGCTCGTTTGAAGCATATTCTGGTTGTCGATCGTCGTCATGATACCCGTACTGATAATGACGGGGATGAAGAAGATCGCGCGGAACACCGCTCTTCCGGCCATGTCCTGGTTGAGCAGGATGGCCATAAAGAGCGAGAATATTACGATCGCGGGGATATCAAACACGATCTGTCTGATGCCCGAGAACAGCGTTTCAACATACTCTGAATCGCTGAGGAGCGCTTCCTCGTAGTTTGCAAATCCGACGGGGACGAGCTTATAACCGCCGCCCTGTACGGGATCGAGTTCGTGGAAGCTGTAATTGATCGACTGGTATATCATCGGGAGATATACGATCAGAAGGCCGATGATGAAGGGGAGTACGAAGAGATAGCCGACTCTCGCTTTCTTTTTGTCGAGCGAAACTATCTTTCTCTTCTTCTTAGGAGCGGAGCTGACTTTTACTTTTTTCTCTTTCTTAGCTTCTGCGTTCATTTTCTGACTCCTTCCCTCAGTCTATTACGACGAAGCCGTAAGCTTCGACTGTGTAAGTCGTGCCGTCGATCTCGACCATAACTTCAAATCCGTTGTAGTTGAGGATGAAGCTCTTGCCCGTCTCGTATGTGACATGGACGATAGAACCGTCCGTGACCGCATACTTGGAGAGGTCTACTGTCGGAGCCGTCGGTTCAGGCTCGCCCGTTTCGGGAGCGCCGGTCTCGGGAGCGCCTGTCTCAGGTGCGCCCGTCTCGGGAGCCTCGCCCGTTGCCGGAGCCTCGCCCGTCGCCGGAGCCTCGCCCGTTGCCGGAGCCTCGCCCGTTGCCGGTGCTTCGCCCGTTGTCGGAGCCTCGCCCGTCGTCGGTGCTTCGCCCGTCGTCGGTTCTTTCTCTTCCTCGATTATGTAACGAGAGAGTGTGTTCGTCACTGCGTTCGCGATGCCGTTTGCCGCAGTCTCGACATTTGCAACCGTGGATTTAACCGCGTCTGCCTGTGCCGCAACCTCGGCTGCGTCCGCGCTGTCCTTCGTGATCTCGACCTTGTGTTCCGCAGTCTCGATCAGAGCCGCCGCGGACTCGGCTGCGGCAGCAGCCGCCTCCGCCGCCTTGTTGGCGTCAGCGATGAACGGTTCATACTCTGCATACAGCGTGTCGTAATTCGACTGCGGCTCAGTCACGTTTGCGTTAGCTTCCGTGAGAGCGTCGTTAGCCGCGTCGACAGCCGCCTGGAGCGCTTCCTTATCAGCGTCCTCGGCTGCGTTTGCAAGCGCCTCGTTAGCCGCGTCAAGAGCTGCCTGCGCATCCTCGACAGCCTTATTCGCCGCATCGAGTTCGGCCTTGAGAGCCTTCATTTCGGCGCTCCGTGCGTCAAGCTCGGAAATTGCCGTATCGAACGCCTCTCTCTGTGTCGTAACAGTTTCGAGATATGCGTTAGCCTGTTCGAGCAGAGCCGCCGTATCCTCGACCGCGCTTGCTATCTCGCGTTCGAGCGCCTGTTCAGCCTTGCGGGCAGCAAGCTTTTCCGCGTTCTCCGCCTGCTTCCGCAGTCTTTCCTGAAGCGCTGCGAACTCGTCGGCGAGGCGCTGATTTTCGAGTCTGTCTGCCTCAACCTCATCCGCATCGGGTACGCGCATACCTTCTAACAGTTCGTGACCGGTGATGACCGATGTCTGAAGATCGCCGATCGCTTCGTTGATGATGTTGTAGTAGCGGATTATGTCGTCGTGCCAGATCTCATATCTGACGGAGTAATAATCGCTGAGGTATCCCTGATCCTCCTTCAGCTTTTCCTGATTCTCGAACGCGAGAATGAAGCTGATGGACGATCCGCTCTCGATCGCACGGAGGAGCGCGGACTCAATGTCGCCCTCTTCGTTGATCGGAGTGCCTGCCATGTTGATGTAGCCGTGCAGGACAAGTCCGTTGAACGGGATCGAATATGCTGCGTTGAAGAATCGGCTCGATTCAAACGACATATTCGTTATGTGATCAACATAGCTGTAAGTGTAAGCGTTGCCGCCGTCGATCATGACTTCGCCGTAATCGTTCGACATCTTTTCGAGAAGCTCAGTCGTGAATCTCTTGCTGTCCTCGCGGTTGTAAGGATCGTCCTCATCGAAGTCGGAGTTAAGATCCGTACCGAGCGTGGAGACCGAGATTCCCGTCGGCTCGTACTTCTTGTACTGCGCCGCTACCTTCTCATAGAAGAAGTTGAAGAATGCGGGCGAGATCGCGATATCATAACGTCTGATAAGCGTCTGCCATGCGGGATCGTAGTAAGTCTTTCTCGTATAACGGTCGTCGATCGTCTTGACCGCGTGCTTCTTGAGGCTGAAGGCGTCGAACATCGAGTCGCCGCGTCCGTTCGCATAAACGAAATCGAAATCGGGGAATACGCCGAAGTCCTTCTCCTTCGCATACGAGAGAAGATCCTCAAATCCGCTCTTGCCGCCGACCGCCTTTTCCCATTTCAGCTTAGACGGGACGGAGGGATTTGAAAGTCCGCCGTTTGCAAAGCCCGTGAGCTTGAAGTTGATGTTGCTGACGCCGGCCTCGGCCAGTTCGTCGTACATCGTCTTGACATCTTCAAACGTCGTGAGCGCAGTGTCGACCGTGACAGGTATCGACATTATCTTTTCCTGCGTCTCGAGCGTACCGAGAACCTCGATGTAGAGCGGGATATCCTCGGAGACGTCGTCCTTAGTCAGTCTCGTGATGATGCCGGTCTTTTCGAGATAATCGCGGTAAGCCTTCGCCATGCCGAAGTAATCGGCTTCATAATAATCCGTAAGGCCTGCGTTAGCCGCGTAATCGTCGCCGTCGAGCATTATGTACTTGACTCTGTAGCTGTCGACGTACTTTCTCGGGGACTCAACCGTCCAGGACGCGTTGGAGCTGCCCGCGGAAGCGACGCCGTCTGCAAGTCTGTACTGGTCGGACGGCCGCGGTACGAATACGGGGTACGTGGACGCGTACTTGTGCGAAACGCCGCCGTTTACGTATCTTACTGTCGCGAGCGAATCGCCTTCGGTGATTATCGCGACGAAGCCTTTTTCATTTTCTACCGTCACCTTTTCCGTGACGGCGGGGATCGTAAGAGTTTCGCCCGTATCGGGGTCGATCTCTGTTCTCGCTTCTTCGAGAACCTTATCTACGGTCGCCGGACCGCGGTCTGTGACCGCGCCCCAGACGGGGAACGTGGATCTTTCTCTCTGATGCTCCGCCACGGACTGCTGCTGATATGCGTAGTCGGGTCCGTAGAGGCTGCATTCACGTGTCCACGATGTACCGATCAGCTGCTGCACGTCGACGAGTGCGCCGGAGCCGTCCGGTATGAAGGAATAACCCGCATACTGGTTATCGAGCGCGCCCATGTAAGGCAGAAGCGCGACGTCGGTGAGCTTGTAGGACGTATCGTCGAAGCGGATGCCGTTTGCGGGGAGACGGACTTCAAGGCCGTCTGCGCTCAGCGTGTACTCAAGAGCCATGCGGAACAGCGGCGGCGCCGTATCGGTGCCTTCGTATTCCGTGAGCTGATGGTCGTAATCGAGTTCATCGAACGTGTACTCGGGGCAGTATGTCTTGATAATGCTTTCGCACCATTCATTCTCATAGTCGGACGTGTCCGAAATGATGTAGAGGGACATTTTCTCCGTGATCGGATACTTTGCCTTCATCGCCGCGACCTGACGCTCAGTGAGGGATGCGTCCGACGGGTCGTAGAGCGTGTACATATTCTTAAGTCTGTTTCTCTCGAAATCGTTTGTGATGAGAGCGAGGATCAATGTCTCGAATCTCTCCTTCTCCATACGTCTCGGGAGCAGCAGTCTCGCTTCCTGACGTCCGATCGTATACTCGACGCGGATGCCGTTTCTTATATTCTGAACCTGAATCTGGTTGCGGAGCGCGGCATCCTCGAAGCTGTTCATTTCATGCTCGGAGTCGTCGCTGTCTCTGTACGAGATTATGAGCTGGGACATAAGCTGGTTCTTGACCTGCTCTGCGGCGTTTGCGCTGCCGACGTCGTAGGGGTTCGAGAACAGAATCTGTCCCGTCGCGATCTTGCGGAGCGCGATCTCACCCGTGTACTGATCGCAGTAGAGCTGGTAGCCGTTCTGCGTTCTCATCAGCGTCATCGAGTCGAGTTTTGCCTGTTCGCTTGCGAACGGAGTCGTGAGATATGCCTCGCCGCCTGCCTCAAAGTAGGGGTCAGCGGCGCTGACCATCACGACGGAGCCGAGTATCATAAGGACGGTCAGGATCGCTGATATGAATCTAACAGATTTTTTCATTTCTTTCCTCCTATCCTTTATGCACGGTACGAAAGCTCGAGTATGATGTTGGATATGAAGCTCACCATCTGGGACACGAGGCTGGAGAACAGCACCGCGACGAATATGATGAACGCCATACCGACGATCGTGCCGAGCGTCGTCGTTATGTTCTTCATGAGCGAGTAATCGTGCGTGACCATCATTCCGAAGAAGATGAGCATACCCGCCCAGACAAAGCCGAGGCCGACGAGCAGCGTTATGAGCTGTCCTTCGCTTTCAGCAAGGATGTTGCTGAAGATGACGGACGGGATAACGAGCATCGGAACGGGCAGCAGGCTGTAGCACGTTGCGATGAAGATATCCTTGAGGCTGCCTTCGCCGTCGAACAGCGTCGTCAGACACCAGTTAGCTACGACCCAGAGGATCAGCGGAACAGCGACGGAGATGATCTGTCCGAAGATGTTCATGTAGTTGCCTTCCGGATTGAAGATGTAGCCTGTGCCGACCGACTGATAGAAGAACGCGAGGATTGTGACTGCCACGTACACGATGCCGGCGCGGACGGAGCCGCGCTGCTCGTGCTTCAGATCCCAGAATCCGTCGAACGGATGGAAGATCAGGTGGAAGCCGTAGAGAAGCTCTTCCTTGAAGCTCTTCTTACCGACCTTGAGCTGCGTTTCCTTATTGACTCTTCCCGCATACTTGAAGAACTTGGAGAGCAGGAAGCATACGACGACTACGACGACAGGTATCGTCCAGATCCACTTGGAGACCCATTCCTTACGAACCTCGCGGAACGCGTTGGAATAGCCTGTCACGTTGTGCGCGGACTTGTAATACTCCATAGCCTCATGGTAGTCGGCGTCGCGGTAAAGCGCGTCGCCTATGCCGATGTAAGCCGTATCGAAGTTACTGTTGCGCTGGAGGATGTGCGTCCAGTCGTCGACGGATGCGTCGAACAGACGCTCGTTCTGATGGCGGAGCGCCTCGGCGAGGATATCGCCGTATTCGGTGCGCTTATAAACCGTGAACGAATTGCTCAGAGAGTCGAGCAGGAGCATATCGTCGTCGTGATAAACGATGGCGTTAAGACCTTCCTGCGAGATGTTGCCGAACTGTGTGCCTCTGTCGCCGAATGCGAACAGCATATTGCCGTTCTTATCGTATGTGTACACGCGGCTTCTCTTCTGGTCGATTATCGACCAGGAGCCTTCCGGACCGACTGCGACGTCGACGATTCTCGACGGGCCTGTCGGCGCGCCGTCAACGCCCATGTCGTTGACGTCGACCTCGCCTGACGGCGGCCAGAAGCCGTTTCTGAGCATGACGTCGTTACCGGACGAATTCAGCTTACGAACGGGAGCGTAGTCGCCCTTCTTTGAGCGCGCTCTGATCTCGCTCTGCTGCGTATTTTCATCGATAGCGGATGTTGTGATGTAAATGAAGCCTTCGTCATTGATGCAGATGTTGTTGAACTCTCTGGAGACGAACTGCTCCTGATCTTCTCTCTGGCTCGCATTCTGGAGGCGGCGCCAGATGATGTCCCATGCGCTTACGACGACGCGCTGCGCGCCGATGAAGCCGGAGAAGTTAGCCTCGTCATCCATGACGATGATGCCCTGATACGTTGCGCTCGAAACAACGAATATTCTGTTGTAGGAGTCGACCGCGAGCGCGACGGGCATATAGAGCGAATCGTCCTCGAAGTATGCGGATTCGGGCTTCGGCACGATCTTGTAGTAGTTGCCGTCAAGATCGAACATGACGATTCTGTTGTTCGACGTATCTGCGACATAGATGTATTTATCCGTGATGCAGACGCCGGACGGGTTGTTGAAGCTGTCCACGACGCCGTATTCATTCTCAAACGTCGTGATTTCGAACTTCAGCTTATAGTAGCGGTCGGTCACGATCACGCGGTTTGCAGCCGCGTCGACGATATAGACGTTGCCCGCTTTGTCGACCTCGAGATCGCGGAGTGTGAACGACTCCTCAGTGAGGCCGATATCCTGCATCGTCACGACTCGCTCCGGCACATATGCGTCGGGGGAGAGCATCGTGTTTGACGAATATCCGTATGTATATGTCGGATATGCCGACGCATTGACGCCCACGGCGAGCATCGCCGCGACCATGACGAGCGTGAGGATAGAAATGATTCTTTTCTTCATCTTTTCTACCTCCTTAGTCTTTCATTCCGCTCGAGCCCATCGTTTCGATGATGTTGCTCTGAGAGACGACAAAGACGAGGATCGGGACGGCCATCATGACGACCGTTGCGGCTGCGGAAGCGCCCGCGCGGGCGATACCGCCTGCCGTGATCTGACCGATCGCGTAGTTGAGCGTCTTGAGCTGCTCGGAGTAAATGTAGATGGAAGAACCGGAGTTCCAGAGGCCCTGGAAGGAGTACACTATCATCGTCAGCCAGCCCGGTTTAACCATAGGCATCGCGATGACCCAGAACGTGTAGAACTCGGATGCGCCGTCAAGACGCGCGCTCTCGAGCGTCGCGTCAGGGACGCTGCTTTCCATGAACTGCTTCATCAGATAAAGTCCTAAAGTCGAACCGAACGCGGGGATGATGACCGCGAGGTACGTGTCGACCCAGTGCAGAAGCGACATTGTGATGAACGTCGCGATCGCGGTGACGGTCGAGGTGAACATCAGGGACTTTACGACGAGGTTGAAGAGGAAGTCGCGTCCGGGGAATTTCAGCTTAGACAGGCCGTAAGCCGCCATCGATCCGAACAGAAGGTTGCCGGCCGTACCTACGACGGAGATCAGCACCGTGTTGAATATGTAGCGGGAGAACGGCACCCACGAATCCGACATCAGCGAGAAGAGGTCGCTGAAGTTCTGGAACGTAGGGTTGATAACGTAGAATCTGGGCGGGAACATCCACAGCTCGTCAAGCGGCTTCAGCGACTGAAGGATGACGTACAGCATCGGGAGGAACATGAATATGCCCATGATCGTGAGAAAGAAAGTGATGCCTGCGTCGCCGCCGACCGAACGGTTCAGGACGACCTGATGCTTCCTTGTTCTTAATTTCTTTGACATATCATTGTCCTACCTTTGCAAGTAATTTATGGACAAGCATATTCGCGCCGATCATCATCGCGAACAGCAAGACCGCGATTGCGGAGGCGTATCCCGTTTCCCAACGCTGTCCGCCGTAGTCGTCGAGGTGGTGCGTTATCGTCCAGCAGCTGTATTCGACCGACGGGAATCCCGCGAGAGCCGTAACGATGCCGCCGAATCCGAACGAACCCGTGATGGCGAGGACTGCGCCGAACATAAGCATCGGTTTCATGACGGGAAGCGTCACGTACCAAAGCTCCTGCCAACGGTTCTTGATTCCGTCGACGGCGCCGGCCTCATAGTAGCTCTTGTCGATACCTTGCAGACCCGCTATGAACGAGAGGAACGACGTTCCGAGCGATGTCCACAGGGCGACTACTATGCATAGCGCCATGACGTACTTTTTATCGAAGAACCAGAGGATCGGCTCGTTGATGAATCCCATGTTGATGAGCCAGCCGTTGACCCAGCCCTGCGCGTCGCTCGAGAACAATGTACCCCAGATAAGGTACACGTTACCGCCTATGGACGGCGCGTAGAAGACGAGTGTTACGAGCGCTCTGATCTTCGGCGACAGCTCGTTGATGAACCATGCCACGAGCAGCGACAGCAGGTACGATGTCGGACCCGTGATGACCGCGAAGATCAGCGTGTTCTTGACGGCGGTGATGAAGATGTCGTCGTCAAGGAACAGGCGGATGTAGTTGTCGAGGAAAATGAACTTAGGCGGCTGGAGCATATTGAACGACGTTAAGCTCAGGAAGATCGACATGATGACCGGGATGACTGTGAAGACGAAGAAGACTATCATGAACGGCGCCACCATAAAGTAGCCCGTTTTGTTCGTCTTCATCTCCTTCCAGACCCACTGAGCCCGCGTCATGTCCTTGCGCGATACTGCGTGTTCAACTCCGTCCGCGGTTTGTAATTTCTTTGACATGAGCGTTTCTCCTTATCGTTAGATTTTTATTGTTGCTGTCATCTTATTTGTACGACTTCTGAGCCGCTGCGGCTTCCTCGATGTACTTTGCCGCCGCCTCGAAGAGTTCCGCGTCGGCGGATCTCAGCTTTGCGGCCTCGGCCTCGAGCGTGCTGTAATCGGCGTCTGTTGCGAGATCTTCATATACGACCTTCTGGAGCGTCGCCTTTATGATCTCGATGTCGTTTGCGTACTTTTCCCTGTCGGCAGCGGACAATTCGTCAAACTCCGCGACGGCCTGATCGGCGCGTTTCTCGGCGAGCGTCTGGCCTTGTTCGAGCGTTTCAAGGTTGAACTCTTCGCGCTTGCGCGAGAATTCCTTATTTATTGTCGGAATGTATCCGAGCAGCGCCGTGGTAGGATCAGCCTTGTCGTTGTATGCAGACTTGAACGCGAAGTCTGTGTAACGTGCGATGATGTAGGACCCCGGGTAGTTGGGAAGCGCTGTCAGCGCGTCGAACTGGGCTCTCAGGCTGTTGTATTCGGATGTCGTCCACGACAGATCGGCAAGAGCGTCGATGTTTGCGGCAGCGTTCATACCGCCGTCGCCGAGGACTGCAACGAGTTCGTTGCTGTAGGATGACTGGAAGTCAGCCGTTGAATACCAGTCGATGAACTGCCATGCATTCTTCTTGTTGTCGCTGCCCTCCAGCATGATGACGCCGCTGACGGTGGAAATTGCGGTGTTATTGATCGTTCCGTCGTCGAGCTGCATACCGGGCAGGACTGTGAATTCCCACATACCCGCGATCTCCGTCGCGAAGAGGACGAGCTGGTTGTACAGCGTGTACGGCTGGATCATTATCGGGATCTCGCCCGTTCTGAAGCGGTTAGCCGGATCATACGTGTACGGCAGCGAGTACATGGTGAACATATTGCACATCATCTCGAACGCTTCGAGCGAAAGGTTCGAGTCGAGGTTGACTCTCATACCATTGTCGGCGTAGAGCTGTCCGCCCATCTGGTAGAGGTATGTGAGGTAATCGGCGGTAAGACCGACTTCCATGTTGTTGTACTGGAGAACGGGGATCATCGAGAGGACGTCGTCCCATGTCTTCGGAACCTCGAGGTTCAGTCCTGCAAGGATATCCTTGCGATAGAAGAGCATATTGAACGTCTGAGTCTCGGGGATCGCGAACGTCTCGCCGTACAGCGTCAGCGGGATCGTGGACGAATTCGAGAATCGAGCCGTGACCTCGTCGAACGTGTCGAAGAAGACTTCCCAGTTGTCGGGGCCTTCGGCGCCGCAGACGTCGCACTTATAATCGCCGCCGTCCACGTATTTCAGCGTTTCTACGCCCTTCGACTTGCAGTTCTTGCAGGCCTTGTCGTTGAGGCCCTGAAGCGCTCCGCGTATAGCGTAGTTGATGACGTCGCCGTCGCCGGTGAAGAGCGATACGTCGGGTCCGACGCCCGCAAGCACTGACGGCAGAAGCGTGCCGCCCGCGACGAGCTTCAGATTGACCGCCACATCGTGGTTAGGCGTGAATCTGTTATCTATAAGGTTGCGGATGATGTTGGCCTGATCGCGTCCGGTCACGACCCAGACGTCGACGGAGTTGTTCTCGTCGACCTCGACGGTGGAACCGAGCGAGTTATAGTCGGTGAAGAAGCTTCCTATGAAGGAACGGATCTCGAACCAGATGGCCTGGAAGAAGTTGGCGTCCGCACGCGGCAGAGCAGCCTCTGCGGGCTGGACCGCGATATAGTCGAATTCGAGCGGCTGCGCCGAAACCGTGTTGATCCACGTTCCGAGCGTACCGATATAGGACTTGAGCAGCGTCATGTTGCCCGCGATCTCGTCCTCGTCCTTACCCATCTTATCGACAAGTCTCTGGACCTGTGCGAGCGTCGCGGTGTTCTGACCGGAAACGCCGTTCATCTCAGTCAGCGTATCGATCGCCTTCTGGATTTTGTTGCCGGACGTTACAAGGTCTCTGACCGTCTTCGGGATGACGCGGTTGAATCCGTAGTCACGGTACTGGTCGGGGTTAGCGCCCGTGAGCTTCAGTATCGACAGATACGCGCTGTTGATCGTATCGAGCGTATCGCTGACGTCGCGGATGATGGGACCGAGATCGCCGAGGGTGACCTCGAGGGCGAGCGTATGCTTGCCTGCCGTAAGATAGAACTCATACGGCTCCGCATCCTTGTTGTCCTGGCCGAGTCTCTTCGACTGCCACTTGTTCGCGTAGGGGAAGCGCAGATAGTTGCATTCCTCGAACGGGACCTCGCCGTCTATGTAAAGCTTGCGCGAGACGTAAAGTCCGCTCAGCTCCGACTGCTTGAATCTGACCGCGATCGTGTAAAGACCGTCCGCGGGGACTTCAAATTCATATTCGATCCACTGGCCGGGGCGCTGCCATTTCGTGCCGCCGATAGCGTTCAGACGGACGCCGACCGGGTCCTGCGGGGACGTGATGGCGGACGTTCTGTCGTTGAGCGGGTAAATGGTGTTGTGCGACATCTTAAGCGGATGCTCCGCCTCGAAGACGACGGGTTCCGCGGATGCGGCAGTGTAGCCGTTCTTCGCGTACTCGGCCTTGACCTCTTCGTATGTCGGCAGATCCTCGAGCGGATAGAGCGTTATCTTGCTGATAACGACAGGCTCGCGAACGCCCTCGATCGAGATCGTGTTCTCGCCCTGCTCGAAGTAGAACTCGAACGGATCGTTATAGTAGCTGTTGCTGTCCGAGAAGACGTATGATCTCCATTCCGGAGCGTCCGTCGTATCGGGGCGAAGCTCATTGCCGTTGATATCGGAGATGAACTTCGGGTTTCCGTTCTCGTCCGTCGCCTCGTAATCGTTGATCCAGACCTTCGTCATGGAGAGGTAGCGGGCCTCCGCGAACGGCACCTTGTCGTTGATATAAAATACGCGCTCGATCGAGTTCGCCTTATAATGAATAGGGAAGTAATCGACCTTGACCGCATATTTTCCCGTCTTCGGGATGTTGACGTGCCAGGTGACCTTGCCGTTGTCGGGCATCATGACGGATTTGCCCGTCGAGCCCTCGTAGTCGGTATAGACCTCTACCTCGGCGTCCGTCAGCTCGGCGTCGTAACCCGCCGCGTCGACTACTACCGTATCGGTCGCGCGGGGAACGTCCTCGTACTCGCTGCTGTATTCGAGATACGACTTGGCGTTCAGTTCTTCGCTGATCTGCTGCAAAGAAGGACCGCTGCCGCTGTCGCTCCCGTCCGCTTCCGCGGCCATCACAGGCAAAGCGGCTGTAAACGCGCCCGCAAGCATCAGAACCGTGAGAAGCAGAGCAGTGAGCCTTGCTAACTTTGTTCTCTTCATAAGAACTTCCTCCTACCGTTTGTTTAATGCCGCAGCGGACTCAGAGCCTCAGCTCACGAAAGCTGTGAAACCGCCGCGCGGCAAGATTTTTGATGTCGCCGTTTTTATGGCGGAGGCGATCCGCCTTGCGCCCGCGCGCGCCCCCAAAAGGGCAGTAAGCGAGAGTACAAATTTTCATAAAGATATATTAGCATACGCAAAAATTTCTGTCAAGTATACATAAATGAATATGACGGATTTTTGAATTCTGTGTGAACCCGATTTTTCACCTTCAGATTCGACGGAAATTCATCAGCCCCGACCGCGTTTTTTATTTCCCGCAGCGGTCATGGTAAACGACATTTACTCTTTGGCGCGCGGCGCGCAAATCGCCGATTTTTGCTTTTCTTTTGTGCGCTGTATTCTGCGGCGCTCCCTTTGCGCATCATCGCCGGATGTAAATTATATTTACTTATGCATCCGCCGAATATCGTCCTCCCCCATCCTGCAAAAAAGACCCGGCAATTTAAATCTGCTGTGTAATTTGCACAAATTTATTCGGAAAATTTCTACGTGTGCGCATCCTGCACAAATTTTGAGTTTTCCGCCCTCCGACGCCCTATTTTGAAAGCGCGGGGACTCAAATGAGTCCCCGCGCGTCGTTTCATATGCGTCACATCGCCCTCTCGGCGTTTTCGGCGGCGCCGTTATGCGCCTCCGACAGCATAAGCTTTATTCGATTGAGCTGATTGACCTCGCTCGCGCCCGGGTCGTAGTCGACGGCGACTATATTCGCGTCGGGATGATCGGCACGGAGCGCTTTTATGACCCCTTTTCCGACAACATGGTTCGGCAGGCACGCGAACGGCTGCACGCAAACTATATTTCGCGTGCCGGATTCGAGCAGCTCCACCATCTCGCCGGCGAGGAACCATCCCTCTCCGTACTGATTCCCGAGCGAGAGATACGGCTTTGCAAGCTCGGAGATATGGCGTATCCGCTCCGGCGGCGCGAATCTGCGGCTGCGCTTCAGCGCCTCCGCCGCCGGACGCCTGATCATATCGATCAGATCGACGCCGGCGTTCGCAATCGCGGACGATTTCCACGAAAGGCCGAGGAATTTATGTCTGTAATCGCCCCCGTAGATGCAGTAGCTGAAGAAATCGAGCAGATCGGGGACCACGACCTCCGCGCCCTCCGATTCGAGCAGATCGACGAGATGATTGTTCGCGAGCGGCATATATTTGACGAGTATCTCGCCCACAATCCCGACGCGCGGTCTGCGCTCGACGTCGCGGAGCGGCAGCGCGTCGAAATCGGCGACGATGCCGCGGCATACCTCGCCGTATTTGTACTCGCTGCGCGGATCGGTCAGGGACGAAATGCATATATCGCGCCATTTTGCGTGAAGCGCCTCGACGGAACCCTTCTCTGCTTCATACGGCCGCGTGCGGTATATGCACCGCATCAGTATATCGCCGTACACGATGGCGCGCAACGCCTCGACGAGCAGTCCCGCCGTGACACGGAAGCCCTCGTTTTTCTCCATTCCGTTCGCGTTGAGCGAGATCACGGGGATATGCGAATATCCCGCCATATCGAGCGCGCGCCTTATGAAGCCGACATAATTGCTCGCGCGGCAGCATCCCCCCGTCTGCGTCATTATGATCGCGAGTTTGTCCGTATCGTATCTGCCGGACAGAACGGCGTCCATCACCTGTCCCACGACAGTTATCGACGGGAAGCACGCGTCGTTGTTCACGTACCGCAGTCCGACGTCGATAGCGGATCTGTTGTCGTTGCCGAGCAGCTCGAGATTATAGCCGTGCGAGCGGAACACGGGCACCATCAGATCGAAATGGATCGGACTCATCTGCGGCGCTATGATCGTATAGCCGTCCTCGCGCATCCGCTCCGTAAATTCGGTGCGTCTGTACGACAGATCCGACGTCGATTTCGTCTCCGGCCGGCTCGTCATCGCCGCCAAAAGGCTGCGCAGTCTGATCCGCGCCGCGCCGAGGTTGTTGACCTCGTCGACCTTCAGCACCGTATACAGCTTCCCGCCCTTTGCAAGTATCTCCGCGACCTGATCGGTCGTGATCGCGTCGAGTCCGCATCCGAACGAATTGAGCTGCACAAGCTCCATATCGTCGCGTCCGCACACGAATTCCGCCGCCGTATAAAGCCGCGAATGGTACACCCACTGATCGTTGGCGCGGACGGGACGGCTCGGCTCGAAATCGACCGGCAGGCTGTCCTCGGTCAGAACGGCGAGGCCGTATGACGTTATCATCTCCGGTATGCCGTGATTGATCTCGGGATCGATATGGTACGGTCTGCCCGCCAGCACGATGCCGCGGCGGTCATGCTCCTCCATCCACGAAATCGCGCGGCGTCCCTCGTTTTTGATGTCCGCCTTGCAGTCGTGCTGCGCACTCCACGCGGCCTTCGCCGCTTCCCTTACCTCGCGCGCGGGGATATCCCATTCGTCGCGGCACAGGCGCACAAGGCGCGCCTCCGCCGTCTTTTCGTCCGTGAACGCTATAAACGGCCGTATGTATCTGATCTTTCCGCTTCCGATCGCCTCGACGTTGTTTTTGATATTTTCGGGATACGATACCACGATCGGGCAGTTGTAGTGATCCTGCGCGCCTCCCGTCTCCTTATGCTCGTAGAACACGCACGGATGGAATATCGTTGTGACGCCTTGCGCGATCAGCCATTCTATATGGCCGTGCGACAGCTTCGCCGGATAGCATTCCGATTCGCTCGGTATAGATTCGATGCCGAGCGTATACAGCTTGCGGTCGGATTCGGGCGAAACGAGTACCGAAAATCCGAGATTTTTGAAAAACGTCGCCCAGAACGGGAAGTTTTCGTATATGTTCAGCACGCGCGGGATGCCGATGACGCCGCGCTTTGCCTCCGATGCCGGCAGCGGCTCGTAATCGAATATGCGCTTGCGCTTATATGCGACGAGATTCGGCGCGCCGCCGTTGCTGTCGCCGCCGATGCCGCGCTCGCACCTGTTTCCGGTGATGAAGCGGTGGCCGTCGGAGAATTTGTTTATCGTCAGCATACAGTTGTTCTGGCACCGTCCGCACCGCGCCGTCGACGTCGTATATGACAGGGCGAGTATCTCGGAGAACGGACGCATCGCGGTGCTTTGCCCGCAATACGCCTTTTTCGCGAGCAGCGCCGCCCCGAACGCGCCCATAATGCCCGATATATCGGGGCATACGGCCTCGACGTTCGCGATCGATTCAAACGCGCGCAGCACGGCGTGATTGTAGAACGTGCCGCCCTGAACGACTATATGCTTCCCGAGCGCGTCCGCGCTCGTCAGCTTTATCACCTTAAAGAGCGCGTTTTTGATCACCGAGTACGCGAGTCCCGCCGAGATATCCTCGACCGTCGCGCCCTCCTTCTGCGCCTGCTTGACGTTTGAATTCATGAACACCGTGCAGCGCGTGCCGAGATCGACAGGCTCGCGCGCGAACAGCGCCAGATGTGCGAATTCCTCGGCCGTATAGCCGAGCGACGCCGCGAAATTTTCAAGGAACGAGCCGCATCCCGACGAGCAGGCTTCGTTGAGCAGGATCGTGTCGACGTTCCCGTCCTTGAGTCTGATGCATTTCATATCCTGCCCGCCGATATCGAGTACGCAGTCGACGTCGCGCATGAAGAACGACGCCGCCTCCGTATGCGCGATCGTCTCGACCTGGCCCATATCGAGGCCGAACGCCGATTTGAGCAGCGCTTCCCCGTATCCCGTCGAGCATGAATACGCAATCCGCGCCTCGGGCGGCATACGGTCCGCAAGCTCGCCGATCGCGCGTATCGCGGTCCTTATCGGGCTGCCCTGATTGTTTGAATAAAATGAATACAAAAGCTCGCCGTCCGCGCCGATCAGCGCCAGCTTCGTCGTCGTCGAGCCTGCGTCTATGCCGAGGAAGCAGTCGCCGGAGTAATCCTCGAGCCGCGCCCTTTTTACGACGTCGCGCCCGTGGCGGCGGCAGAATTCGTCATACGATTCCCTGTCGCGGAAAAGCGGTTCGAGACGCTTGATCTCATACGCCATCGAAACGCCCCCAGACAGCGTCCCGAGCAGCGCGTCCAAATCGACAGGCTCGGCGTCGTCCGCGTTCATTGCCGCGCCGAGCGCGGCGAACAGATGCGATCCCTCCGGCACGATCGCAGTATCATCCGTCAGCTTGAGCGTTCTTATAAACGCCGCGCGGAGCTGCGGCAGAAAGTGCAAAGGACCGCCGAGAAATGCGACGCGCCCGCGTATCGGCTTGCCGCAGGCAAGCCCCGATATCGTCTGATTTACGACGGCGTTGAATATGGACGCCGCAAGATCGGCCGTGTTCGCGCCCTCGTTGACGAGCGCCTGAATATCTGTTTTGGCGAAAACGCCGCATCTTGCCGCGATCGGATATATTTCTTTATAATCCGCGGCTGCGCGGTCGAGTCCGTCCGCGTCCGTCTGGAGCAGCGCCGCCATCTGGTCGATGAACGCGCCTGTGCCTCCGGCGCAGACGCCGTTCATCCGCTCCTCGAGTCCGCCCGTGAAGTATATTATCTTCGCATCCTCGCCGCCAAGCTCGATCGCAACGTCGGTGCCGGGCGCTTCTCTGCGCAGCGCCGTCGCGACGGCGACAACCTCCTGCACAAATCCGATCCCGAGCGCCGCGGACAGATTTATCGATCCCGATCCCGTCATCTTGACGCGGAGACTGCGAACGCCCGTCTTTTTCGAGAATTCGTCGAGCAGCTCCGCCATTACTTCCTGTGTGTGCGATTTATGGCGGCGGTATTCGCCGTATATTATCTTTCCGCCGTCGTCGAGGACGACGAGCTTGATCGTCGTCGATCCGATATCTATTCCGGCCGAATATGTCTTTTCATTATCCGTTGTCATTCTGCGTACCGTTTCCGTTCTGTGATCGTTATTTCCGTTCAGCGTGCGTTTTGTTTTTCCGCGTTCGGGAGGATGATGTCGCGTATCTCCTCCGATATATCTATGAACATTGTAAGCTTTTCCATTCCTACCCCGTCGATGACCTCGCCGACAAGCTCGCGAACGCTGCCGTCAAGCTCGCGCACGCGTCTTTTGCCCGCGTCGGATATCCTGATGCGGGTGCGTCTCGCATCCTCGGGATCGGCGCCCTTTTCGATAAGTCCGCGCGCCTCCGTTTTACGGAGCAGCACCGCGACGCGCG
This sequence comes from uncultured Clostridia bacterium, assembly GCA_947630015.1. Taxonomy (GTDB): domain Bacteria; phylum Bacillota; class Clostridia; order Oscillospirales; family CAG-272; genus DTU064. The sequence continues at coordinate 31,346 of CANRFY010000002.1, forward strand.
CGGTGCTTACATCCATGCGTTCCGCGATCGCGCCCGGCGAAAGCTCGCCGTTTTCGGTGCAGAGCAGGCGGAGCATCAGATCGATCCCGACGTTTGTCTCGTCGACCTTTTTCAAAAATATGTCGGGGCGGCATTCGCCGAATCTTTTTATGACGGCTTCGACGTCTTCTTCCTTCGCCATGCTTTACCGTGCCTTTCTGTATCCGCCGCAGGATGCGGGATCATACGCGTCAAAATCGCACCAATATCGATTTGCGCGCATTTTAGCTAACGAGGTTAGATTATATCATGACATACGACAAATGTCAAGAGGTTTCGACAATGCTATGCGAGTGGGCGATGCGTTTCTTTTCTTGAGGGTGCGCGAGGGAGGTTCTTTTCTTTAGAAAAGAAGCTCACCTCGCAAAGGATTGCATACGACAATTGTCAAGAGGTTTCGACAAGGCCGTGCAAGCGAGCGATGCGTTTCTTTTCTTGAGGGTGCGCGAGGGAGGTTCTTTTCTTTGGAAAAGAAGCTCACCTCGCAAAGGATTGCATACGACAAATGTAAGAGGGCGACAAGGCTGTGCGAGCGTGCGGCGCGTTTCCTTTCCAAGAAAGGAATAATATAATGAAAGAAATAATTTCATCTCATCAATCGCTGTGGTATGACTAAGGTAAAACCTTTGGGAATCTATCCATTCTATTCGCAAACTTTTTCAAAGCTTTAAATTTGTTAAGGACCTCTTTTTGCGCAGAGAGCGGATTTGGGATAAGAATATTTCTTAAAAGCTTGTATTGGAATGAGGAGCTATTCTTGCAAAGATGCGGTTTGGGATGAGGACCCTTTATTCAAAAGAAAGGGTCCTCCCCCGAACCCCCTCTCCAAAAGAACAACGCGCGTTTGCTGTGTGCGAACAGCTCATCGCGGGGAGTTTGCTTCGATCAACGTGCGTCAATCTTCGTGCCATAGATTTTCAAGCGCCACCTTTTTTACGAGGTGAGCTTCTATTGAATGAGATTTATATATTGAAAATATGAGAGCAGTTTTGAAATGAAAAGAACCGTTAATTTTGAGGTGAGCTTCTTTTCTTAAAAAGAAAAGAACCTCCCTCAAACACCCTCAAGAAAAGAAACACGTTGCCCGTTTGCGTAGCGAAAGATTTACAATTGATTGTTGTCAGTTTCCTTGGCAAGAGTTGTACAATCGCTGGTTGCCTTGTTCCACCTACGCCAGCCAAAGCAATACTGTTGTTTCCCTTTGTGAATCCAATTTGTTCGCACCACGCGAGGATGATCTGGCTATCCAAGCAGTCGATCAACCACGACATTTACGCCTTCATCTCAACCCGTTCGCGGAGTTGCCCTATCGCTTTTGCCAACACAACCCCGCGATCGCACTGACATAACACCTCATGGATGCACAAAACTGCGCGCCAACCGGTGCGAACCGTCGCGTATCTCTTTGTGAATCGGAGCTGTTCGCACGACACGAGCGAAAACTGACGCTGACAGGAATCGATTAACCAAGACAGAAGAAACTCGCTCTCGACCCGCCGCGCGGAGGCACGGATGCGTTTGTCGAAACAATATCGCGGTCTACGCCCCAACGGATTCTTTCCGCCGACTGGAGCCGAATTGACGCCACCGGCACGCCGTTTTCTGGGATTGTTAAGGGTCTCTTTGCCGGCCAGCAAAGAGACCCTTAACTATTTTTTAACTTTGCAAAAGTTATAGCTGAGAAATCGCGAGAATCGCAAAAGAGAAGATTTGCTTAAACCTTTTCAAAGGTTTAGATTAGAAATGGCGAGTATCGCGAAAGAGAAACTTTGACTCAAACCTTCAAAGGCTTAGGTGAGGCACGGCGCATCCCGCCAAGGAATCGCCTAAACCCATTTCAAACTCTTCTCAAGTCCCCTCGCCTCTATGGCAACGCAGCCCGCTCACATCACCTCGCCGTAGAGCGCGGGGCCGGCGGCGCGCAGGATGCGCACCTTCCTGATCTCGCCGGGGGCGACGCCCGATTTCGGCGTATACACCTCGATAAAATTCGCAGTGCGGCCCGCGTGCATCCCGCGCTCGTCGGATTCAAACAGCACATCCGCCGCAGGGGTGCGCGCAGCGTAAGCTTCGACAAGCTCGCGCGCGATATCGTCGCCGAGCGCGATCAGCCGCGCGGAACGCGCGCGCTTGATCTCGGGCGCGATCTGATCCGGCATCGATTCGGCCGCCGTGCCGCGTCGCGGCGAAAACGGGAAAACGTGCATATGGAGAAACCGCGCGCGCCGCGCAAATTCGAGCGTCTCTTCAAAATCCTCGTCCGTTTCGCCAGGGAAACCGACGATAATATCGGTCGTGAACATCACGTCGGGAATGGCGGCGCGGAGCGCCGATATCCGCGCCATCGCGGACTCTGCCGTGTATTTGCGCCGCATTGAAGCAAGTGTGCGCGAGCATCCGCTCTGGAGCGAAAGATGATAATGCGGCACGAGCGCGGGCAGACTCGCCGCCGCGCGGATGAATTCGTCCGTGATGACGGTCGGCTCGAGCGAGCTGAGACGGATGCGCTCGACGCCGTCTGTTTCGGATGCCGCGCGCAGCAGCGAGATCAGCGATTCGCCCGTATCGCGGCCGAACGAGGCCGTCTCGATGCCCGTCAGCACGATCTCGCGGCATCCGGACGCGGCCAGCGCCGCGACCTCGCGCATTATATCCGAAATTGCGCGCGAACGCACGTGTCCGCGCATCGAGGGGATCAGGCAATAGGCGCATTTTCCGTCGCAGCCGTCGCAGATTTTGACATATGCGCGCGTGCGCGGCGCCGACGAAATCGACATCGGCTCGATGACGTCGACGGAATCGATGTCGCCTCTTTGGGCAAGGATGCGCTGCGCGCCGCCCGCGCCGTGGAAATACGCGTCCGCCGCCGCCTCTGCGGCGCGCAGCTTATCGCGGTTGCCGATCACAACGGAGACGCCCTCGATGGAGGCGGCCGCCTCCGGCGACGACTGCGAATAGCAGCCGCAGACGACGATGGGAGCGGACGGATTCGCCCTGTGGGCGCGCCTTATGATCTGACGGCTCTTTCGCGCCGCCTCCGCAGTCACGGCGCACGTATTTATGACATAGAGATCGGCGGCGGGGCCGCCGCTGTCCGTTTCGGCGGCGACTCCGGCGTCAAAACCGAGCGAGCAAAGGCGCTCGGCGATCGCCTCGCTTTCGTATTGATTCACCTTGCAGCCGAGCGTGACGACGCGCGCGCGCGGCAGCTTCTGTTCCGGCATATGGATCGGCCCCGACCTTTCGAGTTTGATTTTCGCGACTATATTTTAACACAGCGCGCCTCGCTTGTAAATACGCGTTTTGACGGGCGCGCGCGCCATTATTTATCCGGCGAGGCATAAATTTCACCGTTTGCGGGCGCGCGTTTGTGACAAAATAAACGCATGGAACGAAATGATCGGAAAATAAATCGAAAATACGGAAAAAGCCCGCTGCTCGGCGCGGCGCTCGCGCTGTCGCTGACGCTGAACCTCGCGACGGGCGCGTGCGCGTATGCGGTCGGCGCATATGCGGACGGGGAACGGGAGAAATACGAGCGCATCTGCGGCAAATGCGCGTATGATGCGTACTGCGGGATGTGCGAGAGCATAAGAGCGGGAGACTCGCAATCTGCGGCGGAGGCGCTGTCGCGGTGCGAGCTGTTCTCGGGGGCGGGCGAGACGCCGGCGCTCAGAGCGGCGATCATGGCGGACGACGGCGGGGAGCGGCTCGAATTCATGACGCCGATCGAGGATGACGGCGATACGAGAGCCGCCGTCAGGGACGCGCTGCTCTCGGCGGAGGAAAAAGCGCGGTTGCGCGGATTTGACGCGGCGTCGGCGCGCGGATACGCGGACGGGAGCGGATGGGAGACGCTGAAGCGCGCGATCCCGTCGGAGATGAGCGAATGCAGACGCGTGGCGCGCGAGAGCATCGGCGGCGGGGTGACGCTCGAGGCGGCGGAAAACAACGGTTTTCCGCCCGTGTACACGTTCTTTTGCACCAACGCCGCGGCTGATGTGACGCGCGCGGGCGCGCGGCTTTTGCGTATGTACGTACACAGGCGCGGATGCGCCGAGATGCGCGACGGCGAGACGTGCCGCGCCTCGGCGCTCGAATTCGCCGCCGATCACGGCTTGGGCGGCGCGGTGATCGTATCGGAAACGGCGGCGGATGACGCGATCACGTATTCGATGAGGGGGACGGTGACTGCGTTCGGCGAGCGCATCGTCTGCGACGGGGAATGCATAAAGATCACGGTGCAAAGGGCGGGCGCGTTCGTGTCCGAGTTCGACGCGACGGAATATTACAGATGCAGACCGCTCGAATACAGCCTGCCGAAGAGGATCAAATCGCGCGAATACGCGGCGGAGGCGCTCGGCGAGGACGGCGGCGCGCTCGAGCTTGCATATGCGGACGGGAGGCTGTTTTGGCGCAAAAGTGGAGCGAAAACACCGGAACTTGACGCTGAAAACGGCGAAATAAGGGTTCAAAATCCGTGAACATACGCAAAACCGCTTGCATTTGACGGCTCATAGTGATATAATCCGTTCTGTATAAGGGGACGCGCTGCGCTCTTTGCCGGAGGTTTCATCATCGTGAGAGATCATTACGAGGACTACAAAAACAAGAAATTTTATATAACGACCGCGATCGCGTATGCGTCGGGAAAGCCGCATTTCGGCAACACTTACGAGGTCATTATGACGGACGCGATAGCGAGATTCCGCCGCCAGCTCGGACAGAATGTGTATTTCTGCACAGGCACCGATGAGCATGGCGAAAAGATCGAAACTCTCGCGGCAAAACAGGGCAGGTCGCCGAAGCAATTGGTCGACGAGGTGTCAGGCACCGTTCGGTCCCTGTGGGATCGGATGAACGCAAGCTACGACTGGTTCATCCGCACGACGGACGATTACCATGAAGCGGCGGTCGCGAAGATATTCAAGGAGATGTACGACCGCGGCGACATCTACAAAGGACAGTACGAGGGCTGGTACTGTGTGCCGTGCGAGAGCTTTCTGACCGATACGCAGGCGGAGGGCGGCGTCTGCCCCGACTGCGGACGTCCCGTCGAGCGCAAGGTCGAGGAGGCGTACTATTTCCGCATGAGCAAGTACGCGCCCGCGCTCATCAAATATATTGAAGATCATCCCGATTTCATCGAGCCGGAATCGAGGCGCAAGGAAATGCTCAACAATTTCCTCTACGCGGGGCTTCAGGACCTCTGCGTGTCGCGCTCGTCGTTCAAATGGGGCATCCCCGTCAGCTTTGACGACAAGCACGTCATCTATGTATGGCTCGACGCGCTGTCAAACTATATAACGGCGCTCGGCTACGATCCCGAAAACGGGGATTCCCAGCCCGAAAAATTCAACAAATACTGGCCCGCCGACGTCCATATCATCGGCAAGGACATTGCGCGGTTCCACACCATATACTGGCCGATATTCTTAATGTCGCAGGGACTTCCGCTGCCGAAGAAGGTGTTCTGCCATCCGTGGTTCAACTTCGGCTCGGACAAGATGTCGAAATCGAAGGGCAACATCATCTACGCCGACGATATGGCCGACAGGATCGGCGTCGACGGGGTGAGATATTACGCGCTGTCCGAGATGCCGTATGCGCAGGACGGAAGCATCACATGGGAGTCCGTCGTCGCGCGCTACAACGCCGATCTTGCCAACAATCTCGGCAATCTCGTTTCGCGCACTGTCTCGATGGCGAAGAAATACTTCGACGGCAAGATCCCCGCGCCGGACGCGGAAACGGAGCTTGACCGCGATCTGAAAGCTTCGTTTGCATCCGCCGTCGACGGCGTATACGACAATATGCTCACATATCACATCGCGGACGCGCTCGAATGCGTGTTCACCGCGCTGCGCCGCGCGAACAAATACATCGACGAGACGACGCCGTGGACGCTTTACAAGGGCGGCGACGAGGATCATAAACGGCTCGGCGGCGTCATATATAATCTTCTTGAGGCGATCCGCATCGCGGCGGTGCTGCTCGTGCCGTTCATTCCCGCGTCTGCGGAAACGATACTCGACGCGATCGGGGCCGAGACGGCGGACGAACGCGATTATGATTCGATCGAGAAATTCGGCGCGCTCGCTGTCGGCGGCGAGGTGAGGGAAGTGCCGCCGCTGTTTGCGCGCATCGATGAAAAAGCGTTCCTTGACGGGATAGCGAAGGAGCGCGAGGCTGCCGCAAATGCAGAGAAATCGGCCGAAAAGGCGGCGGAGAAGCCCGAAGGCGTCGCGCAGATTTCGATCGACGATTTCATGGGCGTCGAGCTGCGCACGGCGCAGGTCGTCGCGTGCGAGCCTGTCAAGCGCGCGAAGAAGCTTTTATGCTTGCAGCTCGATCTCGGATACGAGAAGCGTCAGGTCGTCTCCGGCATCGCGAAATGGTATAAGCCCGAGGACCTTGTCGGCAGAAAGGTTATCGTCGTTGCGAATCTCGCGTCCGCGACCTTGTGCGGCGTCGAGAGCCGCGGCATGATACTCGCGTCCGGCGAGGACGAGGTGAGGGTCGTATTCCTCGCCGACGACACGCCGCTCGGCGAGCGCGTGAGATAAGAATGCGTCTGTTTGACGCGCACGCGCACTACGACGACGGCAGATACGAGCGCGAATACGACGGCGGCGCGGAGGCGGCGCTTCGCGACGCGAGACGCGCGGGCGTCGAATACATCGTAAATTCCGGCGCGGATATCGAAACGTCGGAGGCGAGCATAGCGCTTGCGGCGTCGTCGGCAGGCAGGGACGATGTACCGCAGATATTCGCGTCCGTGGGGATACATCCGACGGAGTCGTACAAGTACGAGAGCATGAACGAGGTGCTTGACGCGGTGCGCGCGCTGGCGGCGCGCGAACGCGTCGCCGCGATCGGCGAGATCGGGCTTGATTATCACTATCCCGACACGAACAAAACGGTGCAGCGCGAATATTTTTGGGCGCAGCTCGAGCTTGCGCGCGAACTCGGTATGCCGGTCGTGATCCACGACCGCGACGCGCACGGCGACGTGTACGATATACTAAAAAATTTCCGCGGGCTTGACATAATGATGCACTGCTATTCGGGCAGCGCGGAGATGGCGAGGCAGTATGCGGCGTGGGGGATGCGGTTCTCGTTCGGCGGCGTTCTGACGTACAAAAACGCGCAGAAGACGCGCGAGTCGGCGCTTGCTGTACCGCGCGAATCGGTTCTGCTCGAAACGGACGCGCCGTATCTTGCGCCCGTCCCGAACAGGGGAAAGATCAACAGCTCCGCGTATATGACGTATACGGCGGCGGCGCTGGCGTCGCTCTGGGGAGTCGGCGCGGACGAGGCGGCTGATATCGCGCTTTGTAACGCGAGATCGTTTTACCGCATATGATATGTAACTGACGGATATTTTGCCGTCGCGGGAGAGATGTCGGGCGAACAGACGCTTTTCCCGTATCTTTAAAAAAGGAGGTGACCGTTATGCGCATGAAAAAATCAAAAGGCGGATTGAATGCAAAATTCGCCGTGACGGCGGCTTGCGTCGTTGCGGTCATGGTGTTCGCGATCTACTTCACCGGAGCCGGTATGCGTTCGTTCGCGGAGGAAATGAGCGGACGCGCCGACGACGAAACGGCGGCGGCCGCGACCGACGCCGGAACGGAACCGGAGAGGGTCATAGTCGAGGAAAAGGACGACGGAGGCGCGCAGGTATTCAACTTCAACGTCAACGTCGACGGCGGCGCGCCCGAAACGACGCAGCCGAAAACGGACGGCGCGGAGCCGCTCGCGGCAGTCACGCCTGTCGCGCTTACGGCGGAGCATGAACATAAATGGGTCGCGGCGACGTGTACGCTGCCAGCGGTTTGCAGGATCTGCGGCCTCGAGGGCGAACCGGCGCACGGTCACGTCTGGACGGGTGCGACCTGCACCGAGCCGAGCGCGTGCGCGATCTGCGGCTATATGGGCGAGGGCGCGCAGGGACACAAATGGATAGAAGCGACGTGCGAGCATCCGAAGATGTGTTCCGTCTGCGGCGAAACGGAGGGCGATCCCGCGCCGCACAGCTGGGCGGCGGCTACGTGTACGAAGCCGAAAACGTGTACCGTATGCGGTCAAACGTCCGGCGAGCCGAAGGGCCACCAGTGGAAGAGCGCAACGTGTACGACGCCGGAGATTTGTAAGGTCTGCGGCAAAACGCAGGGCAAGGCGAAGGGCCATACATGGGTAGAGGCGTCGACGTCGTCGCCGAAGAGATGCAAGGTCTGCGGCGCGACCGAGGGCGATAAGCTGCCGAACGGCATCAAGGTCGCGGCGATGAAATACACCGACGCGGACTTAGAGCTGCTCGCGCGTCTCATTTATCTCGAGGCCGGAGGCGGCTCCAAGGACGGGATGTGGGCGGTCGGAACCGTCGTCATCAACAGGGTCCGCAGCAGTAAATTCCCGAATACGCTCGAGGGCGTCATCTATGCAAAGGGTCAGTTTACGGTCACGGGCAAGATCGATAAAACGACGCCGTCAAGCGCGGCGGTCGAGGCCGCGAAGCGCGTGCTTTCGGGCGATCTCTACGACTCGGATATAATGTATTTCAAATCCGCGAACAGCAGCAAGAGCTGGGGAAGCCGCAAATACTGCTTCCGCGTCGGGAACAACTACTTCTATACATAATACGCCGCGGCCCCGATCAAATGATCGGGGCCGTTCGCGTTGTACGCCTCGCGGGGCGATTCCATCTGTTCATTTTGGCAAATTTATACATTTTTATCTTTATCTAAGTTTCTTTTTTCGCGAAAAGAGACTGCTTGGGATGAGGACTCTTTCTTGCAAAGATGCGGTTGGGGATGAGGAGCTTTTCGCGCAAAGATGCGGTCTTGGATGAGGACTTTTTCTTGCAAAGAGACAATTTGGGATGAGGACCCTTTCTTAAAATACGCATTCGGGATGAGGGCCCTTTCTTCAAAAGAAAGGGTCCTCCCCCAAACCCCCTCTCCAAAAGAACAACGCGCGTTCGCTGTGTGCGAACAGCTCTTCGCGGGGCGGTTGATTTAATCGTGCAAGTGCCATCGCCGCGCGAACAAATCAAATATCCAAGAAATAATAATGTGTTCACTTTGGTGGGCGCAGTTTTCTTCAATATGAGTTTTTACATCAACATCGAAATAGAATCTCTATTGACGCACTAACAATAACGTGCCGTAGGCTTCCAACCTCACCTGCGCGCACCGAGCGCGTGCGATGTCCGTCGCTGCCAGCGTCGGATTGGTTGCGACATTTCAGACGGCGCAATCGAATCAGTCCGCGTGGGAGCTGTTAGCAGTGGCGATCCCGCGTTCGCACTGACATAAACACTCACGGAAGCACGACATTGCGCGCCAACCGGCACGAACCGTCGCGTATCTCATTGTGAATCCCATCTGTTCGCACGACACGAGCGAAATCTGGCGCTGTCAGGAATCGATTAACCAAGACAGAATCGCATCGCTTTCGACCCGCCGCGCGGAAGCGTGATCAATTTTGCCGACATCTCATCGCGGTTTACGCCCCAACAAATTTTGCCGCCGATTTAATAACATCGACGCCACACGGGAGCCTCTTTCGGGATCGTTAAGGGCCTCTTTCTTGCGAGAAAGAGGCCCTTAACATAATTTAATAACTTTCTAAAGTTTGCAGAAAGCAAACGATAGAATTGCAAAGTCTCAACCTTTGCTCTCGCATCTCTTTGCCGGCCAGCAAAGAGACCCTTAACACTTTTTTAACTTTGCAAAAGCTTTATATTGGGAATGGTTAGAATTGTAAAGGAATATCTTTACATTTGGCGCCACGCATCATCCTTCAAGCACCAGCGCTCGGTTCAGCTCACGCGCCCCTATTCCCCCCTAACATACACCCACTCGATCACGTCGCCGTCGGCGACGTGATAATCGGCGGCGCCGATGGGGGGAACGACGCCGTTGACGCGGTACGTCCAGCCGGACATGGCGCCGTGATCGAATTCGGCGATGCCGGCGATGCCGCGCACGTAGCCGGACGATCTGTCCACGGTGAGGGATGCGGCGCGCGCGGCCTCGTCGAGCAGATCGAGGACGGTGTCGCCGTCGTGAAACGCGATGTCGCGCGGCGCGAGCAGGACGCCGCCTCCGGCGTCGGTCGCATCGATCGAGAACACGACGACGCCGGCGGACTCGGCGGAATCAGCGCCCGTCTCGGGCGCAAAATGCTCCGCGGGCGTCTCGATCCTCAAGAGAAAAACGATCGCGGACAAAATCACGCAAACGGCGATCACGACCGCGTACCGTTTGGGACGGCGCTCGCCGCTGAAAAACGCGATCGCGATGCAGACGCCGCCCGACAGAAATATCGCCCCCGCGATGAGAAGCTTCAAATGCACGCTTCCGAAGCTGGACTGGGAATCGGCTTGCGCCGATTCCGCTGCCGCCGATTCAACTGCTGTTGAATCCGATGTCGGCGCATCCGTTTCTGCTATCGTCGAGGCTGATGCATCATCGTCCGTGTCGCCCGCGAACAGATAAAACGGCGATTTCCCCTCGCGCAGACGGAGAAGCGATACGAGCGCGGTCAGCGCCTGCGCCGTCGCCATCCTGTTCTCGCCGCCTCCGGCGACGTGACAATATGCGCCGCTCTCGAGGCGGAAGCCGTCAAGAAACGCGGTCACGGACGAAAACCGCTCATCGAGATCGGGATCGATGCCGAGCGAGCAGAGCGCAATTATGACCTGCGCGGCGCTCTCGGCGTTCTCGACGCCGTAGCTCGAATACGCGCCGCCATCCCCCTGCCGCGAGGCGAGAAACGAAACGGCGGCGCTTACTGCGTCTTCGATCTCGTCGCCGCCGCCAGCGCCCGCCAGCGCCGTCACCGCCATCGCGGTAACATCCGCGTCGGACGCTCCCGCGCGGACTCCCCATCCGCCGTCGGCGGCTTGCCGCTCGAGGATCGCCCCGATCAGCTCGCCGCGGGGCATGGAGCCGCAAACGCCGTTGTTGTAAAGATGCAGCCCGTAGATGTACGACATTATGCCCTGACGCCCGATCGTGAGATCGGGCGTCATCGTCACCGCGTCTATGCCGCCGCCTCCGGCGGCGGCAAGCGTCAGCGCGCAGCGTTGACGCTCCACCGCGCCAATATTATCGGGGATTGCATCGGCGACGCGCTCCACATATCCGTCGTCAACGCCGTAACCGGCGCGTATTCGCGCCACCGCGATCCATTCGTCGCCGTACCCGCAGTCAGCGGGATCCGATTTCCCGAGCGCGGATAACGTCTCGTCTATCATCGAATAGAGCGTATCCGTGTCGGCGGCGAAGATCGGGGATATCGCCGCGAACGCAAATATGATAAGGAGCGCGGAGGCGAAAAATCTCAGTTTTTGCAACGCTTTAACGCTTTATTTCTCGTCCCGAAACAATTGCCGCTGCCATCGCGCACGATGCGATCACGAGCAGGAGCGCGGCGTCGGAGCCTGTCTGCGGCGCAGTCTTGACGTCGACGACGCAGACGGGCGGAACGAGCGTCTCCCCGTCCGATACGGCGCTGACAATGTGACGCCCCTCTCCGACATTAACGGTCGCGGAACCGTTTTCGTCAGTTTTTACGTCGGTGCGCTCGCCGTCAACGGTGATGACGGCTCCCGCCACGGGAGTCGTGATCGGCGACCAGTTCGCATCGTAACCGGCGGCGGACAATGTCAGCGTCACTGTCCCGTCGCTTGTTTCGAGCATGGCGGCGTCGAAGAACGAGTACGTGTCCGAGAATGCTTCCGTGTCGGTGTAGACGAACGCGACGACGTGATCGCCGTCCGCGACGGGATCGGAAAGGCTCATCGCGGACGCATTGTCGACATAATAGCCATAGCCGCCGCCGTTTTCAACGCCCCACAGTTTCAAAAGCGACAGGCCGTAATCGGTCTCCTCCGAGGCATAACCCGCATCGGCTCCGCCCTCGTAGAGCTTATCGTGAGCGGCGCGGAGCGCCTCGTCGACGGTAAAGACGCCGTCGGCGTCGAGATCGACGACATCGACGGGTTCGCACGCCGCGCAAAGCGTGCCGTTCGCGATCGTGACGTAGACGGTCACATCCGCATTCTCCGCAAATACGGGCAGCGCGAGCGCGGCCGCGATAAGCACGGCGAACGCTGCCGCCGCCGATCGTTTGAGTAAATTCTTCATTTTTCTGTTTCCTCCTTATATTCCGAGTCCGCACCGCGGACATTATCGGCGCACCCCCGTCGGCGGCGTCTCGATTCGGCGCGCCGACGCCTGTTTTTCTCGAGCCTGTCATAAGGACGCGGCGGCTTCAGCCCCGCCGCCTCGAGCGCCCTCGGCCACGGGCCGAGATGCGATTTGATCGCGACGACTGATTCCGCGTCGAAATCGGAGCGGCGCGGCAGCCTGTCCTCGCCCGCAAGCGAAAGCTCGCGGGCTTTTTCCGTCAGCATCGAGATCGCGTCGTTTTTGTCGTATCTTTTCATATTATATAATAATAAAACGTCCCGCCTCAGGCGGGACGTTATGTGCGGTGCGTATTACAGCCTCGGGGCGGGAGCGTTTGATCGCATGACGACAAAGCCGCTTTTGCGGCGAGGATGTTTTACGGCGCCGCTTTTCTTTGTCCAAAAGCTCCGAGGCCTATATTCGTTCTCCCGCCGGTATTCCGACTTGGGGAGCCGCCGACGCATCGGCGCTCCGATTACGGTAATGACAGTTGCGACGGAATCTCACCGAACTTCCCCCGCGGAAAAACGCTCTTCTTTTATATGATTCTATCACATAACTGCGGATCAGTCAAGAGATTTTATCAGCTCCGGCAGACACGTCTCGAATTTGACTCCGTACCAATGCTCGTCCTTGTCGGGCATCGTGACCTTTATCGACGCGACGGTGTAATCGACCGCGATGCGGAGCGCGTCCTTCATCGATTTGCCGAGCGTGACGGCGCCTGCGAGCGCGGAGGTGAATATATCGCCGGTGCCGTGGAAGCTGACGTCGATATTTTCGTTGAAATATTCAAAGAATTCGCCCGTCTCGGAGTCGAGCGCGACGGCGCCCTGACGTGCGGGATCGTAGATGACGCCCGTCACGACCGCGATGCGGCAGCCGAGCGCGCACAGACGGCGCAGCACGCCGTGAATGTAGTCCTCGTCGTAGCCGGAGGCTACGTAAGGCTCGCCGAGCATGAAGGACGCCTCGGTCAGATTCGGCACCGTTATATCGGCGCGGCCGCAGAGCTTAGTCATTTCGGCGGCGTATTCGGGAGTGAAGCCCGTATAGAGCTTGCCGTTGTCGGCGAACACGGGATCGACGATCTTTATCATTCCGGGGAACGCGTCGAAGAAATCGGACACCATCCCGATCTGCTCGACGGAGCCGAGATAACCTGTGCTTACGGCGTCAAACGTCAGTCCCTCGCGCTTCCAGTGCGCGATTATGGCGGGGATATCGGCGGAGAGATCGCGGAACGTCCAGCCGGAAAAGCCGCCCGTATGCGTGGAAAGAACCGCCGTCGGGATCGGGCAGACCTCAAGTCCCATTGCGGACATTATGGGGTGTGCGACGGTGAGAGAGCATTTGCCGAAGCAGGAGAGATCCTGTATTGTTGCGATTCGTTTCTGTTTCATTATATAGTCCTCCTATCGGATCGCGGCGCACCGGAAAACCGACCCGCCTACGATAATTATACACAAACCGCCGCCGATGTCAATATGCCAATCATTTATAAGCGGCCGAAAAATGCCGATAAAATCGACATTTTTCGGTCGAAATATCAAATCGGCGCGGGCGGGGCGGGCGCTTTGTCTTGACAATCACAGAAATTTGTGATATAATATATGATCGCCGTCCGAAACATAAAACGAAAGGAAGTAATATAATATCAATGAAATCCGCAATTCTCACATTTATCGGCGCCGTCGGCGGGGCGATCGCCGCGCTGTTCGGCGGCTGGGACGCCGCGGCGGCGACGCTGTGCATATTCATGGCCGTCGACTATGTGACGGGACTCGTCGTCGCGGGCGTGTTCCACAAGTCGAGAAAGTCCGAAAGCGGCGCGCTCGAGAGCCGCGCCGGCTGGAAAGGACTGTGCCGCAAGGGCGGCATCCTGCTCGTGGTGCTTGTCGCGGCGCGCCTCGATATCGCGCTCGGCACAGGCTTCGTCCGCGACGGCGTCATCACCGCGTTCATCGCGAACGAAACGATCAGCATCATCGAAAACGTGGGACTGATGGGAGTGCCGATTCCGGCCGCGATCGCGAAGGCGATCGATATCTTAAACAAAAAGGGGAAAAACGACGATGAAATACAGTGAATCAAATCCGCCGCTTGTGTGCATGATGACGCAAAGCACCTGCTACCGCGGCACGAAAAAGATGACGGTGCGCGGCGTCTTGTGGCACAGCACGGGCGCTGACAATCCGACGCTGAAGCGGTACGTGCAGCCCGACGACGACGCGCCGGACCGCGAGCGGCTGCTCGCTTTGCTCGGGAAAAATCGATACAACAACGATTGGAACCACAAGGAGCGGCAGGCGGGATTGAACGCGTGGATCGGGAAGCTTGCGGACGGGGACGTCGCGTCAGTTCAAGTTATGCCGTGGGATTTCAGGCCGTGGGGGTGCGGCAGCGGGAAAAACGGCTCGTGCAACAACGGCTGGATCCAGTTCGAGATATGCGAGGACGACATGAACGATCCCGAATATTTCGCGAAAATATACGCCGAGGCGTGCGAGCTGACGGCGTATCTGTGCCGGATGTACGGCATCGATCCGCTGGGGACGGCGAGCTATAACGGCGTCACGGTCCCGACGGTGCTTTGCCACAAGGACAGTTATCGCCTCGGCCTCGGCAGCGATCACAGCGACGTCTACGAATGGTTCGACCGCTACGGCAAAACGATGCAGACGGCGCGTGAGGATGTGGCGGCGCTGCTCGGCGGGGACTTGCCCGCGGCGGACGCGAAGCGCGTGAATGTACGCGCCGCCGTCGTCAAAAAGGGCGTCAAGGGCGAATACGTCAAGGCCGTGCAGGCGCTTCTCAATATGCGCGCGGACGCGGGCCTCGATATCGACGGCTCCTGCGGCGGCCGGACCGACGCCGCGATCCGCGCTTTCCAGCGCGAGAGCGGCCTTGACGTCGACGGCTCCTGCGGCGCTAAGACGTGGGAGCGATTATTGGGGTGAAGTGAATAAGCGAAAAGCGCCCTTTCGGGCGCTTTTCGCGGTTTCGTGCATCTTTTGTGAATTCACGCACGTTATTTTTCGGAGTGATTACGTAGTAACTCACATTGATTTTAGGTGATTTTTTCGACTTGAGCAATCGAAAAATGCCTTTAAAATATTGTAGATTAGGAAATAGCGAGAATCGCAAAAGAAAAACTTTGACTAAAACCTTTTTCAAAAGTTTTAGCTGCGGCTTGGCGCGTACCGCCACGGCTCAACCCCCCCCCCGCGGATTTCGGGGTGGAACCCCGCCCCTCACATATTGCCGCGAATAAACCGCTCGGCGTTTCCGCCCATTATCATGTCGACCTCGCGCGGAGTGAATCCGAACGCGCAAAGAGCCTCCGCCATCCTCGGCGTTTGGGAGCAGTCCCTGACGGCGGGATTTGTCGGGATCCCGTCAAGATCGCCGCCGAGCGCCACGGCTTCAATGCCGCCGCAGTCCGCGATCTCGCGCGCGTGACGGCACATCATTTCAAGCCCCCCGCCGCCGCCGACAAAATCGGCGCAGAAATTGAGTCCCACGACGCCGCCCTTTTGACCTATAATGCGGATCATATCGTCGGTAAGATTCCTCCCGTGCGCGCAGACGGCGCGCGCGTTGCTGTGCGACGCTATGAACGGACGCCCCGCGAGCCGTGCCACATCGTAGAATCCCGCGTCCGACAGGTGCGACACATCCGCCGTTATGCGCGCGTCCTCGAGCGCGCGGAGAAATTCGCATCCGAAATCCGTAAGCCCGCGATCGTTCGACATATGCGCACAGCCCGATATATCGTTGTCGTAATTCCATGTGAACGTCATGATCCGCACGCCGAGCCTCGCCAGCTCCGCAACGCGGTCAAGATCGTCCTCCACAACGCCGCCCTCCTCGACAGATATCATTATCCCCACCTTGCCGCTCGCCGCTGCAAGCTCGAGATCGTCCGCGCTCGCGACGAGCGCGGCAATATCGCCGTTTTTCTCCGTTTCGCCCCGCAGCCGCTCTATGTAAGAGACGCAGTCGCCGAACGGATCGTCGCTGCGCCCCGCGTCCACGAACGACGCCATGACGCACAGTCCGTATCCGGCGTCCTTAAGCCGCAAAAGATCGCAGTGCGCCTCCGGCGACGAACGGAAGCCCGTTTTTTCTATTTTATGCACCGTATCGCTGTGCAGATCGAATATCTTGTGCATATGTATGATCCCCCTATACAGTTTCCGTGTACTGCACGCCCGAAACTCCGATCGCGGACGGGACCACGCGCGCCTCTATGACGCCTCCGGCGTCGTAGATCTCCCCGTCTGCGGAGAATCTTCCGACGCCCTCGATCCTGACGGCGCGGCAGCGCCGGAACGTCAAAATATCCTCGAGTCCGTCAGCCGGCTTCAGCCGTTCGCAGTCGAGATGGCGTCCCGCCCTGTATTTGCCGACAAGACTGATGAACGTCCGGCGGCTCACGTCGCCGACGAGGATCAGATCGAGTTCGCCGTCGGCGATATCGGCGGTCGGCGCGGCCATGAATCCGCCCCCGTACCATTTCCCGTTCGCCAAAAGGCAGAGCAGGTACCGCCCCTCCATCGTCTCGATCTCGCCGCTCCCCAGCGTTACCGTCAGGGAAAGCTCCGTCGAACGCTTATTTATGAGCGCTTTCCCGACGCCGAGGATATACGCGAGACTGCCGCTCACAAGCGGCATACGGCGAAACGCCGCCGTATTTACGACGGAATCCGTATCGAATCCCATATTAAGCTCGTTGACGGCGTGCGTACCGTTATATTCTATGACGTCGCACCGCAAAGCGTCACTGTGTCCGGACGTGATGCGCTCAAAATCGTTCCCCGTCCCCGTCGGCACGGGAATGACGACGGCGCGGCTGCCCGCGCCGGCGTCAAGCACGCCGTTTACGACCTCGTGCAGCGTTCCGTCGCCGCCGTAAACGCGGATCACATATCGATCGCGATCCTCGCTTACGCAGGTTTTCGCATACTCGTATGCGTCGCCGACGCCGGCGGTGACGTGTACCTCTCCCGACAGCTCTGACGCCGCCGGTATGCGTCCCTTTCCAGCGACGGGATTCATTATATGCAGTTCTTTCACAAAATATGCCTCCGTTACACATTTTTGAGCGGGTTTTCCACAGCCCCCGCTGTTGAAAATGTTGATATATTACGGACTTTCACGGGGTTTTCCACAAAGGTCGCGCCTCTCCTTCAATTTTGCAGGATCGGGACGCGGCGCGTCCTTTGTCAGTTCCAGTATTTTCTGTCGAGCGACCGCAGCTGCACCGCCTCGGCGACATGACGCGCGCCGATCGCCTCTGAGCCGTCGAGATCGGCGACCGTCCGCGCCACGCGCAAAATCCTGTCATATGCGCGAGCCGACATCCCCATCTTGCCGAACGCGCCCTCGAGTATGCGCTTTGCGCCCTCGTCGGGGACACAGAACCTCCTTATCAGACGCGGCGTCAGATCGGCGTTGCAGCGCACACCGCACGCGGGACTGTCGCCGTCGGGCTGCTCGTCCGCAAGCGCCGCCATCCTGTCGGCGGCGAATTTGCGCGCCTTAACGACGCGTCGTCTGATCTCCGCCGACGTCTCCGCCTTCGGATCAGGCTCCGAAAGCTCCGAAAACGACAGCGACGGCACCTCGATCTGTATATCGATCCTGTCGAGAAGCGGGCCGCTTATCTTGGAAAGATATGCGTGTATATCCTTCTGCGAGCAGGTGCAGGGATGCGTCGGATGGCCGTAATAGCCGCATCTGCACGGATTCATCGCACATACGAGCTGGAACGCGGACGGATACGTAACGCGTCCGTTCGCCCTTGTGATCGTGACTCTGCGATCCTCGAGCGGCTGGCGCAGCGATTCTGTCACGAGCTTATTGAATTCCGGCAGCTCGTCGAGGAACAAAACGCCGTTATGCGCGAGCGATATTTCGCCCGGCATCGGATTCTTGCCGCCGCCGACGAGGCTCGGAGCCGACATCGTATGATGCGGCGACCGGAACGGACGCGTCCTTACGAGTCCGACACCGGCCGGAAGCGTTCCGGCGACGGAATGTATTTTCGTCGTTTCGAGCGATTCTTCAAACGACAACGGCGGAAGTATCGACGGCAGACGCTTTGCGAGCATCGATTTGCCCGTGCCGGGCGGGCCGATCAAAAGCACGTTATGTCCGCCCGCCGCCGCGATCTCGAGCGCGCGCTTGACGCGCGTCTGTCCCTTCACATCGGCGAAATCGAGCGCCTCCGAGACCCCCTCCGCGTCCGGCATCGCGTCAGGCTTCAGCGGCGTCAGCGCCGATACGCCGTTTAAGTGATCGACGAGCGTGTTGACGTCAGGCACCGCGTAAACGTCGACGCCGTCGACGACGGCGGCCTCGGGCGCGTTCTCCGGCGACGTATAAAACTCCGTGATGCCCGCCTCTCTTGCGGCCGCGCACATACAGAGCGTGCCGCGCACGGAACGAATTTGTCCCGACAGCGACAGCTCGCCCGAAAAGCATTTCCCGTGCAGATCGGCCTTTTCGCGTATGACGCCTGCGGCGTGCAGAATCGAGGTCAATATGGCAAGATCGAGGGCGGAACCCTCCTTTTTCTTGTCCGCGGGCGCCAGATTCACCGTTAAGGCAAGCTCGGGAAATTTAAATCCGCTGTTTTCGATCGCGGCGCGTATGCGCTCCTTTGACTCGCGGACGGCGGTGTCGGGCAGACCGACGAGTTCGAGCGACGGCAGCGATTTAGCCGCGCTGCATTCTGTCGTGACGATATAGCCGTCGATGCCCTGTATGGCGGCGCTGTAAACGCTTGATAGCATTTGTTCTGTCCTTTTCGCATCATGGCGTTATGTCCCGCGCGACGCGCGGGACCTTTTGTTATATTTTAGCACATATCGCCGCGCGGGGCAAGTAAAATCTTATATTTTGCTGCAAAAGGACTTCACCCCAATAATCGCTCCCACGTCTTGGCGCCGAAAAATGTGAGAATTATATGCTTCATTCCTTGTCCGCCCTTTCGCTTGTGAGCAGCTTCTTCACCTGCTCTCAAATCCTCTCCGGCACGTCCTCTACCGTCCTCAGCCCCTTTTTTATCAGCTCAACGTATATCTTCACCATTCGCGTTTACCCCCTTTACACGAGCATCTCATATATCTCGGCGAGCGCGAGCTGCACGTCCGTCATGTTCGCCTCACCAGTCGCAATAGCGTTCTTGATATCGCGCACGAGCTTTTGCTGATTTGTCATTGTTGTCACAATATCCTCGGGCGCTGGCGTCCAGATGGGGCTTTCGACAGCGCCATATTGGAGTTTGATTTTGGTGATAGTACTCGCAGCGGCAACGGATGTCGGTGACGCATATATTCGCAAAACGGTTTTTGGAAAAGTGCTATTTTGGTACCATGAATGGATGCTTCCAGTCACTTTATATACGCCGTCTGCAATCGTATTCATCTCGCCAAGGTTGTTAAAGCCCCCTGCTAAATACGGAACGAACGCGTCTTTCCCCTCACCCAGCTTACCCCATATCGTCACTGTGTAAGTCTCGCCGAGCCGGAAGTCTTCCGTCAGTGTATAAGTATGTATCAAGTATTCGGCGTTCGTATACTCCACGTCGCTGCCGAGTACAAGATTCACGCCCTGCGTGTCTCCCGCCTTTATCGCCTCCGTCACCGCACCCTGCGACATGACTTTATCGGCGGACTGTCCCGTCGTCTGTACAACTGCGGACTTATCGAGCTTGGCGGCGGCGACTGCGTTCGCCGCCTTTGCGGCTTCATTCGCCGCGCCTGCCGCCGCAGACGCCGCTCCCGCCGCCGCGCTTGCTGCTCCGGCGGCCGTGCCGGCCTCCGAAATCGCATTGCGGCACTCGACGACGAGCTTCGCAAGCACGTCGAGAGTTTTGTCCTCCTCAGCGCCGCCGCCGAACTCGGCCGGCTCGACGTCGACGAAGAACGTCGTCGAGGTGAGCTTCTCCCCGCCTTCTCCGAGAACGGAGATGCTGCATTTCAGAACGCCCGCGCATTCGAGCATCCATCCCGTCAGCGGCGCCGTCACCGTGCCGTCGCTGTTGACGGTGCAAAAAAACGCCTTTGACCTCCCGTCCGGCCGCGCCGCGTTTATGATCACCTCCGCCGACTGCGGGACCGGCATCTCGATGCCGTCCCGACACATCGTAACGCGCACATAGCGCGATTTTGCGTCGCCCTGCTTGGCGACTATCGCAGTTCCGACGCGCTTATTCTGCACGTCGGATTTTATGATTTTGGTTGTGTCTGTCATTTGTCCTCCATGTTTGGTATTTTCAACTCAAGCTTGTACAAAGGCCGCCCGCCTTGTGCAGCACCGGAAATAAGCGGCGCTGTAAGTTTCTTATGTCCGGCAGCTGAAGCGCGCGGACGGACTTTCATTTTCTTTACTGTTAGATCATAACCTCCTTTGTGACTGTCTCAATACAGAAGCGCGGGATTTCCTCCGCCGTTATGGCGGAGCTGCTTATTGTCTCGACACCGTCCGTACTTGCGGACGATGCGACCTCCTTCTGCTTATCCTTCTTCATGATGCCAGTCTGACATATAATTCAGATAATCTGAACTTCTCGCGAAAAATAATCGCTGACACTATCGACGCAAAATCAGACGTTCGGTCGTTATTGCAGTACAATTCTGCAAAAGTCGCTGTGCGTCCGCTCTTCTTGCGGTCAATCGTGTCAGGATTCACTGCCGCTTTGATATTCAGAATAGCTGAACATATTATACCACGAAAGCTTGAATTTGTCAATAATGAGTTTATAAATCCTGAACTTATTTCAGAAATATCTTGACAAATCCAAACCGTGTAATTATAATTTATTTATTATAATGCGATTTGAGGTGTTATGAAATGAGCAATATTTTTGCAAGCCGACTAAAATATGCGATGCAGCAGCGCGGCATTACTGCGACAGAGTTGTGCGATAAAACCGATATTCCCAAGTCTGCGATAAGTCAGTATCTGTCCGGCGCGTTCAAGCCGAAGCAGACGCGGACGTATGTTTTGGCAGAGACGCTTCGCGTCGACGCCGCGTGGCTGACGGGCTACGACGTGCCTATGGAGCGCGGATTGAGCAGCGTCGATATATCCGCCTTCGACAACATTTTTCCGATCGAGATGCGTCGGATACCGCTGATCGGGAGCATCGCGTGCGGCGAGCCTGTATATGCGGGCGAGGAACACGAGAGCTACATTCTCGCCGGCACCGACGTGAAGGCAGATTTCTGTCTGCGCGCCAAGGGCGACAGCATGACGGGCGCGCGCATCCTTGACGGCGACATCGTCTTCGTGCGCCGTCAGGACATGGTCGAGAACGGGCAGATCGCCGCCGTCATAATCGGCGACGAGGCGACTCTGAAGCGCGTTTACTACTACCGCGAGAAAAATCTTCTGATCCTCAAGCCGGAGAATCCGGCGTATCAGGATATGATCTACTCCGAAAACGAGCTCGACGGCGTGAAAATACTCGGCCTCGCCGTTGCGTTCCAGAGCGACGTGAGGTGAGGAGATGCCATTTTTATTTGACCGCTAAAAGAAACTATAAATTTAGAAAGGATTTAATTATGGACGAGAGATGGAGTGTATTTGAAGCAAATGTGCAGTCATACAGATCGAATATGATTGCGTCACAGTCATTTTTGCTGGCTGTGGCAGCTGGTTTAATGCAACATAAAATACTTGAATGTGCGTGTGTGATTATTGCACTTTTCCAGCTATGGTATATTTGGTTCAGAATTATACGGGTTCGTACAATTATTGTAGATTATTATTTTTACAAGCTATATGAGCTGACAATAAATGAAGAAGAGATACAGCTTCTTAGGAAGAAAAATAAAAAAAGTAATTCAAAAGGCAAAAATACTTTTCTAACAGTGGATATCTATGTTCATAATAGAGCAATCAGAAAAGAAGTTAATAAGAAAAAGCACGTGAAACATAATATGAGAATATCCCGTTTTAAAATTGATTTATTACTTCCAATCACTTTTACTATTCTATGGATACTATTTTTCCTATGTTGCGTAGGCGTAATATAAACAATGCATTCGTGAATGAGCTTCTTTACTTTGGAAAAGAAAAGAACCTCCCTCGTACACCCTCAAGAAAAGAAACGCGTCGCCCGTTTCCTTGGTGAAAAAGCAATCAATCGCTGGTTGCCCTGTTCTATCTACGCCCACCAAAGCGAATCTGTTGTTTCCCTTTGTGAGACCCCTTTATTCGCACCACGCGAGGATTATCTGGCCATCTCAGTAATCGATTAACCACGACGCTGACGCCTCCATCTCGACCCGTTCGCGAAGCCGCCCTATCACCTTTGCCAGCACAAACCCGCGTTCGCACTGAAATAAACCCTCACGGATGCACAAAACTGCGCGCCAACCGGTGCGAACCGTCTCGTATCTCCTTGTGCAGCGGAGCTGTTCGCACGACACGAGCGAAATCTGACGCTGTCAGGAATCGATTAACCAAGACAGAATCGCCTCGATCTCGACGCGCCGCGCGGAGGCACGAAACTGTTTGCCAAAATGATATCGCGGTTTACGCCCCGAGCGATTCTTTCCGCCGACTGGAGCGGAATCGACGCCACACGGGAGCCTCTTTCGGGATCGTTAAGGGCCTCTTTCTTGCGAGAAAGAGGCCCTTAACATAATTTAAAAACTTTATAAAGTCTGTGAAAATGAATGGCGAGAATCGCAAAGGAAAATCCTTTGCGCGCACGTCTCTTTGCCGGCCGGCAAAGAGACCCTTAACTCTTTTTGAACTTTGCAAAAGTTTTAGATTAGTAATGGCGCGTACCGCGAAAGAATAACCTTGCTATATCCCTTTTCAAAAAATACACAAACATCGGGGACGCTTTCGCGTCCCCGTTCTGCTTCATCAATAGCGTCTGCCGCCGTTATTGCCGCCGCCGTTATTGCGCGTTTTGCGCAATATGTTCATCAGATCGTCGAAATCGTCGTCAGACAGCACGTCGTCGCCGCCGGAGCTGACGAAATCCTTCTCCTTCTCGACCGGCTGCTGCTGAGATGCACTGCGCTGCGACGCGTAAATGTCGTCGCCGACGAACGGCTCCTCCTCCTTGACGGGTTCGGGCTTGCGCTCCTGTACGCGCGGCTCCGGCTTCGCCGCAGACTGCGTCTGCGTCTTTCCGCCTACCGCCGACGTCGGCGCAACA
Source organism: uncultured Clostridia bacterium (assembly GCA_947630015.1). Classification (GTDB taxonomy): domain Bacteria; phylum Bacillota; class Clostridia; order Oscillospirales; family CAG-272; genus DTU064. The sequence continues at coordinate 54,776 of CANRFY010000002.1, forward strand.
TGGCGCTGCACCTTCGGATCGTCCTTCTTCGCGAATCCCGTCGCGATGATGGTGACCTTCATTTTATCTTCAAGCTCGGGATCGAAGTTCGCACCCCAGATGATGTTCGCGTCCGGATGCGCCTCCGCCGATACCATCGTCGACGCCTGAATGACGTCGTCGAGTCCGATATCGGGCGAGCCTGTGATCGATACGAGTATTCCCGTCGCGCCCGCAATCGACGTTTCCAGAAGCGGCGAGCTGATCGCGGCCTTCGCCGCCATCTCGGCCTTGTCCTTGCCCGTAGCCTCGCCGACGCCCATATGAGCGAGTCCCGCGTCCTTCATGACGGACGACACGTCCGCGAAGTCGAGGTTGACAAGTCCCGGAACGTTGATAAGCTCTGATATGCTCTGTACGCCGTGGCGGAGTACGTCGTCCGCGATCTCGAACGCATTCATCAGCGTGATGCGCGCCTCCGATACCTGCGCGAGACGTTCGTTCGGGATAACGACGAGCGAATCCACGAACTGCGCCAGATTCTCGATGCCCGTTTCGGCCTGCGTCATGCGGCGCTTGCCCTCGAACGAGAACGGCTTCGTCACGATGCCGACCGTAAGTATGCCCATTTCCTTTGCCGCGCGCGCCACTACGGGAGCCGCGCCCGTGCCTGTTCCGCCGCCCATGCCGGTCGTGATGAACACCATATCGGCATCCTTGAGCGCGTTCTTTATTTCCTCAAGATTCTCCTCAGCCGCCTGCTCGCCGATGGAGGGATCGGCGCCCGCGCCGTGACCCTTCGTGATCTTTTCCCCTATCGGGATCTTGTTCGGCGCGCTTGAATGGAGAAGCGCCTGCTTGTCCGTATTGATGCAGATGAATTCGACCCCGCGGATGTGCGAGGTTATCATTCTGTTCACGGCGTTTCCGCCGCCGCCGCCTACGCCTACGACTTTGATATTTACGCCGCTTTCAAAGTTATCATCAAGTTCAAATGCCATATACATTTACCCTTTCCGTTGCGGTCGGCGGATTTTTATCCGACGCGCACTTACACTGATACCATTATATATAGAATACTATATTTTTTCCGATTTTGCAATACATCTTTTCATTTTTAATTCGGGAATTCTGCGATTTTGCGCCGAAATTTTCGGATTTTTTCGATTTTCGGCGTCTCACCAGTCAAGATCTACCTCGTTGTCGACGATCGCGCTCGGCATTCCGATATCGGAGAGATATATGGTCCCCTTGTTGCCTCCCGCGAAGTTCTCCGACTTCATTATCTCGAACGCGAGCGTCAGCTTGATCTCGATATCGCTCACGTTTCCAAGCTCGAGCCGGAACCTGCCGCCGTAGGCGATGCAGACGTTGAACCTGTCCGACACGTCGAGCAGCGTCGTCCGGTCCCGCATCGATTCGGACAAAACGGCGGCCGCCGCCGTTTTGATCACGTCGATGACGTCGTCCTCCGGCACGATCTCGCGCCCCTCGACGGCCTCGCGTATGCGCGGCAGCTTCAGCTTTATGTAGTCGCCGTCCGGCTCCGTCCGCCTGAATTCGAGGACTCTCATATCACGCGACAGAAGAACGTACATATCGTACAGCTCCGAGACGAACACCGGTTCCTCGGACACAAGCTCAAGCTCGATCGTGTCGGGGATGCGCCTGTGTACGCGCACCTCCTTCACATATGAAAATCTGTTTATGATCGCGCGGCTGACATCGTCCTCGTCGATCGCGGGCGAAAGCAGCTTTTCGCCGATCCTGATCCCGCTCGCCTCGATGATGTCGCCGTCATAGTACCGCTCGCAGCCCGTCACCGTGACGCGGTCGATCACAAGCACATACGAATAAAGCAGATATCCGGCCAAAAGCAGCACGGCTCCGCCGACGATGAAAAATGTGTATAGCTTCCATCTCGCCTTGAAACGGCGTCTTTTCTCGTGCTTGTTCGTGACCGTGACGTTGTGCGCGAATACGTCCTCGTATTCGCGCCGCCCCGAATTGCTCGTCACAATGCCTACAAGTCTTACGATCTCCCTTTCCTTCGCCGCGTCCGATTTTTTTCGGAACTTTGTCTGACGCAATAGCTTATAAAGCTTCGCTTTTTCGTCCGGAGTCAGCCCTTCCGTATACGCGGCGATATTGAATTTTCGTTTCCGTTCGCCGCGCGCAGCCACAGCACTTCCTCCGATTACAGTTTTCTTTTCCCGTGTACGAGCTTTTCTATCTCGCCGAATATGCGCTTGTTCGCGTCCGTCACGGCGAATCCTCCGGCAATTTCCTGCATTTTGAGCCTGCGCTCGTCGTCGGCGAGCAGCGCCGACGCCTCGCTTGTGAGACGTCTGCCGCCGTCGAGATCCTTTTCCTCGATTATGACGGCGCCGCCGGCCTCCGCCAGCACGAGCGCGTTTTTGTACTGATGATTCTCCGTCACGTTCGGCGACGGGATGAATATCGCCGGACGTCGCATCGCCGCCACCTCCGATATCGTCATCGCGCCCGCGCGGCAGATCAAAAGATCGGCCGCCGCCATCTCTGCCGGCATATCGTATATGTACTCGACAAGGCGCAGATTCGGGACGCCGCGCAGTCCGTATCTGTCGAACATCGCGTTCGCGTCAGCCCATTCTATCGAGCCGACGGCGAGCGTGTGCAGTATCTCGGGATGATGCGACGTAAAGTCGCGCATCATGGACAGGACCGCCTCGTTCACGTACTGCGCCCCCATGCTGCCGCCGTATGACAAAACGACCTTTTCGTATCCGTCGGCTCCGATCGCGCGCCTTGCCGCCGCCTTATCAGAATCGGGCGTGAATCCGGCGCGCAGCGGATTGCCTACGACGACGAGCTTATCCGGATCGCAGCCGCTCAGATATTCCGCCGTCTTGGCAAAATTCAGAAGCACGCGGTCCGCGCCGCGCGCCAGCATCCTGACGGCGACGCCCGGGTACGCGTTCGATTCGTGAAGCACGGTCGGGATCCCCATCTGCTGCGCCGCCTTCACGACGGGCCAGCTCACGTATCCCCCCGTCCCGATCACGATGTCGGGCCTAAACTGCTTTATTATCTTTTTCGCCTTGCCGGGCGAGGTCAGGGCCAGATACGCGGCGCGCAGATTCGCCGGCGACAGCGAGCGGCGGATGCCGCGCACGTCGACGTGATAAAGCTCGTATCCCGCCGCAGGCACGAGCTTATTCTCGATGCCGCGCGGCGTTCCCACAAACGCGATCTCTGAGCCGGATTCGTTAAGCGCGACCGTCTCCGCGATCGCCAAGGCGGGGTTGACGTGTCCGCTCGTCCCGCCTCCCGTCATAAGTATTCTCATAGATTCCTCGTCAGTGAAAGTTTTTGCGGATCAGGACCCGCGATGCGCCCGTTCCTACAGCTTCTGCTGCCGCGAATGCCTCGAAACTGACAGCACGATACCCATTTCAACCATCAGCATTATGAGCGACGAGCCGCCGTATGAGAAGAACGGCAGCGATATGCCCGTATTCGGAATCGTATCTGTCACAACGCCGATATTCAGTATCGCCTGAAGCGTTATATGGCTCATGATCCCGTACACAGTCAGCGATGAGAACACGTCGGGGGCGCGTCTTGCGACCGTGAATCCGCGGAACAGAAGCGCCGCGAACAGCGCGATCACCGCGACGGCTCCGATGAAGCCCGTCTCCTCGCACCAGATCGTGAATATGAAGTCGTTCTGCGGCTGGGAAACGTAGCTGAATTTCTGCCTCGACTGACCGAGTCCGAGTCCGAACAGCCCGCCGGAGCCGATCGCGTAAAGTCCCTGCGTCGTCTGCCACTTTTCGGCGAGCTTATTTGCGTTTTCATCTGTGAACGTCGTTAAGCGCTTGAGCGCATACGGGTTTTTCAGTATGTATGCGGCCGCGCCCGCGATGCATACGGCACCGTATGTCAGTCCCGTCAGCGGCACGCTTGTGCCGCCTATATACAGAACAATTACGCCGAGCGCGAACAGGATCACGGTGCCGGACAGATGCTTTTCGAGCAGGACGAGCGCGCACGCGGGGAAAATTATGAACGCCGGATACAGCGTCCCGTATAAAAAGCGCAGCTTCAGTCCCGATCCCTTCGCCATGTATTCCGCGTATTTTCCCACATAGCGGGCCAGCATCAGAACGAGTCCGATCTTCATTATCTCCGACGGCTGTATCGTGAATACGCCGCCGATGCTTATCCAGCGCTTTGCCTCGCCCTCGGATTTGCCTATGAACAGCACGACGACGAGCAGCACAGCCGCGACGCCGTATACAAGCGGCGCGAATTTCTTGTATTTGTCATACGGCACCCGCATCGCGAACGTCATTCCGAGAAGGCCGAGCGCGACGAAGATGATCTGACGGCGCACATAATAATAGCTGTCGAGATTCTGCGCGATCGCATACGGATAGCTCGCCGAGAACACCATTATCGAGCCGATGCAGACGAGCGCAAGAACGAGCGTCATCAGAATTCTGTCCGGCGACGTCTTTATTCTTATATATTCAGGCTCGCGCCGCTTCTTTTCGCGGCTCTCTGCCTGCCCTGCGGGTACGAGCGGCGCCTCCGCCGCGCCCTTTGCGCGGCGCTGCGGCAGCGTAACGCCGCCCGACGGCTTTCTTTCGTCCGGACTCATTAAAGGTGACCTCCCTTCCGCTTTTTATAATACGCCGTCCGCGTCATATCCCGTATATTTCCGACAGCGCCGGAAGCATTATATACGAAAGCGCGCACAGCGCCAGCGTGCATATCGTGAATACGACAACGATCTTGATCTCGCCCCAGCCGCATTTTTCAAAATGATGATGTATCGGCGCCATCTTGAAAAAGCGTTTTCCGTGCGTGAGCTTGAAATATACGACTTGAATTATATCCGATACGGATTCGATGATGTAGATGAACCCGTAAATGATGACGAGTACCGGCAAATCCATCATGAGCGCGCCGCCCATCACGATCCCGCCGAGGAAGAGCGAACCTGTATCGCCCATAAACACGCGCGCCGGATGGAAATTGTAGACGAGGAACCCGAGCATACCGCCCGCAGTCACGGCTCCGAGCGCCAGAAGTCCGCCCGATATCTCGCCGGACGCCGCGTATTTGACGCCGCCCGCAAGGATGAAAAACACGGACACGGCAAGCGTCTCCGACGAGCATAGCCCGTCGATGCCGTCGGCGAGATTGACACTGTTCATCACCCCGACCGCAAGTATCGCAAGCAGGATATAGTACGCGATCCCGAGTCCCTCGATGCTGCCGACGAACGGTATCCACAGCGAATCCTTTATGCAGCCGAACGCCGCCAGCGCCGCTATGTAAGCGCCCGCCGCGACAAACTGCAGGACGAGCTTCTGTATCGGCGTCAGCCCCTCGTTCTGCTTTTTGCGGAGCTTGGCGCTGTCGTCGATGCAGCCTATGAAGCCGCAGAACAGCGCGTACACGAACGTCGCCGTGAGCGCCGTCGGCACGCGTCCGAGCCACAGCGAAAGGATCACGATGTCGACCGTGATCACGACCGTCATGGCGAATATGAACGAGATGCCTCCCATCGTGGGAGTCCCCTCCTTCGATTTGTGCCAGCGCGGGCCGATATCGAGTATCTTCTGTCCCATTTTGTGGCTTTTCAGTATAGGGATCACGATGCGGGAGATCAAAACGGTCAGGATAAACGCCGCCGCCGCCGAGATGCCCGCCATTATTTTCAGATTTGTCTGCATACCGAGATTTTCCTGTTCCCGCCGCAAATCAGCGCTTCGATGTCTTTTCCGTTTTTTCTTTCATGTATTCGATGACGGCCTCCGCCGCGACGGCGCGGCTCGCCTTTACGAGCAGCACGTCGCCCGGCGCGAGCGCGCCGAGTATCATGTCGCCCGTCGGCGCGGGATTCGTGCAGTCGGGATTGACGTAGACGTTTTCGGCGCGGACGCCGTTCGATATGGCCGCCGTCGCTATGTTTTCCGCGATCTGCCCGTATGTGAACAGCACCGTCACACCGGCTCTCGCCGCATAAACTCCGATCTGCTCGTGCAGAAGCCGCGAATGCTCGCCAAGCTCCCTCATATCGCCGAGCAGCGCCGCGGCGCGTCCGCCCTTTTCCTTTGCGACGGAGACAAGCACGTCTATGCTCGCCCTCATCGATTCGGGACTCGCGTTGTAGCAGTCCTCGATCACGGTGATGCCGCCGAGTCCGTATATGCGCTGTCTCATCGATACGCCGCGGTACGAACGCAGTCCGACTCTTATCTCCGCCATCGAAAGTCCGCAAACGACCGATACCGCGATCGCGAACAGCGCGTCGTACACAGTATGCGCGCCGAGCGTCGGTATTTCGAGATTAGTTTCGACCTTTCCCATGTAGATCAGATCGAACACTGTCCCCGACGCCGTGCGGCGCAGATTGACGGCTCTGAAATCGGCGTCCCTGTTGTGCATCGCCGCCGTCACGACCTTGACGCCGAGCGTGTCGCGCGCGCCGTAAAGCAGCGGCTCGTCGCCGTTTATGACAAGCACGCCGTCAGGCTTCATCCCGCTCACGATCTCGAGCTTCGCGCGCGCTATGTTCTCGCGGCTGCCGAGCGCCTCGATGTGCGCCGTGCCGATATTAGTTATGATCGCCGCGTCGGGATTCACGATTCCCGACAGATATTCGATCTGACCGCGTCCGCTCATCCCGCACTCGAACACGCCGTATTCGTCGTCGGCCTGCGCCGAAAGCGCCGTCAGCGGCAGTCCGATCTCATTATTTTTATTGCCGTCAGTTTTGTGCGTCTTATGCTTGACGGAGAAGCACGACGCGACGAACTCCTTCGTCGTCGTCTTTCCGACCGATCCCGTCACCGCGACCGTCTTCATCCCAGATCTCGATATCGCGTACCGCGCAAGATCGCCGAGCGCGCGCACCGTATTCTTCACGATCACGACGTCGACGGCTTTGCCGTCGAGGCCGTCCGGCATCCGTTCCGCGATTATTATCCGCGCGCCGGCCTCCGCCGCCGCGGCGGCATAGTCGCAGCCGTCGAAATTCTCGCCCGCGATCGCGGCGAATATGCAGCCGTCGACGATCGCGCGCGAATCGGTCGAAAGATACGCGCATTCGCCGCCCCAGCCGCCGTTGACGGCGGCGGCCGCCCCACAGGCAGCCCGCGCGATCTCTTCCGCGCCGAGCGCGAACGCGAGCGCGATTATATTTTCGGATGCGGGATCCGTTTTATTTCCATTCTGTTTCAAGTCCGCAAGTCCGTGCCTTTCCTTTATTTTATCACTTTCGGCCGCTTATCGGCGCGCCCCGCGCATAATCCGCCGCAGCCGCTGTGCGTCGGCCGCGATCTTTCTTTCGTCGTAAGGGCGCTTGACGCCGTCCGCGTCGTCGTAGCTTTCATGTCCCTTGCCGGCCAAAATCACGATATCGCCGTCGTCCGCGTTCCATATCGCGAATTCGATCGCCTCGGTGCGGTTCGGGATGACCGCGTATTCGCATCCGCGCGGGATGCCGGCTATTATATCGGCGATTATATCCGCGGCGCGCTCCGTGCGCCTGTTGTCCGAGGTAACGATGACGAAATCGGCTCCCTCCGCGGCGATTTTCCCCATGACGGGGCGCTTCGTTTTATCCCTGTCGCCGCCGCATCCGAAAACGACCGTGATCCTCCGCCGCTCTGCGATATCCCGCACGGAGCGGAGCAGTCCCTCGAGCGCCGCCGGCGTATGCGCGAAATCTATTATTACGGTCGGCTGCGCATCCCCCGAGCCGCCGACGCGCTCCATCCTGCCGCGCACGCCGTGAAAATCGCCGAGCGCCGCGACCGCGCTGTCCCTGTCGACGCCGATCTCTATCGCGCACGTCAGCGCCAAAATCGCGTCCTCAACCGAATAAAGCCCTGGCGCGCCGACGCGGACGGGGAACGATCCCGACGGGGAATTGTATATAAAATCGACTCCGTCAAAGCCACGCTCCGCGATCGACGACGGGAACGCGGCGTCCCCGTCGCCGCGCGCGTCCACGGCGGCCGCGTCCGGATACATCGCAAGCAGGCGCGCGCCGTATTCGCCTGTGGCGTTTATTATTTTTTTCTCCGGCGCAAAATCAGAGAACAGCCGCGCTTTGACGCCGAAATATTCCTCCATCGAGGCGTGATAGTCGAGATGCTCCGGCGACAGATTCGTGAATATCGCGGCCTTGAGGACGCATCCCAAAAGCGGCAGTCCCGACAGCCTGTGCTGCGCGATCCCGTGCGAGCTTGCCTCGAACACGATATAATCGGCTCCGCGCCGTATCATATCCCATAAAATTCTGTAAAATACGTCCGCCGACGGCGTCGTCATCGACGCGCATTCGCCCTCGTCGTAGTCGACGCCGTCCATATGCGCGCCGACGGTGCCGACGATCCCGACCGAATATCCCGCCGCCTTCATCATCGACGCCAGCATATACGAAACCGTCGTCTTGCCGTTCGTGCCTGTCACCGCGATCAGCTTCGTCTTATGCGGCCGTCCCGTCTCGTCCCCTCCGTACCATGCCGCCGTTATGCGGCACCCGAGTTCGCGCGCGTTTTCGGTCTCTATTATCTGTATCGGCGGCGCCTCCGGCGTCCGCTCCGATACGGCCGCGACGGCTCCGCGCGCCGCGGCGTCCGCGATATGCAGCTCCCCGTCCGTGCTTCCGCCGCGTATCGCGATATACAAGCTTCCCTTTCCCGCCGTTCTGCTGTCGGCGGTCACATCCGTTATTTCGACATCCTTCACGGGCGCCGTGCAGCCGGCAAGCCCTAAAAGCGTCGACAGCTTCGTATGCTTCCTCCTTAATCCGAAATGTCGGTCAGATGTCTGAACACGAGCTTAACGACAGTACCCTCCGGCACCGTCTCTCCCGCCGCCGGAACTTGTTCGATGACGGTCGCGCCGCTTCCGCTCGTGAAATTGGCGGCGCCCTCGACTCTGATGTTGAGGCTGCTATTGATGATGAGCCTGTTCGCCGCCTCCGCCGTCTTTCCGACGACGTTCGGCACCGTAACGGTGCGAACGGACGCGTCCGCGTCCGTATAGAGTATCACGATCTTCGCGATCTCCGATACGATCGTTCCCGACGCCGGCGACTGCGCCGTCACGACGCCGCCCTCTCCGACGACGACATATTTGAAGCCCTTATTATCGAGCTGCGCCTTCGCGTCCTCGACTGTGAGATTGACGTATTTTCCGACCGTCGTCTCGACGGCGGCTTCCTCTCCCTCGTCGTACTGCGGCTCAAAGCCGAGATACGGCAGCGCGACCGAGAGGAATTTCGACACATACGGCGCGGCGACGACGGAGCCGTACATACTTCCGCCCGACGGCTCGTCGACGAGTATCAGAACGACTATCTGCGGATCGTCCGCCGGCGCGAACGCCACGCACGAGCCGACCCTGAGCGTATCCTCGCCGTTCGGGCCGAGCTTATCGCGCTTCTGCGACGTTCCCGTCTTAGCCGCGACCTTATAGCCCGCCACATACGCGTTCTTCGCGCCTCCGTTGCCGGAGACGCCCTCCTCGAGCATGGCGGCGACTGTCCGCGACGTCTCCTCGCTTATGACCTGACGGACCACGTTCGTCTCATACGTATCGATCACGTTGCCGTCCGAATCTATGATCTCCTTCATGACGTGCGGCGTCACGAGATAGCCCCCGTTCGCCACCGCCGCGATCGCCGTTATATGCTGTATCGGCGTGACCTTGAACGTCTGACCGAACGCATACACTGCGAGCGACACGTTCGTGAAATCCTTGTAGGCGTGGTAATACGTCACAGCCTCGCCGGGCAGATCGATTCCGGAGCGTTTTCCGTACCCGAACTGCTGAAAATATTTGTAGAAATTCTCGCGGCCTATCCGCAGGCCGATCGCGACGAACGCGGGGTTGCACGACTGCTGGAGCGCGCCCGCGAAATCGAGCGTTCCGTGTCCCGTCGTCTTTGCGCACGAGATCGGCTTTGAATATCCGTCTATCATGACGCTGCCCGAGCAGTGGAACGTATCCGACAGCTTCACGGCTCCAAGCTCGAGCGCGATCGACGTCGTGACCGTCTTGAACGTCGATCCGGGCTCGTAAAGCTCCGTCACCGCCTTGTTGTTCCACATCGTGAAGCGCAGCTCCGACAGCTTGTTTTTGTATTCGTCGCCCTCCGGATCAAGCTCGAGCGCGTCGAGCTGCGACTGATAATACTCCGTCAGCGTGTACGGATCGTTCAGATCGTATCCGCCGAGCGTCGCCATCGCGAGGATCGCGCCCGTTTTTACGTCCATCGCGATGCCCGCGACGCGGTTCGCGGCCTTATTCTCCGTCATCGTCTCGTAAAGGACGCCCTCCAGCTCGTATTGCAGATACCGGTCTATCGTCGTCACGACGGAGAGTCCGTCCTGCTCCTCGCTGTATTTTTCAAAATCGGTCGGAAGATCGTTCCCGTTTCCGTCGCGCGCCGTCAGATACCGGCCGGAGCTGCCCTTCAAGACGTCGTTATAGTACGATTCGACGCCGTAAACGCCGTCGCCGTCCGAATTGACGAATCCGATCACATGGCACGCGAGCGTGTCGTTCGGATAATAGCGCTTCGAGCTTGCGGACAGATATATCTGCTCCTCGAGTCCGTATTCGTCGATGAAGGCGCGGACGCGGTCCGCGTCCTCCTTCTCCACGTTCTTTTTTACGACCTCGTAATATCTGTTCTTCTTGCCCGTCAGCTCGAGTACGCGCGCATAATCGACGCCGAGGATCTCCGACAGCCCCTTCGCTATCAGCTTATCCATCGTATACGACGACGTCGTCCCGTCCGCGGCCGTATAGACGTAATAATCGCTCGTGCGGTGGACGTCGGCGAGCAGACCTATGCCGTATGCGTTCGGCTCGTCTTCGTCGTCCGTCATCGTGAACACCGTGTAATTGTCGTTCATCGCGTCGATTATATCCTGCGGCGAGATGAATATGAGCCACACCGTCTTGTTTCCGGCCAAAAGGTTCATGTTCGCGTCGTAGATATCGCCGCGCGTCGAGTTGACGGTCGTTTCCTTCGTTATCTGGTTTATGACTATGTTCTGATATTCTTCATACGAGTTGATCTGGAGGTTGAACAGAACAAAGCACAAAAACAGCCATGCGGCCGCGAAAATTACAAGCACGAATATCGCGCGCTTTGATATGGTGTTGCCGATGTTCATCGATGTCCCCCTTACGGGATCGGAACGCGCAGACGGCGCATTTCCGCCCCTTTACCTCAAAAAGAGTAACGAGCCGAGAACTCCTTACTCTTTTCGTGTCATATCTATTTTATTACGGCGTCCCTTTCATTATTACTCGCCGCCGAGAAAGCGCGACAGCCTCCGGCTGATTGCGCTCAGCATCGTCGAGAACGTGGACGGCTCCCCGTCCTGTCCGCCGAAATTCTCGATCACGTCCTCGCCCGACAGGTCTATGTACTGCTCCTGCATCTGGTTGACCTTCACCATGCCGAGAGCCTCTGCCTGCTCTTCGATGTAGCCGTAATCGTCGCGCTCCTCGAGCGCGCTCTTCAGGAGCGATTCGCGCTCCGACAGCGCAGCGACCTGACCTTGCAGCTCCGTGACGCGCTGGCGCAGCTCATAATTGCGCACGAATCCCTGAACCATGAAAAACAGAACCAAGAACAAAAACACGATCACGATCGCGAGCTTCGGGAACGGGACGCGTCTCTGCGCGACCTCGCGCGGTCCCGATTCTGCGAGCTGTCCCTCGCCGTATGAGCGGCGGGCCGGCACAGGCTTTGCCGCTTGCCGTTTGACCGCCGCAGCGGTGGTGCGGGGCGCAGGATGCGCAGCGCTCTGCGGTCTCGGCGCCGGCAGCGTATTTGTCATGACGCGCGACGCGGCCTGCGCGGACGCGGCGCGCGCGCGCGCCGCCATAGCTTCCATGCGCTTTTTTTCCTCCGCGCGGCGTCTCGCTTCCGCGACCGCCTCCGCGTTGACGCTCGAATACGGACTGTAATTGTTGTCGAATCTCGGCGCGGGTTCGGCTCTCATGCCGCCGCCCGCAAGCTCGTATTCGTCCTCGATCAGCGCGCTCGACGACGCCCTCGCCATCTGCGGATTTGACGCGCCGCGCTGGCGCAGCTTGTCCACAAGGCGCGCCGTCGCCATATCGGGCGCAGGATATACGGCCCGCGACGATGTCGGGGAGTATCCAATTGTCTGCCGTCTCGCGTTCGTCATGTCGGGCCTGTCCTTTCTTTATTTCTGCGATCTTTATTGTTACAGCTTTTCCGCGACTCTGAGCTTCGCGCTCCGCGCCCGCGGATTTGCCGACAGCTCGGCGTCAGACGCCGTGATCGGCTTTTTATGTACCGCCCTCAAAGTCGGCGTGCGTCCGCACACGCAGACGGGGAAATCGGGCGGGCAAACGCATCCGCGTTCCAGCTCCGCGAATACGCGCTTCACTATCCTGTCCTCGAGCGAATGGAACGTGATCACCGCGATCCTGCCGCCGTGACGCAGCCTTTCCACGGCCGCGCGTATCGCCGGCTCGATGCCGTCAAGCTCGCCGTTTACCTCGATCCGTATCGCCTGAAACGTCCGTTTCGCCGGATGCGATCCGCGCTCGACAGATCCTTTCGGAACGGCGCTCTTTATCAGCTCCGACAGCTCCGTCGTCGTCGTTATCGGCGTTGTCGCTCGTTTCTCCGCGATCCGCCTCGCTATTTTTGCCGCGAATTTTTCCTCGCCGTACTCGTATATGATCCGCCTCAGCTCGTCCTCGCCGTATCCGTTCACCACGTCATATGCCGTAAGCGAATCGGAGCGCGACATTCTCATATCGAGCGGCGCAGGCTCGGGGGAACTGTACGAAAATCCCCTCGACGCCGTATCTATCTGATGCGAACTGACCCCGAGATCGAACAGCGCGCCGTCGATCTCATCGACGCCGAGCGAATCGAGTATCGGGGATAGATTTCTGTAATTGTCCTCGACGAGCGTCACCTTGCCGCCGAATTTGCAAAGACGCGTCCTGCACGCCGCGATCGCCTCCGCGTCGCGGTCGATCGAGATGAGGCGCCCGCCCGACAGTCTTTCCGCGATCGCGGACGAATGGCCGCCGCCGCCCGCCGTCCCGTCGACGTAGACGCCGTCGGGATCGATCCGCAGTCCCTCTATCGTTTCCGGCAGCATGACCGGCAGGTGCGAAAACACGGGAGCGTTCTCCGATGGCTCCGTCCCGCCGGTATCTGTGCCGCCGCTATTATCCCGAGCGGCGCGTGCCGTATCGCGCGTTTCGGGCTTATCTGTTTTATTTGATGCCGACGCCGTCATCGTCAGAAGTTGTTTTTCTGCATGAAGCTTATAAGCTCCGACGTCTTCTCCGCCGTCTTATCGGCGTCGCGCCTTTCCTTGTCCCAGATCTCGGCGTGATCGCCTACGCCGATTATATATATATCTTTTTTAAGTCCCGCGTGATCGCGCAGCGCCTGCGTCAGAACGACCCGCCCCTGCGAATCGGGCTTTGCGTCCATCGCGGTCGAGAATATGAAGCGCGCAAGCGCGCTTCCTTCCGTCGACGGGAGCGCGAGCAGACGCGTCGTATATTTTTCCCAGCCTTCCTCGGAGAATACCGACAGGCAGCCGTCGACGCTGCACGTTATATAGACGCGCTCGCCGATTATGTCACGGTACTTGGACGGGATGAATATCCTGTTCTTGCTGTCCATGACCTGTTGGTACTCGCCAAGAAAGCAAGTCATAGCGATCGCGTCTCCCTTACGATTGATTTTCGATGCTCTGTCATGGATTTTTACACCACTCCGCACCACTATGATGATATTCTACTATACACTTGTCTAAAAGTCAACCCCGATTAAGAAATTTGTGGTGCGGTTTTCCGATATTTTTTCAGGTTTTGTCTCGGTTTTCGGACTTTTTCACCGACCGTCTGTTCCGTTCGACAACGGATTTCGGCACCACCCGTCCGCGTTCGCCCCCACAAATGAGAAAAGCCCCGCGTTCGCCGCGGGGCTGTTTTTATCTGCGCGTCATTTTCGCGCCATTATTTCCTCTACCGTCAAAAGCGCCTCCTCCGCCATCGCGACCTCGGCGCGGCCGTATTTGATCATATCGCGCGCCACCGTGGAGCTGATAAACGACAGCTCGGGACGCGCCGGCAGGATAACGGTCTCGATCCCGCCGACGGCGCGGTTCACATCCGCCATCACAGTTTCATACTCAAATTCGGCGGCGCCGCGCGATCCTCGGATTATTACCCCTATGCCTCGCTCGCGGATGAACTCCGCGAGCAGCGACGGACAAATTTCCGACCTCACGCGCTCGCCAGTTCTCGTTCTGCACCCACGAACCGACGCCTCCGCTATGCGGAGCCGCTCCTCCGGCGTGAACATCCCGCCCGCTCCCTTTTCGGTATTGACGCAGATCGCAACCGTCAGTCTGTCGAATATTGCCGCCGCGCGCTCCACTATATCGAGATGGCCCTTCGTAAACGGATCGAAGCTGCCGGTGAACACCGCCGATCTCATATCGCGTCCGCATTCGGTCATGACACATCCTCCTCGTCCGCCCATTCGAGCAGCGTTATCCAAACTCTGCCGTAATTTGACTGCTTTCTAATCTTGTATGATGCGGCGGCGGCGCTGTCGCCGCCGAACACGTCCGGCTCGCCGCTCTCGCAGACGATGACGCCGCCGCGGTTCAGTATTTTCCCGTTCGCTATCATCGACAGCGCGCGCGGCATAAATCCGCTCTTATACGGCGGATCGAGGAAAATGATATCGAACCGTTCGCGTCCGGACGCGCGCCGCAGAAACGGCTCGTACTCCATCTGCGATATGCGGCAGCGATCGAACAGTCTCGTCGTTTTCGCGTTCGTTTTTATTATTTCGACGGCCTCCGGCGCGCAGTCGATAATGACCGCGGACTCTGCGCCTCTCGACAGCGCCTCGAGTCCGAGCTGTCCCGATCCGCCGAACAGATCGAGCGCGCGTCTGCCCTCGATCTCGAACTGTATCATCGAGAAGACCGCCTCCTTGACGCGTTCTCCCGTCGGGCGCGTCGCGTCGCCCTCAAGCGTTATAAGCCGCGCTCCGCGCGCGCTTCCCGTTATTATCCTCATCACATCTCCCCCTCGTGCAGGAATGCGTAAATATCCTTAGCGTTATCCGCACTGATTCCGTCGACCTCGGCGATATCGTCCGCCGTCGCGTCGGCGAGCGCCGCCAGCGTGCCGAAATGCGACATGAGCTTTTTCGCCTTTGCGTCGCCGATGCCGCGTATCGACGTCAGGGACGATTTTTTCAGCGTTTTTGACTTTGCGCGTCTCATCCCCGAGATCGTAAATCTGTGTACCTCTTCCTGGAGCTTATACACGAACTGGAACACCGCCTGCTCGCGCGCGATCCCGATCTCCTCGTTTTCATGCTCGCCGATCAATGCGCGCGTCTTATGGTGATCGTCCTTCACCATGCCGAACACCGGTATCGGCGACGACATCTCCCGCAAAAGCTCTCTTATGACCGAAACGTGGCCGGCTCCGCCGTCGAGCAGAATGAGATCGGGCATCGGCTCCCATTCCGTATGCGACAGCCGGCGCGATACGGCTTCTCTCATCGCGGCGTAATCGTCGGGCGCGCCCGAACCCTTGACGGAGAACAGTCTGTATGCCGATTTTTTCAGTCTGCCCGATTCGGCCGTGATCATACCTGCCGTTATATGTTCGCCGCCGAGATTTGATATATCGTAGCATTCGATGATCTCCGGCACGACCTCGAGCGACAGCAGTCCGGCGAGCTTGACGAGGACCGCCGTATCGCTCTTTGCGCGCGATTTATACTGTTCGGCGGCGGCGCGCGCGTTATCGTAGGCGAGCAGAGCGAGCTTTTTGCCCTCTCCGCGCTCCGGCGTGCGCACCGTGACTCGATATCCCGCGCGCTTTGACAGATACTCTGACAGAAGCGCGGCCTCCTCGTCCTCGATCGCGAACGAGACAAGCACCTCGCGCGGTACGTATTCGCGTCCCGCGTACAGCATAGTGATAAATTCCGTCATGCCGCCCTCGCCCGAGATCCCGTTTTCGTCCATAAGCTGCGCCGCGCCGAACTCGAACGACTGTTTATCCGCGACGGCTCCGCCTCTTATGACGAGCAGCGTTGCGCACGAGCATATCCCGTCCGGATCGGCGTAATACGATATCACGTCGCGCTCGACCTCCGGCGAGGCGACGACGTGCTGGCGTTCCTTCAGCCTTTCGAGCGCCGCGATGCTGTCGCGGCATCTTGCGGCGGCCTCGAAGTTGAGCGATTCCGAAAACTCGTTCATTTTCGCCTCCAGCTCCGCCCTTGCCGACGCCGTATCGCCGCGCAGCACGCTTATGACCGCTTTCATATTTTCCTTATATTCATCTGGCGGCACATCTCCGCGGCAGACGCCGCAGCATCTCCCCATCTGATCGTAGACGCACGTACTGACGCGTCCGATATCGCGCGGGAACTCATGCTTGCACGCTGGCAGCTTAAACACGCGCTCCATCGACGAGATTATATCGCGGACGGCGCCCGCGCTCGAATACGGGCCGAAGTAGAGGGCCTCCGTCGATTTTTCCGCGCCGCGCTTCCTCGTCATTGTAAGGCGGGGGTAATCGTCGCCGATCGAGATCTTTATATACGGATACGATTTTGCATCCTTGAGCTTTATGTTGTATCTCGGCTCGTACTGTTTTATGAGCGCGTTTTCGAGCGTCAGCGCCTCGATCTCGGTCTTGCAAATGATCGTGTCGAATCTGTCCACCATCGACACCATCCGCTCCGTCTTTACCGCGTGTTCCGTGTTCGCGAAATACTGCGATACCCGCGACCGCAGCGCGCGCGACTTGCCAACATAGATGACCTGCCCGCCCCTGCTCCTCATTATATATACGCCCGGACACATCGGCAGCTCCGACGCCTCGCGGAACAGCCTGTCGAGCCTCTCGCTGCTGATTCGCTTCATACGCGCCCTCCCCTCTCCGCCGTTACTATATCATAAATCCCGCAATTACGCAAGCGTGGATTTATGGGGGTGGGTTTTGGTGGGAGTTTTTTGGGGGGCTTTTAAGGAAAGCCCCCCAAACCCCCAAACCTTTTTAGGGAGAGGTTATTATTATGGGAGGTGGAGCCTGTTCGCTGCCCGATCACGGGCGATGTTGAAGCTTGTGCAAATAAATGTGCAAATAAATTTGAACTGGGTTCAAATCGTTTCACGACTGCGTCTGCGCAGGATTTATGTAAAAGGTAAGACTGGTTCGCCGCCCGATTACGGGCGATATTGAAGCTGATGCAAGCAATATTGAACGCAGTTCAAATTGCTTGCCGGTTGTGTGGGATTTATATGAAAGCGCAGCATTGACATAAGCAAAAGAGCGTGAGCTTCAAGCTCACGCTCTTAAAATTGAATTTTATTCAGAAAAGCCGGCCTCTACAAGCGCCACAAGTCCCTCGACCGCATCGTTTTCATCGATCCCGTTAGCAGTCACCGTGATCTCCGAGTCCTGATGTATACCGAGTGAGAGGACGCCGAGCAGGCTTTTTGCGTTAACGCGTCCGCCCTCGCATTCGATCGAGATCGTGCTGATGTAGCTGTTCGCTTTTTGGATAAAATACGTCGCCGGTCTTGCGTGTAATCCGACGGCGTTTTCGACCTTTACGGTACGAGAAACCATTTTCCTGCATCCTCCGCTGTGCGCGCAGAAGCCTGCGCGGCCAATCTTATTCGTGCTGAAACTTAAAAATATTATAGCAAACGCAATATACAAAATCAATGGTAGATATTCATGTATTTTTCGCTTGCCCCTGTTGTCATTTTCGTCGTTTTTTCACGATATTAAATATATCGACGCAATAAATAAATTCTTCGGCGTCATTCTATTGCCGTAACGTCGAGGATCAGCGCCGTAACGGTGATCGAATCGCCCGCGAGCGTCATCTCGGCCCCGGGCAGGACCGCCTCCGTCCCGTCGGCGGCGTTTCTGCCGTCGACGGTAAAGATGCCGTCGCGGAACCGTCCTGTCAGAATTATCGTGCATCTGACGTCTTTTCGGCCGTTTTCCTCGTCGTCATATGTGATATAAAGCTCGCCGGCCTCGTTTTCCGCGTATCTTTCCGCCGGCGTGACCGAGCAGTCGCCGACGACGCCGACGGCGCCCGTCTCCCCGACCGAGAACGACGCGCCCTCGACGAAGTAATCCGACGACGTATCCTCGATATTTGAGATCAGCACCTGCACGACGGCTCTCGTATTTTCCGGCGACGATGCCAGAATGCCGTTTTTATCCGTCAGAACGTACCGTCCCGCGATTCCGGCTGCGGACGCCAGAACGAGGACTATGAGGAAAATATCCATGACGCCGAATTTCGGCATCGAACCCTTAATGTTTTTCACGTCTGCCTCCGTCACTTGCGCACGTTGATGCACACGCCCTCGAACAGAAATTCCGACGTATGCAGCACGAGTTCCTTTTCGGCGTAGATCTCATGACCGGCCACAAGGCCCGTTTCGTCCATCTCCGCCTCGACGGTTATATACAGATCGAATCTGTTCGGCAGCGTCTGTCCCGTCGAGCCGAGGACCGCGTTCCGCTTTTCATATGCCGTGACGCGGCCGAGCGTCGTTCCGTCCTCGGCAAAAACAGTATCGCCCGCCGCGATCCGATCCGCAAGCTCGGAACGCACCGCCGACACCTTTACGACGTAATCGATCTCGAACGTATCGCCGCCCGCGCCCGCGAACGCGTATCTGTATATGAAGAATCCGAAAAGCACGATCACCGCAATGATCACAAGATCGGCCGCCGTGAACGGGAATCTCGCCCTGTCCGATTTAGTCTTTTCCAAGATCATCACCCCGCAAAGCTCAAAATACGATATCAGCCTCTGCGCATTCGCCGTTTCCCGACACCGACGTCTGCTTATATTCGCGTTTTTGTTCGCCGTCGCCGCACGCCGAATACGCCGACAGCGCGCCCGCAAACAGCCAGAACAAGAGAAACATTCTGTCGTCGATCCAGATATAATTCGACATTCCCGAGAACAGCGCCGCGCACAGTCCGGCCGCGAACGCGCCCGAGATAAGGCTTCCGCGCTTCAGCGACGTAGCCGATCGCATTAAAAGCAGTGCCATCGCGGCTATGAACACGAACAGCCCCACGACGCCGAGTTCGACGCCGATCTCGAGCGGCAGGCTCTGCGCGTTCGTCGCCGACGCGCCGACGGGCGCGACTGCGTTATAGACTCCGGCGAAAACGCCGTCGGCGGTCCCGATCCCGCCGAGGATATTATCGGCGAAGATGCCGCACGCGCGCTGACGGATCAGCACGCGTCCGCGCGTCGTGCGTCCCGTATTGTCGAGCAGGCCCGACAGCCACGAGCGCGCCGCGGGCGGCAGCGCGAGCGATACCGCCGGCACGAGTATAAACAGCGCCGCCGGCACATACGCGAGCTTTATATTTATCATCATCATAAGCACCACGACGCCGGCGATCACGCCGAGCCACAGTCCGCGCGACATCGTCATGACGGCGGCGGCGGTCACGAGTGCGGAGAAGAATATCATATTCACCCGCTTGCCTCCGCCGTGCTTCATCACATACGCCATCATCACCGGCAGCATCATCGCAAGATAATACGACGACTCGGACGCCGCCTCGAACACTCCCTCGCCGTATGCGTACAGATTATGCACATATGCGGAGCCGACGTCCGTCAGCGGCGGAAGAAACGGCGAGGCGAGCGAGACAAGACTGACGACGGCGAGCATCGACGCGCCGAACATCATCGCGCGCAGAAGGCGCGCGCGCCATTCCGCGTTCGTTATGAGATTGCACGAGAGAAAATACGACGTCATGAACACGACGCGGCGGATCGGGAACACGCCCTCGGCGCCTGCGCCGTAATGCACAAATCCGCCGAAAATATACAAAATGAAGAACGAGAGCGCGAGCAGCGACGCCGCGTCGACGCGGAGCGTCCTGCGGCCGCACGCAAGCTTGCACAAGTACGAGACGAGGACCGCCGCCGTCGAGATCAGAAGCGCGCCGTCCCCGAGGAACGGAAACGCGGCGTAGATGAGGAGCATCCCCGTCTCGGGTCTCGCCATCACGACGTAGATGAGGACGGCGGACAAAAGCGCGCCTATTATCCTGTCGGGTGAAAAGTAAAATGTCAAAAGCCCCGCTATCATGCCGGACAGAAACGCCATATCGAGTCTCTGTATCGGCGGTCCCTTCACGGCGTCGGCGCTTTTTCGGAAGCCGAGTACGTCAAACGCTATATACGACGACAGCCTCCCCGTCGAGATCGCGGAAAATATCGTTTTTCCCGATGCGAGCAGCGGGATCGCCGCCGCCATCGCACACAGTCCGCCCACGAGCATATCCGTATCGGCCGTCAGCGACGAGGCGACGGCTCTTATCGCGAATATCATCGCGGCGTAAAGTCCGAACGACAGAAGGAACACGCCGTATGTCCGCGCCGTTATGCGCGGCAGCGCCGCTCCCGCCGATCTGACGACTCTCAGAATCGCCGACCTCTCCACCGACTGCGACACCGCGCGCCGGAACCGTCCGGCGGCGCGCGTCGTATGAACGCGCGAGAGCTGACCGTATACGACGCTGCCGCGCCAGCTCTCTTCGATCTTGTCGTATGAGGTGAACAGTCTGCCGAAAAGGCCCGGCGTGCCGTTCGCTTCTTTTCTCATGACCGTTCGCTTCCTTTCTATAATAATATCGGCAATAATATCAGCGGATAACGCCGTCGTCCCCGTCCCGCTTCCGCAAAAGATCGGGACGCATCCGCTCCGTTGTGATCAGCGCCTGCTCGGCGCGCCATTTTTCGATATTTGCGTGATGCCCCGACAAAAGCACCTCCGGCACGGCGACTCCCCTGTAAACGGGCGGTCTCGTGTACTGCGGATATTCGAGCAGTCCGTCTGTCAAGCTCTCGCTTTCGTAACATACAGGCGAGGCCAGAACGCCGTCCACGAGCCTTCCGACGGCGTCCACAAGCACGCACGCCGCAAGCTCGCCGCCCGTCAGCACGTAATCCCCGATCGAAACGTATTCGTCGACGATCATATCGAGCGCGCGCTGATCGATCCCTTCATAATGGCCGCACAAAATCACGATCGAATCGTACCCCGAAAGCTCGCGCGCCTTTTGCTCGGTCAAAACCTTCCCCTTCGGCGACATATACACCGTAAGCGAGCGTTTATCGGCTCCGATCTCGGCCTTGACGGCGTCGTAACAGTCGCAGACCGGCTGCGGCGACATCAGCATCCCCATGCCTCCGCCGTAAGGCGTATCGTCGACGCGGCGGTGGCGGTCGAGAGTATAATCGCGTATATTGTGCGTGCGGATGTCGAGGATGCCCGCCGCCCGCGCGCGTCCTATTATGCTTTCGCTCAAAACGCCGTCTACGAGATCGGGGAACAGCGTCATAATATCGAATCTCACGTCAGTCAAACATTCCCTCTATCGGCAGAACGCGTATCTCCTCGTCCGTTATCTCTGCGATGAATTCAGGCACGGCGGGCATCATCCGCTCGCCGTTCGGCGTGTCGACGACATAGATGTCGGACGCGCCCGCGTTCGTTACGTCGGAAAGCGTGCCGATGCGCTCGCCGGTCTCGTCGTTTACGACCCGCATACCGATCAGGTCGGCGATGAATCTGTCGCCGGGGGCGAGGAATTTTGACAGCTCCTCGCGCGACGCGTATATTATCTCGCCGCGCAGCGCGTTTGCGTCCTCGACGGTGTCGACGCCCTCGAGCCGCAGAAGCACGAAGCCCTTCTGTACGGACGCGCTGACGATCATGCGCTCGACGTATTCGCCGCGCGCCGCCGTGTATATACGCGAGAGCGAACGCAGTATCTCCGGCGAATCGCATTCGCTCCTCGCCTTTACGGCTCCGCGCACGCCGTGCGTGTTTATGATCTGTCCGCACCGCAGATACGGCGTCCGTTCCATAAATAAGCGCCTCCGTTCCGGCAGCAGTTGTAACTTTCTCTTATTTTATCACAATCGCCGATATATTACAATATTGAATATCGAACTTTATTTCGCCGTTCGGCAGTTGTTTCTGACTATTGCAATTTGAAAATAAATGTAGTATTATTTATGTAAGATCACAATATTAAACGAAAGGCAGCAAATCATGAACGCTAAAAGATTTCTATCCCTGATTCTCGCCGTGCTTATGACGCTCTCCGTCGCGGCGTGCGGACCCGGCGCGCCCGCCGATACGGGCAGCGGCACCGGCACCGACGCGGGCAGCGTCACGGATGCGGCAGGCACCGATGCTCCCGACACAGCGGGTCCCGCTCAGACGCCCGAAGATCTCGACGTCGATTTCACCGTCACCGTCTCGCCTCTGAATCAGCAGACGAACAATGACGGCATATTCCAGGGCTGGGGTACGTCCCTCTGCTGGTGGGCTAACAGGATCGGCTATTCCGACACGCTCGCGCAGAAGGCCGCCGACGCATTTTACGGCGACGACGGACTTCGTATGAACATCATGCGCTACAACATCGGCGGCGGCGACGATCCCACGCATACGCATATAACGCGCACCGACTCCGCCGTCCCGGGCTGGCTCTATCCCGACGGAAACGGCGGCTACGTCTACGACTATGACGCCGATCACAATCAGCTCAACGTGATGAAGCGCTGCGTCGACGCGGCCGGCGAGAACGCGCTCGTCGAGGTGTTCTCCAATTCGCCTCCGTATTTCATGACCGTCAGCGGCTGCTCCTCCGGCGGCAATCCCGCAGACGTCAATAACCTGAGAGACGACGCATACGCCGATTTTGCCGATTATCTCGCGCACGTCGCCGACTACATCCAGAACACGATGGGCATCAAGATCGACAGCATCGCGCCCATGAACGAGCCTAACACCAACTACTGGGGAGCGTACAGCCAAAAGCAGGAGGGCTGCCACTTCGACGCCGGCAAATCTCATTCGCTGATAATAACCGAGCTGTCGAAGGCGATGAAGAATTACGATCTCGACAACGTCATCATCTCCGCGTTCGACGAAACGAACACGAACACGATGCTCGTCGATTATTACAGCCTCCCGACTCCCACAAAATCGCTCGTCGGCAGATTCAACACGCACACATACGGCACGGGCAGCATCGCCGAACTCGGTCAGCTCGCCCGCGACGAGGATTTCGTGCTTTGGATGAGCGAGGTTGACGGCGACGGCGTCGCCGGCGAGAATGCGCGCGAGATGGGTTCCGCCATCTGGTTCGGCGAGAAGATCATCTCCGACATCAACGCGCTTATGCCGTGCGGCTGGGTAATGTGGCAGGCGATCGACAACCACATCTCCAAGGACGGCTACAATGGCCGCACCGACTCGGGCATGGTCAATGTGAACGGCGGCTTCTGGGGACTCGCCGTCGCCAACCACGACACCGAGGAGATAATCCTGACGCAGAAATATTACGGCATGGGTCAGTTCACGCGCTACATCCGCCCGGGCAGCACGCTCATCAGCTGCGGAGGCGATTCCCTTGCGGCGTATGACAAGAACGCAAAGACGCTCACCATCGTCGCCATCAACCCGACGGCGAGCGAGCAGACCGTCTTCTTCGATCTGTCGCAGTTCGATTCGATCGGCGGCAAGGTCAGCGTGATCAGAACGAGCGGCTCGTCCGCCAAGGGCGAGCAGTGGGCGGAGCTTGACGATATCGGCGCTTACGAAAACGGCTTTGCGGCCGAGCTTATCGGCAACTCCATCACGACGTTCGTCATGGAAAACGTCGAGATGGGCAGCTTCACGCTCGATGAGATCGATATGAGCGGCGCATCCGTCACAGGCTCCGCGCCGTGGAACAACGGCAAGGTCGACGTTCCCGCGAACGTCGTCGACGGCAGCACGTCCACGTTCTTCGACGGCGTCGAGAACGGCTGGCTCGAGATCGACCTCGGCGAATCCGTCGCGTTCGACGTGATCGGATACGCTCCGCGCGCAAGCTATGAGAGCCGAATGGTGAGCGGCACGTTCTACGGCTCCGACGACGGCGAGAACTGGACCGAGATCTTCACCGTCACCTCGACGCCGGCTGCGGGCATCAATTACGCGTTCGCGGAAGGATGCAGCTACCGCTACATCCGCTACGACGTCCCGACAGGCACCGGCGCGCTCTGCAATATCGCGGAGATCAAGCTGTATAAACGGACGTAACGTCAAAGGCGAAAAGGGCGGGCTTTCGGGTCCGCCCTTTCGGCCGCGATAAAATTTTCTCCCAAAATGTGCTTGCACCCCTTGTTTTTTTCACTCAGTTGAGATACAATAGAGGCGGTAAGCAAAAAAGACCATCAAAAATTATTTTTTCGGAGGTTTAATCACCATGTCTGTTAAAGTTGCTATCAACGGCTTCGGCAGAATCGGCCGTCTTGCGTTCCGTCAGATGTTCAAGGCTCCCGGTTATGAAGTCGTAGCCATCAACGATCTTACCGATCCCGCTATGCTCGCTCACCTGCTCAAGTACGACACCGCTCAGGGCGGCTACTGCGGCAAGATCGGCGAACACGCGCACACCGTCGAGGCCGGCGAAGGCTGCATCATCGTCGACGGCACAAAGATCACGATATACAGCGAAAAGGACGCCGCTAATCTGCCTTGGGGCGAGATCGGCGTTGACGTCGTTCTCGAATGCACCGGCTTCTACACCTCGAAGGCTAAGTCGCAGGCTCATATCGACGCAGGCGCTAAGAAGGTCGTTATCTCCGCTCCCGCGGGCAACGATCTGCCGACGATCGTTTACAGCGTAAACGAGAAGACGCTGACGAAGGACGACACCATCATCTCCGCCGCATCCTGCACGACGAACTGCTTAGCTCCCATGGCTGACGCGCTCAATAAGTACGCGCCGATCCAGAGCGGCATCATGTCCACTATCCACGCTTACACCGGCGACCAGATGATCCTCGACGGCCCCCACAGAAAAGGCGATCTCCGCCGCGCTCGCGCAGGCGCTGCCAACATCGTTCCGAACTCCACCGGCGCGGCTAAGGCTATCGGCCTCGTAATTCCCGAGCTGAACGGCAAGCTCATCGGCTCCGCACAGCGCGTTCCCGTTACGACCGGTTCTACCACGATCCTCACGGCTGTCGTTAAGGGCAAGGACGTCACGAAGGAAGGCATCAACGCCGCTATGAAGGCAGCCGCTTCCGAGTCCTTCGGCTACAACGAGGAGCCGATCGTTTCCTCCGACGTCGTAGGTATGCGTTTCGGTTCGCTCTTCGACGCTACGCAGACGATGGTAGCTAAGATCGACGACGACACATATCAGGTTCAGGTTGTTTCCTGGTACGACAACGAGAACTCCTACACGAGCCAGATGGTTCGCACGATCAAGTATTTCGCAGAGCTGTAATTTCATAAGCGATAAAAAACCGAGCCGAGGGATCCCCGATCCCTCGGCTTTTTCTTCGCCTACTTCACATCCGCGTCACAAAAAAGTCACGGCAAATTCAAGGCGTCGTTTTAAAATCTTAAGAATCGGACGGTAAAATAGTGCAAATCCGAGATGAGGAGCATTTTTTCATGAGAATTTATAAGGTCGGATCGCTGCTCGCAGCCGCAGTCATATCTATGTCGATGTCGGTGTCGATGTCGTCGTGCGCGCGCGGCGGCGCTCACGATACAGAGACAAACCGCGCGGATACGCGGGAGACGCCCGATATAAACAGCGCGTTTTCGGCGCGCGATATGTCCGGCAGCTACGACGCGGACGAGGCGGTCAAGGTAGAACTGTCAAACGACGGATATTCGATCACGGAGGGCGGCGTCTATATCCTCAGCGGCAAATCCGAAATGCCCGTCACCGTCGACGCCGGCAAATCGGAAAAGGTGCAGATCGTGCTGTCCGGCGTCGAGATAACGGCGCATAATACGGCGGCGCTGTTCGTGAACAGTGCCGATAAGGTGTTCGTCACGCTCGCGGAAGACACGGAAAACACGCTTTCGAGCGTCGGCGAGTTCGTCTCCGACGGGGACGTAAACATCGACGGCGCGATCTTCGCCCGCGACGATATAACAATAAACGGCAGCGGCTCCCTCACAGTCGTTTCCGAATGCGGTCACGGCATCGTCGCAAAGGACGAGATCACGATAACGGGCGGCTCTCTCAGCGTCACGGCGCAGTCGCACGCGATCGATGTAAACGATGCGGCCAATATCGCTGACGGCACGCTGACGCTCATTTCCGGCAAGGACGGCATCCACGCCGAAAACGACGACGACGATACGCTCGGGAACGTCCTTGTCGCCGGCGGCGTCATTTCGATCACATCGGGCGACGACGGCATCCACGCCTCCGGCGCGGTCACGATCGCGGACGGCGATATCGTCGTCACCGAAAGCCACGAGGGCATCGAGGGCGCGGCGATAACGGTTTCCGGCGGCAATGTCGAGGTGACCGCGGACGACGACGGCTTCAACGCCGCCGACGGCAGCGGCAGCGGCGAAATGTTCGGCGGACGCGGCGGCTTCGGACGCGGCGATATGCCCGAGCAGGGCGGCTCCTCCGCTTATATTTCGATCACGGGCGGCAGCATCCGCATAAATGCGGACGGCGACGGCCTCGACTCGAACGGCTCGCTTTATGTGTCTGGCGGCGTCACTTACGTCGACGGCCCCGAAAACAGCGGCAACGGCGCTCTTGACTGCGGCGGCGACGCCGTTATCACCGGCGGCGTCGTGATCGCCTCGGGCGCGTCGGGAATGGCGCAGAGCTTCGGCCCATCCTCGACGCAATGCTCAATCTTATATAATTTCAGCGCGCAGTCGTCGGGTCAGATCGTCCTGCGCGATCAAAACGGCGATACGGTCGCGTCGTTCACGCCGGCGAAAACGTACAACTCCGTCGTCATCAGCGCGCCCGCGCTCGCGATCGGCGAAACGTATACGCTCGAGGCGTGCGGACAGAGCGTGTCCGTCACGCTCGATTCGGCACAGTTCACGGGCGGCTCCGCCTCGTGGGGATTCCCCGGCGGAGGCTCGCAGTGGGGAAACCGCCGTCCGGACGGCGGCGAACCGCCGATGGGGGGCGAACCGCCGGCAGGCGGCTCCTTTGACAGACGCCCGAGATAGATCAAATAAACGCGCTGCGCGGCGAGTATTCGCCGCGCAGCGCGTTTTTAAGGAAAGTTTTGAAGGGATTCATAGCGGGGTTTGGGGCAGCGCCCGACCCAGCGGTATTCGCGCTCGCGCGACTACTTCGTCGACGCACAAACGTGCATCGCAGAAGCAAACACATTTGCCATATAGCCCTTGTAAGGAAAGTTTTGCGGGGATTCTTTGCGGGGTGCGGGGCAGCGCCCCGCGAAGCGGTGTTCGCGCTCGCGCGACTACTTCGTCGCCGCACAAACGCGCGATGCAAAGGCGAACACATTTGCCCCATAACCTTTGTAAGGAAAGTTTTGAAGGGATTCTTAGCGGGGGCAGATGCTAAGCATCTGCTAACTTTCCGCTTGCGGAAAGTTTCTTAAGCGGGGTGCGGGGCAGCGCCCCGACCCAGCGGTATTCGCGCTCGCGCGACTACTTCGTCGACGCATAAACGTGCGATGCAGAGATGAACACACTTGCCCCATAACCCTTGTAAGGAAAGTTTTGAAGAGTTCTTAGAGGGACTTTTACAAAAGTCCCTCTAAGTGGGGTTTGGGGCAAAGCCCCAAAAACCTCTCACACTCTCACGACCAGCACGCCATAGGGAGGGATCGTGTGGGGGCCGCGCAAGGGGCCGCCCGTTTCGGCGTCGGAAACGGGGCGGTGAAATTCTACCTCCGACTCCGTATGTGCGAAATTGAGGATGAAAAGATATCCGCCGCGCGCCGCGATCTCGCACTGTTCCGGGACTGCGACCGTATCCGCATACGGCTCCGCGAGTCCGAGCCGCGCGATGAATTCGCGCGCCGCCGGCTCCGTGAACGTGCCGCCGTAATAGTACGCGCATCCGCCGCCGACCGATTTTCGCGTCAGCGCGCATCTTTCCGCGAACCAAGCGTCCTCATAAAACGCGAGCGGCTCCGCCCCGTCCTTCGGCGTCACAAAATCGGCGTAAACGCCGGCGGGGAATTTCCCATCTCCCCATCTGACTGACGCCGGCGCGTCGCCTCCCGCCTGAGCCGTCGAATCGTCGACATCGGCTCCGCACCATTCGCCCACAAGCCCGGGCAGGCTCCTCATCGGGCAATGTCCGTTTTCATCCTTGTAGCCCGCGCGGCATCCGAACACGATCACACCGCCGCGCGACGCGTATTCATAAAGCAGGCGCGAACGCGCCTCCGTCATGATCGCCGCGTGCGGATAAAACAGCACCCGATACCGCATAAGCCGCTCCACATCAGCGCCGTCGTCGATGTAGACGTAGTCGCACGGCGCGTGCAGATGCTGCGAGGCGCGGAACAGCCCCTCGACGCTTTCGCCGTCGAGCGCGCGCCTCCACGCGTCCACATCGCAGTCGAAGATGTTGTCGTAGTCGCGGACGACCGCGTACCGCGCCTCGTATGCGCTTCCCGCCAGCCCCGAAAGGCTCGACAGCGTTTTGTGTATCTCCCCGATCTCGCAAAGGCGGCGCGTGTCCCTGTTGTCGTAATTCAAAATTCCGTGCCAGTATATCTCGGTTCCGAACGGCGCGGTCCGCCAGCGGAAAAAGCTTATATAATCGGCGCCGTGCGCCGCGCTCTGCATCGCCCAGAGCTTTATCTGCCCCGGCTTCGGCTGCGGCGACATTCCCCATGTGTTCCATGAATTCGCGCCCGTCTGCTGCTCCATTATGCCGAAATTGCCCGATATCGACCGCACCGCCGACAGATCGCGGCTCCAGCCGCGATCCGCCATCCCGCGTTCGGGATGCGATCCCGTGCCGTAGGCAAAATTCGGATACGAATCGTACATGAACACGTCGAGCGCCTCGCGCGTCATTCTGTGATTGTCGAGATGCCCGAACATCCCGTTCGTCGTGATGAAATCGTCCGGCTTTTTGTATTCGCGGATGATGTCGGCCTGCATCTTCACAAACGAGATCGCCGAATCGGAGATGAATCTGATGTAGTCCGCCATCCCGTGCGGATTGTGCGCGCCGTTTACGGTCGGGCGCGGTACGTGGACCTCGTCAAAGCTGTTGTACGTCTGATTCCAGAACGCGCACCCCCAGGCGCGGTTCAGCTCGTCCGGCGTCCCGTACCTCGCGCGCAGAAATTCGCGAAACGCGCCGTCGTCCGATTCCGAATAAAACACATCCGCCTCGCAGTTGACCTCGTTGTCGATCTGCCAGCCGATCACGCATCTGCGGCGCGCGAAATGCTCCGCAAGCGCGCGCACGACGCGCGCGGACAGCTCGCGGTATTTGGGCGAATTATAGTTGTAATGGCGGCGCGAGCCGTGGCCGTAGCGGACGCCGTTTATATCCGCGTTGAGCGATTCGGGATATTTCTCCGTCAGCCATGCCGGCGGCGTCGCCGTCGGCGTACACATTATCACATTCATCCCGACGCGCTCGCACAGATCGAGGAATCCGTCGAAGAAATCGAACGTGAAATTTCCCTCCGTTCTCTCCGTTATGCTCCATGAAAACTCCGCAATCCTGACGGTCGTGATCCCGACGTCCGTCATCCGCAAGAGGTCCGATTCCCAAAGCGACCGGTCCCAATGCTCCGGATAATAGCATACGCCGAGCGAAACGCATCCTGCCATATCGCCGCACCTGCCTTTGCCGTTATTTTTTATAATTGTATCACGGACGGCGCATAAAGTCCACACAACAGATAAAAATATTTGCCGATACGATTGACAAACGCACGATTCAGTCATAAAATAAAATGGCAAGTGCGATATGGCGGAGGTTATTTATGCCTGTTGAAAAGAAGCGCGTCGGCGCCAAGGACATCATATCGGATATAATGTTTATACTGCTCGGAAGCGCGCTGTACGGCAGCGCGATCGTGTTCTTTCTCGGGCCGTCCGGCACCATCATGGGCGGCGCAACCGGTATTGCGACGACGGTGAACATATTCTTCCCGCAGGTCACGATAGGTACGATGATATTCGTCGCCAACGTGCCGCTTCTGCTGATCGGTCTGCGCGTGTTCGGACTGCGCATACTGTGGCGCGTCATCATCGCCGTTTTCTCGACGTCGCTGATGTCGAACCTGCTTGAATTCATCCCGTTCACCGTGACCGACGATCCGCTCCTCTGCGCCATAATGGGCGGTCTTCTGCTCGGCGCCGGAGGCGGCCTTCTTCTCTCCCGCGGCTACAACAGCGGCGGCTCCGATCTCGCCGCCGTGATGCTGCGTCGGACGCTTTTGCGCGCGTTCTCGACGGGGCGCATCATATTCGGTCTCGATCTTTTGATCGTCGTCGGTTCGGCGCTTCTGACCCGCAATTATACGGGCATATTCTATTCGCTGATCGCGACATACGCATATTCGTTCGCCATCGATTACATCATCGACGGCAATAAGACGGCGAAGATGACGTTCATCATCTCCGATAAATACGAGGATATCGCCGACGGCATCTTCAGCGAGCTGTCGCGCGGCGTCACGCTTTTGAACGGCCTCGGCTGGTACTCGGGCAGCGAAAAACACGTCATCCTCTGCGTCGTTAAACCGCATGAACTCTTCCGCGTCAAAGCGCTCGTAAAACGCATCGACCCAGCCGCCTTCATGATCCTCACCGACGCTAAAGAAGTCGCCGGCCTCGGATTTGAGGCACTCGAATAGAGGGGTGCGGAGCGATAGCTTTCGGGGCGTTTGCTTTCGGGGCGCTGCCTAAGTTTTCGGGGCGCTGCCCCAAACCCCGCTTAGAGGGACTTTTGTAAAAGTCCCTCTAAGAACTCTTCAAAACTTTCCTGACAAGGGTGATAGGGCAAGTGTGTTCGCCTCTGCGCTGCGCGTTTGTGCGCCGACGAAGTAGTCGCGTGAGCGCGAACACCGCTGGTTCGGGCGAATGTGTTCGCTGCTTCGATGCGCGTTTGTGCGCCGACGAAGTAGTCGCGCGAGCGCGAACACCGCTTCACGGGGCGCTGCCCCGTACCCCGCTTAAGGAACTTCTTATAAGAAGTTCCTTAAGAATCTTCAAGAATTTTTATGACAAGGGTTATTTAGCGAATGTGTTCGCCTCTGCGATGCGCGTTTGTGCGGGGATACGGTGCAATTTATATTTTCTCGCGATCGGGCGCTCATGGGTGAGCGTCCGTGTTTATTAACATAAAATATACTGCTTTTTTTCGCACAATCACGATGTATTTATGCATTTTCCACGTTGTAATCTTTTCTGTGTTGTGATAAAATACCGAACTGGTGACTGTATGAAGCGCAAAATCGAAAGGAAGATATAATTATCATGGAACAGTTAAAGGGAGCCTGCATAATCGGGCAGTCCGGCGGACCCACATCCGTCATTAACGCAAGCGCATACGGCGCGATCAAAGCCGCTCTCAACTCGGACGTTATAACCGGCGTATACGGCGCAGAAAACGGCATCAAGGGCGTGCTTGAGGATCGTCTCATCGATATGGCGAAGGAAGACGCAGACGAGCTTGAGCTGCTCAGATATACGCCCTCGTCCGCGCTCGGCTCATGCCGTTATAAGCTCAAGGACCCCGACGTCGACGACACCGACTATAAGCGCATCCTTGAAATATTCAAAAAGTACAACGTCCGCTACTTCTTCTACAACGGCGGCAACGACAGCATGGATACGTGCAACAAGATCAGCAAATACTGCCTTAAGAACGGCTATGAATGCCGCGTCATGGGTATTCCGAAGACGATAGACAACGACCTCGCCGTCACCGATCACTGCCCCGGCTTCGCATCCGCGGCAAAATATATCGCGACGTCCGTCATGGAGGTCTACCGCGACGCCCGCGTCTATGATACG
The DNA here is from genome assembly GCA_947630015.1 of uncultured Clostridia bacterium. Lineage (GTDB taxonomy): Bacteria > Bacillota > Clostridia > Oscillospirales > CAG-272 > DTU064. The sequence goes on from CANRFY010000002.1 coordinate 86,698, forward strand.
GGTATGGTTACCGTTATCGAGATCATGGGACGCAACGCGGGCTGGCTCACCGCCGCATCCGCGCTCGCCGCAGTCAAGGGCAACGGCCCCGATCTCATCTATCTGCCCGAGATCGATTTCGACGTCGATTCGTTCGTTGAAAAGGTAAAGGCTCTTTACGAGAAGCAGCACAAGGTGATCGTATGCGTCTCCGAGGGCATCCACGACAAAGACGGCAAATATATCGCCGAGTACGGCTCCGATCTCGCATCGCATAAGGACAGCTTCGGCCACGCTCAGATGGGCGGCGTCGCATCGTATCTTGCGAACGTCGTCAAGGACGCGACGGGCGCCAAGGTGCGCGGCATCGAGCTTTCCCTGCTCCAGCGCTGCGCCGCTCACTGCGCATCCCAGACCGATATCGACGAGAGCTTCATGTCCGGCAAGATGGCGGTCGAATATGCGACCGAGGGCATCACGGATAAAATGGTCGGTCTGCGCCGCACATACGACGAAAACGGCAAATACGTCTGCGAACCCGAGCTTATCGAACTTTCCGACGTCGCAAACGCCGAAAAGAAGGTCCCGCTCGAATGGCTCAACGAGACTCAGGACGGCATGAACGAGAAATTCATCGAATACTGCCTGCCTCTCATCCAGGGCGAAACGAAAATGATCAAGGAAGACGGCCTGCCGAGATTCGCAAATCTTAAAAAGGTCCGCGTCCAGTAATCCCGAATCAATAATAAAATCACATCGGCCTTTCCGTAAACGGCAAGACCGATGTGTTTTTTATTGCACAAACGCGCGATGCAGAGATGAACACACTTGCCCCATAACCCCTGTAATAAAAGTTTTTGAAAGGTTCTTAGCGGGGGCAGATGCGAAGCATCTGCTAACTTTCCGCTTGCGGAAAGTTTCCTAAGCGGGGTGCGGGGCAGCGCCCCGAAAGTCGGTGTTCGCGCTCGCGTGACTACTTCGTCGACGCACGACCGCGCGGCGCAGAAGCGAACGCCGTCGCCCAACACCATCGGTGTTCGCGCCCGCGCGACTACTTCGTCGGCGCACAAACGCGCGATGCAGAGGCGAACACACTCGCCCCATAACCCCTGTCAGGAAAGTTTTGCGGGGATTTTTAGCGGGGGCAGATGCGAAGCATCTGCTAACTTTCCGCTTGCGGAAAGTTCGACTTTCTTTCAAAAGCTCCCCTTAAGCGGGGTGCGGGGCAGCGCCCCGAATATAAACAAAATTCACTCAAATCTAAGCTCGACAGCGTCGCCGAGGTGCATAGAATAGATGAGGACGTGGGCGGGCGGCGCGCCGAAGATGGCGGCGAGGGCGGCCCTGTAATAGGAGAGCTGGCGCGAATGGCGGGCCGTCAAGACTTTTTCGGCCGCGCCGCGATGCGAGAGTTCATACGGCGAGAGGCGGTCGGTCTTGTAATCCACAAGCGTAATCCCGCCGTCCCGATCGCGGAAGAAGCAGTCCACGACGCCCTGAACAAGCAGCTCCTCGCCGCGGTAAAGCTCGCGATCCGATTCCGATTCGGTGAAATCGGACGCCGGCAGCCTCACATTAAAGCGGCGCTCGCGCCATACCTGCGCCGCACCTGTTATGCGGCGATAAAGATCGCTTTTGAAAAATCTCTCCACCTCATCGATGCGGACGCGTCCCGCGTCCTCGCGCGTCATGTAGCCGAGCGCGCAAAGCCGCTCGCATTCCGCGTCCGCATCCTCGGCGGCGCGCGCAAAATCGCAGAACTGCATGAAGATGTGCGTCGCCGTGCCGGCAAGCGCCGACGGCGTCGGCGCCGACTCGGACTCCGCAGAGAACGAGACCGCATCCTCGTCAAGGATGTTCGGCTCGAGCCGAGATACCGACAGCTTCGCCGGAAGCGCCCCGATCCGCTCATACGGATATCGGTACAAAAGCCGACGCCGTATCTCTTCCGCATATTCGGCCGTCCGCTCCGCATCAACGGCGATACCGGCAGAGCCGGCATCGCTTTCGGCGGCGGCAGCACCGGCAGCGATCGCCTCGGTATCCCCGTCGGCGGCGCCGGCGGCGATCTCAAGCTCGTATCCGTCATAGCCGGACGCAGACAGCGCCGACAGTATCCATCCTATCATCGTGCGCTCGCTTCTGACCGCGTGCGCGGAGAAAAACTCCGCTGCAGCCGCAGCTCCGCCGACAACCCGCTCCGGATCGTCGACGCCCGCCGTCACAACAAGCCGCGACCGCGCCCGCGTCAGCGCCACATACAGTATCCTCATCTCCTCCGCCGCGTTCTCGTCCGAGATCGCGGCCGCGACGCCGCGACGCCAGAGTGTGTCGTTCATCAAGGTCGAGTTCGGATCGGCGCGCAGCTTCATCGCCGCACCCGCTGACGCCGAATACAGCACCGACGCGCGCGAATCGCGTTCGTTGCGCAAAGCGCCGCATCCGGCAAGGATCACAAGCTCAAATTCGAGTCCCTTCGATTGGTGGATCGTCATGATCCGCACCTCGCTTTTGTCCGACGACGCGGAGACGGGATTGTTGACGCCGCCCTCTATCATCGTGTCGACGTATTCGAGGAATCTGTACAGCCCGCGATATCCCCCCGACTCAAATCCGCGCGCGTATTCGTAAAGCGCCGCCACATTGTCGGCGCGCAGACGCGCTGCCGCGCCTCCGTTTTCCTCCGACCAAAGCTGAGTCTCGACTCCCGTCTCGTCCGCAATAAATCTGACAGCCTCGTCGGACGTCATCGTGCGCGTACGCGCGCGCCAGCCCCGCACAGTCTCATATGCGGCGCGGCACCGCGCCGCAAGCTTATCGTCCGGCTCTCCGCTCTCCGCGTCGCGGAGGATGTGATATATCGGCCTTTCGTCGCCCGACTTGATCCTCACAAGCTCGTCAAGACTGAACCCGAACGCGGGCGATCGCAGCGCGCCCGCCATGTATACGTCGTAGAGCGGATTGTCGCATACGTGAAGCAGACAAAGCATCAGCAGTATTTCGGGACTTTCAAAGAAATTCGCCGCCGCGTCGTTTCTGACCGGCACGCGCCGCCGTCCCAAAGCGTCTGCGAATTCGGTTCCCCGACTCTTCGCCGAACGCAGCAATATCGCGATTTTGTCGGGTGCGACGCCGTCCGCGATCGCCTTTTCGATCATGTCCGCCACAGCCTCCGGCTCGCGGCTCCGCGTCGTGACAACGACGCGCGCTGGGATTTTCCCGTCCGCGTCCGATTTTGCGTATACGAGCGCGTCGCGGCGCTCGTATGTCACGTTCCCGAACGGCAAAAGCCGCCCGCATACAGCGTTCGTGAAATCCACGACGGCGCGGTCGCACCTGAAATTCTCCGACATGAACACAGTCTTTATCGTGTGCCTGTACGAATCGAACAGCGACGGCTCCGCTCCGCGGAAGCCGTATATCGACTGCTTTACGTCCCCGACCATGAACCGCGTCCGCCCCGCGCCCGCGATCGCGGTAAATATCGCGTCCTGAACGCCGTTTACGTCCTGATATTCGTCGATGCAGATCTCGTCGTATTCGCGTCCGACCTCCGCCGAGACGTCGCGCCGCGATAAAAGCTCGCACGCGAACCGCTCCAGATCGTCGTAATCGACGACGGCGCGGCGGCGCTTCTCAGCCGCAAGCCGCTCGTCGAATTTGTCGAGTACGCGGCATATGATCCCGCATACGTCCGCCGTTGCCGCGATCGACGATTCAAGCACGCCGCGCGGGACCGTGAAATATTCGTCGCCGGCGTCGGCGACGAATTTGCCGAGCGCGGTCCGCGCCTCGCAGAAAAACGCGACGCGCGGCGGCTTTTCCTTGCCGCGCACTGCGGGCAGGCGCGGCAGCTCCGCTTTGTACGCCGCGATCGCCGCCGCCGTCCCGTCATAGTCGCCGGACTCGACGGACGAGAGGATCGCCGAGGCGCGGTCGCGCGAATATTCAAATACGGGCGCGTATTTCGCCCCGAAATCTGCAAAATCGGGCAGTTCTTCCACCGCCGCCGACATTATCGCGATATAATGCCGGAGTCCGTCCGCAACGCGCCTTTTGATCGCCTTGCCCGCGGCCGTATCGAGGAATCCGTCGACGCCGGCGCGAACGGCGGCCCCGGCGCTGTCCGCGATCACACGGTGACGACGGCGTCGGCACGACGTCTTCGCGTACAGCGTCAAAAGCGTATCCGCAAGCACGCCGTCGCCTCTGCCGCCGCCTATATGATCCGACAGCGTCAAGATCGAGGCGGCTTCCGCGCCGTCCGCATACATTGCGTCTATCGTCTCCTCCATGCATTCGCGGCGCAGCTGCGCCGATTCCGCCTCGTCCGGCACGCGCAGACGCGGCGGCAGATGAAGAAGCTCGTGATGCTTCTTCACAAGCGAATAACAAAAGCTGTGTATAGTCCCGACGGAGGCGTCGCCGAGACGCGCGCATTGACGCAGAAGCCTCGCGTTCCCCGTCGATTCCGCGCGCTCGCGCAGCGCGTCCGCCAGCTTCTTTTTCATATCGGCCGCCGACGCGCGCGAGAACGTCACGATCAGTATTCTTCCGATATCCGCGCCGTCCTCGACGGCTCTTACGATGCGTTCCGTCAGCGCCGACGTCTTGCCCGATCCGGCCGCCGCCGATACGAGCATATCGACGCCGCGCGTCCCTATCGCCTCAAGCTGTGAGCTTGTCCATTCTCTCATCCGCCGCGCCTCCCCGCGCTTCTGCATACGGCGCGCGAACGGCAGCGCGCGCAGTCCTCCGGCAGCGCGTCCGCGTCGGCGCGCCCCGACGACAGCTCGCGCGCGATCCCGCGCACGGTGTCCTCGAGCTTCATAAACAGTTCCGATATCCCGCCGCCGTCGCAGAGGCATTTTGCCGACGACGCATACGGCGTCCCGTCCGGCTTATAGCGGACGGGGATGTATTCTCCCTCGAGCGCCGGTTCCATCGCGCGCAGAACGCTTTCGTCCGCGAGCAGAATGCCGCGCCGTTCGAGACGGCGCGCCTCCTCGACGCCGTCCGGCGGAATCAGTCCCGCGTCCGTGTCGGACGGCCTCACGCCGATATAGAGGAATCCCGCCGGCACAAGCACGTCGCCGTCGGCGCCTCCGAGGCGCCGCACATTTTCGGGATCGGACGCGATCGCGTAGAGATAGAGCGGGAGCTGAAGATTATGCCCCGTATCGATATCGTCGGGCGAAAACGTCCTGTACCCCGTCTTATAGTCGACGACGCGGACGTACACGCGCCCATCGCCGTCGCGGTACGCGTCGACGCGGTCCGCGATCCCGCACAGATATGCGCTCCGTCCGCCGCCGACGTCGATCTTTTTCGGCATCATCGAATCGCGTCCGATTCCGAACGGAGCCTCGAACATCACGGGGCGGAACCTGCTCACCTTGAATTCATCCCTGAACGTGCGCAGTAACACAAGCACCGACCGCCGCAGGCGGCGGAACAGCTCGCGTCCGCGTCCGTCCGCCTCGCCGCGCGGGCAGGCCCGCGCTATATAGTCCGCGATCACACCGTCGGCGGCCGCTTCAAGCTGCTCGTCCGTCGCGCCGCCGCCGATCAGACCGGACGAGAATATTTTTTCCAGCACCTCGTGGATGAAGGTGCCGATCTCGGCGTAATCGAGGCGCGCGCGCTTATGCTCGCGCAATCCGAGTACATACGAGCAGTAAAATCCGAATTTGCACGACACGAAGCTCTCGAGCCTCGACTGTGAAAATCTTATGTCGCCGCCGAAAAGCGACGACGCCACATCCATGGATACGGACTCCTCCCCCGCCGATATCGGGTATCCGATCCCGTCCATCGTCCTTATCACCGACGGCGACGAAAATTCCGGCTCCGACAAAACGAGCCGCGCCGCCTCTCTCAGCTCAGGCGTATCCGCTCTTGTGAGCGCCGACAGCGCGCCGCGGACTGAATAAATGTCGTCCGCCTCCGCCGCCCCGTCGAATTTTTCCCGCGTCACGTTCGGGAACAGATTCGTTATGCGCTCGATCACCTCCGGCGGGCGCGTGCCGCGCGGAGTTCTGTATGTGAAAACGACTCTGCGCCCGAGTCCTATGCAGCGGCTGAAATTGTACAGCTCCATCGCCGACTTGTATTCTCTGCTCTCGCCAACGTTGACGCCGACGCCCTCGAGCGTTATCCTCTCCGCCTCGGAGAAGAATCCGTCCCCGCCGTATGCGGGGAGTTCCCCGTCCGCGCATCCGAGCATGAATAAAAGCCGCAGTCCGTCGCGTCCCGCTCTCATCCCGACAGTGTCCGCGATCGCGACCTCGTCAGTGCGCGCCGGTATCGATCCGACCGACAGCCCGTCGAGGATCAATCTTAAGCACGATACGTATTCCTGCGCCGACATCGGCGCGCCGCCGAGATCGGCGCTGCCGCCGATCGCGAGCGCGGCCGCCTCCACGAGCGATACGGCCCTGTCGGCGAAATCCCGATCGAACGGCGCGCCGTCCTTTTGTTCCTCCACGAGCGCCGCGCGCAGAAATTCTACGGCGGCGGCGCTTTTCGCGTCCGCCGTCGTCGTATCCGAAAACGCGTCCGCCAGCGCCGCGAGCCGTTCGCATACGGCGCGGCGCGATTCGTTCACGGACGAAAGCGTCCGTTCGCCCGATTCGGTCCAGTCAACGGTGTATCCGTCGGGATTCATCGCCCAGCCGCCGCCGTCGGGATCGTAAAACGATCTGCCGCCTATGTTCCATGTCGTCATGTATATTTCAAGCTCGTCGGCTTCGTCCTCGCCGATTCCCGACAGCCCCGTTTTTATGTACGCGATTATATCGTCGCGCCACCATCCGCCCGAAACGACGCGCAGAGCGCCGAACAGCGCCGACGTCGCGCGCAGCTTTTCGATCCTGACGCGGTACGACATATGGTACGGGATCCCATACGCGTCGAATACGTCGTCAATGATGCCGCGGTACGATTCGACCGATCCCGTGCAGACCGCGATCTCGCGGTACCGGACGCCGTCCCTGACGGCGCGCGCGATCTTTACGGCGACGGCCTCCGCCTCGCCCCGGCGCGTCGGCGCCTCGATCAGCTCAAAATCGCGCACGCGCCCGTCGGACGCGACCTTTTTCACGCTCCAGAGCGAATCGGTCAAAAGCCTGATCTCGCCGCGCTCCCGATCGGGCAGCGCCTCGATCGAAAACGGACGCCCCGTCGACTCCGCGATCTCATGCAGCCGCAGCCGCGTCCTCTCGATGCCGTCGAAATCGTGCCTTTTGCCTATATCGGCGGCGCTGCCCGGGATCGTGAATATGACCGTCAGCGACAGCGCGGAGCGCGAAAATTCCCTGATCACCGCGCGCTGCTGCGCCGTGAAGCCCGCGAACGAAAACATGACGACGTGCGAATTCGACAGAAAATCCGATTTATGCAGCATCGACGCCGCCGCCGACAAAACGTCGAGCCTGTCGTCGTAATGCTCGGACAAAAGCTCGCCGTAGACCTCGTAGATGTTCGCGATATCTATGTATTTTTCGTTGTCGGACGGCAGCGACAGCGCCGCCTTCATAAGCGCCTCCGGCGTCACCATGCTCGATTTCAGCTCCTCTACCGCCGAAAGCAGCATCGGCGCCGATTCCGGCGTCGCCGAATCGTAATGCAGAAGCGTTCCCTTCAGTATCGACAGCGCGCGCCACATTGTGACAGTCTCGACCGCTCTGTCCGCGTATTTGTATCTGATCCCGCCGAGTGCGCGGAACACGTAATCGGCGAATCTGCGGAAGCTGACGACGTCGTAATCGAGCTGCGCGGCCGCCGGCAGCGAACGCGACAGCGCGTCCTCGACTGCGACCGCGATCTGATCGGGGATGACGACGTAAACGCGTCCCGTTTCGAGCGCCTCCGATACGGCGCGCGAAAGCGCGTCGTAGCCGCTGTTTTGATCGGAACAGTACAGAAGCTTCATTTCTGCGCCGCCATGATCTCGGCCGCCGCCGCAAGCGCGTCGTCTCTGCATACGGCGTTTGTCGCCAGCGCGGAGCCTGCCGAAAACGCGTCGACCGGCGAGCCGTCAAGGCGCGAAAACGCGCCTCCAGCCTCGTTCAGTATCAGATACGCCGCCGCGAAATCCCACGGCGACAGCTTCATCTCGAAATAAACGTCGTACCGTCCGGCCGCGACATAGCATATATCGAGCGCCGCCGATCCCTCGCGTCTCACCTCGCGGCACGACAAAAACATTCTCTTCGCGAGCGCGAACGTGGCGTCCGCATACCGCCTTTCATACGGCGTCGTCCCGAACGCGCAGAGCGCGTCCCGCATCTCGCGGCGCGACACCGATATCGGCGCGTCCGCGCCGTTTTTGCGCATACGCGCCCCGCCGCCCGCCGACGCATAGAACATCTCGTCAAGATACGGATTGTAAACGCATCCGAAAACGACGCTTCCGTTTTCGGCGGCGGCGACAGATACGGCGCTGTGCGACAGCCCGTGGATGAAATTCGTCGTGCCGTCGATCGGATCGACGATGAACGAGACGCCGCGATCCTTATAGCTGCGCGCGCCGTCCGCGTCCTCCTCGGCGAGAAATCCCGCCTCTGGTATTATCTCATGCAGCCGCGAGCATAAAACGCGCTGCGTCTCCAAATCCCAGACTGTCGCGAAATTCGCGTCCCCGGGCTTGACCTTCATATGCGATTCGACGTCGTGCGCCGAAAGCAGTCCGCGCCCCGCGCTTTTGACCGCTTCCATTATGTCAGACTTCACATTCTCCGTCAGTATCGTCGCGTTCATGTTCGTCACCGTGATCCTCCCCGTCCCCCGCGCGCATCCCGCGCAGATTTATATTTCGCCTTATCGGCGCCTCGCCCCTCCACGAAAACGCGCGGCGGTCAAATCCGCCGTCCGCCTCGAGTTCGTCGAGCGTTTTCCCGTCGAGCGTTTTGATCAGTTTATCCTTAAAATATGAAAGCGGCGTTTCGAGCGTTCCCGCCGCCCTTGCCGCCGCCGTATACGGACACGCAAGCTGGCATATATCGCATCCCCACACGTATTCGGCCGCCGAGACGGCGGCCTCGTCCTCATCCGTCAGCCGCTTTTTCTGCGTGATCGCCGACAGACATTTCCCCGCGTCGATCCTTCCGCCGCCCAAGATCGCGCGCGTGGGACACGCGTCCCTGCACGCACCGCATTTGACGCACGATTTTGCCTCGAATGTGGAGCGAAGCTCCACATTCGAGACGATTTTAGGCCATATTGCGGCGGGATAGTCCGTATATATTCCGGCGATGAAGACGAACGAGGAATACTCGCGCGTGATGAGCAGGCCGTTCTCGCCGTAAACGCCGAGACCCGCCTTCGCCGCCGCCGCGACCTCGTGTATCGGCGAATGATCCGCGTATCCCGCGAATTTCGGGTCGGGACATATTCCCGACAGCCGCGCGCACAGATCGGAAAACAGCTCGCGGCAGAACGCGTGATAATCCTCCGCGGCCGCGTACATCGAGACGTTGCCGCCCTCGCCGCCGTGCGTGAAGTACGGCAGAAGGATCAAAAGCGCGCTGCCGTCAGACGTGATCCCCGCGCGCTCGAGCAGGTACGGCTTCGCGATTACGCATTCCGAAAGCGGTATCGCGCCGTAAAGCTCGACGCCGTAAAGCTCATACAGATCGATCATTTACAGTATCGCGATGCCCTCTCCCGCAAGCTCGGCGGTCACGCCGCCGTCGGGAGTTTTGACCGTGACCGTGCCGGACTCGGTCGAATTATTGATGACGACGAGCGTTTTCGTGTTCGGATAATATGCGCACTCGAAGTTTTCGCCGTCCGTCATATACGCGTCCGCGAGCGATTCCTTCCCCGCCGCCCACAGTATCGCGCGGTAGAGGACGCGCGCGTTGCGCGCGTTATATGTAAAGCCCGACATATATACGCCGCGTCCCGCGCCGAACTGTTTGGCCGCGAGCGTCACGCCCGCGTCGTTGTCGGCAAGCACGTCCGTTGCGGCTCCGAGCGAGTAAGCGCCGGAGGCGTTGTTGTGGAAGCTCGTCGGCTCCCCGTCGGCGGTGATGAAGTGAGGCTTTTTCTCGTATTTGTATTTTTCAAAGCATATCGTCTCCCCGACCTCGCGGTCGACGCCGATTATATCCGCTATGCGGAAATGGCGATAGCCGCCGCGTCTCGCCGCAGGCTCGCCGACGCCGATGACGCCGCCTCCGCGCGCGGCGAATTCCGTTATCGCCGAAAGCAGGCGCGGATCGTCCCAGACCTCGCCTCCCGACCAAGCGTCGCCCTCGCGTCCCGCATTGATTATGACGTCCACATCTGCGGGGACGCCGTGTTCGGCGACGTCGCGCGCCGAGATCGCGCGCACCTCGAACGGCTGACCCGCCATAGCCTCATAGATGTGATTGAGCGGCAGCTCCGGATGCTCGTGCATATGTCCGGCGCAGTTCCATGTGCGCAGGCTCCCCCACGATTGCAGCACCGCGACGCGGATGCCCGTACTCCACGGGCCGCCCGCCTCATGCAGATCGCGCAGCGTGCGGAATTCGTCCGCGATCTTCGCGATCTCGTCCTGAAACGCCGGAAACGGCTCCGTCAGCGACAGATATCCGCCGAGGCCGATTCGGTCGATCTTCACGCGCAGAAGCGCGCGGCGCACGCACGCCCAGAAACGGCGCGCGTCAGCCTCGGGATGGCCGCCCGGCGCGAACGTCGGCTCGCCGGACAGTCCCGTCGGGAACAGATACGGATGCAGGCGCAGCTCATGCGTTTTCACATTCGCGCCGGCGCAAAGGCGCGCCTCGAACGCGTTGAACACGCACTTGATCAGTCCGTCGAAGCCGAACTCGTGGAAATGCTCTCCCCACGGCTCGACGCCTATCCACGTGTCGTCGTAGAACACGTATGCTAACTTCCCGTAGCTGTGGACGAGATCGACGCATTTGCGTCCGAACTCGCGCACGAATTTGCCCGTGAACTCCATCCAGTCGCGGTATTTTTCAGTCGGCGGATTGTGCGTCGCGTTATGGCGGTTATTGTTGATGAAATCCTCCGCCGTCATGCGGTACCCGTACTCGCGCTCGAATTCGTCGAGCGACACGGGATTGACGCTGAAATCGTAGCTGCCCCAGTCGGTGTAGATCGAGCGCTCGCGCTCGTCCGCGCCCCATATCCATGTGAAATTGTAAAACATCGAGGTGAATCTGACGACCTTCGTCGCCGGATGCGAACGGCACCATTCGTCAAGATACGAGAGAAGCGCGTCCTGCACCTCGGGATAACGCGGCTCGACCGCCATCAAATGCTCGCGGTCGCCCCAGTCGTTCGTGATGTGATTGTACATCGAGATTTCCTCCCATATGCGGCACGCGAGGAAGGAGACGGTATAGAAATGATACGGCGCGCACCCCGTCACCGTGACCGTCTCGGATTCGGGATCGTATGACCAGCGCTCGCTCGGGACAAGGGTCCCGTCGGTGCGGTCGCGCACCTCCCACAGCTCCTTCACGTCGTCGTCGGGGCAGATCGTGAACTGCTCGCGGAAATACTTTTCGAGCGGCTTTATCAACAGCGTTTCCCCGTCCGCCATTTTCGGATCGGTGGAGAGGAAATTGCGCTGGAGCATATTCATATGCTTCTTCGCGAACGAATTTATCGAACGCACCATGCAGATCGTGGAATATATCGGCACGCCGGAGGCGAGTATCTCGTCCGACAGCGTCGTGCCGTCGCTGTCGCGGATGCAGTCCGCGCCCCATTTTTCGCAAAGCTCGAGCGTGAGCTTTTCGTATCCGGCCTCGCCGGGAAGTGTGAATCCGCCTTTTTTCATGATAGTCACGTACCTTTCCGATTTTATGCGACGCATTGCGCCGTTTTCATTTTATCACGACGGCGCGCTTATTGCAAGGGGGACGGCGCAAAACTGACGCCCGCGAGCTTGCGCCGGCGGGAAAAATTTCCGAAAATTGCACTTTCGTTTTTTCAGATGTCCGTCGAAATATCTAACCAGGTGAGCAATTTGTGAACATTGCGTAAAAAGTACGTGATTGTCCTTGACAAATCGTCCCCGAAAATGTATATTGTATCCGTGCTGTTGTCACTGTTATTCTGATATTGATCGGAGGCATACGATTTGCTCAGACTCGATAATATAACAAAGGATTATACGTCCGGCGACGCCGTCGTACACGCGCTGCGCGGCGTTTCGATCGAATTCCGCAAAAGCGAATTCGTCGCGGTTCTGGGTCCGTCCGGCTGCGGCAAAACGACGCTTTTGAACATAATCGGCGGGCTTGACAGATACACCTCGGGCGAGCTGTCCATAAACGGCCGTCCCACCGTCGATTTCTCCGACGCAGACTGGGACGCGTACCGCAATCACAGCATCGGATTCGTGTTCCAGTCCTACAATCTGATCCCGCATCAGACCGTGCTTTCAAACGTAGAGCTTGCCCTGACGCTTTCCGGCGTGCCTAAATCCGAACGCCGCCGCCGCGCCAAGGAGGCGCTCGAACGCGTCGGTCTCGGCGATCAGCTCACCAAAAAGCCGAACCAGATGTCGGGCGGTCAAATGCAGCGCGTCGCGATAGCGCGCGCGCTCGTCAACGACCCCGAAATACTGCTCGCCGACGAGCCGACCGGCGCTCTCGACTCCGAAAACTCCGTTCAGATAATGGAGATACTGAAGGAGATCTCAAAGGACCGCCTCATCATCATGGTCACGCACAATCCCGATCTTGCCGAGCAGTACGCGACGCGCATCGTTCGCCTTCTTGACGGCGAGATCACCTCCGATTCCGATCCCGCGGAAAAATCGGAGCCTCTGCCCGCCGCGTCCGATGGCCAAAAAAAGCGCCGTTCCCGCGACGAGAAGGCGCGCCACACCTCGATGAGCTTTCTCACCGCGCTTTCGCTGTCGTGCAACAATCTTCTGACGAAGAAGACGCGCACATTTTTGACCTCGTTCGCCGGATCGATCGGCATTATCGGCATCGCGCTGATCCTCTCGCTCTCGAACGGCATCAGTCTCTACATCGATCAGGTGCAGGAGGACACGCTGTCCTCGTATCCGATCACGCTTCAAGCGGAGACGCTCGACGTCGGCAGTCTGTTCCGCGCGACGGCGGAGAACAGGGAGAACAACAGTCCCAAGACTGACGAGGAGCTTGGCGAGTACGTATACGCGAACAACGTCATGTACGATTTCATGAACGCTCTGAACTCGATGGAAACGACGCGGAACAATCTTTCCGCGTTCAAGACATACATCGAGACGGAGAAGGACGGCTCGCTCCCGCTCGCCGATTATGCAAGCTCGATCATGTACGAATACGACGTTCCGCTCAACGTCTATGTCGAGGACAAAAACGGCGATATTGTAAAGGCTGACGCCGAATCCCTTATGCAGAGCATGATGTCGAACGTTACCGGCGGCGACGCCGGCGCGATGGCGGGTATGTTCTCGTCGAGCGCCATGTCCTCGACGATGATGGCGGGATTGAACGTCTGGGACGAGCTTCTGCCCGCGTCCGACGAGGACGGCGGCGGGCTTGTAAATCCGCTGCTTTACGATCAGTACGATCTTCTCTACGGCGAATGGCCGGACGAATACGACGAGATCGTGCTTGTCGTCGACTACAACAACCGTTTGTCCGATCTTGTGCTTTATTCGCTCGGACTTTTGACCTCGGAGGAGATGTCGGAATCGTTCATCGCGATGCAGAAGGGCGAGGAGATACACAACGACAACGGACCGTGGACGTTTGAAGAAATGTGCGCGCGTTCGGTGCGTCTCGTGATCGCCGCCGACTGTTTTGCGAAGGATCCCGTTACCGACGCCTACGTCGACATGACGAAGACCGATCTCGGCGTATCGACGCTTTACGCAAACGCGCTTCCGCTCCGCATCTCGGGCATAGTGCGTCCGAATCCCGACGCCGTTTCGACCGCGATATCAGGATCGATCGGATACACGACGGCGCTGACCGATTATATAATTTCCGAGACGTCCGGCCGCGACATTGTAAAGTCGCAGCTTGCCGATCCCGACACCGACGTTATAACGGGGCTTCCGTTCCCGAAGGAGGACGCGGAGGAACCGACCGCGGACGAGATAAAAGCGGCGGTCGACGCATATATCTCCGGCCTGTCCGCGTCCGAGAAGGCCGCGATCTATGTTGCGCTCATGTCGTCGCCGAGCGACGAATACGTTGCCGGCGCAGTCGAGCAGGCGTTATCGGGGCTTGACCGCGCCGCGGTCGAGGCGATGATAGCGGAGCAGTATCCCGAATACGCCTCGATGCTCGGCGATATGCCCGACGAAACGCTGTTCGGATACGTTCGCGAGTCGATCGAGGAGCGCGTGCGCTCCGAGTATGCGGCGGCGGTCGAGCAGCAGATGAGCGCGCTCGGACTCGATCAGCTTGCGGCGATGTTTGACGCGCTGGAGCTGACGGAAGAAAATTACGCTCTCATTTACAGCGATTACGTACCGAATCTCGAATCGGAGTCGACGTATGAGGACAACGTCGATCTGCTCGGGATCGTTGACAAGGACGCGCCGTCCGCGATCTACATTTATGCGGCGACGTTTGCAGACAAGGATTCGATCTCGACCGTCATTTCCGACTACAACGACGGCGTTGACGAGAAGGATCAGATCACGTACACCGACTATGTGGCTCTTCTGATGTCGTCCATCACGACGATACTGAATGCGATCACCTACGTGCTGATCGCGTTCGTAGCCGTCTCGCTTGTCGTCTCGTCGATCATGATCGGCATCATCACCTACATCTCTGTCCTCGAACGCACGAAGGAGATCGGAATACTCCGCTCGATCGGCGCGTCCAAGCGCGACGTGTCGCGCGTATTCAATGCCGAGACTCTCATCGTCGGCTTCGCCTCCGGCATGATCGGCATCATCGCGACGCTCCTGCTCTGCATCCCCATCAACCTCATTATCCGCGCCCTCACCGATATCCAGAATATCGGCGCCGTCCTCCCGTGGCAGGGCGCCGTCATCCTCGTCATTATCAGCATGAGCCTCACCCTCATCGCCGGCCTTATCCCCGCTAAACTCGCCGCCAAAAAAGACCCCGTCGTCGCTCTCCGCACCGAGTAAGGATGGTTTTTGGGGTTTCACCCCAAACCCTGACTTAAGGGGGGCTTTTGAGAAAGCCCCCCTTAAGAATCCCCGCAAAACTTTCCTGACAAGGGGTATATGGCAAGTGTGTTTGCTTCTGCATCGCACGTTCGTGCAAGGGCGAAGTAGTCGCGCGGAGCGCGAACACCGCCTCGCGGGGCGCTGCCCCGCACCCCGCTTAAGAAACTTTCCGCAAGCGGAAAGTTTCTTAAGAATCCCCGCAAAACTTTCCCTACAAGGGGTATAGGGCAAGTGTGTTTGCCTCTGCATCGCACGTTTGTGCAAGGGCGAAGTAGTCGCGCAAGCGCGAACACCGCCTCGCGGGGCGGATGCGTTCAGCTTTGCGATGCGCGGTTTAAAGCGGGGCTTATCGGAACATATTGTGAAAAAGGACGCCGCCCCTGTGGCGGCGTTCTTTTATAGCATAAATCCGACATAATGAATGATTTTCGCAAAATCCACTTGACAATCCAAATCTTTTATGTATATAATATTACCTGTGTTATGTCGAGGCCAACATACCGATCAAAACAGGTTTTGAACACATAAAGGAAGAGGAGGAGGTGCCGACAGATGAAGAGAACTTACCAGCCCAAGAAGCTCCAGAGGCAGAAGGAGCACGGCTTCATGAAGAGGATGAAGACCGCTAACGGACGCAAGGTTTTAAAGAGAAGACGCGATAAGGGCAGAGCTCGCCTCTCTTATTGATCCACAAACGCGAAAGACCCGCCGACCCGTGGCATTCAGTCACAGAATCGGAGGGTTTTCGGTTAGTATGGGAGCGGGAACATCCCGCGAAAACGCCGCAATGAAGATACAAACGGTATGTGACAACAGAACCTTCCAGCGCGCCTACAGGCGCGGCAGGAAGCACGCGGGGCGATACGTCGTCGTATATGATCTGCCGGCGAAAGGCTCGTTCCCCGACACGCGGCTCGGATTGACTGTTACAAAGGGACGCGGCGGCGCCGTTGTGCGCAACCGCATCAAGCGCATCATCCGCGCCGCATTTTTTGACATTGCGAAAAGGCGTCCCGTCGAGGGCGGCCACGATATTATCATTGTGGCGCGCGACGCTGCGCGCGACGCGAAATCGACCGACATTATACCCGAGCTGGAGCTTGCGCTATCGGCGCTGTCGGTACTTGAGCGATGAAGCGCGCGCTGATTTGGCTCATACGCCTCTATCAGCGGTACGTATCCCCGCTGAAGCGGACGCCGTCGTGCAGATTTACCCCGACCTGTTCGCAGTATGCGATCGACGCCGTCAGCGAATGGGGCGTTATTATCGGGGTTGGCCTTGCCGTATGGCGGATACTGAGATGCAATCCGTTCTGCCGCGGCGGATACGATCCCGTCCCAAAGCGCAAAAAGCGCAGCTCGGGCGGCGGCATGACGCATGATTAACGATCGAAAATTTGCCGGACGGCGGCACGGTCACGCCGGACGGCCACAATCGGATCTGACCGGGAAAACGATTTTATGACAAGAAAAAGAAAAAAACATTCTCCGTATTCGCTGCGGATCGCGATAATGATCCTCACGGTCGCGGCGTTCGTCGTCACGATGGCGCTGCCCGTATTTGCCGATACGCCCGACACATCCGCCGACGACGGCGGCGAGGTTTCCGAGATATCGGCGCTCACCGTCAAAAAGACGGCAGAAAAGGAATCGAACGGCAAATACACGTTTACCGTCACGCTTTCGGACAAGACCGTAAACGGTCAATTCAACGCCGTCTCGGAAAACGATCTCGCCATGACGTTTGAAAACGGTGTCGCGACGTTTGAGATCGCCGACAACGGAGCCGCCTCCGCGTTGGGACTTCCGTCCGGCGTCAGTTACGTGGTCGAGATCGACGGCAAAGACGATTCCGTTTCGAGCGTAGGTTCGAGCGGGACTCTCGCCGCAGGCGTCAATTCCGTCGCCGTATTCGACTCATACGATCCCGCCGACAGCTCGGGATTCGGTCTTTTTGACATTCTGCTCGTGCCGATGGGCTTCATCATCCGCATCTGCTACATGGTGACGCACAACTATGCGGCGGCGCTGCTTCTGTTTGCGATCGTGATGCAGCTGCTTTTGTTCCCGCTCGGCATCAAGCAGCAGAAGAACATGAACAAGCAGGCGTCGCTTCGTCCGAAGGAGCTTGCAATCCGCAAGAAATATGCGGGCAGAACCGATTCCGTTACGCAGAAAAAAGTCAACGAAGAGATCATGGCGCTCTATCAGCAGGAAAATTTCAATCCCGCGAGCGGATGTCTGCCGCTTCTGATCCAGCTCCCCATCATCTTCGCGCTGTTCGCCGTTGTGCGCGAGCCGCTGAAATATATCACGCGTCTCCCCGCCAACATCATTTCGTCGCTCAACAGACTGTTTACGGGACTCGGCACGACCTCCGTCGGCTATGAGCAGATCGGAGCCGTATCGTATCTGAAGGATCAGGGCGCCTCCGCCGTCGGCGGATTCGGCGATCACATCTCCCAGACTGTAGTGGACGCGATGCCGACGTTCAAGATATTCGGCGGCGCGTTCGATCTCTCCGTCCCGCCGTCGACAAAGATCTGGAGCATTTATCTTCTCGTGCCGATTCTGACGTTCGTCTTCATGTACGGCTCGATGAAGCTGACGCGCAAATTCACCTATCAGCCGCAGCCGGCGGCCGGCGACACGCAGTCGACGGCGTCCATGAAGATCATGGAATTCGTCTCGCCCGCGATGTGTACGTATTTCGCGTTCATAGTGCCGTCCGCGATCGGCATTTACTGGATCTACCGCAACATTCTCTCGTTCGTTCAGCAGGTGATCCTGTCCAAGATCTATCCGACCCCGACGTTCACCGACGAGGAACTCAAAGCCGCCGAGCGCGAATATCTCGGCAAGACGAAGAAAACGTCCAAGAGCGAACGCGATCCGAACGCTCCGCGTCCGCGTTCTCTGCACCGCATAGATTTTGACGACGACGATGACGATACCGCGTCCGCGCCGTCCGCGCCCGCGCCGTCCGAAAAGAAAAAGGATCCTTTGCTTGCTCCCGCGCCATTGAAGGACGACGACGACGGCAAAAGCGGCGGCGGCGACAGCGAATCAAAGGACAAATAATACGAAAGGACAAGCCGTAAAATGAAACAGGAAATAACAGTCACGGGCAAGACCGTCGAGGAAGCGCTTGCGTCCGCAAGGTCGCAGATATCCGTCGAGGGAGCCGAGATGGAATATGAAATAGTAGATTTCCCGAAGAAGGGCTTTCTCGGGATCGGCGCGACTCCCTACGTCATAAAGGTCACCTACAATATACCCGAAGAAGAACCCGCGCTCGCGTTCGTAAAATCGCTGCTCGAATCTCTCGAGCTTGACGCGACGGTCACCGCCGTCGACGGCGAGGAGGGCGAGATGAAGATCAGCATCGACGGCGAAGGCGCAGGGCTTCTGATCGGCCATCACGGCGAAACGCTCGATTCGCTCCAGTATCTTGCAAGTCTCGCCGGCGCGCGCTCGAAATCCGACGATGCCGGCAAGCGCAGGATCATCGTCGACATCGAGGGCTATCGCGAAAAGCGCGCCGAAACGCTCCGTTCGCTCGCCCGCCGTATGTCGGCGCGCGTGCTGAAATACAAGCGCAGCGTCACGCTCGAGCCGATGAATCCCTACGAGCGCCGCATAATTCATTCCGAGGTGCAGAACATCGAGGGCGTCACGACCCATTCGATCGGCACCGACGCAGACCGCCGCATCGTGATAAGCCTCGACCGCGGCGAACGCGCGGATCAGTGATCGCATCTTTCGGGGGGCGCGTCCGTCACGGACGGCCCCCCGCAGCTTTTTCAGAGTCCAATTTGCAGTTGTGAACGGAGGATCGTAAAATGCATATGACCGACACGATCGCGGCAGTCTCGACGCCGCGCGGCACGGGCGGGATCGCGGTTCTGCGCGTATCGGGCGGCGACGCCGTAAAAATATGCTCGCGCGTGTTCCGTCCCGCGTCGCGCCGTTCCCTTGACGAGATACCGCACGCCTCCGCCGTTTACGGCGCGATCCTGCGCGCCCCCGACGGGGATACGCTCGATCACGGCATCGCGACCGTTTTCCGCGCCCCGCGCTCATATACGGGCGAGGATACTGTCGAGATCAGCTGCCACGGCGGCGCGCTTTTGACCGAATATGTGCTTGCCGCGATCCTGTCTGCGGGCGCGCGTCAGGCGGAGGCGGGTGAATTTACGCGCCGCGCGTTCGCCTCGGGAAAGCTGACGCTTTCCGAGGCCGAGGCCGTCGGCAATCTCATCCACGCTAAAACGGGCGCTCAGATAGACGCGGCGGCCCCGACGCTTTCGCCCGCGGTCGCCGAGATCGCGGATTTGCTGACAAGTCTGATCGCGCGCGCCTCCGTCGTCGTCGATTATCCGGACGAGGATCTTGCCGATATTTCGCCCGACGAACTGCGCCGGTGCGCCGCCGACGCCGCTCTGCGGCTCCAAAAGCTGCAAGCGACGTACAGAACGGGACGCGCCGTCGTCGAGGGCGTCGTCACCGTGATCTGCGGGCGCCCGAACGCGGGCAAAAGCACGCTTTACAATTTGTTCGCGGGCGAGGATGCCGCCATCGTCACCGATATTGCCGGCACAACGCGCGATACTCTGACGCGCGACGTTGCGGCCGGCCGCGTTCTTCTGCGGCTCTCCGATACGGCCGGCATCCGCGAAGCTCACGATTCGATCGAATCGATCGGCGTCGAACGCGCCCGCGCGAGGATCGCGGACGCGGAGCTTCTCATCGCGGTCCACGACGCGCATCTGCCGCCCGACGACGTCGACCGCGAGATCCTGTCCTCATCCGCGCGCGTCAAGATCGCCGTCATAAACAAGCTTGACGATCCCGATTCGGCGGGCGGCGAGGTCGCCGCCGAATACCGCGCGCTTGCCGAGTCTGCGGGCGCGATCCCCGTCGACGCGTCGCTCATATCGGGGCGCGGATTCGATCAAATCGTCGCCGCAATCGAAGGTTCCCTCACCGACGGCTCGCTCGTGCTTGGTCACGACGCGATCGTGACGAACGCGCGTCAGGCGGCGCAGATCGGCGAGGCGCTCGACGGCGTCGATTCCGCCGTCGACGCGCTCGACGCTGGCGCGCCCGTCGATATTGCGGTGTGCGAGCTTCAGCGCGCGCTCGACGCGCTCCTGCGCCTCGACGGACGCCAAACGGCCGACGAGGTGCTTGACGAGATTTTCAGTAAATTCTGCGTCGGGAAGTAGGCAGGGGGGAAGGATGAGACGTGGCGGTACTTTATATGCTTTGCCTAAGTTTTTACAAAGTTTGGATTTTATCAAAATCTCTCTTTATATTGCAAAGAGCGGTTTGGGATGAGAATTTTTTCTTGCAAAGAGCTGATTTGGGATGAGGACCGTTTCTTCAAAAGAAAGGGTCCTCCCCCAACCCCCCTCTCCAAAAGAACAACGCGCGTTCGCTGTGTGCGAACAGCTCATCGCGGAGCGGTTGCTTTCACTGACGCGCTAAAATCCACGAAGTGAAGACTTTCAGCGCCACCTTTTTACGAGGTGAGCTTCTTTTCTTTAAAAAGAAAAGAACCTCCCTCGCGCACCCTCAAGAAAAGAAACGCATCGCCCGTTTGTGTAGCAAAAAATGCTCAATCGCAGGTTGCCCCAAAATAAGCAATGCGTTCACTTCGGTGGACGCAATTTATTTCAGCAAAAATTTTCACACCTACCACAATTCAACCCCTCTATTGACACACCTCACTCCATGTGCCGTAGGCTTGCCAGCCTCACCTACGCGTACCACGCGCGTGCGATGTTCGACGCTGCCAGCGTCCGAATGATTGTTACATTTCAGGCGGCGCAGTCAAATAAGTTCGCGTGGGAGCTGTTAGTAGGGGCGATATCGCGTTCGCACTGACATAAACCCTCAAGGAAGCACAAAACTGCGCGCCAACCGGTGCGAACCGTCTCGTATCTCTTTGTGAATCCCATTTGTTCGCACGACACGAGCGGAATCTGACGATGCCAGTAAGCGGTAAACCAAGACAGAATAACCTCGATCTCGACCCGCCGCGCGGAGGCACGGACGCGCTTGACGACATAATATCGCGGTTTACGCCCGAAACGCTCCTGCCGCCGACTGGAGTGGAATTGACGCCACCGGCAAGCCGTTTTCTGGGATTGTTAAGGGTCTCTTTGCCGGCCAGCAAAGAGACCCTTAACTCTTTTTTAACTTTGTAAAAGTTTTTGATGAGGAATAGTGAGAATCGCGATAGAACAATTTCATTTCAGCCTTTTCAAAGGTTTTCGCTGCGGCTTGGCGAGAATCGCCAAGGAAAATCCTCTGCTTGTGCGCTTTTCGCGCCCCGAATAACGACACACTTGCACACGCGGGAGAAATGTGGTAAGATAGGATAAGCAAGCCACGGGAAAGGAGGCGCGGGAATGGACTTTGGCGCGATAGGCGGAATTCCGCTCGGCGGACGCGTGATAAAAAACGGCGTGATGCTCGCCCCGATGGCGGGCGCGACGGATCACGCAATGCGAGTGATATGCCGCGGGCATGGAATGGAATATTCCGTATCTGAAATGGTATCGGCAAAAGCGATGTCGCACGACGACAAAAAAACGCGCCGCCTTTATGAGATACGGGACGACGACGGCATGATGGGAGTGCAGATATTCGGCTCCGATCCCGAAACCATGGCGCGCGCGGCGCGCACGCTCGCGGAAGGAACGCCGAACAAGCCGGCGGCGATCGATATAAATATGGGTTGCCCCGTGACGAAAATCGTAAAAAACGGCTACGGCTCCGCATTGATGCGGTCGCCGAAGCTCGCCGCCGATATAGTGCGCGCGTGCGCGCGCGCGCTCGAGGGGACAGGGATCCCCGTCACCGTAAAAATTCGCGCTGGCTGGGATGGAAATAAAAACGCCGTCGAGGTCGCGAAACGCGTCGAGGACGCCGGCGCGTCCATGATAACGGTACACGGCAGAACGCGCGAGCAGATGTATTCCCCGCCGGTCAATCTTGAAATAATCGCGGACGTGAAGGACGCAGTCTCGGCGCCTGTCGTCGGCAACGGCGACGTCAGATCGTGGCGGGACGCTGTCGAAATGCTCGATAAAACGGGCGTCGACGGGATCGCGATCGGTCGGGGCGCACTCGGCAATCCGTGGATATTCGAGGAAATAAACGCACATATGAACGGCGTCGATTGGACGCCGCCGACGCCGGCGGAGAGGATCGCGGAGGCAATAAAACACGCGGAGCTGCTCGTCGCCGATAAGGGCGGAAGGATCGGCCTTTTTGAATCGAGAAAACATCTGGCATGGTATATACACGGCATGAGAGGCGCGCCGGAGGCGCGCGACCGTATAATGCGCGCCGAAACGCTCGACGAGATGAGAAACATCCTGCTTTCGATGGAGGCGGCGCTTTTATGAATATGACGGATATAACGGATCAGGAGCTGTACAGGCTTTCCGCCGAGGGCAGTGAGGACGCGTTCTCGGAGCTTTTGAAACGATATGAATCGATGGCGTATAACGTCGCATATTCGATCCTCCGCGACCGCGAGGACGCGTTCGACGCGGCGCAGGAGGCGCTCTTGCGAGTCTGGAGATCGGCGGGAAAATATAAGGGCCGCTGCGCGGTCAAATCGTGGATATACGGGATCGCGAAAAACGCCGCGCTCGACGCGGCGCGCGCAAAACGATCGCATATGACGGCGAGCCTCGACGAGATCGCGGACGCCGCCGATTCCGCAGAGGAGGAAGCGTCAAGACGCGACGACATCGAAAACGTGCGCGCCGCGATTTCGATGCTGCCGGAGCATTACCGCGAGGCGATCGAGCTGCGAGAGCTTTACGATATGTCGTATGAGGAAATTTCCGAGGCGGCGGGCATACCGATCGGAACCGTCAAGAGCAGACTGGCGCGCGCACATGAGGCGCTGCGCGCGATCCTGTGCGAAAAATTCGGCTACGGCGGAACAAAT
Organism: uncultured Clostridia bacterium; assembly: GCA_947630015.1. Lineage (GTDB taxonomy): Bacteria > Bacillota > Clostridia > Oscillospirales > CAG-272 > DTU064. The sequence continues at coordinate 109,785 of CANRFY010000002.1, forward strand.
CGCGGCGGCGATCAGTCTAAGGAGATGAAATAAGGCGTCATCGGATGATGAACGGGGCATGATATGCGCGATAGGGATATGAAAATAAACGAAAACGGCAGGGCCGATATCGATAGGATCACGGATGAGACGATCAGAGCGGCCGTGCGCGAGGGCGCGGTCGAGACGCCGGCGGGACTACATGACGCCGTTATGGCGAAGGTCCGCGAGGAAAAGATAAAAAAGACAAGGATCGACGGACGCCGTCTGCGGCGAATAACGGGCGCGGCGGCCGCCGCGATAGCGCTGTTCGTGTGCGTCGGCGTGGCGGCCGCGATCGGCACGAGAAGCGGCAAGGGGGGCAGCATCGATATGGCGGCCCCGGGCGCCGAGGTTATGGATCAGGCCGGCGGGAATGCGCCTGCCGGCAGCTATGAAAAACCGACCGACAGAAACGACGCGGATGTGCCTGACGACGGGGACGGCGCTGACGTGCCTGACGAAAGCCGCGATATGCCGACCGGCGGGAACAATACGGACGAATCGTGGAACCTGACAGTGTCGGCGCTCGAATATGCGCGTGGGAACGGATACGACGGCGCTTACGTCGTCGTAACAGACGCGGACGGAATCGCCCTTGCCGCCGACGCGCTCGGGAATGCCGCAAAATCTGACGGGAATGCCGACATCATAATCGCCGAATACAGCGCGGAGGCGCTGGAGACCGTGGAGAATGCCGTCGGTCGCGATTCGGAGCTGCTTGGCGCCGAGAACGGCAGCCTGTGCATTGTAGTGATCGCGGGAAAATAAACAAACAGGGGAAAGCGAACGCTTTCCCCTGTTTTGTCTGCAATCAATCGCCCGCCCTTGCACAAACGCGCAATATGAAGGCGAATACTCGCCAAATAACCCATGTCATAAAAATTCTTGAAGATTCTTAAGGAACTTCTTATAAGAAGTTCCTTAAGCGGGGTTTGGGGCAGCGCCCCAAAAACCTCTTATAATTCAGCAATCGCATGATCCATCCAGTCGTAGCGCGCGCGCATGAAATTGCGGAGGTAATCGAGGTGTTCGCCGTATGAGCCGAGACGCGCGGTCTGCATCCGCTCGAACTGGATCTTCACGCCGAGGATCGGCCAGCGGGTGAAGTTGTCCTCCGCCGACGGCGACACGGTGCGTTCGGCGTCGTCGACGACGCCGAGACCCACGTTCAGCATCCGCTCGCCGACCTCGTCCCACCGCGCCTTGAGGCATGAGATGAAGTACGGATCGCGGAGAAGATAGTCCATGATGTTTTCCTCGATGTAGTTGTCGTAGGCGTCGGTCTTGGAATTTCCGAGCGAGATCCAGTCGTCGTAGGCGTCGGTGTCGAGATTCATGTTCCCGAACGCGTAATCGAAATCCCACGGCGTGCAGAAATAGAGCTTGTCGGATTTCTTTTTTAGCATGAAATCGGACAGGCGGAACATACCGTCGAGATTGTACGAGAACTCGTACAGCAAAAACCAGTCGACGAGCGACGGTACGTCGAGAAGCTCCGCATAATTCCCGCCGTCCATGACAGCCTGCTCGACGGATTTGACGTATGCTTTGATATAGTCGTACTGCTCCTTCGTGAGCGATTCTACCTCCGGCGACCGTATCTCGACGAAACGGAACAGACGATGCGTGAAAATGTTGTATCCGCCGAACGTCGTCGGCACGCCGTTCGAGCCGATCTCGAGCAGATAATCGGTGTCGACCCCGGCGGAATCCTCCTCGCCCGGGACGCGCCCTTCGTTGATCTCCACCTGCTCGCTGATCTGGTATACGCCCTGATATTCGCCGTCGACGTAGACGTCGACGAGATTCGCGCTCGGAACGAATACAAGATTGTCAAGCTCCGCGCCGATCGTGTACGCGAGCTTGTTGCGGATGAGGGAGCGGTCGACGTGATTCGCGATCATGACCCACCGCTTCGCGCGGTGAAGGCCGAACAGAGACGCGGCCTCCGTGAATTTGATCTTGTACGGCTTTTTGTCGAGCTTCCACGACGAATGACCGCGCCCGCGTATCGAAATCTCGGCGTTTTCGATCGGATCGAGATCGAACGCGCCGCCGTAATCGATGGAGAATGTGCCTTTAATGTATTTCTCGGTCGAGCTGACGCCCGCGCCGAACGTCGAGATCGATACGACGGGGAGGTAGTGCCGCTCGCGCCGCACGTCGACGCGATAGGAGTAGACGCCGCCGTCGGCGTCGGTGACGTCGACGCGCCAGCTGCGCTCGCCGCGAATGAATTCGGCCTCGCCGCCGGACGCGGCGGCTGTTTTTTCGTATTCGTCAAGCTCTAAAGGATCGAGCGCGCCGACGGTGAAAACGATAAGATTGCCGTCCACGACGGCGGTGCGGGCGACGTCGCCGAGCGCGATCTCGCACATCAATATACGCGAGACGCCGACGCCGCCCATCTCGGGATCGCAGTCCTCGCCGTTGCAGGATGCGACGTTGTCGTATTGATCGATATAGGCGATATCGGGGATATCGCCCGACGCGGACTCCCATATAAGCGCGCATTCGGGCGCGTCAAGGAAAACGCTGCTTTCGACGCCGCCGCCGTTGTCATGGACGGAGATGACGCCCTCCCCTCTGCGGACGACGCGCAGAACGCCGTCGACGGAGCCGTCGAACACGAGCGTTATGTCGCGGTCGAGGGTGAGCGTGCCGTCGAGGACGATGCCGTCGGCGAATTCGATCGTATCGATCCCGAGCGGGAGCGAGCTTTGCCCCGTCAGAGCCGACAGCTCGCCGGCGGCGGAAATATATATCGTATCGGAGGGCGGAACGTCCGTCTCGCCGGTGTCGGGGACGGCGGCAGTATCCGTAACGGCGGCGTCGGTGAGCGGGGATGCGTCCGTATCGGGGCCGTCAGTTATTTTCGGCGCGTCGCCGCCGCAGCAGCACAAAAGCGCCGCTGTGAGCAGCGCGGCGGCTATGAGCGCGGCGCGCGATCCGATCCTGTTCATACGTTACCTCCGTGCGGCGCGGCAAAAGCCGGAGCCGCTATATCGAATATACACCATTTTTCGCGATTTGTCAAAAAAATCTGCGGCGTCGGGGGACCGACGCCGCAGACGCGGGATTTTCAGCGCTTTTTCTTTTTCACCGCGACGGCGACGGCGACGGCCGCCGCAAGCATCGCGGGAGCCGAGGCGAGCGCGGAGCCGCAGCCCCCGCTTGCGGTCGGAGTCTCGGGAGCGCCGGTGACGGGCGCGGTCGGCGCGTCGGTTTCGGGGTCTGCCGTGACGGGCGTCGGCTCCGTTTCCTCCGGCTGCGAATAATCATAATCGATCGGATGAGGTTCGAGGAACGAATCGTAGAGCGATTTCGTCTGCGTCGTGTTGCGCAGACGCCACAGATCGCCGTCCTCCTCCGGCACGAGCATGAGAGGCGCGCCGTCCTTTGCGCGGCTGTCATGAGCGAGCGCGGTACCGTATTTGACGTTTACGAGCTTGCCCGCGAACGGATTCCCCGATGTCGGATCGAATAAGAAATACCATCTCTGCGCGGCGTTTTTGATATTGAGCGCGCTCGAAACGGTGACGCGTCCCTCGTCGCGGGCGGTCAGCGCCGACGTAAGATCGGGAGATGTGAGCGAGATCGTGCCGTCGTCGTGACGCGTCACGCGCCACGGACCGTTTATCATTGACGCGGCGTCGCCGTCGGTGCCGTAGGGGGTCCACAGGCACAGATCGTTTTCGGGCTTCGACGAATCTGCGGCATAGCGGTCGACCTGCCATATCGTGCCGCGCGCGGACGTCTCAAGCTTGAATATGTCGGTCTTGAGCGAATCCTCGTCGCACGCCTTGCGGTTGTAGGACGGAGGATCGATCTTGCCGCCGTGATAATTGTCCGGCGACGGCTCGTCCCACGGCGACGGCAGCGTCATGTCGGCTGGGAGGATCGTCTTGAAGAAATCGTATGTTATAGGATCGTATTCCTGCATCTCGGCGCGCGTGTTGAGCGGGCAGCGCGTTCCGTCGTTCCAGCTCGAAACGTCGTCCATGTTGTTGAACCAGATCGCGCACATCGTGGCGAAAAATTCGTCCGAATTCGAGATCGCGTATGTGTTCGGCCACAACCCCGCCTCGACGGCGTGTTCGTATGCGGCGAAATACGCGTCGGCGTAGGACTGATCGGGATTTTCCTCGATGCCGATAGATTTGATTATGTGGCCGAACTCGTGGATCAGCACGTTTTCGTTCGGATACATCGTGTTGAGATATGTATCGGCGGTGTTGCCGCGCGTGCGGAGGATGTTGGCCTCCGCGATCGAGGACGTGCAGTTGTTCCAGAGATTGCCGCCGTAGCCCTCCAGATCGTACATGGAGGTGCGGAACCCGTAGCGATGCTCGGGGATCATGTACACGTTTTCGTGCGGACTGTAAACGGCGAGCGAGCTGCCGTAGGAGAGCAGCGTTTCGGCGATGCCGGTGCCGGCAAGTCCCAGCTCGACGTCGATCTGCTTCGCGGCAAGCACGAGCGAATCATAGTCGACGGTATCGTCGCCCTTCACGATCATACCGACGCCGGAGGTGACGAACTGCGTGTAATAATTTGTGCGCGGCACGCCGACATATGTGGCGCTGCGCGCCGATTTTCCGTCCTTATCCTTGATCTTGTCGCCCTTGACAGTGAGGGTCAATCCGTCCTCGCCGATGGAGGAAAGCTTTGACAGCTCCGACTCGGGGAACGAGATGCTCGACATATGCAGATCGGGATCGAGACGGTTCATACAGTGCGCGGAGGACGCCGCGACGACCTTGTTCTGCCTGTCGAAGAAGATGGTGTCCGTCGAGCCGGACGAGATCGTATTCGGCGTGAGCGTGATCGTCTTATCGCCGCATTTGAGCGTGAAATTGGAAGGATTCACGGCCTCGTTCTCGTCGACGTAGCGGTCCCAGTAAATTTCGAGAAAGCGCGCTTCGTTGAGGACGCGCACCTTTATTATGCGCGGCCCGTCGTAGCTTTGATCGCTGACGGCGCCGTCGGCGCCTACCTTTATCGTGTCGCCCTCGGCGGACGCCGGAATGACGAACGACGACGTCACAATAACGGCTGTGAGCATGAACAGTAAAAGCCTTTTCATGATACTACTCCCAAAAATTATTTATAAAAATGTTTATAAAAAGTCTTTTGAAAGGGGGTGTCGGGGGAAAAGCTTTTCTTTCAGAAAAGTTTTCCACCGACAAAATCACATCTTAACAGCCTTCTCAATATAATCCGCGACCTCGGAGGACGGTATGCGGACCTGCTGCATCGAGTCGCGTTCACGGACGGTGACACAGCCGTCGTTTTCCGTATCGAAGTCGACGGTGACGCAGTAGGGGGTGCCGATCTCGTCCTCGCGGCGATAGCGCTTTCCTATCGAGCCCGTCTCGTCAAAATCGGTCATGAAGCGGCCGGCAAGCTCCTCGTAAAGAGGCATAGCGGCGCCCGTGAGCTTTTTGGAGAGCGGCAGAACGGCGCACTTATACGGCGCGACCTTGGGCGAGAGGTGGAGAACGACGCGCGTGTCGTTCTTTTCCGCGTCGATGACTTCCTCGTCGTAGGCCTCGCACAGAAGCGCGAGAACAGTGCGGTCGAGGCCGTAGGTGGATTCGATGATGTAGGGGATGAAGCGCTCGTTAGTCTCGGGATCGAGATACGACATATTTGTGCCGCTGTATTCCTGATGGCGCGTAAGGTCGAAATCGGTGCGGTTGTGGGTGCCGTTGATCTCGCCCCATCCGAACGGGAACAAAAATTCGATGTCGCACGCCGCCTTCGCGTAGTGAGCGAGCTTCTCGTGATCGTGGAAGCGCAGATGCTCGGACGGGATGCCGAGCGACTCGAAGAATTTATGGCCGTAATCCTTGAAATATTCGTAAAGCTCGCCGTCCTGACCCTCATGGCAGAACGTCTGGAACTCCATCTGCTCGAACTCTATCGTGCGGAACGTGAAATTGCCGGGCGTGATCTCGTTGCGGAACGCCTTGCCGATCTGACCGATCGAGAACGGCAGCTTCGCGCGCATCGTGCGCTGCACGTTGAGGAAATTGACGTATTCGCCCTGCGCGTTCTCGGGACGCAGATAAATGACGGACTTGGAATCGTTCGTCACGCCTCTGTACGTCTGGAACATGAGATTGAATTCGCGGATATCGGTGAAATTGTGCTTGCCGCACTTCGGGCAGGGGATCGAATGCTCCTTGATGTAGGCGAACATCTCATCCTTCGTCATTCCGTCCGCGTGCGCGTTCGGATCGTAATCGTTGATGAGATTGTCGGCTCTGTGGCGGGTCTTGCACTCCTTGCAGTCGAGGAGCGGATCGGAGAAGCTGGCGACATGGCCGCTCGCCTCCCAGACGCGCGGATGCATGAGGATATCGGCGTCGACCTCGTAGCTGTTCGGACGGACCTGGATGAAGCGGTAGCGCCACGCGTCCTTGACGTTGTTTTTCATCCTCGCGCCGAGCGGACCATAGTCCCATGTGTTCGCAAGACCGCCGTAGATGTCGGAGCCGGCGAAGATGAAGCCGCGGTTCTTGCAGAGCGCGACGATTTTTTCCATTGACTTTTCTGTGTTTTCCATATATTTTTCCTTTCGGTTTGATGGCGGTTACGCGTTATTTCTGATCGCGCGGAACAGGCTGTACGCCTCGTTCACGTTCGGGATGAAGCATTCCCTGCCGTCGAGCGTCGAGACGGACCCGGGATAAGTCAAAACGGACACCTCGAACTCGTCGTAGTGGCGGAGCAGGCCGAGCGCCTCGGCGAGTCCGTCGGCGTTCATGTTCGTCTCGGTATAGCGGACGACGTCGGCGAAAAGCTCCGGCGCGCGCGCTATATATTCGGCGCTGACGGCGCGCGCGAGCGCGGCGCGCGCAAGCGCGAGCATGGTGTCGCCGCGCGTGGAGAGCGCCTCGGGGGCCTCGGTCCTGTAATGGAGCAGCGCGAACAGATTCGACGAATCGATATGATTTGCGCCGGCCTCGATCGAGAGATACGTGTCGAAGTCGCGTTCGCCGTCGATGCCGGAGAACGGCGCGTTTTCCTCCGTCCTGTCGGGATTGTAGTAGGGGTTGATGATGTCCGCCGGAACGTCGATGTCGACGCCGTCTATGACGTCGAGGACGTAACCGGCGTCGGTGACGTTGAGCCTGAAATAGTAGTCGACGGGCGTGGCGGTGAGATAGTCGACGAAGTCGACGATAGTCTCCGTGCCGTAGCGGTCGTAGCATTCGCCGAGCAGGCGGTAATTGTCGCCGATCTTGACCTCTGTGTCGGACGGGATCACGGAGAATACGATCCTGCGCGATTCCTCGCACACTGTCACGAGCATGATGAGATCGGCGCATTTGCGCCGTATCGGACGGGTGAGGACGCCGAGGGTGCCGTTATTGAACGTGCCGCGCGACAGATCCTCGGCGTAGTCGATGAAATCGTCGGGGCGGTAGTCGGTGCCGATCAAAAGCGCCGTGAACGATTCCCCGTCAAGATCGGGATACGACGGGGCGGGGTCGCCGCCGGGGCTTATGACGGGGATATCGGGGACGACGGGGACGAAGTCGTCCCCGCCCGTATCGGATTCCTCCGCGATCCCGACGAGCTGCTCGGATATAAAGCCGGTGATTATGAACGCTATCGAGCCGAATACGGCGGCGGATATGAGGAATACTATGACAAAATTTCTGACTGCCGCGAGCATAGTCCGCCTCCGAATCAAAAGCATTACAGAGATATTATATACCAACGCGGCGGCGTTTTCAACCCCCCGAGGCGCAAATCTGTCCGATTTATCCGTGCCGCCGGCCGATTTTATATAAATTCAAACTTTTCGGCGGGAAATGTCGGCGTAATTATTGACAATTATTACAACGCATTGTATAATAGCATAAGATTCAGTTATTATGTAAAAGGAGTATAATAATATGAAATGCCCGCGGTGCGGAGCTGAAAACGCTCCCGAAAACAGGTACTGTGAGTCGTGCGGCGCGCCGCTTGACGCGCAGGCGTACAACGTGAACAACGCGAATAACGCAAATCAAACGGCAGGCTTCGGCGAACAGGCCGCAAAGGTCGGCAGAGAAGCTAAGGAACAGGTCGATAAGATCGTCGACAAGGTCAAGTCCGACAAGAAGCTGCTCGGCTGGATCATAAAGGGCGCAGTCGCGCTCGTCGCGCTGATCGTTCTTATCGTGATCATCTCGGCGGTCGCGTCGAGCGGCAGTCCGTATGATTTCATCAAGAGCGCCCCGCTGCCGATAATGGCCTCCAACGGCGACGAGACCGAGGTCACGATCCTTCAGGGCGGCGATAAGCTCCCGAACAAGCTTGACGGCATATATCAGATCTATGCGACGAGCATGGACCTCAAGGCAGCCGTCGCGCTTGACGAAAACGGCGATATCTACAAGGTCGGCGAAAACGGATTTGAACACGTTATCGACGGCGCGCAGAGAGTCGTGATCGCTCAGAACGGCTCCACGATCGCGTACACGGACGAGGAAGCGACGCTCTATCTGCTCACCCTCAAGAACAACAAGAAGACAAAGATCGAGGACGACGTCGACGCGACACGCGGAATCGTGATGTCCCCTGACGGCAAGTACGTCGCTTACTGCGTGACAGACGACGACGGCGACTCCGATTTCTTCGTCTATAACGGCAAAAAGTCGGTTCTGATCGACGACGCGGTCGCTCCGATCGCTCTGTCGAACGGCGGCAAGTACATTTACTGCTTCAACACCGACAACAGAAAGCTCTACGTCTACAACATGAAGGGCGCAGAATCCAAGAAGGTGCTTAAGGCGGAGATCGGCGGCGATTTCATCCTCAATAAGGACAATACGCAGCTCATGTTCTCCGCAAGCGACGGCGATTATTTCGTGTCGATAAAGGGCGAGGACCCGATAAAGCTCCGCTCCAGTATGCGTCCGATCATACCCGAAATGACGCAGTCGTTCGCGTCCTCCGGCTGGTACAGCGCGACGACGGTCGGCGTCGGTTCGCTGGCTGATATGTTCTATCGCGCGAACAGCTATGAACTCGGTTATCTTAATAAGGATTGGGAATTCTCGCGCGTTACGACGTCGTTTGACAGCGCCGTCGTCAACCAGAAGGGCGACACCGTATACTACATGAGAAACGATTCGCTCTACCGCGTAAAGAAGGACAGACTCGAAAATCCCGATGAGATCGCGGAAGACGTCGACAGCTTTGTGATGGCGCCGAACGGCTCCTACGTCTACTATATCGACGATGACGAGACGCTCTGGTACTGCAAGGGTACGGGCAAGCCGAAGCGCATCGCGGACGAGGTCAGCGAGGTCTGCCTGACGCACGACGGAATCGCTCTGTTCATAACTGAATACAGCGAAGGCGGCGGAACGCTCTGCTCGAGCAAGAACGGCGGCAAGATGGCGCGCGTCATGGAGGACGTATACGCGGACATCATGACGGCTCCGGACGGAACCTACATTCTCGCAAATTACAGCCAGGAGACGTATACCGTCGACGTATACGGCACTGACTCCAAGACAGATTTCGAGCTTCTTATCGAGGACGTCAACCCGTAAGCTGCACGAATCGGCAAAATAAAAAATCCGGCGGCGGATCATGACTCGATCATGATCCGCCGCCCGCGCTTTGAGGTAGCAATTATGATAAAAACGGAAACGCGCACGGAGGAGGTCCTGCTTGTGTCGTCGTTCGAGCCGTTCGGCGGCGAGACGACGAACGCGTCCGCGTCCGCGATGGCGGCGCTGCCGGACGCGATCGGCCCGTACAGGATCGAAAAAATGACGGCTCCCGTCGTCTTCGGCGACGGAGCCGCGCGCGTTGCGGCGCGCGCAGACTATATCGGCGCGCGCGCGATATTATGCCTCGGTCAGGCGGCGGGGCGCCGCGCGCTGACGCCGGAGGCTGTCGCGATAAATCTTCGGTATGCGTCGATACCGGATAACGCGGGCAGACAGCCGAAGGACGAGGCGGTCGACGAAAACGGTCCCGCGGCGTATTTTTCGACAATGCCGGCGCGCGCGATGGCGGAGGCGATACGCGCCTCGGGCGTGCGGGGCGAGCTGTCGTATTCGGCGGGCGCTTACGTCTGCAACGATATGATGTATTCGCTTCTGCGGCGGTATGCGGACACCGGCGTCCGCGTCGGCTTCATCCATGTTCCGGCGAGCGCCGATATGGATGCGGAAACTGCCGCAAAAGGGATAGCGGCGGCGATCGGAGCCGCTTTTGTGCGGTGACGTCCGACCGCCGCCGATCGATGCATCAGTTGGCAACGTACATCTGCTTATACGGATTTTTGCTGTCCGGCACGACCTTCGTGAATTTCGCGTCGAGGATGCGCGCTTTGTCAAGCTCGAACCGCTTGCAGTAATCGTCGAGGATCGCGTCGACCTCGGAAAGATCGTCAGGCGTCGCGGGACGCGCCGTCACATTTTTGGGGAATCTGATCCCCTCGCAGTCGGAGCGCAAAAGCATCATCCCGCCATGCATACCCGTGCCGGGGAAATTCGATACGATCCTGCGTTCGTCGTCGCAGAGGCCGAGTACGATTATGATGCCTCCGGCCTGATATTCGCCGAGGAAGCTGCCGCATTTGCCGCCGATGACCATGACGGGACGCTTCTCCTTATATTCCTTCATGTGGATGCCGGCGCGGTAGCCGGCGTCGCCAAGCACATAGATTCGGCCGCCTCTCATCGCGTAGCCGGCGGCGTCGCCGATGCTGCCGCGAACGATGATCTCGCCGTCGTTCATCGTATCGCCGACGGCGTCCTGCGCGTTGCCGTAAACGGTGATCGACGCGCCGTTCAGATACGCGCCGAGCGCGTTTCCGGGCGTGCCGCCGATACGGATGCTGCCCGACGACAGCCCCGCCGCGATGAAGCGTTCGCCGAGACATCCGACGACGTCGACCTCGTCCGTGCCGGAGGATATCGCCGCGCGGATTTTTTCATTGAGCGATCTGTGATCGAATCTGGACGCGTTTATGCGCGCCGCGGAACGGGTCGCCGTACCGGACGGCGACGCGACGGTAAATTCAAAATCTGCCATATCAAAAGCCTCAATTCTTCCACGCCGCCATTTTAAGGCGGCGGTATTCGGGCGAAAATCTGCCGACCGAGGGCAGCCGCAGAAGCGATTCAAAATCGAGCGTGTCGAGCGGGATTCTGTTGCGGATCAGGGACGTGTATATACCGGCGCGGTCGTAGGCGCGCGCGCCTATGCCGGCGCCGGCGTTTTCGTCGCCGATCAGCATGAAGCCGCAGAGGAATCCGTCCTTTATGTAGAATCGGCGCAGCCAACCGTCGCCGGAATCCTCGCGGACGTCGCCCTCGTAGCTGCCCGCCGTCAGCGCGTGACGGCCGAAGAAGCCGATCGCGTTCATGGGAGCGGCCGTATCGAACACGGATTCGCCGCCCGCCATATTGACGCCCGCGCATCTGCCGCCGAGGGCGGCGTTCGGCAGTATCGCCATGACGCGTCCGACGCCGTTCACATCCGCCATCTCGGCGCAGTCGCCGGCAGCGTATATGTGCGGGACTGTGGTACGCATCGCGGCGTCGACGCGGATGCCGCGTCCGACGTCCCCGCCGATATCGCGGACGAGCGAGACGTTGGCGCGCACGCCGACGGCGAGTACAAGCACGTCGAAATCGACGAGAGCGCCGCTTTTCATGTGCGCCGCGTTCGGCTCGAACCGCGCGACGGTGTCGCCGAGCAGAAATTTTATGCCGTGGGATGCAAGTGTTTCCTCCATCAGCTTTGCGGCTCCGTCGTCGAGAATGCTCGACAGAACGCGCGGCGCAAGATCGCAGACGGTGACGGAGCCGACGCGTTCGCATATGCCCTCGGCGCATTTTAAGCCGATCAGACCCGCGCCTACGATGAGGACGCGGCTTTCTTCATTTATTGCCGCCTCGAGCGCAAGCGCGTCGCCGAGCGTCATGAAGCCGAATCGCTTTTCGACGTTTTCAAGTCCCTCCATCGGCGGGACGAACGGCGAGGAGCCGGCGGCGACGCAAAGCTCGTCGTATGCGACAGCGTCGCCGGACGAAAGCGCGACCGACTTTTTGTCGGGATCGATCGCGGCGGCTCGGTCGTAGACGACGCGGACGCCGTTTTCGGCATAAAACGATTCCGGACGGTAAGCAATACGCTCGGGATCGCTTCTTTTTTCAAGATAATATGAGATCATGGGGCGGTAGTAGGCGGGACGCGCCTCGGCCGAGATCAATGTGATCCCGCCGTCCGCGTCGACGGAGCGGATGCCCTCCGCGCATGAGACGGCGGCGGGGCCGCCTCCGATTATGACGTAATTCCTTCTGCTTTCCATCTATGCCACCCCCGTTCATTCGCTCTCGAGCGTCAGCGCTCTGTTCGGGCATCCGGCGACGCACGCCGGCGTCCCCGACGTCGTCGACAGACACAGCTCGCATTTCTGCACCGCGCCGTCGGGGCCGTTCGTTATCGCGCCGTAAGGGCATACAAGGATGCAGGTGTAGCATCCGACGCATTTGGATTTATCGATCGCGACGACGCCGTCGACTTTGGACAGCGCGCCCGAAATGCAGCTTTTCACGCAGATGGGATCGTCGCAGTGCCGGCATGAGACGGCGAACGTGATATTGCCGCCGTCCTCGACTCTGATTCGGGGGAATATATCGCGTCCCTTGAGCGCCTTGACCATACTGCGCTCGCCTGAATTGGAGAATGCGCAGTTATATTCGCAGAGATGGCATCCGAGACACCATTTTTCATTTACTACGACACGTTTCATTCGCCAGCATGGGAGATACCGAGTATCTCCAGCTCCTTTTCAGTCATATTTACGCCGCGGAGCATCAGTCTGTTGCCGCGCAGCGCCTCGATCGAGTTGATGCCCATACCGCCCATAAGCTCCATGATCTCGTGCCTCCACGCGGTGAGAAGATTGTAAAGCCTCTCGGCTCCGATCTCGGGATTCAGGCGCTTTACAAGCTCGGGACGCTGAGTCGCGATGCCCCAGTTGCATTTGCCCGTCTGGCACGTCCGGCACAGATGACAGCCGAGCGCAAGAAGCGCCGACGTCGCTATGTAGCACGCGTCCGCGCCGAGCGCGATCGCCTTTACGACGTCGGAGGCGGAACGGATGCTGCCGCCGACGACGAGGGAAACGTCGTTTCTGATGCCCTCCTCGCGCAGGCGCGAGTCGCAGGCCGCAAGCGCAAGCTCGATCGGGATGCCGACGTTGTCGCGTATGCGCGTCGGGGCCGCGCCGGTGCCGCCGCGGAAGCCGTCGATGGCGATTATGTCCGCGCCGGAGCGCGCGATGCCGGAGGCGATCGCGGCGATGTTGTGGACGGCGGCGACCTTGACGATCACGGGCTTTTTGTACTGCGTCGCCTCCTTGAGCGAGAAGACGAGCTGGCGCAGATCCTCGATCGAATAAATGTCGTGATGGGGCGCGGGCGAGATCGCGTCGCTGCCCTCGGGGATCATTCTCGTGCGCGACACGTCGCCGACGATCTTGGTCCCGGGCAAGTGACCGCCAATTCCGGGCTTTGCGCCCTGACCCATTTTGATCTCGATCGCGGCACCCGCGTCGAGATAATCGGCGAACACGCCGAATCGGCCGGACGCGACCTGAACGATCGTGTTCGGGCCGTAGACGTAGAAGTCCTCGTGCAGTCCGCCCTCGCCGGTGTTATAGCATATGCCGAGGCGCGTCGCGGCCTCGGCGAGACTCTTGTGCGCGTTATACGATATCGAGCCGTAGCTCATCGCGGAGAACATGACGGGCATCGAAAGCTCGAGCTGCGGGGTTAGATTGTTCTTGATCCTGCCGTCCTCGTCGCGCTCGATGCGGCGCGGCTTTTTGCCGAGGAAAACGCGCGTCTCCATCGGCTCGCGGAGCGGGTCTATCGACGGATTCGTCACCTGCGACGCGTTGATGAGTATCTTATCCCAGTATACGGGCAGCGGCTTCGGATTTCCCATCGACGAAAGCAGCACGCCGCCGCTGTTCGCCTGCTTGTAGATTTCCTTGATCGTATCTGGCTGCCAGTTCGCGTTTTCGCGGAACGTGCAGTCGGATTTCACTATTTTGAGCGCGCGCGTCGGGCAGAGCGAGACGCAGCGCTGGCAGTTGACGCATTTGGATTCGTCCGAGATCATGACGCGCTCGTCGGGATCGTATGAATGGACCTCGTTCGCGCACTGGCGCTCGCATACGCGGCACGCGATGCAGCGCGAGGAATTGCGCACGACCTCAAATTCGGGATATATGAATTCGACTCCCATTTCAATATCACGCAAAGGCGCCGGCTCAGTATGTGCCGACAGATTCGCGTCTGCCCTCCTTAACATAAACTATGACAGGTTCGCCGCCCGCGGGCGCCGAAATGCGGCAGGCGTCCTCGTCCATTTTGCGGATCGAGGCCTCCTCGCTCGCGATGTAGACGCGGTCGCCGTCCTCGCTCTGCCCCGTTACCATGGAGCGGAGCTTAAGTCTGTCGTTGAGCGCCATCAGTCCGCCCTCGAAACCGAGGACGATCGAGAACGGCCCCGTCACGAGCAGCGACGAATACACGGTGCGCAGATATGTGAGGCGGTCGCGTTCGGCGGGATCGCGGTGCGAGATCGTATCCCAGAACGGCGCCGCGATCACGTTCGCGGCCTCCGCATACGTCATGCCCTGACGTCGCACGAGGTAATCGATAATGTACGTTATGACCTCCGTGTCGGTCTGCAGAGTGCAGCGGTAGCCGAACATCTCGATGAAGCGGCGGTTCGCGTCGTAGGACGAGATCTCGCCGTTGTGGACGATGGTGTAATCGAGCAGCGCGAACGGATGAGCGCCTCCCCACCAGCCCGGGGTGTTTGTCGGATAACGTCCGTGCGCGGTCCAGGAATAGCCCTCGTATTCCTCGAGGCGGTAGTAGCGTCCGACGTCCTCGGGATAACCGACGGCCTTGAACACGCCCATATTTTTGCCGCACGAGAACACATACGCGCCCGTCATCGTCGAGTTGATCTTCATCACGACGCGCACGACGTATTCGCGCTCGTCGATCTGGAGCGAGCGGAGCTGGGTGCGGCGCGGATAAACGAAATAGCGCCAGATGAGGGGTTCGTCGGTGATCTCCCGCATCGTTCTTGTCGGGATTATCTCGGCGTCGACGATCTCGAACCGTTCCTTAAGATACGATTCGCATTCGGCGCGCCTCGATTCGTCGTCGTAGAACAGATGAAGCGCGTAGAACTCGCGATGCTCGGGATAGATTCCGTAGGCGGCAAAGCCGCCTCCGAGTCCGTTCGAGCGTTCATGGACGGGGATCATGCTTGCGATTATTTTCTCGCCCGACATCCGCCGTCCGCTTTTGGAGATTACGGCGGATATCGCGCATCCCGACGGTATCCTTACCTGACCTTCTTTTTGCATATATGCCAGCCTTTCTGCCGTCCGCGGGGCGAAAGCGCGCGCCGCGGGCGCGGATAGATTGCGTATCAGCCGCCGCGTCGGATCGCCCGAATTGCGGCACTTTGCAAGTAGTGTATATCAAAAACGTCAGATTGTCAAGGGGAAATTTGAAATCCGCTCGAAAAACTGCAAGAAAAATTTTAGAAAAATTCAAAATTGGTCTTGACAAAGCCTCGGGTGCGGGTGTATAATCGACCGCGTGAAGGCAAAGGCGTCTTTCGGATTACCGAGAGGCGCCTTATCCTTTGCAATAATTTTTTTCGGAAAGGGAAAAAACTATGACGATCGAATTTTGGTATCTGATCGGCGCGGCGCTCGTCTTCTGGATGCAGGCGGGCTTCGCTATGGTCGAAACGGGCTTCACGAGAGCGAAGAACGCGGGCAACATCATCATGAAGAACCTGATGGATTTCTGCATCGGGACGGTGGTGTTCTCGCTTCTCGGCTACTCGCTGATGATGGGCGAGGACGCGCTGTTCGGCCTTATCGGCATTCCGAACATGGACTTGTTCGCCGATTTCAAAGCGTTCATCGCAAGTCCGGCGGAGGGCTTCACGGGCGCGTCGACGTTCGTGTTCAACCTCGTGTTCTGCGCGACGACGGCGACGATAGTGTCCGGCGCGATGGCGGAGCGCACGAAATTCTCCGCGTACTGCATTTATTCGGCAGTGATATCCCTGATCGTATATCCGATCGAGGCGCACTGGATCTGGGGCGGCGGCTGGCTGTCGCAGCTCGGCTTCCACGATTACGCCGGATCGTGCGCGATACACATGGTGGGCGGCATCGCGGCGCTCGTCGGCGCGATCATACTCGGGCCGCGTCTCGGCAAGTATGTGCGCGATGAAAAGGGCAAGGTGATAAAGGTCAACGCGTTCCCGGGTCATTCGATCCCGCTCGGCGCGCTCGGCGTATTCATTCTGTGGCTCGGCTGGTACGGCTTCAACGGCGCGGCAGCGACGACGCCGTCCGAGCTTGCGTCCATATTCCTGACGACGACGATAGCGCCGTCGGTGGCGACCTGCACGACGATGATATTCACATGGATAAAGAACGGGAAGCCGGACGTTTCGATGTGTCTGAACGCGTCTCTCGCGGGACTCGTCGGCATCACGGCCGGATGCGACGCGCTTGACGCGATCGGCGCGACAGTCGTCGGCATCGTATCGGGCATACTGATCGTAGTCGCGGTCGAAGTTCTCGATTTAAAGCTTCACATCGACGACCCTGTCGGCGCGGTCGGCGTTCATATGTGCAACGGCGTATGGGGAACGATCGCGGTCGGTCTGCTCGCAAACCCCGACGCGCCCGCGGGACTTCGCGGACTGTTCTATACGGGCGACTTCAAGCAGACGGGACTCCAGCTTCTCGGATTCGTCTCAGTTGCGGCATACGCGGTCGTGTTGATGATAATCACATTCCTGCTCATAAAGAAGCTTCACGGCATCCGCGCGACGGCGGAGGAGGAGATACGCGGACTCGACATCACGGAGCATGGACTCCCGTCCGCGTATGCGGATTTTGCGCCGTCCGTTGAAAAGTATGCGGATTTCGCGCCCGTGTCGGAGCCTATCGTTGCTGTGACGGGCGACGCGCCCGTCGCGGAAGCGGTGGAGGTGAAGCGCGTGCCGTCGTTTGACGAGGCGGCGGCCGGTCATCCCAAGTTCACGAAGATCGAGATCGTGTTCAAGGAAGAGAAGCTTTACGCGTTCAAGGATGCAATGTCGAAGATCGGCATCACGGGCATGACGGTATCGCACGTAATGGGCTACGGCCAGCAGAAGGGGAAGCCGGAATATTACCGCGGCGTCGCCGTCGAAACGAACCTTCTGCCGAAGGTGCAGGTCGATATCGTCGTATCGAAGGTGCCGGTGCGCACTGTGATCGAAACGGCTAAACGCGTCCTCTATACGGGCCACATCGGCGACGGAAAGATCTTCGTCTACGACGTCGAGAACGTCGTAAAGGTCCGCACCGGCGAGGAGGGCTACGACGCTCTCCAGGATGTGGAGTGATTTAAGTAAATACGGGGCTCCGCCCCGCACCCCGCCAAGGGAACTTCTTGAAAGAGTTCCCTTGGAACCCTCAAGAACTTTTCTTGAAAAACAAGCAATTATAATTTTTGAAGGGGAGCGCGAGGGGAAGCTTTTATAAAAAGTTTCCCCTCGCCGAAAAACTATGTGTTCAATAATGGGCTGGCTGGACGGCAGGGCGGACGCCGAAAAATTCTGTCTCGGATTTGAAAAGACGCATTCTCGCGGGCCGGACGAATCGCGGATAGTCGAGGCCGGCGACGGACTTTTGGGATTCCACCGTCTCGCCATAATGGGACTGACGCCGGAGGGGATGCAGCCGTTCGAGCTTGACGGCAGTTATGTCGTCTGCAACGGCGAGCTTTACGGCTTCGAGGCGATGAGAGCCGATCTTATCGCTAAAGGCTACAGCTTCAAAAGCGACAGCGACTGCGAGATCATACTGCCCCTGTGGCGCGAGTACGGCGTCGATATGTTCGGGATGCTGGACGCGGAATTCGCGATGATAATATACGACGCCGAAAAAAAGACGTTTATCGCGGCGCGCGATCCGATCGGGATCAGGCCGCTCTATTACGGATACGATAAATTGACGGGCGAGCTTATCATGGCGAGCGAGGCGAAGAACCTCGTGCCGATCGCGGATCATATAATGCCGTTCCCGCCCGGGCATTATTATATGAACGGAAAATTCACTCCCTATTGCGATATAGCCCGCGTCGACGGCGTTATACGCGACGACGTCGAGACCGTGTGCCGAAACATACGGGAAAAGCTCGTGCGCGGCGTCGAAAAACGTCTCGTATCAGATTCAAAGGTGGGATTTCTGCTCTCGGGCGGACTCGATTCGTCGCTCGTCTGCGCGATCGCGGCGAAAAAGAGCAAGGAGCCGATAAAGACGTTCGCGATCGGGATGAGCGAGGATGCGATCGATCTGCGCTACGCGCGGATCGTCGCCGACTATATCGGCAGCGATCACACCGAGGTCATAATCACCGCCGACGATGTGATACGCGCGCTGCCGGACGTAGTCGCGCTTCTCGGCACATACGACATCACGACGATACGCGCCTCTGTCGGGATGTATCTCGTCTGCCGCGCGATACATGAGACGACAGATCTGCGCGTCATTCTGACGGGCGAGATATCGGACGAGCTGTTCGGATACAAGTACACGGATTTCGCGCCCGATGCGGACGCGTTCCAGCGCGAGGCTGAAAAGCGCGTGCGCGAGCTTCATATGTACGACGTTCTGCGCGCCGACAGATGCATATCGGTGAACTCGCTCGAGGCGAGGGTGCCGTTCGGCGATCTCGATTTCGTGAAATATGTGATGGCGGTCGATCCCGAACTGAAGCTGAACAAATATAACAAGGGAAAGTATCTTCTGCGCCACGCGTTCGAGGGGACGGGGATTTTGCCGGATTCGATCCTGTGGCGCGAGAAGGCGGCGTTCTCCGACGCCGTCGGCCATTCGATGGTGGATTATCTAAAGGCATACGCGAACGCGGCGTATACGGATGAGGAATACGAGGCGCTGCGCGAAAAATATACGCACGCAAAGCCGTTCACGAAGGAATCGCTTCTGTACCGCGAGCTGTTCGAGACATATTATTCGGGGCAGGACGCGATGGTGGTCGATTTCTGGATGCCGAACCGCGAATGGGAGGGCTGCGATGTCGACGATCCGTCGGCGCGCGTGCTTTCAAACTACGGGGACAGCGGAATATAAAAATTATAACGAACGAAGGGGGAAACTTTTGCAAAAAAGCTTCCCCCGCTTTGAAAATTATTGTCGGCTCGCTATTGTAAACGGCGGCTCGCCATGATATAATAACCATTTAGAAAAAATTTAAAGACGAGGCTGCGGCATGGATTTTGAATGCAGAAACAACAGAAAGCTCGTGCTTGAGGACGGCGACGTATACGAGGGACGCGGCTTCGGCAGTGGCTGTGAACGCGTGACCGAGGTCGTGTTCAACACGTCCCCCGTCGGGTATCAGGAGATAGTCTCCGACCCGTCGTACACGTACCAGACCGTCGTATTCGCGTACCCGCTGATCGGGAACTACGGCATCGCGGACGACGATTTCGAGACGGAGACGCCCACGATAGGCGGACTCGCCGTCCGCGAATACTGCGATTCGCCGTCGAATTTCCGTTCGCGCCGCACGCTCGGCGAGCTGTTGTGCGAATACGGCATCCCCGGCATCGAGGGGATCGACACGCGCCGCCTCGTCCGTTCGATAAGGAGCCGAGGCAGCCGCCTCGGCATCATCACCGACATCGACACGCCGACGGAGGAGGCGATATCGAAGATCGCCGCGTACACGCCGCCGCGCGACGCCGTCGCGACAGTGTCGCGAAAAAAGATAGTCACATACGACGTTGACGAGCCGCGGTTCCACGTCGTCGCCGTCGACTGCGGCATGAAGCAGAACATAGTGCGCTGCCTTAACAAAAAGGGCTGCCGCGTCACCGTCGTCCCGTATGACACCGACGCGGACACGATAACGAGCCTTCGTCCCGACGGCGTTTTCGTCTCGAACGGCCCCGGCGACCCCGCCGACGTGACGCCCGTGATCAAGACGCTGCGCCGCCTGCACGGGAGGTTCCCCATATTCGGCATATGCCTCGGGCATCAGCTTTTGGCGCTCTCCTACGGCGGCAGAACGTATAAGCTCAAATTCGGCCACAGAGGCGGCAATCATCCCGTCAAAAACGTGCTGACAGATAAGCTTGAGATAACGTCGCAGAACCATTCCTACGCCGTCGATATGGCGTCGCTCGAGGGAACGCCGTGTCGGGTGACGCACATCAATATCCTCGACGGCACCGTCGAGGGCATCGAATGCGCGCGCGACCGCGCGTTCTCGGTTCAGTACCACCCCGAAAGCGCGCCCGGACCCGAGGACAGCGGATACCTGTTCGACAGATTCATCGACATAATGGGGGGCGCGGAGAATGCCTAAGAGAACTGATATAAAAAAGATACTCGTCATCGGCTCGGGGCCGATCGTGATCGGTCAGGCGGCCGAGTTCGATTACGCCGGCACGCAGGCGTGCCTCGCGCTCAAGGAGGAGGGCTACGAGGTCATTCTCTGCAACTCGAATCCCGCCACGATCATGACGGACATTTCGATCGCGGACAAGGTCTACATGGAGCCGCTGACGCTCGAATATATCGCGAAGGTCGTCAGACGCGAGCGCCCCGACGCGCTTCTGCCCGGGATCGGCGGTCAGACGGGACTGAATCTCGCGATGCAGCTTGCGAGAAAGGGCATACTGCACGAATGTCAGGTCGAGCTGCTCGGCACTAAGATCGAGTCGATAGAGAGAGCGGAGGACAGAGAGCAGTTCCGCGAGCTGTGCCGCTCGCTCGGCGAGCCGGTTCTGCCGTCCATAATCGCGCACAGCGTAGAGGACGCGATAAAGGCGGCACAGGAGATCGGATATCCCGTCGTGCTTCGTCCCGCGTTCACGCTCGGAGGCACGGGAGGCGGATTTGCCGACGACGAGGACGAGCTGCGCCAGATAATGAAAAACGCGCTCGTTCTTTCGCCCGTCCATCAGGTGCTTGTGGAAAAGAGCGTGAAGGGCTACAAGGAGATCGAATACGAGGTCATCAGAGACGCTAACGACACGGCGATAACGGTCTGCAACATGGAAAACGTCGATCCCGTCGGCATACACACCGGCGACTCGATCGTTGTCTGCCCGTCGCAGACGCTGACGAACAAGGAATATCATATGCTGCGTAACAGCGCGCTCAAAATCATACGCGCGCTCGGAATCGAGGGCGGCTGCAACGTGCAGTTCGCGCTCGATCCGAATTCGTTCCAATATTATCTTATCGAGGTCAATCCGCGCGTATCGCGTTCGTCCGCGCTCGCCTCGAAGGCGAGCGGATATCCGATCGCGCGCGTATCGGCGAAGATAAGCGTCGGAATGCGGCTCGACGAGATAATGCTTGCGAACACGCCGGCGTCGTTCGAGCCTGCGCTCGACTATGTGGTGACGAAGATGCCGCGCTTCCCGTTCGACAAATTTACGGACGCGAACCAGAAGCTCGGCACGCAGATGAAGGCGACCGGCGAGGTCATGAGCGTCGGCAGGACGTTCGAGGAAAGCATCCTAAAGGCGATACGCTCGCTCGAGGTCGGCGTACACCATCTGCATATGGTGAAATTCGACGACGCCGCGACGGACGAGCTGCTCGATTACATAAAGATCGGCACCGACGACAGGATCTACGCGATCGCGGAGCTTCTGCGCCGCGGTACCGCGCCCGCCGATATCACCGCCGCGACGGGCATCGACAGATTCTTCATCGATAAGCTCAACAACATAATCGAGGCGGAGCGCGTCATAAAATCGTCCGATCTCGACAGGGACACGCTTTACCGCGCGAAGAGGATGGGCTTCTCCGACCGCGCGATCGCGGAGCTGACGGGACGGCGCGAGATCGACGTGTTCAACATGAGACGCGAACATAACGTTTTCCCCGTATATAAAATGATAGATACGTGCGCGTCGGAGTTCAAGTCATACGTCCCCTACTTCTATTCGACATACGAGGACGAAAACGAGTCGGTCGTGTCGGATAAGAAAAAGATCGTCGTTCTCGGCTCGGGGCCGATAAGGATCGGTCAGGGCGTCGAATTCGATTATTCGACGGTCCACGCCGTCAAGACGATAAAATCATACGGCTACGAGGCCATCATCATCAACAACAATCCCGAGACTGTCTCGACGGATTACACCACGTCCGACAAGCTCTACTTCGAGCCGCTCTGCGTCGAGGATGTGATGAACATCCTCGAGCTTGAAAAGCCCGAGGGCGTGATCGCGACGCTGGGCGGTCAGACGGCGGTCAATCTCGCCGAGCCGCTCAACGAGCGCGGCGTCCGTCTGATCGGAACAGACTGCGACGCTATCGAGCGCGCCGAGAACCGCGACGCGTTCGAGCGCGTGCTGCTCGATCTCCACATCCCGCAGCCGAAGGGACGCGCCGTGACGAATATCGAGGACGGCGTCCGCGCGGCGGAGGAGATCGGATATCCCGTGCTTGTAAGGCCGAGCTTCGTTCTCGGCGGCAGAGCGATGCAGATAGTGGCGAAGGAGGAGCATCTGCGCCATTACTTAAAGACGGCGGTCGAGATCGACGTCGACAAGCCGGTGCTTGTCGACAAATACATCCAGGGGCGCGAGCTGGAGGTCGACGCCATCTGCGACGGCGTCAACGTGTTCGTCCCGGGCATCATGGAGCTTGTGGAGCGCACCGGTATCCATTCCGGCGACTCGATGTCGGTGTATCCGACGTTCTCGGTGTCGGACAAGGTGAAGGGAACGATCCTCGAATACGCGAAGAAGCTCGGTCTCGGAATCGGCATCGTGGGGCTATACAATATCCAGTTCATCGTAGATAAAAACGACGACGTGTACATAATCGAGGTAAATCCGCGCTCGTCGAGAACGGTCCCGTTCCTCTCCAAGGCGACGGGATACAGCCTCGCCGATATCGCGACGCTCGTCATACTCGGCAAGAGCCTGCGCGAGCAGGGGATATTCACCCTCTATCCCGACGAAAAAAAGCGCTGGTACGTGAAAGCGCCCGCGTTCTCGTTCTCGAAGCTGAACGGCATGGACGCGTATCTGTCGCCGGAGATGAAATCGACGGGCGAGGCGATCGGCTACGACGACAAATTGCACCGCGCCATGTATAAGGCGCTGATCGCGTCCGGCATCAATATGCAGAATTACGGCACAGTGCTTGTGACGCTCGCCGACGAGGACAAGGACGAGGCGCTGCCGCTCGTCCGCCGGTTCTACGACATGGGCTTCAACATCGAGGCGACGATCGGAACGGCGAATCATCTGCGCGAACACGGCATACGGACGAGAGTGCGCCGCAAGCTGTCGGAGGGCAGCACCGACATCCTCGACGCTATACGGTCGGGGTACGTGAGCTACGTGATAAACACGCGCGCGATACTGTCCGGCGTCCACTACGAGGACGGCGTCGCGATACGCCGCTGCGCGAGCGAAAACAACGTCACGATGTTCACATCGCTCGACACGGTGCGCGTGCTGCTCGACGTACTCGAGGAGATCACGATCGGGATTTCGCCGATAAACGCATAAAAAATTCGCAGCCGCGAAATGTCGCGGCTGCGATTTTCTTGCAGTTTTTCAGTCGGTCGGGAGCGTGTACGTGCAGCTCCATGAATACGGGAGCGTGACGTATCCGCCGCGGCTGCTGAGCAGTCCGAACATCGGCAGAAGCGTATACGTGCCTTTGACGGTGATCTCGATCGTATCGTTTTCGGAATTCGTCGAGGAGATGTTGCACACCACGCCGTCCTGATGCAGCTTGAGAGTCCCCACTATCCCCGAAAAATACGACGTGATATTGTCCTCGTCGACCTCGACGATGCGCTTTTGGCCGTCGACGATCTCGTACTTATACGAGAACTCGATCGTCCCCGCGACGGTGAAGCCGTTTAAGCCGAGGCTCGTAAACGGCGCGTAATGCGTGCGTTTCACAGTCACAGCGCCGCCGTCGACGGCGAGACTCATATTATCGGATTCGTCGGCGTTGTTCGCGTCGGCAGCAATTATGGCTCCGTTTACGGAAAAGAGCAGAACGAGAGCGAGTAACACGGAAACGAAAATCTTCATCGATAAAGCTCCTTTTGCCGAATTTGACGGCCGCCGAAATCGGCGAACCTTTCCCGATTACTATTATAGTACCGCGCGGCCGGAATGTCAACGGATACTTGTCAAAAAGTCACAAAAATTATAATTTATATGCAAAATTTATAAAGTAAACACGGCATTATTCACGCGCGCGGCGCGCGGACGCGCCGGCAGTCCCATTTTCCGATATCATTGCGATTCGCACTTGAAAAAATCGGTGTATTGGTGTATGATATATTATGTATGAGTATTGTCACGGGCGCGGAGGTGCTGATTGTTCGGCCATATAAAAACATATACGCCTGAGCTTCGCGTCCGCGACGCGGAGGCTTACCGCGCCGCGTACTGCGGCTTGTGCCGCGTTATGCGCCGCCGCATCGGCGTGACGTCGGCGGCCGCGCTGTCGTATGATATGGCGTTTTTGGCCGTTCTGCGCATGGCGCTTTCGGACGAACATCCCGAATTCCGCCGCCGCCGCTGTTATAAGCCGCGCGCGCGGCTCATGATCGAGGAAACGCCGTCGCTTCTGTATGCGGCGGGCGTCTCGGCGCTTCTCTCAAAGCTCAAGCTTGACGACGACGTCGCCGACGAACGTGGATTTTCGCGTATGCGCGCCCGCGCGCTGCTCCCGATCTCGCGCCGCCACTGCCGGCGCGCCGGCATCGACGGGGAACTCGCCGCCGCCGTCACGGACGCGATATCGAGGCTGAACGGCCTCGAGGAAAACGACGACGCGTCGCTCTCCGACTGCGCGGCCGCATTCGGGGACGCGCTCTCGGAGATATTCGCGCACGGCATCGACGGAGTCGAGGCGCGAATTGCGCGCACGGCGGGACGCGCCGTCGGAAGATTCGTCTATATCCTCGACGAGTTCTGCGACGAGGAGGAGGACGAGGCGGCGCACAGAAAAAATCGCGTCGCGGAGCTGTATCCGATACCGCTCTCGACCGACGACGCCGACGCGTTCTCCGACGCGCTCGCGCTCGAGCTTGAACCGGCGCTGCACGCGCTCGAGCTTGTTGACGGCGGCAGATTCGGCATCGATATCGCGATCAACATCGTCTCGCTCGGAATGATGCAGGAGGCGCGGCGGATCATATCCGAAAAAACAAAAAGCACATAATACGGATTAGGAGGCGAACCGTTGAGAGATCCCTATGAAACGCTCGGCGTGCCGCGCACGGCGTCGGACGCGGAGATAAAGAAGGCATATTACGCGCTCGCGAAAAAATATCATCCCGACAATTATCAAGGCTCCGACCTCGCCGACGTGGCCGAGGAAAAGATGAAGGAGATCAACGAGGCATACGCGAAGATCGAAAGCGAACGCAGCGCGCAGCAGGGCGGCGTCGCATACGATTACGCATATGACGACGGCGCCGCCGGTGGCGGCGCCGACAGCGGCGCCGCATACGGCGAGCTGTTCCGTCAGGTGCGTATGCAGATCAACAGCCGCAGATACGATACGGCGTATTCGATGCTGAATTCGGTCCCCGAAAACGACAGGGACGCCGAATGGCATTATCTGTACGGATGCGTGATGCTCGGCGTCGGCAGCTATGCGGAGGCGATGCGCCATATCGAAACGGCGTGCTATATGCAGCCCGACAACGCGGAATATCAAAGGACGCGCGACTCGATCCGCCAAAGGACGGCGTACAGCCGCCCCATGGGCGGCGGGGCGAGCGTGTGCGACATATTTCAGGGACTCATATGCGCGGACTGCTGCTGCGAATGCATGGGCGGGGATCTGATCCCGTGCTGCTGACGGAGGCGTCATGAAAAACACAAAGCGGATCGCGACGTGCGGCATAATGTGCGCGCTTTCGATCGCGGTCATATATCTCGCGACGATAACGGACCTTTTGTCGCTGTGCGGCTGCTACGCCGCCGCACTCATAATCGTGTTCATCAGGATCGAATACGGCTCGCCGTCGGCGTTGACGGTGTACGCGGTAACGGCCGTCGTATGCTGGCTCATACTGCCCGATAAGCTCGTCGCCGTCGTCTACACGTTCGCCGCGGGGATATATCCGATAGTGAAGCCGTATGCGGACAAAATTAAGCCGAAATGGCTCGCCTTGGTGTGCAAGCTTGCGGCGCTCAATATTGAGCTGATCGCGGTGTACGCCGCGGCGCGGTTTCTGTTCCGATTCGAGGCGGAGGGCTTCTGGCTGACGCTGGCGACGATAGGACTTGCCGATCTGTCGTTCATTCTGATGGACGTTCTGATCGACAGGCTGACGATAATATACCTCGTCCGCTACCGCGACAAGCTGCACAGAAGCGGTATACTGTAAATCAAATATAGCTATAATAAAAAAGGAAGATAACGCCAATGATACGTTCCATGACCGCCTTCGGACGCGCCGTCCGCGAAGCCGGAGGCAAGCGCTATACGATCGAGATCAAATCCGTCAACAGCAAATTTTTAGAGTGCCAGATAAAGTATCCGCGTCAGTACGGCTTTGTCGAGGCGCGGATAAAATCCCATATCGCGGAGCGCGGCGTCAGCCGCGGTAAGATAGACTGCTATCTCGGCGTCGAGGTGATCGAGCAGCAGGGCGTCGACATCACGCTCGACGGAGCGCTCACGCGCTCGTATATAGCGGCGCTCGAACGTCTGCGCGACGAATTCGGACTTCGCGACGATATAACCGTCTGCCGCGTCGCGTCGTTCCACGACATCTTCAACGTGACGCATCCGGAGGAGGATATCGAGGCCGAATGGGAGGCCGTCAGGGAAACGCTCGACGAGGCGCTCGACGGATTCCTCGCGATGAGGGAGGCGGAGGGCGAACGGCTCGCCGCCGACGCGCGGATAAAGCTGTGCGAGATCGAGGCGGCGTCCGCCGCCATCGGCGAGATATCGGAGCGCAACATAGAAAGCTATCCCGAAAGGCTCGCGGAGCGGATATCGTCGCTGCTCGAGGGCGGCGGCGTCGAGATAAACGAGCAGCGAATACTGACCGAGGCCGCGATCTTCGCCGATAAGGCGTCCGTCGACGAGGAGCTTGTGAGGCTTTCCTCGCATATAACGGCGTTCCGCCAGATCCTCGACGAGGAAGAAGCGGTCGGACGGAAGCTCGATTTTCTGATCCAGGAGATCAACCGCGAGACGAATACGATCGGCTCGAAATCGCAGGACACAAAAATAGCGCATCTCGTCGTCGACATCAAATGCACGGTCGAAAAGATACGCGAGCAAATTCAGAATCTGGAATAAGCGCATGACGTTTTTAAACATCGGATATTCAAATATGGTCGCCTCCGAGCATATCGTCGCCGTGATCGGCAGCGATTCGGCTCCGGCCAAGCGCCTCGTGGGTGAGGCGAAGGAATCGGGCCGCGTCATTGACGCGACGTGCGGCAAACGGACGCAGTCCGTGATCGTCACCGACAGCGATCACGTAATACTGTCGGCGCTCGCGCCCGACGCGCTCTACAGGCGCGCCTCCGGCGCGGAGGACGAATGATCCCCCAAAAAATCGACATCTCTATATTTACATAACATCACCGAAAGGAAACAAAAATCCATGTCAATGATCTCTCCATCCATAAGCGAGCTGACGAAGAATCAGTTCAACCGTTACGCGCTCGTGATCGCGACGGCGAAATGCGCGCGCCTCGTCACAAACGAATATGTGAAGCAGCGCGAGAGCGCCGAGGCTAAAATAGCGAATAAGGAGACGGACAAGATGCTGTCATCCATGATAAAGAAGGAATTCCGCGACGAAAAGGCGGTCAAGAGCGCCGTCACGCGCCTCGCGGCGGGCGAATTCAAGGTCGTTCTGCCGGACGAGACGCAGCAGTAAATCCGGACAGTGAACAGCTTATTCGCCGAATGCAGGATACTTGACGCACCGTATCACGCCGACAGACCGTATACGTACAACATACCGCGCGATATTGCCGAGGAAATAACGGCCGGCACGTTCGTTACGGTGCCGTTCGGCGGCGGCAACAGAAAAAAGACCGCGGTCGTGACGTCGACGTCCGATTCGGCGTCGCTCGACGGCAGCAAATGCAAGCCGATCATATCGGTGACGATGTCGGGGATCGCGCTCTCGGCCGAGGAAATGGCGACCTGCGATTATCTCACCGCGCATACGCTGTGTTCATACGGCGACGCCGTCCGCGCCGCGATCCCGCAGGGAGCGTTGTCGCGGGTGCGCGAGATATACGCCGCCGCTGAAAATATTCCGGACGGCGGCTCGCTGCCGCCTAAAACGGCGCCTTTGCTGGCGTTCATACGCGAACACGGACCCGTCCCCGCCGACAGGATACGCGGCGAATTCGGCGACGCGGTCATGACGTCGGGGGCGCTGTCGGCGCTGTGCAAAAAGGGATTCGTCACCCGCACGCTCGACGTAAAGGAACCGTCGGGCGAGGCGACCGAGGCCGACGTGAGACTTCTTATTGACGCCGACGAGGCGCTCGGGCTTGCGGGCGGCACGTCGATAAGATCGAAATATGCGCGCGAGGCGCTCCGATATCTGGCCGAATCGGGCGGCGAGGCGTCGGAGAAGGATATGAAAGCGGCGCTCGGCCCCATAGGGCCGGCGATAAAATCGCTCGTTTCGCGCGGGCTTGCCGCGCGCGAGGAGCATAGGGCATATCGCAATCCGTTTGCGAAGATCGAATATGCGCCGACGGCGCTGTCGCTGTCGGAGCATCAGACGCGCGCGTATGAAACGCTGTCGTCGCTGTACGGATCGGGTCAGGCGAAGGCCGCGCTTTTGTACGGCGTGACAGGCAGCGGCAAAACGTCCGTGATCCGCGCGATGATAGACCGCGTGACATCGGACGGACGCGGAGTTATAATCCTCGTACCCGAGATCGCGCTGACGCCGCAGACGGTGGGCGTGTTCTGCTCGAATTACGGCGGACGCGTCGCCGTCATACATTCGTCGCTGTCGGCGGGAGAACGCGTCGACGCATGGCGGCGTATCCGCGACGGGGAAGCCGACATCGTGATCGGCACGAGGAGCGCAGTGTTCGCGCCGGTGAAAAATCTCGGCCTCGTCGTGATCGACGAGGAACAGGAGCATACGTATAAATCGGATTCGCAGCCGAAATATTCGGCGCACGACGTGGCGCGGTTCAGATGCGCGTACAACGATGCGCTTCTGCTTTTGTCGAGCGCGACGCCGTCACTGTCGTCGTATTACAAGACGACGACGGGCGCGTACACGCTCGTGAAGCTGACGGAGCGGTACGGAGGCGCGAGGATGCCGGACATCATCGTCGCCGACATGAGGCGCGACCGCGCGCCTGATTCGTCCTCGCCGCTCGGGATGACGCTGCGCGGCGAGATCGAAAAAACGATATCGGCGGGCGAGCAGGCGATACTGTTCCTTAACAGACGCGGCTACAACAATTTTTTGTCGTGCCGCGTATGCGGACGCGCGATAACGTGTCCGCGATGCTCGGTCGCGATGACGTATCACGCGAGACGTCCGATCACAGATACGGAGAACCGCGCCGCGTACCGCGACGAACATATCGCGGCGGGATATCTCGAATGCCATTACTGCGGATACCGCGTCGGCGTGCCGCGCCGGTGTCCCGACTGCGGCGGCGAGGATATGTTCTACATGGGATGGGGGACTCAGCGCGTCGAGCAGGAGCTTGGCGAATTGTTCCCGACGGCGAGAGTGCTGCGCATGGACGCGGATACGACGCGGACGAAGTCCGCGTATGACGACATCCTCGGCGCGTTCGGACGACATGACGCCGATATTTTGATCGGCACACAGATGGTGACGAAGGGACACGATTTCCCCGATGTGACGCTCGTCGGCGTGCTGCTCGCGGAATCGTCGCTCTATCTCGACGATTACAGAGCGGCGGAGAGGACGTTTTCGCTCATAACGCAGTCGGCGGGACGCGCGGGACGCGCCGACCGCCCGGGACGCGCCGTGATCCAGACGTATACGCCGGACAACGCGAGCCTCGGCTTTGCGTGCAGACAGGATTACGAGCAATTCTACGACAATGAGATCAGACTGAGGCGCGCGTACTCGTTCCCGCCGTTCTGCGATATAGCGCAGGTGACGCTGACGAGCGCGGACGAATCTGTGCTGTCGGGCGCGACCTTGCGCCTGTCGGAATTTATAAAAAAGCTGTCGGCGGAGGAATTCCCCGACGTATCGATTGTGATGTTCGGGCCGTTCGAGGCTCCCGTTTACAGGGTGAACGGGCGGTGCCGCATGAGGGTCGTTTGCAAATGCAGACTTAATAAGCGCACGCGCGAGCTGTTTTCGCGCGTTCTGTGCGAGTTCGGCGCGCGCGCGGGACGGAGCGTCTCGATATCGGTCGATTTCAATCCGACGAGCGTATGAGGCGCGCCGCAGGATAGGATATAATATGGCAAAGGGGGAGCGGGACCGCGACTGATCCCGCATTTGAAAATGGCACGTCTTAAAATCAGAAAAAAAGGCGATCCGGCGCTCAGAGCGAAATGCCGAGTCGTCGAGACGATCGATGAACGCATATTGACGCTGCTCGACGACATGGCGGAAACGATGAGAGACGCCGACGGCGTCGGCCTCGCCGCGCCGCAGGTCGGCGTGCGCAGACGCGTCGTGGTGATCGAAACGGACGAATCGGGTCTGATCGAGCTGATAAATCCCGAGATCACGGAGCGCGAGGGCGAGCAGCTCGAGCGCGAGGGCTGCCTTTCGATACCGGACGAATGCGGCATTACGCGCCGTCCGGCGCGCGTCAGGGTGCGCGCGCTCGACAGAGACGGCAATATGCGCGAATACGAGGGCGAGGGACTTCTTGCGCGCGCGTTCTGCCATGAGATCGACCATCTTGACGGCAAGCTCTATACGGACGCGGGAACGCTTGTCAGAATGGTGACGGACGAGGAATAACCGAAAACGGCATAAAGAGAGCTGATATAAATGAGGATAGTTTTCATGGGTACGCCCGAGATCGCCGCCGCGGTACTCGCGGCGATCTCGGACGCCGGACACGATATCGCCGGCGTCGTGACGCAGCCGGACAAGCCGAAGGGGCGCGGATATAATCTGACGCCGCCGCCGGTCAAGGTCGAGGCGGAGAGACGGGGCATACCCGTATTTCAGCCGGAAAAGATACGCACGGAGGAATTCGCGCGCCTGCTCGAAGGGCTTGCACCCGAGCTTATCATCGTCGTCGCATACGGAAAAATACTGCCGGCAAACGTACTCGCACTGCCAAAATACGGATGTGTGAACGCGCACGCGTCGCTTTTGCCCAAATATCGCGGCTCCGCGCCGATCCAGCGCGCGATCATGAACGGCGAGCGCGAGACTGGCGTCACCGCCATGTACATGGACGAGGGCGTCGATACGGGCGATATGATATCGTCGATACGCGTGCCGATCGGGGACGGCGACGATTTCGGCGTCGTCCACGATAAGCTCGCGGCGGCGGCCGCCGAGCTTATGGTGTCGACGGCGGTGGCGATCGAGGCCGGAACGGCCGAGAGAACGCCGCAGCCGGACGGGGCGACATACGCGCCCAAGATCACAAACGACGACATGAAGCTCGATTTTACAAAATCGGCCGAATCACTCGCAAATACTGTCCGCGCGCTTTCGCCGTCGCCGTCGGCGTATGCGACGGACGGCGACGGCTGTCGGCTGCGCGTGCTTGCGGCCGAATGGGACGACGCCGATTCGGGCGTTCTGCCCGGGGTCGTGGCGTCCGTCGCCGGAGGCAGGATCGCGGTCGGATGCGGACGCGGCACGCTGTACATTCTGCGCTGCCAGCCGGAGGGGAAGCGGCCCATGACGGCCGCCGATCTCTGCAACGGAAGACGCATTCGCGTCGGGGACGCGCTTACATGAGCGCGAATACGCCGCGCGCGTATGCGATCCGATCGCTTCTGCGATGGGAGCGCGACGCGAAATTCCTGAATTTAGAGCTTGACGCGGCGCTTTCGTCGAGCGGCATGACGAGCGCGGACAACGATCTGTTCGCCGCGATCGTGATGGGAGTATGCGAGCGCAAGATCACGCTCGACGCCGAGATCGAACGGCTGACGGGGCGCAGGATAAGCGCGCTCGACGCGCCGACGGCGGCGGCATTGCGGGTCGGGCTTTATCAGATATACTACATGGACAGAGTGCCGCCGCACGCGGCCGTGAACGAGACCGTATCGGCGTCGCCGGCGCGGTCGAAAGGACTTGTAAACGCGGCGCTCAGACGCGCGCTCCGCGAGGGCGGCGCGCCCGCGCTGCCCGAAAACGACGGCGGCGCCGCGTATCTGTCGGCGGCGTATTCGCTGCCGATCGATATTGTCGAATCGTTTATGCGCGATTATCCCGACGACGCAGAGGCGCTTTGCGCGGACGCAAACCGCCGCGCGCCGACGACGATCCGCACAAATACTCTTCGCATAAGTCCGGAAGCGCTGCTTCGCAAAATCGAAAGCGCCGGGATCGAGGCGCGCGCGAACGCGCTCTGCCCCGATATGATCGACATTTCGGGCGGCGGACGCGTCGATGCGATCCCCGGGTACGGGGAGGGGATGTTTTTCGTAGAGGACGCGTCGTCAAGATTCTGCGTCGAAGCGCTCGGCGCGCGCGCCGGAGATACCGTCGTCGACGTATGCGCGGCCCCGGGCGGAAAATCGTTTTCGTGCGCGATCGATATGAACAACGAGGGCAGGATATACGCGTTCGATCTGCATGAAAATAAGCTCGGGCTGATCAGGCGCGGCGCTCGGCGGCTCGGGATCGATATAATAAGCGTCGGCGCGCGCGACGCGAAGCTCCCGCCAAAGACGCCTGATATCGCCGACTGCGTTTTATGCGACGCGCCGTGTTCGGGTCTCGGCGTGATCGCGAAGAAGCCCGACATCAGATATAAGCGCATATCGGAGCTTTCGGCGCTTTGCGAAACGCAGTACGCGATCTTGTCGTCGTCGTCGCTCTACGTCAGGCGCGGAGGTGTGCTTGTGTATTCGACGTGTACTCAAAGACGCGCCGAAAACGAGGATATCGTGAACAGATTTCTGTCCGAACACGGAGAGTTCCGCGCCGAACCGTTCGGCATACGCGGGATCGCGGCCGAGGACGGCATGATAACGCTTATGGCGCACCGCCACGGGTGCGACGGATTCTTTATCGCCAAAATGCGCCGCGAGGGCGGCGCAAATGAAAATGAGTGAAACGCCGAAAACGGATATAATGAGGCTTTTGCCGGACGAGATCGCGGAGCTGATCTCGGGCGAGCCGTATTCGCAGCCCGCGTACAGGGCAAAGCAGATATTTTCATGGCTGTCGCGCGGCGTCGGATTCGACGGGATGTCGAATCTGCCGAAATCCCTGCGCGAGGCGCTTTATCAAAACTGCATAATAAAGCTGCCGGCCATAGCGGATAAGCTCGTGTCCGCCGTCGACGGAACGGTGAAATATCTGTTCAGGCTGCACGACGGCCATCTCATCGAGGCCGTTTTGATGTCATACGAGCATGGATACACGCTGTGCGTGTCGTCGCAGGTGGGCTGCCGAATGGGGTGCCGCTTCTGCGCCTCGACGAAGTCGGGACGCGTGCGCAATCTGTCCGCGTCCGAGATATTGGGCGAGGTGATCGCCGCCTGCCTTGACGCCGGCGTACGCGTCTCGAACATAGTGATGATGGGGATCGGCGAGCCGCTCGACAATTTCGACGAGACGGTGCGGTTTCTTCGTCTCGTTTCGCATCCGGACGGGCTTTCGGTCGGACTGCGCCATATATCGGTGTCGACGTGCGGCATCGTGCCGCGCATACGCGAGCTTGCGGCGCTCGAGCTGCCCGTGACGCTGTCGATATCGCTGCACGCGTCCGACGACGCGGAGCGGTCGGCGACGATGCCGATCAACGACGCGTATCCGATAGAGGAGCTTATGTCCGCGTGCCGCGACTGGTTCCTTGATACGGGCAGACGCATTTCGTTTGAATATACGCTTATCTCGGGAAAGAACGATTCCGCCGCGTCCGCGCGCAGGCTGGCGGCGCTTTTGACCTCGCGCATGAGGGACGGCGGACACACGCTGCCGCTGCACGTCAATCTTATCCCGTTAAACGACGTCGCGGACACGGGACTGCACAGGACCGCCGCGCAGAATGTTGAAATTTTCAGAAAAACGCTTGCCGCGCACGGCGTCAACGCCACAGTGCGCCGCCGTCTCGGCCCCGATATAGAGGCCGCGTGCGGCCAATTGCGCATCGACCGCGAACGCGGCGAACGGACGGAGGGGGAACGCATATGACATATTCCGCAAGGACCGACATCGGGCTTTGCCGCAGCTCTAATCAGGACTCATACTCGACGCAGACGATATCGGATGGCGTCGTGTTCCTGCTCGTATGCGACGGCATGGGAGGCGCGAACGGAGGCGAGGAAGCGAGCCGCATCGCGTGCGAAACGGCGACGCAGAGCGTGACGCGCGATTTCGAGGTCATACTCGGCGACGCGTCGTTCGACGCGGACAAATATATACCGCGCATACTGTCGTATGCGGCGCGCGAGGCGAATCTCGCCGTATACGACCGCGCGCAGGCGAACCCGTCGCTGTCCGGAATGGGGACGACGTTCGTCGGCGCCGTCATAAGGAACCGCGCGCTCTACGCCGTCAACGTCGGCGACAGCAGACTGTACGTCGTCAACGATTCGGGGATATCGCAGATAACGCGCGATCACTCGTATGTGCAGTATCTCGTCGATCTCGGCGTCATGACGAGTTCGCAGGCGGAGACGTCGTCGAAGCGCAATATAATCACGCGTGCGATCGGCACCGACGAGACCGTCGAGCCTGACACGTATACGGTCACGCTCGAGGACGGCGCGTATGTGCTTTTATGCTCGGACGGGCTGTCGACGATGGTGAGCCGCGAGCGTATGCTCGAGATCATAACGGGCGGCGGCACGCTCGATGAAAAGACGGAGGCGCTTGTCGGGGAGGCGAACCGCCGCGGCGGCGCCGACAACATCACCGTCGTGCTGGCACACGCGGACGCCGAATAAACCACGGTAAAAGAGGAAAAGATGGAATCGTATGAAAGGCTTGTCGGTCAGACGCTCGACGGAAGATACAAAATTGAAGAGATAGTCGGCATCGGCGGCATGGCGGTCGTTTTCCGGGGCTACGATACGGTGACGCGCCGCCGCGTCGCGATAAAGCTGCTCTCCGATCATGTCGCGAGCGACGAGGGCGCGGTGAGGCGGTTCATAAAC
The DNA here is from genome assembly GCA_947630015.1 of uncultured Clostridia bacterium. Taxonomy (GTDB): domain Bacteria; phylum Bacillota; class Clostridia; order Oscillospirales; family CAG-272; genus DTU064. Next base: position 145,213 of record CANRFY010000002.1, read on the forward strand.
GAATCTAAAGCCGTCGCGATGCTGTCGCATCCGAACATCGTCAGCATATACGACGTTTCTGTCGGGGGCGAGCTGAAATACATCGTCATGGAGTATCTCGAGGGCGTGACGCTCAAGAGCTATATGTCGCAAAAGGGCGTTCTGCCGCTATCCGAGATGCTCGACTTCTGTTCGCAGATACTGCGCGCGCTGGTGCACGCGCATGAAAAGGGGATCGTACACCGCGACATCAAGCCGCAGAACATTATGCTCACGCCGGACGGGACGATAAAGGTCACCGATTTCGGCATAGCGCAGCTGCCGAGCGACGAATCAGTATTCGAGTCGGAGCTTGCGATCGGGACGGCGTATTATATAAGTCCCGAGCAGGCGAGCGGACAGCCGAGCGATCACAGATCGGACATATACTCGACGGGCGTCATGATGTACGAAATGGCGACGGGTCGTCTGCCGTTCAACGGCAAGACGCCGTCCGCGGTCGCGAAAATGCAGATAAACAACGTCCCCGTGCCGCCGAGGCGGATCGATCCGAAAATACCGGAGGGCCTCGAGCAGATCATTCTGACGGCGATGGAGAAATCGCCGAAGAACAGATTTCAGACCGCAGAGCAGATGTACAAATGGGTCGACGCCGTAAGGCGCGATCCGAACGTCAAATTCAAACCGCTGCTGCCGCCGATCGAGGAGCCGAAGATAGATTTCGGCAGCCGCAGACCGAACAGGAAAAAACGGCGCAACTATCTCGGCCGCTCGATGCTGCCGATAATATTGGGCGTCGCGTTCGCGTTTCTGTTCGCGTGCATAATAAGCGCCTACTACATCTGGACGGAGGTGCTGTTCAACGAGGAACGCGACAAATCGTTCGTCGTCACGGTCGACAATTTCATCGGGACCGAATATTATATCGGACTCGAGGAGGAGCTGGCGGCGCGGAATTACAACGTCGTCGTCGATTACGTCTACGACAGCGAGATACCGACTGGGATCATAATCAGTCAGGAGCCGGAGGCGGGCGAGCGCAGACGCGTTGAGACGGGGCGGATGAGCATCGAGCTTAATCTGACCGTCAGCCGCGGCAGCGAGACGTTTACGCTGCCGGAGATGATAATGCAGGATCACAGAAACGTCGAGCAGACGCTGACGCGTCTGTACGGCCTGCGCGTCAAGCTCGTGGAGGAATACAATTTAGCCGTCGCGTCCGGACTCGTATACGATACGGAGCCGGAGGCCGGCACGACGGTGACGCTTGGCGACACCGTGACGTTATACGTGAGCAAGGGCGCGCAGCTCTCGTCCAAGACGGTACCCGATTTCGGCGGGAAAACGGAGCGCGAGGCGCGTATCCTGATCGAGCAGAACGATCTCGAGGTCGGCAGCGTGACGTATGAGTATTCGGCGCAGCCGGCGGGCGTTGTGATCAGACAGAGCAGGGTCGCGTTCACGACGGTGCCGGAGGGGACGAGGATAGATTTTGTCGTCAGTCTCGGCCCCGAGCCTGTGCCGGAGACAGAAGCGCCCGCTTGGCCGTGGTGGTGAGCGTATGAGCGTTGACGTTGACGTGACAGCAAGGACAGACGCGCAGATGCGGAACGGCACCGTGATCAAGGGTGTCGGCGGTCTTTACACCGTGCTTTTCGACGGCGGGGACGAGATCGAATGCCGCGCGCGCGGCGTATTCAGGCGCGAGCGGATATCGCCGACGGTGGGCGACCGAGTCGCGGTCGCGGGCGAGGGCGGCGAGGCTGTGATCGACGTCATATATGAGCGCAGGAATCTGCTTTTGCGGCCGCCGATGGCGAATCTCGATATGATATTTGCGGTGATCCCGACGTGCGAGCCTGCGCCCGATCTCGGATCGGTCGATAAAATGCTGTCGATCGCGGAACACGCGGACATAGACGCGGCCGTGATCGTGACGAAATGCGAGCTTGACGGCGGAGCGGCATCCCGCGTCGCGGACATATACGGACGCGCCGGATACGGGGTATTCCCCGTCAGCGCGCGGACGGGAGAGGGGATCGGGGCGCTTTCGTCGTTCATCGATTCGCTTGGCGAAAGGGTCGGCGCGGGCGCGCTGATCGCGACCGCATTCGCGGGCGCGTCCGGCGCGGGCAAATCGACGCTGTTGAACGCGCTCTATCCCGAGCTTAAGCTCGGGACGGGCGAGCTGAGCCGCAAGATCGCGCGCGGGAAGCAGACGACGCGTCACGTCGAGCTGTATCCGACGCGCCAGTCGGGGCGCGTCTATGTGGCGGATACGCCGGGATTCAGTCTGCTCGATTTCGAGCGGTTCGATTTTTTCTCGGTGGAGGCGCTGCCGTTCACGTTCCGCGAATTCGAGCCGTACTTAACGAAGTGCCGCTACACGAAATGCACCCACGTCTGCGAGGACGGCTGCGCCGTCATCGCCGCGGTCAAGAGCGGCGCGATCCCGCGCGAGCGCCACGACAGCTATCGCGCGCTGTATGCGATTCTCAAAAATAAACGTCCGTGGGACAAATGACGCCGCGCCGGCATATAATGGCGTGTAACGTCTGACAGAAGGAGTGATCGCGCCCGATATGAAAATCGTCGTCGTAAGACCGCCGAAAATGCTCGTCCCGATTTTGAAACGAATCTTCGGTGTGAAAAAATGATGCTTTCGGGGCGCCGCCCCGGAAGCATGACTTAAACTTTTGAAAAAGTTTAAAAAGAGTTACGGGCCTCTTTGCCGGCCGGCAAAGAGACGCGAGGGCAAAGGTTGGGCCTTTGCAATCCTTGCCATTCCTTTTCTGCAAACTTTTCAAAGTTTTTAAATTATGTTAAGGGCCTCTTTCTCGCAAGAAAGAGGCCCTTAACGATCCCGAAAGAGGCTCCCGTGTGGCGTCGATTCCGCTCCAGTCGGCGGAAAGAATCGCTTGGGGCGTAGATCGCGATGAGATGTCGACAAGCGCGTCCGTGCCTCCGCGCGGCGCGTCGAGAGCGAGTTTATTCTGTCTTGGTTAATCGATTACTGACATCGTCAGATTCCGCTCGTGTCGTGCGAACAGATCCTACTCACAATGAGATACGAGACGGCTCGTGCCGGTTGGCGCGCAATGTCGTGCATCCGTGAGGGTTTATTTCAGGGCAAACGCGATATCGTCCCTGCAAACAGCTCCCACGCGGACTGATTTGACTGCGCCGTCTGAAATGTCGCAGTTGATTTATCGCTGGCAGCGACGGACATCGCACGCACACGGTGCGCGCAGGTGAGGCTTGAAAGCCTACGGCGCGGGGGATGTGGTGCGTCGATAGAGATTGTATTCCTTGGTTGTTGTGAAAAATTATGTTGAAGAAAAACTGCGCCCACTGTAGTGAGCGCATTATTATTTCTTGGATATTTGATTTGTTCGCGTGGCGGCGGCACATGGACAATAAAAGCAACCGCCCCGCGATGAGCTGTTCGCACACAGCGAACGCGCGTTGTTCTTTTGGAGAGGGGGTATGGGGGGAGGACCTTTTCTTTTGAAGAAAGGGTCCTCATCCCAAATGCATATTTTGAAGAAAATTCCTCATCCCAAACCGTATCTTTGCAAGAAAATAAAATTTTGATAGAATGTAAAACCTTTTCAAAAGCCTGCAAAAAGTACCCGCGTGGCTCGCAAAGGCTCGCCTTTTCCCCTCCCCCCTCGTCACACCGTGGCGCGGAAGCCCTTGCCGATGATCTCGCTTGTATTTGTGATCATGATGAACGCGTCCGTCTCGTGCTGCTTGATGAATGTGCGGAGCTGGACCGCCTGACGGCGCGTCATGACCGTCATTATGACGTATTTATGCGCGCCCGTGAACGCGCCCGTCGCCTCGTAAACCGTGGCGTCGCGATTCAGCGTATGGCAGATATAGTCGCAGATCGGACGCGGATCGCTGCACACGACATGGAAATATTTGCAGATATTGATGCTCTCGATCACGTTGTCGATGACGAGCGATTTCGCGAGAAATCCGCAGAGCGAGAACAGTCCCGTCTTAATCCCGAACACGAAAAACGAACACGTCACCGTCAGCGCGTCCGCGATCAGAAGCCCCGTTCCGATATTGATCTTCGTGTATTTGCGCAGTATCATCGCGATTATATCGGTGCCGCCGCTCGACGCGTCGAAGTGGAATATGACCGCCGACGCCGTGGCGGGAACCATTATTGCAAACACCAATTCGATCACGGGTTCGTCCGTGATCGGCCCGTCCAGCGGCATAACGTATTCAAGCACGTACATGACGGCAGAATAAAGCACGGTCACATATACGCTTTTCGCGGCGAAATCGCGTCCCAGCACAATGAATGCGACGACGAGCAGCGCCGCGTTCAGAATCACGACGAGCGTCGACGCCGACAGTCCCGTCACGGTCGTGAGAAGGAGCGAAATGCCCGTCACTCCGCCGAACGTGAAATTGTTCTGGAACCTGAACACGTATATGCCGAACGCGAGCATTAACGTCGCGCCCGTCAAAAGGATAAATTCCACGACGAGCGAGCGCGTCTTGGACATCTGTTTTTTCGGCTTGCCCGGCTGCTCCGGCGGGGTCGGCTGAGTTTGCGTCTGCGATGCGTCCATATGGTGCCTCGTTTGTTGATTTGATACAAAAATTTTCCTCTGCGTCACAGTATATCACACATATCGCCCGATATCAATATCAATCTTGCTTTTTTGCGAAAATTTATAGACCGTCGGCAAAATTTATGTTATTATTGTATTGTATTATCACATCGGCGGCGGGATCGCGCCGCGTTCGGAGGCATTATGCGCGGGATACAAAAAAGCGAATATCTGTGGCTTTTCCTGCTTGCCGCGGCCGTATGCGCCGCGATCGTCGCGATCGCCGCGTTCACGCCGGCGAAAACGGGAGGCGGCGCCTCCGATACGCTCGGCGTTTTATCGGGCGGCAGCCCCGAAAGCGACGGCGCGATCGGCGTCCCCGACGGCGACGTCATATTCCGCGTCTCCGACGCGGATACGCTGCGCCTTCTGATCGCCTCCGGCGCGTTTCCCGAATTCTACGCCGAGCATGGGGAGCTTCCCACCGTCGTGATCGAAGGCCCCGTGACGCTCGACGACGACGTCGTCTTTGACTGCTGCGTCCGGCTCATCATAACGGGACGCCTCGACGGCGGCGGCCGTATCCGTTTTTCCGTCGACGGCGGCGGGAAGATAGTGATTTCGAGCAACGAAAACGTGCAGAGATTCGATATCGACGCACCCGACTGCGAGCTTATAATGACGGGCGGCGATATCCCGTATCTATACGAGGCGGCGGAGCTTGAAAACGTCGCGTCCTACAACGGTTCGCCAACCGAAAACGCCGCCGGCGGCGATACGCTCGGCGGACGCGGACGCGCGCGTGCGCTCGGCGCGACGCTTTACGCCGACAAGAAAAAACAGACGGCAAGGGACGGCGCGTATTCTGAGGTGACGGGCAATCTTATCACGCTCTACGTGCCTCACGACGTCTCCGACAGCGACATGAAACGGCTCCCCGTCGAAATCGAGGTCGACGGCGGCGAATGCAGTCTCGACGACGCGATCGATCTTTCGTCCCCCAAGCTCGTCTCCGTCGTCGACGGCGCGGGCGAGGAGCGCGTTTACAGACTGACCGCGCGCCGCGCGCGTCTTGACATCCCGATACTGTGTCTTTACACCGACGACGGCTCCGAGATCGACTCAAAGGAAAACTACAAATCCGGATACATGGTCCTTGACGGGGAGACGTACACGCTCAGCGTCAAGGGACGCGGCAACGCGTCGTGGAACACGTTCCCCAAGCATTCGTACCGCATCAAGCTCGATAAAAAGGCGAAGCTCTGTTCGATGACAGCCGACCGCGACTGGTGCCTCATCGGCAATTACGTCGATCCGTCGCTTCTGCGCAATAAGGTCGCGTCCGAGATGGCGAAATCGATGAGCGGACTGCCGTACACGCCCGAGTACCGCTCCGTCGATCTGTTCATCAACGGCAAATATGAAGGGATCTTCATGCTGTCGGAGAAGATCGAGGACGACGAGGATCGCGTCCCGCTCGGGGAGCGCGTCGTCGGCGAGGCCGGGAAAATCGCCGATCTCGGCTTTCTGATCGAATTCGGCTGGGATTTTTCGAGCGAAAACGTCTGGTCGCGCGACTATTTCGACACCGATTACTGTCTGCGGATGTATATAAAGGAGCCGGAGCTGACAGAACCGAATACGGCCGAATACCGCTATATCCGCGATTATGTGAAGGCGGCGGAGGCCGCCATCGTAAAGGGCGAGGGATATGAGGACTACATCGACGTCGATTCATGGGTCGACTGGTTCATCGTCAACGAGCTGACATACAACACGGAATGCGCCTTTTACCGCAGTCTTTATATGTATAAGCCTGTCGGCGGCAAGCTGACGGCGGGGCCGATCTGGGATTACGATATGGCGTTCGGGAACAATCTCATTGACAGATCGGACTACAAGGGCTGGTGTTCGGTCGATTACGTTTCAAGCTGGATGTACGAAAACTGGGCCTGCTTCCTCGTCAAGAGCGACGATTTCATGGCGCGTGTCCGCGCGCGCTGGCGCGAGGTGAGGGACGATCTGCTCGACACGGCCAAGTCGGCGCTGTTTGAAGAGGCGGCTCTGATCGAGCCGTCCGTGCCGTCGAATTTCAAGCGCTGGGACAAGGTTCTCAACCGTCAGATCGGCAACAGCCGCGCAAGCACGCTCGGATTTTCGACGTGGCGGCAGCACGTCGACTATATCGAATCGTTCCTCGATTCGCGCGCCGCGGAGATCGACCGGCTTCTGGCCTGAGACGGGACGGAGGGTGTTAAAACGATTCCTTGGCGGGATGGGCGGGTCCGCAGCTAAGCCTTTGAAAGGTTTGAGTCAAATTTTCTCTTTCGCGGGATACGCGATTCCTCAGCTATAACTTTTGAAAAGTTAAAAAACGTTAAGGGTCTCTTTGCTGGCCGGCAAAGAGACCCTTAACAATCCCAGAAAGCGGCGTGCCGGTGGCGTCAATTCGGCTCCAGTCGGCGGTAGGGGCGCTTCGGGCGTAAACCGCGATATAATTTCGTCAAGCGCGTCCGTGCCTCCGCGCGGCGCGTCGAGAGCGAGTTTATTCTGTCTTGGTTAATCGATTACTGACATCGTCAGATTCCGCTCGTGTCGTGCGAACAGATCCTACTCACAATGAGATACGAGACGGCTCGTGCCGGTTGGCGCGCAATGTCGTGCATCCGTGAGGGTTTATTTCAGGGCAAACGCGGGATTGATTTGGTAAAAGCGATAGGGCGTCACCGCGAACGGGTCGAGATGAAAGCGTAAAAGTCGCAAACAAAATGTGGCTTGGATGGCCAGATAATCCTCACGTAGTGCGAACAGCTCCGACGCACAAAGGGAAACGCCAGTTTCGCTTTGGTTGACGTAGGTGAGATAGGGCAACCAGCGGTTGCTTGCTTTTCGCCAAGGAAACGGGCAACGCGTTTCTTTTCTTGAGGGTGTACGAGGGAGGTTCTTTTCTTTTTAAAGAAAAGAAGCTCACCTCGTGAAAATAAGCTTCAGCGCGGTATTCTTTTGGAGAGGGGGTTCGGGGGAGGACCTTTTCTTTTAAGAAAGGGTCCTCATCCCAAATGCGTATTTGAAAGAAAAATCCCTCATCCCAAATGCGTATTTGAAGAAAATATTCTCATCTCGAACCGCATCTTTGCAAGAAAAGTTCCTCATCCCAAACCCGTATTTTTAATAAAAGCTCCCCATCCCAAATGGCTCGGTTCGCGCAAATGAGCCTTAAAAACTTCCGGCACAGGTGCAATTCTGCGTCAATAGATGGATTCGTGATCGGCATTGAAACTTATATTGAAGAACAATGTCCCCCGTTGATAAAATCGGCGCTTTATGGTACAATATCCGTACACAGAACAAAAAGGTGGGGATTTCATGACGTTGCAGCAGATGCGGTATGCGATCGCGATCGCGGAATGCGGATCGCTCAACAAAGCGGCGGAGACGCTTTACATCGCGCAGCCGTCGTTATCGCTTTCGATGCAGGAGCTGGAGCGCGAGCTTGGCATCACGATCTTCAACAGAAGCGGCAGAGGCGTGACGCTGACTCAGGACGGCGCCGAATTTCTGCTTTATGCGCGGCAGATATACAGTCAATACGAATCGCTGCTCGAAAAATACGGCGACTCGAAAAAGCTGAAGAAGAAATTCGGCGTATCGACGCAGCACTATTCGTTTGCGGTGAAGGCGTTTGTGGAGCTTGTAAAGTCGTTCGATATGCTCGAATACGATTTTGCGATACGCGAGACGAAGACGCGGGATGTGATCTCCGACGTCGCGTCGTTCAAAAGCGAGATCGGGATACTGTATTTATCCGATTTCAACCGTGCCGCGATCACGAAGCTGCTCCGCACGGCGGGGCTTGAATTTCACCACCTCATCGACTGCCGCGCGTATGTATATTTATGGTCGGGGCATCCGCTGGCGAAAAAGGAATCGATCAGGCTTGACGAGCTGATGGATTATCCGTGTTTATCGTTCGAGCAGGGCGACACGAGTTCGTTTTATTTTGCGGAGGAGATACTAAGCACCGGCGAATATATGCGCACCATAAAGGCGAACGACAGAGCGACGATGCTGAATCTCATGGTAGGGTTAAACGGCTACACGCTTTGCTCGGGGATCATATGCGAGGAATTGAACGGCGACAGCTACATTGCGGTCCCGTTCGAGTGCGATCCGAACGCGGGCAGCAGCGTGATGGAGATCGGATATGTGATAAAGAGCAACACGATCTTAAGCGTGATGGGAGAGCGTTACATACAGGAGATCAGGAAGTATCTGCGCACGCGGGCATGACGTTGTGATATAGGTAATACCTATATGTCACGATCGGAATCGGATATTTGACAAACGCCTCCGGCGTTTGGTATAATTCGTGTATACGAAAAATCGGCGCGGAAAGCGCGATCATAAATGAAAGGAAGAGACAGTAATGACAGACATACGCGATCCGAAGAATTGGAGCTTTGAGACAAAGCAGCTCCACGTAGGGCAGGAGGAAGCCGATCCCGCGACCGACGCGCGGGCGGTGCCGATATACGCGTCGACGTCGTTCGTATTCCGCGATGCGGAAAATGCCGCGGACAGGTTCAGTCTGCGCGATTCCGGCAACATATATGCGCGGTTGACGAATCCGACGAGCGACGTATTTGAGCGGCGCATAGCGGCGCTCGAATCGGGGGCCGCGGCGTTATCGGCGTCGTCGGGAGCCGCTGCGATCAACTATGTATTCAACGCGTTGGCGAAGACGGGTGAACACATTGTCGCGGCGAAGACTATATACGGCGGCACGTACAATCTGCTTGCGCACACGCTTCCGCTGACGTCGGGCGTGACGGCGACGTTTGTTGATCCCGACGAGGAGGGATCGTTCGAGGCCGCGATAAAGGACAACACGAAGGCGATATTTGTTGAGACGCTCGGCAATCCGAACTCGAACATAATCGATCTCGAGGCGGTGGCGGAAATTGCGCACCGGCACGGTATCCCGCTCGTCGTCGATTCGACGTTTGCGACGCCGTATCTGATACGTCCCATCGAGCATGGAGCCGACATTGTCGTACATTCGGCGACGAAATTCATCGGCGGACACGGGACCGCGATCGGCGGTGTTATCGTTGACGGCGGGACGTTCGACTGGAAGGCGTCGGGAAAATTCCCTTGGATATCGGAGCCGAATCCGAGCTATCACGGGATATCGTTTGCGGAGACGGGGCCGGCGGCGTTCGTGACGTACATTCGGGCGATACTGCTGCGCGACACGGGCGGGACGCTGTCGCCGTTTCACGCGTTCATGTTTCTGCAGGGGCTTGAGACGCTCTCGATCCGCGTCGAGCGGCACGTTGAAAACGCGCTTCGCATCGTGGATTATTTGAATTCGCACCCGCAGGTCGAGGCCGTCCATCATCCGTCGCTGCCGTCGGAGCGCAGTCACTATCTATATGACAAGTATTTCCCGAACGGCGCGGGGTCGATCTTCACGTTCGAGATCAAGGGCGGCGCCGACACGGCGAAAAAATTCATCGACAATCTCCCTATTTTCTCCCTGCTCGCCAACGTCGCGGACGTGAAATCGCTCGTGATCCATCCCGCAAGCACAACTCATTCCCAGCTCACGGAGGAGGAACTGCTCGAACAGGACATCAAACCGAATACGATCCGCCTCTCGATCGGCATCGAAAATATCAACGACCTCATCGCCGCCCTCGATACTGCTTTCGCCGCTGTGAGGTGACTTTTGGGGTTTCACCCCAAACCCTGACTTAAGGGGGGCTTTTGAAAAAGCCCCCCTTAAGAATCCCCGCAAAACTTTTCTTACAAAGGTTATTGGGCGAGTGTGTTCGCCCCTGCATCGCGCGTTTATGCAAGGGCGAAGTAGTCGCGCGAGCGCGAACACCGCTTTTTAGGGCTTTGCCCCATACCCCGCTTAAGGAACTTCTTATAAGGAAGTTGAACTTTCCACAAGCGGAAAGTTATCAGATGCTCCGTATCTGCCATCTTAAGAATCTTCAAGAATTTTTATGACAAGGGTTATGGGGCAAATGTGTTCGCCTCTGCGGTGCGCGTTTGTGCAAGGGAAAATTCATTTCCGCAGTTGAAATATTTGTTAAAGAATCCCGCCCGAAAGGGCGGGATTTCCCATCCAAAGGATGGGATTCTTTTTTTGCGTCAGCTATAGATTTTATCTATATCTTAGAATAAAATTCACGTATTAGACAATTCTCATCCGAGGTGATATAATACGGACTTGTAGAAAACATTTTGATCCCGAAAGGAAAGTAAAAAATGAAGAAGATCACATTTGTAAGAATTGCAAGCCTTGCGCTTGCGCTGCTGTTTACGCTCGGACTCTGCGCCTGCGGTGAAAAGGGCGACAGCTCCAAGACGATCAGAGTCGGCGTGAATCCCGTCCCGCACGCGGAGATACTTGAAAACGCCGTAAAGAAGGTGCTTGCGGAGCAGGGCTGGGAGCTTGAGGTCGTCGTATTCCAGGATTACGTACTGCCAAACACATCGCTCGAATCCGGCGAGCTTGACGCGAACTATTTCCAGACGCTCGGTTACATGGACAATCAGGTCGAGACGAACGGACTTCATCTCGTCGCCGTCGCGGGCGTTCACATCGAGCCGATGGGGATCTACTCTCAGAAGTACAAATCCGTCTCGGAGCTGCCGGACGGCGCGTCGATAGGAGTGCCGAACGACGCCGACAACGAGGCGCGCGGCCTGAATCTTCTCGTTCAAAAGGGGCTTTTGAACTCCCTCGGACAGTACGGAGTCGATCCGAACGTCACAGCCGAATCGCTCACTGACGACGCGGACGCCAATCCGCACGGCTACAAGATCACGCCGCTGGAGGCGGCGAGCCTGCCCTTGGCGCTGCCCGATCTTGACGCGGCCGTTATCAACGGCAACTATGCGCTCGGCGCGGAGCTTCCCGCATCATATCCGGCGCTTGAGGTAGAGGAATTTACCGACGAGACGACGCTTCAGAGGACGAATTTCGTCGTCGTCAAGGAAGGAAACGAGAATTCCGAAAAGATAAAGGCGCTCGTGGATGCGATCCGTTCCGACGCGGTGAAGCAGTACATAGAGGAAACGTACAAAGGCGCCGTGATCCCGTCGTTCATCGATCCTCCGTCGTCGAAATAAATCCCGATGATACAAATTGAAAATCTGCGGAAATCCTTTCAGAACACGGAAGTTCTGAAAGGAATTTCGCTTACTGTCAACGACGGCGAGATATACGGCATTATCGGCCAGAGCGGCGCGGGCAAATCGACGCTTCTGCGCTGCATAAACGGGCTTGAATCGTTCGATTCCGGCACGCTCACCGTCGACGGAAAAAGCGTCGACGTCAAAAACAAGGCGGAGCTGAGGCTGATCCAGAAGCGGATGGGAATGATATTCCAGAGCTTCAATCTGCTCGAACGTCTCGACGTATATGAAAACGTCGCGCTTCCGATGCGGTTCTGGGGGATCGACAGAAAAAAGCCCGAGAACAGGGAGAAGATAATGAATCTGCTCCGTCTTGTCGGGCTTGAGGAAAAGCTGAAATCGAAGCCGCGCGAGCTGTCGGGCGGGCAGAAGCAGCGCGTCGCGATAGCGCGCGCGCTCGTTCTCGATCCCGATTTTCTTCTTTGCGACGAGGCGACGAGCGCGCTCGATCCCGAGATAACGAAGGGGATACTGGCGCTTTTGCAGAGGATCAACAGCGAGCTTGGCATCACAGTCATAGTCGTGACGCATCAGATGGAGGTCGTAAAGCAGATATGCGGGCGCGTTGCGTTCATCTCCGACGGAAGAGTGCTGTCGGAGGGGAAGCCGGAGGAGCTTTTCATCAAGCCGGCGGCGCCCGAGATCAAATCGTTTTTGCGCGACGAAAGCGAGCTTTTGCCGAAGGTCGGCACGAACGTGCGTCTCTATTTCACGGGCGAGGGGTCGGAGGCTCCCGTCGTGACGGAGATGGCGCGAGAGCTGGGACGCGATTTTTCGATCTGTTGGGCGAAGCTTGAGGATTTCCGCGAAAACGTCTATGGCAGTCTTGTTTTAAACGTCAAGGACGAGGATCTCGATGACGTCGCGTCGTTTCTGAACAGAAACGGCGTAAGCTGGGAGGTGATCGGCAAATGAAACGTCAATATGCCGAAATCGGAACGGACGGTGAGATGTAATGGGCATACTTTCAACGACAAGCATGGCGAGCGTGCTTTTGAACGCATTCTGGCAGACGCTGTACATGGTATTCTGGTCGACATTGTTTTCGGTTTTGATCGGATTCATTCCCGCGATCGTGCTGACGCTGACGGCGCCGGACGGACTGCGTCCGTGCAGGCCCGTATATGAAGCATTGAGCTTTCTCGTCAACGTGTTTCGCAGCTTTCCGTTCATAATCCTTCTCGTGCTTGTGATCCCGTTCACGCGGCTCCTGATCGGAAAGGCGATCGGGACGACGGCGTCGATCGTGCCGCTCACGATCTCCGCGATCCCGTTCATCGCGCGTGTTTTTGAGAACGCGCTCCGCGAGACCGATCACGGCGTTATCGAGGCTGCGAAATCGTTCGGCGCATCCGATCTTCAGATCCTGTTCCGCGTCTATATAAAGGAATCTGTGCCGAGGCTCGTCAACGGCGTCGTTTTGTTGATAATTTCCCTCGTCGGCTATTCCGCGATGGCGGGGACCGTCGGCGGCGGCGGCATCGGCGATATCGCGATCAGATTCGGTTATCAGCAGTACAGAACGGATTATCTCGTCGTCTGTTCGATCATTTTGATCGTCTTCGTCCAGCTGATACAAACAGCGGGGAATTTGATGTATAAGAAGATGGTGTAGGAAAAGGGGGCTTGCGCAAAGGATTCTCCTTTGCGATTCTATCGTTTCCTTTTCTTTAAACTTTACAAAGTTATTAAATTATGTTAAGGGCCTCTTTCTCGCAAGAAAGAGGCTGATTGGGATGAGGACCCTTTCTTCAAAAGAAAGGGTCCTCCCCATACCCCCTCTCAAAAAGAACAACGCGCGTTCGCTTATTTCACGAGGTGAGCTTCTTTTCTTTGAGAAAGAAAAGAACCTCCCTCGTACACCCTCAAGAAAAGAAACGCATCGCCCGCTTGCGTAGCAAAAAGTAAGCAATCGCCGGTTGCCCCAATAAAATACTGCGCTCACTTTGGTGGGTGCAGGTTTGCTTCAACAAAATTTTTCACGTTTACCTCAAATCAATCCCTCTCTCGACGCATCTCACTCCCTGTGCCGTAGGCTTTCAAGCCCCATTTGCGCGCACCACGCTCATGCGATGTCCGTCGCTGCCAGCGCCGGATTGATCGCGACATTCCATACGGCGCAGTCGAATAAGTCCGCGTGGGAGCTGTTAGCAGGGACGATATCGCGTTCGCACTGACACAAACCCTCACGGATGCACGACATTGCGCGCCAACCGGTGCGAACCGTTGCGTATCTCATTGTGAGTCACATTTGTTCGCACGACACGAGCGGAATCTGGCGATACCATAAACAATTAACCAAGACAGAATCGCCTCGATCTCGACCCGCCGCGCGGAAGCACAAAGCTGTTTACCGAAATAAAATCGCGGTTTACGCCCGAAACGATTCTTTCCGCTGACTGGAGCCGAATCGACGCCACCGGCACGCCGTTTTCTGGGATTGTTAAGGGTCTCTTTGCCGGCCAGCAAAGAGACCCTTAACACTTTCTTTAACTTTGTAAAGTTTTAGATTAGTAATGGCGAGAATCGCAAAGGAATCGCCTTTGCCCCCATTCACCCGATCCTTTTTATATCGTCGCGATTTGAATCGGCGACGATATAATGCGGGCGATGCTTGGCCTCGAGGTACATCTTCGCTATATACTGTCCTATAATGCCGAGGAAAAAGATCTGCAAGCCGCCCATGAAGATGATGATGCAGACGAGAGACGCCCAGCCCGCGACGGGTTCGTCGAACAGAAGACGTCTTATTACGATCACAAGCTCGGCGATAAATGCGAAAAACGTAAGACCGAATCCGAGCCATGACGCGATCGATAGCGGCACCTGCGAGAAATTCATTATCCCGTCGACGGCATAGGCGAACAGACGCCAGAAGCTCCACTTCGTCTTGCCCGCGACGCGCTCGCGATTCTCATACGGGATCCACTTCGTGCGGAAGCCGACCCAGCCGAATATCCCCTTCGAGAATCTGTTGTATTCATGCATCGATGTGATCACATCCGCCACTTCGCGCCTCATAATGCGGAAATCGCGCGCGCCGTCCACCATTTCGGCGTCTGAAATCTTGTTTATCATGCGATAAAACCCACGCGCAAACATACTGCGCACGGGAGGCTCGCCGTGTCTGTCGACGCGCCGCGCCGCCGCGACGTCGCATTCGCCGCCTGAAACGGCGGCATACATCTCGGGCAGCATCGACGGCGGGTCCTGCAAATCGACGTCCATCACGCCGACATAATCGCCGCGCGCGCAGCAGAAGCCCGCGTACATCGCGGCCTCCTTGCCGAAATGGCGCGAGAAGCTCACATAATAGACGCGGCTGTCGGATTCGGCCAGCGCCGCCGCCGCGGCTCTCGTCCCGTCGCGCGAGCCGTCGTCGACGAAGATAAGCTCGCAGTCGCACGGCATCCCGTCGATGACTTTTTTCACCTCGCCGTAAAATATCGGTATCGATTCCTGCTCGTTGTAGCAGGGTACTATTAGCGATAGAAGAGGCATTATGCCGCTTACCCCCGATCCCTTCTTTGTTCGCTCAAGGCGTTCGCCCGCGCGCGTCTTTTCCTCGTCTCGCCGATCTCGAACACGGCGATCACGGCGCAAAACGCGGCAGCGCCCGCCGCCGATATCAGCGCGCCCGCGCGCAGATACGGCGTCTCGTATCTAAGCTCGATCTCGTAGTCGCCGGCGTCGAGCAAAAGCGCCATGTGCGACAGATTCGCGCGGTAAAGCCGCGCAGGTTCGCCGTTTACGTAGGCGCGCCAGCCGCTCGAATACGGTATCGACGCCGTCAGTATCCTCGGCTCGTCGAGCGAGATATGGCACGACACGGAGTCGCGTCCGATCTTCGCGTCCGACGCATCGTTATCCGCAAGCGCGGAGAACGCCTCGTCATACGACGACAGCGCGCGCATATAAACGGATATGTCGTCAAATTCGTATATCCCCGTCTTCGGGAACGTCAGGGTCAATCTTCGCGGAGCCTGAGCGTGGCAGCCGAGATCGATTATGAAATCGTCGCGTCCGTTGTAGAACTGATACCCGCTCCCGTACCACGTCAGCGCCGCCGCAGACAGATTCGTCGCGCGGACCGTCACGCTGACGCCGGTCGGCTCATCCCAGAATATATACTCCTGCAAAATCTCCCATTTGTCCGCAAACGGAAGCGCGTCCCAGTCGTCCTTGTCATAGACGCCGTTCGGATCGACGTCGTCGCCGCCGTGGTAGAGTTCCCACGAGGACGTGCCGTGAAAGCGCATACCGTCGGCGCAGAAATAAAGCTCCGCATCCGGCATCGCCCCGCTCAGAACGAGCGAGGCCTGCGCTCCCTCAACTGCCACGATAAAGCGGTAGACTCCGTCCTCGCCGCGTTCAAACTCGATCCCGCCGCCGCTGCATACGGCCGAAAACGGCACGTATGCGCCGGCCTCCGGCGCATCCTTCATGACGCCGTAAAGCGGCGGCACATCCTCGCCGTCAAGATACGCGCCGTACATCAGCGCCTCTTCCTTTTTCTCGGGTTCGAGCGCGTTCCAAAGATCGCCGCCGATCACGGCGTCATACGTATAAAACATCGAAAGCGCGTTTTTATTTTCGTAGATATTATACGACTTGTCGTCATTGCTGTCAAGCATCTCGTAGCCGTAAGGCACGGCCGCTGCGGACGTTTTCGCCTTGACGTAATAGCGCACGGACGAGAGCGTGTTCATCACCGTTCTGCCGTCAAGTCCGCTGTACCGAAACAGCCAATAGTCGCGCAGCGCAAGTTGCACGTTGCGGTCGACGATATTGGGATTCGACATCGACCAGAAATACTGCGCCGACGATACGTCGGACAAAAGTCCCGCGTTCGCAGTCAGTCCCGTGCCGGATACGCGGTAAAATCCGTCGACGCCCTCGTCCTCCGCAAGCCTTTTCACCTCCGCCGTCTCGGTGCTGAACAGTCTTTCCATGATCCCCGAGCGCAGAACGTGTTCGGAGGCGTAATTGTTCCCCTCCGGCGACGCCATGCATATCCCGCATACAGCCAGACTGAAAAGCGTCAGACAAGCCGCCGTCCCCCGCCTGATCCCCATCGGGATCCGCTCCCGTCCGTCCGCGTCGGGACGCGGGATCAGGAATATGATCAGGATAAACGCGATCGCAAGCGAGCAGAGCGAGGAAAGCGTCCGCGCGCTGCGCAGGATCGCACACGCCGCCAGCAGTATCCCCTCTCCGATGCAGAGCGCGGCCGCGTCTCGCTCCGTGATCGACAACAGCGTCCCCCACATCGACGTCACGACGAACGATATCGTCAGCCCGATCACCCAGCTCCATCTGTTTGTAACATATGAAAATCCGTTCAGTATATGACCGAATACGGGGAACGCGGCCGCGACCGCGATCGCGATCACGAAAAATTTGAGCAGTCCGCGCCCTTTTCGGCGGAACAGGCACATAAGCGCCGGAAACGATATGGCGGAGAATCCGGCGCAGAGCCAGAAATCGCCCTCGCCCTCGCCGGCGAGCAGTCCCGGGATTTTCGTATAGTACAAGAGCGGATAGAGCAGCCCGACCTTGTAGTCGACGTCGGCGCGCGAATCCTGCAAAAACGCGCCCACGACGGGGACGAATACGACGCTCGCGATCATGACCCCGACGACGGCGTATCCCGCGATCTTTGCCGTGACCGCTATGCCGCGCCGCACCGAAATGCGTCCGCGCCATGCCATATGAACGACGCGGCAGATCACATAGAACGCGCCGAGCAGCGCCGCCATATAGAAAAAGTAGAAATTCGACAGCGCCATCGCCGCGACTGCGAGTATAAGCACATACGGGCGGCGCTTCCTGATCACAAGCTCAAATCCGACGAGCAGTATCGGGAAATACACCATCGGTGTGAGAAAATACGGATGGCGTCCCGCGTTCAACAGCGCCCAATACGAAAACGAATACGTGAACGAGCCGACGCCGACGGCGAGTCTGTCGCGCTGTCCCATTAAAAACGCGTATGCGGAAAACGCCAGTCCCGCAAGATACATCCTGATTATTGACAGCATATCGTAGAAAATATGCATATACTGCGTCGGCACGAACGCGGAAAGCGCCGTCAGCGGATCGCCGACGACGTAATAATGCAGCGTCGTCAAGACGTCGCCGCCCTCGCCGATAGAGAAATCCCACGCGTGCGCGTTCCCTGTTATGACGTCCCGCAGATAGTCGGCGTAATACACGAGCGCCTTAAAATGCTGCGCCCACGCGTCCGCCGTCCAGATCAGCGTCCGTCCCGATGCGATATAGACCGAGAAGCTCGCCGCCGCGAGCGCAAGAAACGCCAACGTATAATTCCTTATGTAGCGGCCGACGCCGCTTTTTTGCCCGACTTTCGCGCCGGCTTCCTTTTCAATACAGTTCATTCCGTCTCCCGTGACGCGCGGCGCGTCATTTTGCGATAAAGATGTATACCGCCATCGCGGCGGCTGCCGCCGCAAACACATATAAAAGCGCCGGACGCATCATGCCGAGCGGCGACGCGGCGCGCTTGCTCCCGTCGGTGCGCGCCGCGAACAGCTCCGCCGTCGCCGCGACGGCGAGCAGCGCGGACGCTGCCGCGAACGCGTATCCGTAAACGGCCTCGCCGCCGGCGAAATACGCCCAGAAGCATACGGCGGCGACGGCGGCTGTCGCCGCCATCGCTGTCAGTCTGTATTTATCCTGCTTTTTCACGATACGCCCCTCTTTTCCCGTCCGCGTCTGAACAGCGCCGTCGACGACGCCCCGACCGCGATCGCCGCCATCGCGACCGCCATTATCTCGATCATATTTTCCTCGTGAATATCGGCGCCCTCCGCGCTTGCGAGCGACGAGGAATACATATCGTAAAGCTCGCCGTCGCCGTGCGTGCGGCTGCAAATCGAAACGTCGGACAGATAAAGCGTCCTCTTTTCGCTGCCCGCGCGCGGCAGGATCGCAAATCCCGTGACGGAATCGAGTCCCGCCATCTCCGATATGTCGGCGTAATACGTCACGCCGAACGGGCGCACGTACATCTCGGCGCGGTACACGCCGCGCGTCGAATACACGATCAGATCGAAATACGCGTCCTCGTCCGCTCTGCAATCGAGCCTTATTACGGACGCCGCGGACAGATCGATCGGATCGAACGCGCACGAATACATCATCCCGAGACAGTCCTCGTCGGCGCGCAGGGCGCGCGTTCTGTTCCCTCTTTCGCCGAACGGCGCTTTCACCGTCGTGCATTCGCCGTCCGAATTTATCGAGAACCAGCCCGCGCTGTCGAACGATTCCTTGAAATCGAACAGCTCATAGCTGCCCGCCAGCGTACCCGATATGCTCCTGACCTGTCCCGTCGACAGCCTTATCGGATGCGATCTCTCCGGCGGCTCGACGTCGACGCCGGCAAATTCGAGCGCCGACGCGTATCCGTCCGTATCGAGAAGCGACAGCTGCGACATGAATTCCGCGTATTCGTCAGTGGCGATCTTCACGTTCGACGTATCGTAGATGAACGCGAAAACGTCCCCGCGCGCCGCCAGCGCGTAATATTTTTCGATGTAATCGCGCAAAAGCGAGACCGCGTCGTCGCGGCGCTTGCGCGGCTTATATATCGAGAACTGACCGGCCGGCGCGCCGCTCTCCATCGAGGAGAAAAACGACGACGCCGTCCCCGCCATCTCGATCGGGAACTGCGATTCCGTCAGGACAGAATACGGGACCCCGCCGAATTCCGCCATGTAAACCGACATCCCCGACAGCACGTCGGCGGCGTCGACGCCGTTCGGGCGGTCCTGCGCGCAGAGCGCGCCTCCGATCGGAAGGATCACCTCAAAGCCGGCTATATTGCCGCGCCCGATCCTGTATACGGTCGAGACCGTCATGGCGGCGAGATGCGCGACGCTGTCGTCATATCCGCATATATCGGCGCCGACGTCGTCGCCGACGATAACGCCGCGGATGTATCCGTAATCGGAGCCGCTGTAACGCGACGTAAGATAGTCGACGGCGGCGTATATGCGCTCGAACGATTCCTCGTCCCCGACGCCGATCATATGCGCGCCGTCGGCGCGCCTGTCGCAGATGCGAAGATAGCACGACGCGCCGCTGAGGGAGAGCGGTTTTATCCTGCCGTCGAGTGCGGCGAGGTATTCGTTGTTGAAATAGTACAGATTGCCGCCGAACGAGTAGAGCTTCCCCGTCGTCGCCGTGCCGAACAGCTCGTCAAGCACGACGTCCGCCGTCATAACGGCTCCTCCGTCGCCGGATACGCCCTTTATGCTTCCCGCCGACACGGGCAGATGGACGCCCACCTCGTCCGAGAAATCGGCAAATCGCGGCGATCCGATCAATATTCTCTCGTCCCCGCGCAGAATGACGGCCGCGTATCTCATCGCGCGGTACGCGGACGGCAGCGCGTCCGCTCCCGTCGTCACGTTGAAGCGCGTCGTCATGTCGATCGTCGCGACAGGCACGGCGTCGGCGATATACTGCTCGGCGTCGCCGTAAACGGGGATGCAGAGGATCGCGATCTCGCCGTCCATGTACGACGCGACGACGTCGGACGGCACGCTGCCGCGTATATTTACGCCGTCCGCGACGACGCGGCACGTATCGAGCGAGCCTATGCCGCCCGATTCGACCGTCGGCGGCGTCCAAAGCCCGATCGAATAAATTCTCGTCTCGCCGCCGGACGCCGGCGCGCCGTCGGAGGCGCGCGTCGTGTCAATGTGTATCGTAAGCGTGCAGAGCGAGCCTATATCGGATACGCGGAAATAGAGCGCCGTCGCGATCCCCGACGCCGGTATGCGCCGTATCTCCGACATCCTCGTCTCGCCCGTATCGAAGCCAAGCTCGAGATATATATCTGCTCCGGCCGAATCCGACACCGTGATCCGCAGCGATTCGGCCTCGGACGCCGCGTCCCTGTCGAAAATCGACACATCGCAGTGTACGGACGCCGAACCCGTCGTCCGCAAGAACCGCTCGAACGCGTCGTAGCTCTCGTGCGCGGCAGTCACGCTCTCGAAGTCCATGCACATATACCGATCCTCGAACGACGTGTCCCTTATCCCCGACGCCGAGAGCGCGTCGAGGCGCATACCGATCATAACGGCGGCGTCGGCCGGCGCCGTCGCCGTCAGCGACAGCGTGACCGATTCGATGCGCGAGCGCATATTCCATTCGCCGACGGGGGCCGACACGAGCTGCCAGCCGTCTGTTTCCACATCGGCGTCGTATGTGTAGACCGATTTGCCCGACATGAGCGTTATCGAAACTTTATATCCCGAAACGTCGCCGCCTCCGAGCGCGCCCGAATCGGTGACGCTTATATAAAACGACAGATAATCATACGCGTAAAGATCGACGGGGGAATAAAACGTCCGCGAAACGGAGACGGGCGCGTTCGTCCTCGCCGAATAGTCGCGGACGGAGACGTAGCCCGAATCGGATGCGCCGCTCGACATGAATTCCGTTTCGGTGCCGTAATGCATCGCGTCGACGCGGCAGTCGACGCCGTCCGGCGTCCACGCGGACGCCGACGACATATCGTCGACGACGACGGATTCGGGCGGGGACGGCGGGTCCGCGTCCTCCGGCGCGGCCGAGACCGCGATCGCAGAGGCCGCAAAAACCGCAAAAGCCGCCGCGGCCGCCGCAAGCTTGCGCCAAAGACCGGTCGTCAACTCCCATCCCCCCTTTATTTCGTCCGTTTTCCGTTCTGTTTCTTATAAGTATACCATATTTGAACGAAATAATAAACCCATATAATCGTTAAATTTCTGTGAACACGCCGCCCCCTCGGTGTGCATCATTCATCAAAACGAAAAGGCGCGCATATTATATATGCGAAAGAAAACGCAAGCGCCGCGCGGTCCGCCCGCGCGGGATCATATCAAATCTTTAGGAAGGGATACGGGATCGCGGACGCGCCGTCCGATCCCGCGTCGCGTAATTTATGAAAAGTGAAACGTATCTGCCGGAGGGGTATAGGATCGCGAGTGCCGAAAACAGGCTTTTGACAGGCTCCGTGTCGGGACTCGAGCGCGCGCTTGAGACGCGCGCCATATGCGAGGCTCCCGCCGTGTTGTGCGACAGCGGGGATTACAGCCTGCGCGTCGATCTCGGCGGCGTCGTCGGCATTATAAGGCGCGAGGACGCGAGCCTTACCGGCGACGGCCAGCCCGTCAAAAACATCGCCGTTATAACGCGCGTCGGCAGAGCCGTCGCGTTTGTCGTGGAGGCGCTCGATCTGACAAAATCGCCGCCCGTCGCGTATCTGTCGCGGCGCGCCGCGCAGGCGGAATGTATGCGTTCATACGTATCGCATCTGCGCCCGGGCGACATAATTCCCGCAAAGGTAACGCATCTCGAACGCTTCGGCGCGTTCGTCGACATCGGCTGCGGCATCGTATCGCTTCTTCCCGTCGACGCGATCTCGGTATCGCGGATATCGCATCCGAAGGAGCGGCTGTCGGTGTCGTCGCGCATCTACGTCGTCGTCCGCTCCGTCGACGGCGGCGGCAGGATCACGGTGACGCACCGCGAGCTGTGCGGCACATGGAGCGAAAACGCCGTGCAGTTCGCGGCCGGTCAGACAGTAGCCGGCATCGTGCGCTCCGTCGAGGAATACGGCATCTTCGTCGAGCTGACGCCGAATCTGACGGGGCTTGCGGAGCCTCACGACGACGTCGTCGTCGGAGGCAGCGCCGCCGTTTACATAAAGAGCATCGTGCCGGAGCGGATGAAGGTGAAGCTCGCCGTCGTCGGCGCATACAGAGGCGAGCTTCTGCGCGACGCGCTTCCGCCGCGCTATTTCATCGACGTGGAAAACGTCGATCACATCGACCGCTGGCGGTATTCGCCCGAATCGTGCGGACGCGTCGTCGAAACTGTCTTTTGACGGCTCCGCACCGAAAAAAACAGCTTGACAACGGCTTTTATATATGATATAAATACAATACGAAAGGCCGTGACGGGGAGGAGTACGTCCCGCGCGCTGCGCCAAGCGAGCCGGAGGCGGTGGGAGTCCGGCGGCAGCGAAGGACGGAAGGTCGCCCCCGAGCCGCGAACGTGAACAGACGGAGATTTGCCGTTATGACAGCGTTCGCCGCGTGCGCGCGTTACAGCGCAAATGAAGCGAGCGGCAAATTGCCGCTAATTCGGGTGGTACCGCGTAAATTTTACGTCCCGAAGGCGAGGACCTTGTTCCTCGTTTTCGGGACGCTTTTAATTTTGCGGCGGCATTATTTCATTTTCGGCAATATACATTACAACCGCAAGGAGAGGCAAAATGCGAAAGGAACTTCCAAAGACATACGATCCCTCCGATTTTGAGGATCGCATTTACAATCAATGGTGCGAGGCCGGATATTTCGCGCCGTCGCGCCCGGGCGCGGAGACGTTTACGATCGTGATCCCGCCCCCGAACATAACGGGGCAGCTCCATATGGGACACGCGCTCGACAACACGCTTCAGGACATCCTCATCCGCTATAAGCGCATGAAGGGGTTCGATACGCTGTGGCTGCCCGGCACCGATCACGCCTCGATCGCGACGGAGGCGAAGATCGTCGAGGCCATGCGCGCCGAGGGACTGACGAAGCAGGACGTCGGCCGCGAGGAATTTCTGCGCCGCGCGTGGGACTGGCGCGAAAAATACGGCAATCGCATCGTTTCCCAGCTCAAGCGTATGGGATCGTCCTGCGACTGGAGCCGCGAACGGTTCACCCTCGACGAGGGCTGCTCGGAAGCGGTGCGCGAGGTGTTCGTGCGCTTGTATGAAAAGGGCCTCATCTATCGCGGCGAGCGCATCATAAACTGGTGTCCGCACTGCAAGACGTCGATCTCGAACGCGGAGGTCAACTACGAGGAGCAGGCGAGCCATTTCTGGCACATCAAGTACCCGCTCGTCGGAGGCGGCGGATACGTCGAGGTCGCGACGACGCGTCCCGAAACGCTGCTCGGCGATACCGCGGTCGCGGTCAATCCCGAGGATGAGAGATACAAGCATCTGATCGGTCAATACTGCGTGCTGCCGCTCGTCGGACGCCGCATCCCGATCGTGGGCGACGAACACGCCCAGCTCGACAAAGGAACGGGCTGCGTGAAGATCACGCCCGCGCACGACCCGAACGACTTCGAGGTCGGAAAGCGTCAGCATCTTCCGATGGAGGTCTGCCTGACCGAGGACGCGAAGATCACGGACAATTACCCGAAATATGCCGGCATGGACCGCTATGAAGCGCGAAAAGCGATCGTCGCCGATCTGGAGGCGGGCGGATATCTCTGCGGCATCGAGGATTTGTCGCACGAGGTCGGCACCTGCTACCGCTGCGGCACCACGATCGAGCCGATGGTGAGTCTGCAATGGTTCGTGAAAATGGAGCCGCTCGCCGGTCCCGCGATCGACGCCGTGAAGGAGGGCAAGGTCAGATTCGTCCCCGAAAGATTCGACAAAAACTATATGCACTGGATGGAGAACACGCAGGACTGGTGCATTTCGCGTCAGCTCTGGTGGGGGCATCGCATACCCGCGTTCTACTGCGACAAATGCGGGGAGATGGTAGTGACGAAGGAATCGCGCGCCGTCTGCCCGAAATGCGGGTGCGAAATGCGTCAGGACCCCGACACGCTCGACACATGGTTCTCCTCCGCGCTCTGGCCGTTCTCCACGCTCGGCTGGCCGAAGGAAACGGACGATTACAAGCGGTTCTATCCGACGAACACGCTCGTGACCGGCTACGATATAATCACGTTCTGGGTGTCGAGAATGATATTCTCCGCGCTCGAATACACGAAACAGGCGCCGTTTGACACGGTTCTGATACACGGCCTTGTGCGCGACGCGCAGGGGCGCAAGATGTCGAAATCGCTTGGCAACGGAATCGATCCGCTCGAGATCATCGACAAATACGGCGCGGACGCGCTGCGGTTCGCACTCGCGACAGGCAATTCGCCGGGCAACGATATGCGTTTTTCCGACGAGAGGATCGAGGCGGCGCGCAATTTCGTCAACAAGCTCTGGAACGCGGCGCGGTTCGTTCTCATGAACGTCGACATCGACAAGATCGAGACTCCCGATCCCGCCTCGCTCGCCGTCGAGGACAAGTGGATACTGACGCAGTACGAAAGCTGCGTGCGCGAGACGACGGCGGCGCTCGAAAAGTATGAACTCGGCATCGCGCTGTCGTGCCTCTACGATTTCATCTGGGACGTGTTCTGCGACTGGTACATCGAGCTGTCGAAGCCGTCGCTCGCCGAACGCGAATCGCCCGCGCACCGCGTGACGCAGAACACGATCTCATACGTTCTTGTCGGCACGCTGAAGCTGCTGCATCCGTTTTTGCCGTTTGTGACCGAGGAAATTTACTCGGCGCTGCCGCACACGGACGCGGACGCGGACAGCATCATGGTGTCCCCGTATCCGGAATACGACGGCTCGCTCGTGTTCGAGACCGAATCGGCGAAGATGAACGCTGTCATCGAGGCGATCCGCGCGATCCGCGCGCGCCGCGCAGAGATGAATGTGCCGCCGTCGCGCAAGGCGACCGTGATGATTGAAACGCAGACGCCCGAGACGTTTGCGGGGACGGAATCGTTCTTCCGCCGTCTCGCGTCGGCGTCGGAGGTGGAGATGATCTCAGGCGCGCCGGACGGCACGGTGCGCATCGTCACCGATACCGCGACCGTCTATATCCCGCTCGGCGAACTTGTCGACATCGAGGCGGAGCGCAAGCGCCTTGAAAAGGAGCTTGAACGCGCGGATGGCGAGATCAAGCGTCTCGAGGGCAAGCTCGGGAACGCGGGCTTTATCGCGAAAGCGCCCGCCGCAGTCGTGGAGGGCGAGCGCGCGAAGCTCGATCGCGCCAAAGCGATGAAGGCGCAGCTCGAAGCAGCGATCGCGGCGCTGTAACGCCGCCGGAAGAGGGAAAGGTGATTCTCGCCAGTCCGAATCTTTAACTTTCTAAAGTTTTAGATAAGAACTGGCGCGTACCGCGAAAGAATCGCCTTAACTCTTTTTAACTTTTGTAAAAGTTTTAGGTAAAACTTCCCGCACCCTACACCGCTTATTCCTCCGGATCGCGTTTCTTTACGTTTGAACCGAAATAGAGTTCGCGGAACGAAACCGCGGACATTCCCTCGTGATATTTGAAGAATTTCTGGAAGCTCTTCGTATCGTCGAAGCCGCACATCTCGGCGATATCCTTTATCTTCATATCCGTGCAAAGCAGAAGCTCGCGGATCTTTTTCAATCTGACCATATCGATGTAGGCCTTGACGCCGCCCTTATAATGGACGCGGAACAGGCGCGTGATATAATCCTCGTTGTAGCCGAAATGCTCCGCGACGTCGGAAACTCTGATCTGGCGCATACTGTTCTGGCCGATCCATTCGCAGATCGAGAACATTTTCGCGTATGGCGCGTCCTCGCTGACGGCTCCGACGCGCGCGATCTCGTATATCACGAGCTTCAGCGCGCAGGTGCAGGCGTCCTCGTCGTAATCCGGCGTGCGCGAATACATGATCAGATCGTCGAAGAGACGGACGGTGCGTTCCGCGTTCGGCGTGCTGTGGAGCGGGAGCGTGCCGAGTTCGCCCGAAAAATGCGCCCAGTAAAATTCTGTCTGCGTCGTGCTTTCGCGATATCCGTAACGGCGCGTGCCTGCCGGCAGGATGCACGATTCGCCGGCCTTGACCGCGAACCGTTCAAATCCGAGACCGATATATAAAACGCCGGAGGTGCAGTATAAAAGCTCGTGAGTCTCGGTGCTGCTGGACGGATGCGACCATCCCGCCGGCGCCGTCGTCTTGCCGGCGACCGCGTATTTCACGCTTATCTCCATCTCTTGCCTCCGTGCCGAAAATGTAGGTTTTTAGTACGTCTTATTATATTTTATCAAAAAATCGCGACAATTGCAAGTAAATCGCCGCATTTTCCGTGCGTAAATTTATCGGATTTTCGGATTGCGCGCAAAAAGCCGTCGGGACCGAGCGGTCCCGACGCGCCTTTTATTTTTTGAATTCATCTTTCTTGATCAGGATCGGTTTATATTCGGCCTCGACCTTTTCGCGTCTCGGCGTTCGTTTGAACACGTCGATCACGGCGAAATACGCGTATGTGACGGCGACGGCTCCCGCCGCCGCGAGCCACAGTATCGAGACCTGCGACCATGCCGCAGCCGCCGACACCGCGAAGACGATCACGCCGATCGCGGCCGCGTGGCACGCGGCGGCAGATGCGCCCACGATCGTTTTCCCCTTGCCGAACTTTAGCCTCGGCTCATATCCCGTCAGCGCCGAATATCCCGCGACGACGACGCCCGCGCCCAAAATCGACAGTACCGCGCCGCCCGCGAGCAGCAGCCATGACGTGCGTCCCGCCTCCCCGACGGTGCGCAGAAGGCGCGCCGTCTCCTCGAGCGTCAGCTTGCCCTCGAAGACGTGCGAGAACCACAGCCCGTTCGGCGCTTTCCAATCGATGATGCCGATGCCTGGGGTGCCTACGCTGCGCTGCATCCCCGCGATCGTTATCGACCGCGACGGGACGTATTCGTATCTGATCCTCACATCCCCGATCTCGGGATGATCTATGTCGGCCGCGTTCGTTATAACCGCGCCGGACGTATGAAACCCTCTTACGTCGACGTCGGGAAGCGTCCCCACCTCCTCGCGCGCCGTCATCATATTGAGCTGATCGTCCGTGACGGCGAGGCCGCCGAGCTTTACGTTATGCGCCGTATACGTCTTGGACGAAACTCCCGACGGGAAAGCGGACGGATTCTCGTGTCCGTCGCCGCCCGAAAGAATTTCCTCGCTCCAGACTGCCTCGTATCCGTCCGCCGTCGACTGCCACTGGTACATCTCCGATATCCGCGCGATCAAAACGCCGTCCGCGCTGACGCCGAATATCGGGTCCTCGGCTCCGCCCTCGTCATACGTCATATCGCCGACGGCCAAGACGGGGTAGTTATTGTATTTTTTATCGAGTTCGTCCGCGTCCGTGCGCAGAAACGCGTATTCGCCGTATGCCTCGACGGCGCTTATCCACGTCGCGCGCGGCGTGATCGACAGCACCGTCGCGGCTGCTCCGCCCGCGAGAATAAGCACACCGACAGCGAGCGCCGCGATTTTTGCCGCGAGCCGTCCGCCGCCACGATTTTTACCGTTTTTTACGTTTTTCACTCCCATATCAAAGCCTTTGCACCGATTTATTTTACATCCCGACTGCGCGGAACGCGCCGTCCAGATCGGCGATTATATCCTCGACATCCTCGAGGCCGACGCTGAAACGGAAGAAGCCACCGTGGAATTCCTCGGGATACAGATACTGCCTCTCGTCGTCCTCGCCGAGGAACGCGATCAGGCTTTCGTCGTGTCCGAGCGACACCGCCGACGTTATGACGCGCAGCGCCGCGACGAATTTATTGTGCGTATCGTGATCGGCGTCGAGACCGAACGACATCATTCCGCCGAACCCGGGCTTCATCTGCCGCGCCGCGATCTCGTGGCCGCAGTGCGAGGGGAGTCCAGGGTACGATACGAATCTGACGCCGCGCCGTCCCTCGAGCCACTCCGCCACCTTCATCGCGCTTTCGTTGTGCTGACGCATACGGAGCGGCAGCGTCACGCAGCCGCGCATTATGAGCCACGCGTTGAACGGGCTTATCGTGCCGCCGAGATTGACCTGCGCCTGCGCGCGTATGACGTCAAGCTCGGCAGGTCTGCCGATCACGGCGCCTCCCATCGCGTCCCCGTGTCCGTTTATATATTTCGTCAGGCTCTCGACGACGAGGTCCGCGCCAAGCTCATACGGCCGCTGATTGAACGGCGACGCGAACGTATTGTCCACCGATAAAAGCGCGCCGTGCGCGTGCGCGATCTCCGCCATTTGCGCAATATCGGTGATCGAGATCGTCGGATTCCCGGGCGTTTCTATATGGACGAGCTTCGTGTTCGGCCTAATCGCGGCGCGCACCGCGTCGGGATCGGTCGTGTCCACAATCGTCGTTTCGACGCCGAATTTATTGTTCAAAAGCTCGTGCAGCAGTCTGTATGCGGCGATATACGTCACCTTTGCGAAAACGACGTGATCGCCGGCCCGCAGAAGCGAGAAAAACAGCCCCGACAGCGCCGCGACTCCGCTCGCGAGCGCCACGCAGTCCGGAGCGCCCTCGAGAGACGCGATCTTTTCCTGCAAATATTTCTGATTCGAGCCGCCGTTGCGCGTATACAGATTCGCCGCCGCGCTCGACCAGTTTATATCGGACGGATCGTAAGGCAGCTCATAGCTGTTCGCCATCGTGATCGGGCGGCGGATCGCCCCCGTTTCGGCGTCGACGTCGTTGCCCGTATGGACGGCGCGCGTCGCGAATCCGAACTCGTCCCCGTATGTCCTTTTTGCCATTTCATGTCCTCCGCGCAAATGCTTATCATCACGGTCAGTATACATTTTTTCGGCCGCTTTGTCAAGTCCGCGCGCAAAGATCGGGGGAAGCCGCCGGCTTCCCCCGATCCCTCGTCGCGTTTTTTATTTCAGCTGTCTTTTCTTCTCGCGCGCGCACGCTGCGGCCGCAATGCCGCACGCGGCTGCCGCCGCGACGGCGGTGAGCGCGATCACGATGATCGGCTCTCTGTCGCCGAGCTTCGGCGGATTCGATCCGCCGTCTGTCTCAGGCTCCGTCGTACCCGGTTCGGGCGGAGTCGTCGAACCTGCGTCGGACGACGTATTCACAAGCACGTAAACGCTCAGATGCGTTGTGGTGAATTCTATCATCGCGCCGTCGGCGCTGACGGACGCCGCGATCTTCTCCATGTCGCCGCCGCTCACATGGTAAACGGCCGTATCCGCGGCTCTCCATCCCTGCGGCACGGGGATCGAGATCTTGATCTCGCCCTTCGGCTGCACGTTCTTATTCAGCTCGGAGCTGTAAAGATTGATCTCAAACGGGACGAATTCGGAGAATTCCTTCCCGACCGTATCCTTGACGCCGGCGAAATCCTCCTCCGACGGCTCGATCTTATCGACCGTCAGCGTAAGTCCGGAGTAATACTCCGCGTCCTCGACGGGGAACGCCGCCGTCACGTTTTCGCTCGTTCCGACGAGCGTGTCGGGCGTCTTATGATCGGGATCGAGCGCGCCGCAGACCGTGCAGACGCCGTTTTCATACGTGTGCGCCGCGTATCCGTTCCAATCGCCGCAGGCGCATTCGCGCCAGTGATGCGTCTTATCCGCCATCCAAGCGCCGAACGAATGCTCGTGCGTCGTCGGCAGAACGTCGATTTCGCTTCCGACCGCGATCAGCTCGCCGCAGCCGAGGCAGTATGTGTCGCCCGTGTAGCCCTTTTCGGTCTCGGTCGCGTTCTTATGGCCGCGCAGCTCCGTGCCGCCGACATGATGCGCCATATCGTGGCCCGTGTATTCGACGCCGCAGACCTCGCAGTGAGCGCCGCTCTGGCACGTCGCCGTGCCGCCCGTATGCGGGACGTAATCGCTCATGACGGTGCAGTTGCTGTTCGTGCAGGCGATTCTGTGGCCGTTTTCGTCGCCGATCGCCCTGCCGCTGAAATTATGGCTCTTATTTGCGCTCACGATCTCGGCGCCGCAGTCGACGCAGTAGAGCGCCGCCGTGCAGTCGTGATTTTCCTCGCCATGCTCGTGAGGCTCCGCCTCGCCGTATCCGCATATGCGGCACTTGCGCGTGTGCGTGCTGCCGTTGCCGTCGTCGGTATATGCGTCGAAGTCATGGCCCTGACGGCTCGACTCGTCGACGGCTCCGCAGACGGAGCATGAATTCCAGTGATCGACCGTGTTGTGATTCGATACCGTATAGCTGTGCGTGTGAGACGGCGTCTTGGGGATCGTCTCGCCCGATTTCTTTATCTTGCCGCATCCGAGGCAGTAGATATCGCCCGTGTAGCCTTCCTCGGTCTCGGTCGCCGCCTTCTCGCCTCTGATCTCCTCGCCTCCGACGTGATTGTCGGGATCAAGCGCGCCGAATTTCGTATGACATTCCGTACATTCGGCAGGCGAGCAGCACGTCGCGCCTATTCCGACCGTATGATCGACGAGCTGATGATCCGCGACCTCGCATCCTTCGTTGGAGCATGATCTGTAATGTCCGGCCTCGGTGCCTTCGCCCTGCTCGACGAACCATGAATGCGCAAGGCCCTCGGCGACGACAACGTATCCGCATACCGAACACTTCGACGGCGTCGTGCAGTCGTGATCGTCGTCCGTCAGGCTGTGTTCGTATTCATCCCTGTATTCGCACCCGGGCTGCGTACACGTTCTGTAATGATGCTCCGCGTCGCGCTGCCATCCGCCCGCATATGAGTGACCGGCGAGCGCGGGCATCACCTCGTATCCGCATACGGAGCATTTTACGGCGACGCCGCAGTCGCCGTCATACTTAGACGCGGCGTCGTGGGGCTGCGTCTCCGTCTTTGTGTGACATATCGTGCATATCTGATAATGTCCGGACGCGTCGCTTTGATATCCGTCGTAAACGTGAACGTGTTCGGCCGCGTTTTTGTAGCCGCAAACCGTACATTCGCCGTTTTTATCGAACGTATGAGATTCGATCTGTCCGTATGTTCTCGTGCATCCGTCGGCGCCGCATTTGCGGATATGGCCGAGGCTTGCGTCCCCCGTCGGCACGAATTCGCCGAACGTATGCGTCGATTTAGCCGGCGCGAGTACGTATCCGCATACGCATTTGAGCGCCGTCATGCAGTTGCCGTCATCCTGCGCGCTGCAGCTCTCATATATAAACATGGAGCAGCCCTCGTTCGAGCATAAAAGCATATGCGTAAGGCCGTTGTTCGTCGCGCGGACCGTGCTGTAATTATGCTGGCGCGCCGGTCTTATGACCGCTCCGCACTTTTTGCATACAACTTCCGTTTCGCAGTTGCTGTCGTCGGTGAATAAGTGATCGTTTTTCGGGATGACGGTATGATAAGACTCGCCGCCGTCCGTGCCGCATATGGAGCATCTCTTACTCGATATTCCTTCCTCGGTGCAGCTCGGAGCCTTGAGCGTATACGTGACCTGGAACTGATGCGCGCCGCTCGCCGGAGTCTCGGATATTGTCTCCTTTATGCCGCAGACTGTACAGACGTGATATTCGACGCCGTCGCGGCCGCACGTCGCCTCTACCTTGACGGTATCGCCCCAAACGTGTCCCTTGGGCGTATCGCTCGCATTCCTGATCTGGTGGCAGTTGGAGCATTCCTCGTATGTTGCGGGTTCGTCGCATTTCGTCCCCTGCTTTTCCACCCAGTTATGCTCGAGCTTGGGAAGCGTTTTGGTCTGCCAGCTGTCGTCGCCTATCTTCGGATATGCTTGACCGCAGAACGAGCATGTGTAGCTTACGGACCCCTCCGATTCGCAGGTCGCGGGTTTTTCCGTGTACGCCTTAAGATGTCCCGTCTTGGGAACAATAACGTCCCGCGTAAAGTCGTCCGCATAGCAGCTTTCACGGCGGAGTCCCGTCTTTTGGCATGTCGCGTTCTCGATCGTTTTTGCTACGATCGTGTGGCCTTCCGTCTTTTCGAGTATGCATTCAAGAACGGCGCCGCACGTCTGACATTCCTCGACAGTTATTTTGTCCGAGGTGTGCGTCATCGGCCTTGAAAGCGACGACTCCGTTTTGCGGACGTGTTCGCCCGTCTTCGTCGCCTCGCCCGTGATCTCGACCTTTATGTATCCGCACTTCGTACACGTACTCCACGTATACGTTCTTCCGTCGCAGGATTTCTCTGCCGTCACCGTCTGCGGCGCGCCGTATTCGTGCGCGTCTCTGTCGGCCGGCGACGAGGTGATTATGTACTGCGCACAATTTATGCAGATTTCTCTCACTACGTATCCGGCCTCCTGCGCGCAGGTCCCCTCAACGTATGTTGTCGTTCTGGCCTCGACTACCTTTGCGATTTTTCCGTCCGCGGCGCTCTGCCAGACCTTTCCGTCCTCCGTCAGAAATACCTTTCCCGACGAGCCGTAGAACTTATGCTCGCAAGCTTCTGCGGCAGGCGCGGCGTCCGCCGTCGGTTCCGATGCCGGTTCCGATGTCGGCTCAGATGTCGGCTCCGCCGCCGTGACGGTCAGCGCGCACGGCAATATCATCGCCGCACACAGGATAAGACACGCGATCGATTTGAATTTTGATAATTTCATAATGTCATGCCTCTCTTTTTAGCAGATTGACCGCACGGCATAAACGCCCTGCGGTCAATGCGCCGTTATTGTTTATTCAAGCTTTGTTTCCCGTCCGAGCCGCGATCATTCGCCGCGCTGCTTTTTCACAGCCGCGATCGAGACGAATGCGGCCGCTGCGCCGACTGCGATCACTGTCAGGAGCATCGGAAGATCGCTGTCGCCGAGCTTCGGAGCCACGGTTTCGCCGTCTGTTTCGGGAGCGGGTGCGATAACGGAGCCGTCCCCGGGAGCGGGAGCGATATCACCGCCGCCCACAGGTTCGTCCGTCGCGGGTGCGTCAGTCGCGGGTGCGCCCGCTGTGGGAACATCCGTCGTGGGAGCATCCGTCGTGGGAGCATCTGTCGTCGGCTCCGCAGGATCGGTCGCGGGAGCGTCCGTGGACGCCGACGTCTGATTCTGATTGTCAAGATCGGTGTCGACATTTACGATCGCGTATACGCTGAAATGATTCGTCGTGAATACTGCGTTTCCGCCCACGACCGTCGCGTTCATATCGGTCAGCGTGTCGCCGTCTACGTGGTAAACCTTGACGTTATCCCATCCCTCGGGGATCGGGATCGAAACTTTAGCAACGCCGCCGACGATCTCAGCCTCGATGTCGTATGCGACATAATCCTTATACTTTGCCGCAACTGCGGGGGCTTCGGCTGCGGTTACCGTTGCCGGTTCGGCAACGCCCTCAACCGTAACGGTCGGCTCAACGGGCTTCGGTTCGTCCGCCGCCGGCTCGTTCGTCGTCTCATCCGGCGTCACGGGAGCGGAAGCTTTGCAGAGCGGGCAGTCACCCTCTCCCGCCTTGTGTTCGTCTACGTGCGTAGGCTGATCGCATCCGGGATTAGAACACTTTCTTGAATGCATTCCGTCAGCGGTTACAACATAGTCCCAGTACGGATGTGTATCATCTTTAAACTTCGGGATCAGGTTGTGTCCGCCGCTTCCATCCACGAGAATGAATCCGCATTTGCACACTACAGGCGTCGTGCAGTCGCCGTCGTCAACGATGCTGTCATGCATTTCGCGCACCGTCGTTCCACATACTGTGCATTTACCCATATGTGTGCCTTTGGGTGTTCTGTCGCCGAGAATCTCCCATTCGGTAATGGTGTGCTGCTTGCCGCTCGGCTTTTTGCTGCCGCATTTCGTGCAGACTAACGTCGTGCAGTCCTTAGTGTTATCCTTGTAATCATGCGCCAGCGCGGGGATCGTTTCCTTTACCGTCGCGCCGCAGACCTTGCACGTTTTGGTCAGCTCGCCCTCGACCTCGCAAGCCGCTTTTTTGGTCACGACTTCATTGTAAACATGATCTGTCTTGGGAAGCGTCTTTTCATTCTGTATAGCGCCGCATCTTGTGCATTTTTCGTACTCCCTGCCCTCTTTTATGCAGGTAGCAGCCTCTACACAATGCTGCCAATCATGGTTGCCGTCTTTCTGCTGAACTGTCGTTGCGGATATGTACCATGTTTTGCACTCTTTGCAGCACTCGAGCGTGATTGTACCCTCGGTGTGATCGCACTGAGCGTCAATCTTATAGTTTTCATACTTAACGTCAGCTCTTACAAGAACACCGAAAGCGCCCATAATTATTTGGCCGCTGTCGTCTTCAGTGTACGGTACGTGGCTTCCGCCCTTGGGACAAGTTGTACTTGTTTTCCACGGTTCTTTTTTCCAACTCGTATTGTCGAACGAGGCGAACCAATCTTCCGTTGGCTCTTCCTCCGCCGCCGAGACGCTGACGCAGAGGCAGATCACCGTCGCCAGCACGAATACGACGCAGAGAAGCGTCTTCAATTTCTTCATATGCATTCCTTTCCCGTCCCGCCGCATCGGCGCGGGACGCGCCGTAAGCTTCCGCTCACGCAAAAAATGAATTCCATATCCGATCAAACGCGCACAGCCGCGCATTCGATACCCACTATAATTATAATACATTACCCCCCCCCGATGTCAACACCGTAGCCAAAATAATTTTGAGGAAATATTTATCAATTTATCGGTTTCGGAGAGGATGTTTTACGCATTATGCCGGTTATTTTATTTTATGAAGCTTTGGACAACGGCGCGGAGCTTTTCGCACTTGCAGCCGGCGAAAAAGTATTCGGCAAAATGCTCGCCCGAAAACGCGCCGCGCACAAGCTCTGGATCAAGCTCCGGCAGTATCTCCTCGAGCGGACGATACGTCGCTTTCTTTACCTCGTCGAGTATCTTCTTGTTGCGCTTTTCGGGAACGGCGCGCTCGCGCGGATATCCCTGCCCTGGTTCCTCGCAGAACAGCTTTTCAAATATGTATTCGAGATTTAAATCTCCGCCCCAGCCGAAGCCCTTCGCAAACGGGATCGCGATCGCGTTGCCGTCGTTGATCTGCGCGAATGTGTACGCGTCAAGCGCATCCTCGACGTGTCCGCAGATGACGCCCGGGAATGAGTTGCACGCCAGCATCGCGCCCTCTCCCGTGCCGCATCCCGTTATAACATAGTCGACGGCTCCCGAATTGAGCAGCGTCGCGGCAAGAATACCCACCTGCACATATGTGAGCTGCGCCGCATCGTCGGCAGTGTACATACCGTAATTGACGACTTCGTGTCCCATCGGCTCTACAACGTGACGGAGCGCCTTTTCGATAATGGCGTTCTTCGCGCCCTGACTGTTTTCATTGATAAGTGCAATTTTCATTTTTTTGCCTTTCTTTAGTGTATAATAATGTAATAAAAGTTTTTGAAGGATTTCTGCGCCGCCCGTGTGTCTGTCGTTTGTTAATCGACGCACAACTGCGCGTCGCAAAAGCAAACGAACTCGCCCCGACAACCAGCGGTGTTCGCGCCCGCGCGACTACTTCGTCATTGCATAAACGCGCATCGCAGAGATGAACACACTTGCCCTATACCCCTTGTCAGGAAAGTTTTGAGGGGTTCTCAGGGGGACTTTTACAAAAGTCCCCCTGAGTGGGGTTTGGGGCAAAACCCCAATAACTCACGGCTGCTTGCCTATGTAGGCGAGGATGCCGCCGTCGACGTAGAGGATATGGCCGTTCACGAAGTCGGAGGCGTCGGAGGCGAGGAACACGGCGGGGCCTTTGAGGTCGTCGGGAGTTCCCCAGCGTTCGGCGGGCGTTTTAGCTACGATGAACGCGTCGAAGGGATGGCGGCTGCCGTCCGGCTGCGGCTCGCGGAGCGGAGCCGTCTGCGGCGTCGCGATGTAGCCCGGGCCGATCCCGTTGCACTGTATGCCGTATTTCCCGTACTCGGACGCGATGTTGCGCGTCAGCATCTTGAGTCCGCCCTTCGCGGACGCATACGCGGATACGGTCTCGCGGCCAAGCTCGCTCATCATCGAGCAGACGTTGATGATCTTGCCGCGCCCGCGCTCCATCATCGACGGCAGCACCGCCTTCGCCATGATGTACGGCGCGACAAGGTCGATGTCGACGACCTGCCTGAATTCCTCCGCCGCCATCTCGTGCATCGGAATGCGCTTTATGATGCCCGCGTTGTTCACGAGTATGTCTATCTTGCCGAGCGTTTTCTCAATGTCCGCTACCATCGCCGCCGCCGCTTCCTCGTCGGTAACATCGCAAATGTAGCCGCGAGCGTCGATGCCGAGCTTTTTATAGTCGGCGAGAGCCGCGTCGAGATGCGCCTGCGAACGGCAGTTGAACGCGATCTTCGCGCCCGCCTCCGCGAGCGCCTCCGCGATCGCAAAGCCTATGCCGTATGCGGCCCCCGTCACGAGCGCCACTCTGCCGTCAAGTCTGAATAATCCGTCCATGTGATGTTGTCCCCTTTCGTCCGTGTCCGCTTTTTCACGTCTAAATTATACCATAAATTTCGCCGCTTGTAAATGGCGTTTTGCAGGCGATTTTGATCAGTCCTGAACATTCGTCTTGACTTTTACTTTCTCCCGCTATATAATTACAGTTGCCTATAATTTATAGGAGGATGCGTCATGAACGAGGAAAACAACAAGAAAAACGAACCCAAAAATAATAAACCCGCTCCCGCGGGCAAAAAACCCGCCCGCAAACGGAAAATTCCCGTCGCCGCGATCGTGATTCTGTCGATCGTCGCCGCCGTGCTGATCGTGTGCGCGGCCGCGTTCGGCTACGTGTGGAGCAAGCTGTCGCTCATACAGAAAATGCCCGACGACGGCACCGATCCGTTCTATATCCCGCCCGGGTCCGACTATCTCGAGCCGGACGAACCGGATAATCCCGATGATCCCGACGACACCTATGTCCCCGACGATCCCGAAGATACGGCGCCGAATCAGGGCGAGATCACGGAGCCGCCCCCGCAGGACCCCGTCGATCCCCTCGACGACGACGATCTCATCAATATCATGCTCGTCGGCGAGGACAGACGCAAGCTGTCCGAGAACCGCCAGCGCTCCGATACGATGATCCTTCTGAGCATAAATCCCGCGAAGAAAAAGGTGTCGATGATATCGTTTCTGCGCGATATGTACGTCTCGATCCCGGGCGGATATAAAAATAATAAGCTCAACGCCGCGTACAGATTCGGCGGCTTCAAGCTCATGAAGGAAACGTACTTGCAGAACTTCGGCCTCACCATCGACGGATGCTTCGCCGGCGATTTCTTCGACTTCACCGAAATCATCGATATGCTCGGAGGCGTCGAGATCACCGTGACCGAGAAGGAAGCCGCGCATATGACGAGCTTCTTCGGCGTCCCCACAACGGCAGGCACGCAGGTGCTTGACGGCGCGCACGCGCTCGCATATTCCCGCATACGCAAGATCGATTCCGACTACAACCGCGCCGTCCGTCAGCGCACCGTCATGATGACGCTGTTCAATAAATTCAAGCACGCGAGCCTCGGCGAGCTTAACGATATCGCCGACAATATCCTGCCGAAGCTTTCGACCGACATGAGCAACAGCGAAATCCTCGCTCTTATGGCGAAGATTCTGCCTATGATAGGCTCGCTCGAGGTCAATACGTATTCGATCCCGTACAAGAACGGCTACTCGCACGCCACCATCAATGGCGCGTCCGTCGAGATCGTCGATTTCGCGGTCATGAGGGACAAGCTCGAAAACGAATATCTGCCGTATTGACGGCATCCGCTCATATCGGAGGTAAATCCCTGATGGATAAGAAAGACGAGATCATTCTTCAACAGCTCGACGTTATCCGCGAGATGACGGCGCGCAATCTGCGCCGCGTCGGCGACGACATATGGGGCCACGCCGCGCCGAATGCTCCGACCGCGCCGAAAACGCCAGCGTCGTCCGGCGCGCCGGACGCGCCCAAAGCGCCGAATTCATCGGGCGCGTCGGGAGGCGGGCCTGCCGCGGCCGTTTCGACGGGACAGGGCGATCCCGACGCGGGGGAGGCGGAGACGCCGCCGAAGGAGAACATCGACGATCTCAAGTCGGAGCTTGAGAGCTACATCGGGCTTGACTCCGTCAAGCGCGAGGTCAACAATCTCATCAATATGGTGACAGTATGGAAGCTGCGCCGCGAACACGGTCTGCCCGCGCCCGATCTGTCGCTTCACATGGTATTTTCGGGCAATCCCGGAACGGGCAAGACGATGATGGCGCGCTTCATGGCGCGCGTATACCATTCGCTCGGCATTTTGTCGAAGGGGCATTTGGTCGAGGTCGACAGATCGGGACTTGTCGCCGGCTATGTCGGTCAGACTGCGATCAAGACATCGTCCGTGATCGAGAAGGCGAAGGGCGGCGTTTTGTTCATCGACGAGGCATACGCGCTCTCGTCGGGCAAATCCGAGAACGATTTCGGCGGCGAGGCGATCGAAACGCTGCTCAAGGCGATGGAGGACAATCGCGACGATCTCGTCGTGATCGTCGCCGGCTACACCGATCTGATGGAGGATTTCATCGACTCGAATCCCGGGCTTAATTCGCGCTTCAACAGGTATCTCTATTTCGACGATTACTCCGTCGACGAAATGATGCGCATCTTCATGCTCCAGTGCGATAAAAACTGCTATCGTCTGAGCGGAGAGGATGCGGAGTCCGCGCTCCGCGCTCTGCTCGAGGACGCGTCCCGCGACGACGATTTCGGCAACGCGCGCGGCGTCCGCAATCTTTTCGAGAAGATTCTTATCGCCCAGGCGAACAGGCTCGCCGCCGCCGATCTCGTCACCCGCGACGGACTCATGACGATCACCGCCGACGATATCGCGGCGATATAGGCGCGGGGGACGCAGCGGCGAGGATGAGGCAGGCCGCATCAAAGCTTTTGAAAAGTTAGGAAAAAGTTATGGGGATTCCTTCGCGATTCTCGCGATTTCTCAGCTATAACTTTTGCAAAGTAAAGAAATAGTTAAGGGTCTCTTTGCCGGCCGGCAAAGAGACAATTTGGGATGAGGACCCTTTCTTCAAAAGAAAGGGTCCTCCCCCACACCTCTCTCCAAAAGAACAACGCGCTGAAGCTAACTGCGAACAGCTCATCGCGAAACGATTGCTTTCACTGATGCGCTAAAATCCACGATGTGAAGACTTTCAGCACCACCTTTTTCACGAGGTGAGCTTCTTTTCTTTAAAAAGAAAAGAACCTCCCTCGCGCACCCTCAAGAAAAGAAACGCATCGCCCGTTTGTGTAGCAAAAAATGCTCAATCGCAGGTTGCCCCAAAAAAAGCAATGCGCTCACTTCGGTGGGTGCAGTGTTTCTTCAACATTTGTTTTAAAGCAACCGTGACTCACACCCCCTATCGACGCACCTCACTCCCTGTGCCGTAGGCTTCCCAGCCTCACCTGCGCGCACTGAACGCGTGCGATGTCCGTCGCTGCCAGCGCCGGATTGATTGCGACGTTTCCGGCGGCGCAGTCGAATCAGTCCGCGTGGGAGCTGTTAGCAGGGACAAAATCGCGATCGCCCTGACATAAACACTCACGGATGCACGACATTGCGCGCCAACCGGCACGAACCGTCTTGTATCTCTTTGTGAATCCAATTTGTTCGCACGACACGAGCGGAATCTGACGCTGTCAGTCTCATCACGTTTGCGACAGAATAAATTTGATCTCGACCCGCCGCGCGGAGGCACTGACGCGCTTGCCGACATCTCATCGCGGTTTACGCCCGAAGCGATTCTTTCCGCCGATTGAATAACATCGACGCCACACGGGAGCCTCTTTCGGGATCGTTAAGGGCCTCTTTCTTGCGAGAAAGAGGCCCTTAACATAATTCAAAAACTTTGAAAAAGTTTGCAGAAAGGAAAGAGTGGGATTGCAAAGGCTCAACCTTTGCGCACGCGTCTCTTTGCCGGCCGGCAAAGAGACCCGTAACGCTTTTTTAACTTTTGCAAAAGTTTTATATCCGGCGCCGCGCGTACCGCCAAGGAATCCCCTAAAGCTTTCTAAACTTTTTCAAAAGTTTCAGTTTAGAACTTGCGGGAATGCGAGGGCGTCGAGCCTTCGCCACGATCGCCCTATCAGCCCTCGATGATGCCGAGGGCGAGGGACACGCACGCTTCCGCGTCGGACAAATCGATCATTTCGTGAGGCGTATGGCAATACCGCGTCGGCACGGAGATACAGCCCGCGCTGCATCCCGCGCCCGCCGCCTGCATCGACGACGTATCCGTGCCGCCGCGAGTCAGAATCTCGAGCTGATATTTGATCCCGCGCGCTTTCGCGATCTCCGTCATCCGTTTCACGAGCGCAGGATCGGATATGACCGAATTATCCTTGATTTTGATCGCGGCGCCGCCGCCGAGCTTCACCGCCATCTTCGGCGACGTCGGCGTGTCGCCGGTGCCTGTCACGTCGACCGCGACGGCGATATCGGGCATGATCCCGAACGCAGCCGTTCTCGATCCGCGGCATCCGACCTCCTCCTGAACGGTGAACACGTAATAGACGTCGTAGGGCGAGACGTCCGCGCGGCGCGCGGCCTCGATCAGAATCGCGCATCCGATCCTGTCGTCGATGGGACGGCCCGTGATCCTTCCTCCCGACAGCCTGCGGAGCGATTTTTCGACCGCGAACGTATCGCCGGTACGGACGCGCCTTAACGCGTCCGCGCGCGACTTCGCGCCGATATCGACGCAGTACGAATCAGCCGATGATGCCTTTTCGCTTGTCGCCGGTACGATCACGCCGCGCGTCCCGTTCTCGAATACGACCTCGTCGTAAAGCACCGCGTCGTAATGGATCCCGCCCGCGTTCGAGAATCTCACCATTCCGTTCTCGTCCGCGTCGGTGACATAGAATCCGATCTCGTCCATATGCGCCGCCAGCATCAGCCGCTGCGCGCCATCCCCGCCGCGCTTATGCGCGATCAGATTCCCGAGCGCGTCCGTGCTTACCTCGTCCACATACGGTTCTATCATCCGTTCGATCGTCCGGCGGATACCGTCCTCGCGTCCCGATACTCCCAAAGGAGCAGTGAGCTGCTTTAAAAGCGTATACATCGTTGTTTCCTTGCCTTTCTTTCTTAATTTAATACAGGCGGACCGCTGCCTGCGGCTCGACGTGTTCCGCTATCGCCGCGCAAAGCGCGATCGTCGATTTAAAATCGTCGTAATGTATGACGTTTGACGCCGTATGTATGTACCGCGCGGGAGCCGAGATCGCCGCCGTCGGTATGCCGGCGCGCGTCTTATGGATGTGACCGGCGTCGTTGCCGC
The DNA here is from genome assembly GCA_947630015.1 of uncultured Clostridia bacterium. GTDB lineage: Bacteria > Bacillota > Clostridia > Oscillospirales > CAG-272 > DTU064. The sequence continues at coordinate 186,811 of CANRFY010000002.1, forward strand.
CCGAAACGTACCGTTTCGGCTGACATTTTACGCCGTATTCCCGCGCCGTATTCATGACGAGATCGAACATTTCGCGGCTGTATATCGTCGAGCGGTCCATGAATGAGATCGCGGGGCCTTCCCCAAGCTCGGCGACGCGCGCCTCGACGGGCGAACCCGTATTATCGGCGACCGCCGTCGCCTCCAGAACGAACGCCATATGCGGATCGCGGTCGAATGCCGTCGTCATCGCGCCCGATTTTCCCACTTCCTCGCGCACCGTAAACGCGAATATCGTATCGTGATCGGGACGTTCGTTTGATTCGTACATCTCGCGGCACACGGTCACAAGCACCGCGCATCCGAATCTGTCGTCGATCGCCTTGCATTTGATATATTTCCCGTCCGCGCCGAATCTGACGAAATCCGATCTGAACGCCGCAAACGCTCCGCGTTTGACGTATGCCTCGGCCTCGTCCTTATCCTTCGCGCCGATATCGATATAGAGTCCCGACGTCTTCGGCATCGATTCGCGTTCGCCGCCGTCGAGCTGATGGATCGCCTTTGTGCCGATCACGCCCGCTATCTTGTTGTTTTCGTCGCCGACGGTGACGGCGCGCGCCGGAAGCGCGTAGCCCACGATCCCGCCGAGATTTGAAAATTTCAGCGTTCCGTCGCCGTTTACGTTCGTGATCATGAATCCGACCTCGTCCATGTGGGCGGAGAACATCATGCGGCGCTCGTTTTCGGTCCCGTGGTTCTTCCCATACAAAACGACGGTCAGATTTCCCATTTTATCGAGCTTCATTTCGTCGCAGAAATCCTCCGTCTGCGACTTTATAATCTCGGCGACGTTATCCTCGCAGCCCGTCGGGCCGAACGCGAGACAAAGCTCGCGCAGAAGCTCGTCGTCATAGTAAAGCTTACTCACGGCAGAACACCTCCAATTCGCGGTCTCTCATAACGAGGCACAGAAGCCGCGCCAGCTCCGCCGCGTCCGCGGCGTCGATAACCTCGCCGTATGTATGCATCGAACGCAGCGGGATGCCAAGCACCGTCGTCGGCACGCCGCCGCCCGACAGCGTCACGTCGTCGCCGTTCGTCCCCGTGCCGGACGGCTCCGCCGATATCGTGTATTTTATATCGCCGTCGTCGGCGATATGCATTATTTTTCTCGTCAGCTTAACGCTTGTGACGGCCGAATACGACACGATCACGCCCGAGCCGAGAGGGGACGTCCCGTTTTCCTCGGGCGCGCACGGCGACGAGGCGAAGCCCACGTCGAGGACGAGCGCGATATCGGGCTTTATCGCGTATGCGGCGCGCGCGGCGCCGCCGCGTCCGTTTTCCTCCTCCGCCGACGCGACGACGTAAAGATCAAAAAGACCTCTGTCGTCTCCCATCATATCCACGGCAAGAACGGCCGCCGCAAGACACGATTTATCGTCGAAGCCCGCGCCGCAGGCGCGTTCCCCGAGCAGACGCGTAAACTGATTTTTGAATGTAACGAGCGTACCCGTTTTGATCCCGAGCGCCTCCGCCTGTTCGCGTCCGCATCCGATATCGACGAGCATATCCTCGATCGGCGCGACCTTTTCGCGCGCCTCGCCGGACAAAAGATGCGGCGGCGTAGACGCTATGACGCCGAAGACGTCGCCTGTGTCGGCGTGGACTGTCACCTCCGCCGACGGCAGTATCCGTCTGTCGACGCCGCCGAGACGGGTGACGCGCAGGCATCCCTCGTCAGTTATATCGGTCACGATCAGGCCGACCGTGTCGTAATGGGCGTCTATCATCAATACGGGCGCGTTTTTCGATTTCGGGAGCCGATGGAAAATGTGGTTCCCGAATCTGTCGCGCCGCCATTCGTCGAAGTAAGGCGCGATCAGCTCCGCGAGTCTGTCCGTGCCGTCCGCTTCGTTCCCGACGAGCGATCTGATACGCGTCAGCTCCTCGAGCAGCTTCAGATAATCGACCATATGATTCTCCTTTTTATGATTTTGGCGCTGTGCGTCATTTTATTATGATGATACCACAAACGCGCGCGTTTCACAAGTATAATTCGGCCGCAGAGCGCAAAAAATAAAGGGAATGCCAACTCGGCATTCCCCGTTTTGTCACAGGTATTTTTTCATTCGTTCGATACTGTCGTTTTCAAATGCGACAAGCTCAGAGCAGAGCTTATACGCTTCCGTTTCGCCCGTGATGCGCACGCTTTCGTCGCCGTGCGTCGCCTCGTTCTGCGCTCTCGTGATCGAGACTATATCCGCGCCGCTGCCGCGTATCATCAATTCCGCGATATGCGACGCCGACGTGTCGAACATCGTCTCAGCCGCGATCCCCGATTTGGCCGCCAAAACCTTCGATTTTTTCTCCTCCTCCGGACGCGCGCTCCCGCGTGCAAGTCCGTCCTCGGCGCGGCGCGCAAATCCGCCGTATCCGTTCATTTGCAGCGTCATATCCGCGCGCAGCTGTTCGTTATCCACCTTCGGCATCAATGCCAAAATCGATTCCGTCCCCATCTTCGCGCTTCTGTATACTTCGCAGTACATCTCCTTGTCCGATGCGTTCATTGTCCCCCTCCTTTCCTCGTCTCCGGCGCTCCCGCGCCTCCGTGCCTATTTTGCCCTGATTTGAGGTTTATATTCGCGAGGGATGGGAGAGGGGTGTTCAAGAAAAAGCAATGGGATCACTTCGGCGGGCGCAGGATTGCTTTAATATAAGTTTTTACAGCAATCGCGCCACAATCCCTCTATTGACGCACTTCCGCCCCTGTGCCGTAGGCTTCCAAGTTTCACCTGCGCGCACCGTGCGCGTGCGATGCCATTCCTTATAGTTCCAATTTGTTAGCACAACTTGACACTTACAATTACAGAATTGACGCCACCTATTTTTACGAGGTGAGCTTCTTTTCTTTGAAAAAGAAAAGAACCTCCCTCGTACACCCTCAAGAAAAGAAACACGTCGCCCGTGTCCTTAGCGAAAAATCAAGCTGTCGCCGGTTGCCCTGCTACATACACGCCCACCAAAGCGAAACTGGCGTTCCTCTTTGCGCATTCATTTTGTTCGCACCACGCGAGGATTATCTGGCCATCTTAGTAATAGATTAACCACGACGCTAACACCTTCATCTCGACCCGTTCGCGGAGTTGCCCTATCGCTTTTACCATCACAAACCCGCGTTCGCACTGACATGAACACTCACGGAAGCACAAAACTGCGCGCCAACCGGTACGAACCGTCGCGTATCTCATTGTGCAGCGGAGCTGTTCGCACGACACGAGCGGAATCTGGCGATGCCAGTCTCATCCCGTTTGCGACGCTAACACCTCGATCTCGACCCGCCGCGCGGAGGTACGAATGCGCTTGACGAAACAATATCGCGGTTTACGCCCGAAACAATTCTTTCCACCGATTGAATAACGTTGACGCCACACGGGAGCCTCTTTCGGGATCGTTAAGGGCCTCTTTCTTGCGAGAAAGAGGCCCTTAACATAATTTAAAAACTTTATAAAGTTTGTGAAAAGTAAAAGATAGGATTGCAAAGGTTCAACCTTTGCGCAAGGGTCTCTTTGCCGGCCAGCAAAGAGACCCTTAACTCTTTTAACCTTTCAAAAGGTTTTGATGAGGGAATAGGGAGTATCGCGACGTTGCCGATTAACGCTTTCCTAACCTTTGCATAGGTTATCGATTAGGACCGGCGTGGCTCGCAAAGGCTCGCTTTTGCGCCCTCTTTCCGGCGCTATCTGTATTTCGCCTCGAGGTTGAGCAGAAACTCCTTTATGTCCTCGCCGCCGCCGTAACCGCCGAGCGATCCGTCCGCGTTGATGACGCGGTGGCATGGCACTATTATCGCGATGCGGTTGCGGTTGTTTGCGTTGCCGACGGCGCGCGCCGCGCGCGGATTCGATATCATCGCGGCAACGTCGCCGTATGAAGCCGTCGCGCCGTATGGAATTTTGAGCAGCGCTCCCCAGACCTGCATTTGAAAATCCGTGCCGTGCATTTCGAGCGGCAGCTCGAACCGCTTTCGCTCGCCGGCGAAATATTCACAGAGCTGACGAGCGGCGGATACGAGGAGCGCGGAGCGCGGCTCGCAGAAAGGCTCGCACGATCCGACGTCAATGGCGGTGACGGCCGAGCCGTTCGATAAAACGGTGATATTGCCGACGGGAGAATATATTGTGCATGATTCTGTCATGGATGCGTCCTTTCGCTGGCGCGTTTTTTATATTCTATCACAATATCGGCGCGCTTGCACAGAAAATCTCCGATAAACCGCGAAATTTTCCCTTTGAGCTTCTGCGCGCAAATAGATATTGACACGGGCGGGGAGTCATGATATAATGACAGAGAAGACATAAAGGCGCGTTTTGGCAAGAGTAGCGCGCGGCGGCAAGGCTCATACGGCTATGGGCGGGGCGCGCGCGAAAGGGTCGGACGCCGAAAGCGGGGATATGCCGGTCCCGCTTGGGTCGACGGATAATATCCGTCGGACTGTCGCCATTTTCATGGCGGAGCGTTATGTTGCGATACTGTGGCGCGGGACGCGCGCGGCTTGCCGTGAGCGTCGGCGCGTAATGTCGTATAACGCCCGCGAACGGGCGTTTTTATTTTGCGGCATAAAAATGCCGGAGCTTCAGCCGCGATGCGGCAAATATATAAATCAAAAACGGAGGAATCGCAAAAATGAGCGGGAAAAAGACAGTGTTTACCGGCGTCGCTACGGCGCTGATCACGCCGTTTGACAAGTCGGGACACATCGATTACGGCAAATTCGGCGAGCTTGTGGAGTCCCAGATTGACGCGGGCATAAACGCGCTCGTCGTCGCGGGAACGACGGGAGAGGCGTCCACCTTCACCGACGACGAACATAAGGACGCGATCTCGTTTGTAGTGAAAAAGGCGGCGGGACGCGTGCCTGTCGTCGCCGGAGCCGGAAGCAACGATACGGCGTATGCGATCGGACTTGTAAAGCACGCCTGCGACGCGGGCGCCGACGCGGTGCTGCTCGTGACGCCGTACTACAACAAAACGACGCAGAACGGACTTGTCAGGATGTACACCGAGATCGCGGACGCGTCGACGGCGCCCGTGATCCTCTACAACGTCCCGTCGCGCACGGGAATGAATATCGAGCCTGAGACATATGAGTTACTGTCGAGACATGAAAATATCGTCGCGATCAAGGAGGCGAACGGCAATATCGGCAAGATAGTGGACACGTTCGCGCTTGTGGGGGACGCGCTCGACGTTTACAGCGGCAACGACGATCAGATCGTGCCGATTTTGTCGCTCGGCGGAAAAGGTGTAATATCCGTGCTGTCGAACGTGCTGCCGGCAGAGACTGTCGAGATCTGCGACCGCTTCTTTCGCGGGGACGCCGCGGGCGCGGCGGAGCTTCAGCTTCGATTCCTGCCGCTCATACACGCGCTGTTCTCCGAGGTCAATCCGATACCGGTCAAGGCGGCGATGGCGAAACTCGGATACACGGAGAATGTGCTGCGTTCGCCGCTTTATCCGATGGAGGCGGCGCACGAGGCGCATCTTTATGAGGAAATGAGAAAGTGCGGGCTTGACGTATGAAGATAATGATAGTAGGCGCGCTCGGCAGGATGGGGGTCAACGTCGCCGCCTCGGCGGCGAATGCGGGCCATGAATGCGCGGCGCTCGTCGATATCGGCTATGAAAAGCTTGAGGCGCGCGCGGACAACGAATTCGCGCGCATAGAGGATGCCGCCCCGATCGCGGACGAGATCGATGTGATAATCGACTTCTCCCACCACTCGGCAACCGAAAGCGTCGTAAATTTCGCGGCGGCTCACCACATTCCCGCCGTTATCGCGACGACGGGGCATAACGACGGGGAAAAGGCGAAAATTGCCGGCGCCTCCCGGTCGACGCCGATATTCACCTCCGGCAATATGTCTCTCGGGATCGCGACGCTGTACGACGCCGTGAAGCGCGTCGCCGCCGTTTTCCCCGACGCCGACGTCGAGATCGTCGAGGCACACCACAACCGCAAGCTCGACGCGCCGAGCGGGACAGCGCTCATGCTCGTCGACGCCGTGAAGCAGTCGCGTCCTGACGCCGCCGTCGTTTACGGCAGAGAGGGAAAGCGCGAGCGCGGCGAGATCGGCGTCAGTGCGCTCAGAATGGGAAATATCGTCGGCATCCACGAGGTCCACATCTGCACCGATACGGAGCGGATCACGCTCCGCCACGAGGCCTATGACCGCGCGCTGTTCGCGGACGGCGCGATCCGCGCGGCGGAATTTCTCGTCGGCAGGCAGGCGGGTCTCTACGATATGAAATCGATGTTCGGAGGCTGACGCGATGAGGATAAATTTCACTAAGATGCACGGCTGCGGCAACGATTACATCTACGTCGACTGCACGCGCGCCGAGCTGCCTGACCCGGGCGTCATATCGGCTGTGATGTCGCCGCGCCATCACTCCGTCGGCGCGGACGGACTCGTTCTGATCTGCCGCTCTAACGTCGCCGATTTCAAGATGAGAATGTTCAATCTCGACGGCTCGGAGGGAAATATGTGCGGCAACGCGATCAGATGCGTCGGGAAATACGTCTACGACTGCGGGATGACGAACAAGACGGAGCTTGACATCGAGACGAGAAGCGGCGTCCGTCATCTGTCGCTGTCCGTGTCGGGCGGACGCGTCGATTTTGTCACCGTCGACATGGGCAAGGCGTCGCTGTCGCCGGAATCGCTCCCTATGAGGGCGATAACGCCGAAAATAAACGCGCCTGTCACGATAAACGGCGGCGAATACAGGATAACGGCCGTATCGATGGGGAACCCGCATCAGGTCATATTCCACGATAAGCCGGAATCGCTCGAACTTGAGCGGATCGGCCCCGATTTTGAAAATTTCGAGCTGTTCCCCGAGCGCGTGAACACGGAGTTCGTGCGCGTCGAGGGCAGGGACCGCATCTTCATGCGCGTATGGGAGCGCGGCTCCGGCGAGACTTACGCCTGCGGGACGGGCGCGTGCGCGTCAGCGGTGGCGAGCGTTCTGTGCGGAAAGTGCGACGCGGGCGTCCCGATCCGCGTCGGACTTGTGGGCGGCGAGCTGGAGGTGACAGTCATGGACGACATGAGAGTCTACATGAGAGGACCCGCGGTCAAGGTTTACGAGGGAGTATACGAATACGAGCCGAACGCGTGACGGTGGCGCGTCAGAATGAAAGGAAAACGACTATATGAAAATAAAGATCAACGAAAATTTTCTGCGGATCAAGGAGAGCTATCTTTTCTCCGATATCGCGAAAAAGGTGAACGACTATAAATCCGCGCATCCGGACGCCGACGTTATACGCCTCGGAATCGGCGACGTCACGCTTCCGCTTACGAAATGCGTGACGGACGCAATGAGGCGCGCCGTGGAGGAAATGGCGGTCAAGGAGACGTTCCGCGGATACGCGCCCGAGTACGGATACGATTTTGTGCGTCAGGCTGTCTCCGACTATTACGCGCGGCGCGGCGTTACGATGACGGCGGACGAGATCTACGTCGGCGACGGCGCGAAGAGCGATCTCGGCAATCTGACCGATATATTCGGCGACAATCCGATTCTCGTGCCTGATCCCGTCTATCCCGTCTACGTCGACAGCAACGTGATGTGCGGACGCGAGGTGACGCTGATCGAGTCTAATGAAGAAAACGGCTTTCTGCCGTCCCCGCCCACGGAGAGGCGCGCATATGTGATCTACATCTGCTCGCCGAACAATCCGACGGGCGCGGTCTACGACAAGGCCGGACTGTCGGCGTGGGTCGATTACGCGAACGAGACGGGATCGGTGATACTGTTCGATTCCGCATACGAGGGCTACATCTCTGGCGACTATCCGCGCTCGATATACGAGATCGAGGACGCGCGGACGTGCGCGATCGAGATAAATTCGCTCTCAAAGCGCGCGGGCTTCACCGGTACGCGCTGCGGCTGGACGATGATACCGAACGAGCTTGAAGCCGGCGGCGTAAAGCTCGGCAAATTGTGGGCGCGCCGTCAGGCGACGAAATTCAACGGCGTGCCGTATGTGGTTCAGAGAGGCGCGGAGGCGGCTCTGTCCGAACAGGGCGAGATCGAATGCCGCGAGCTGATCGCATATTATATGAAAAACGCCGCCATTATGGCGGAGGCGCTCGAGGCAAAGGGCGTATGGTTCACGGGCGGCAAGAATTCGCCCTACATCTGGATGAGATGCCCGAACGGCATGGGATCGTGGGAATTCTTCGATTATCTGCTCGAACGCGCGCAGGTAGTGGGAACGCCGGGCGCGGGATTCGGCAGCGCGGGAGAGGGCTATTTCCGTCTCACCGCATTCGGCGACAGGGACCGCACGATCGAGGCGACTAAACGGATAGGAGCGCTTTTATGAACGCCGCAGTCGAAAAAACGGAAAAAAGCGCGCGCGGCGCGCTTCTGCACGATAATCTCGGCATAAACGAAAGCGGACATCTCACGATCGCGGGCGCGGATACCGTCGAGCTTGCAAAGCAGTACGGAACGCCGCTCATGGTGATGGACGAAGCGCGCATACGGCGCAATATGCGCATATACCGCACGGCGATGGAGAGATCGTTCGGCAAGGGATCGTATCCGCTCTACGCGAGCAAGGCGTTTTCGTGCAAGTACATATACCGCATAGCGAAGGAGGAGGGGATGGGAGTCGACGTCGTCTCGTCCGGCGAGCTGTACACGGCCGTCAACGCGGGCTTCGACGCGTCGAACGCGTTCCTCCACGGCAACAACAAGACCGACGCCGATATCGTATACGCGATCGAATGCGGGATCGGTCATATCGTCGTCGACAACATGGTCGAGCTTGACCGCATCGACGAGATCGCGGGTGCGCGCGGCGTCGTGCAGCCTATACTGCTGCGGCTGACGCCCGGTATCGATCCGCACACGCACGCGGCGATCACGACGGGAAAGGTCGACAGCAAATTCGGCATCGCGATCGAGACGGGACAGGCGGACGACGCCGTCGCATATACGCTCGGGAAACAAAACGTGCGTCTCGACGGCTTCCACTGCCATATCGGCTCGCAGATATTCGACGTGACGCCGTTCTGCGACGCGGCGCGGCTCATGATAAAGTACATAGTCAGCGCGCGGGAAAAATTCGGTTACGAGGCCGACATACTCAATCTCGGCGGCGGCTTCGGCGTGCGCTATATCGAGTCGCAGCCCGAGCTTGATTACGCCGATTTCATCGAGCGGATCGCGGGCTTCATCCGCGCGGAGGTGAAGAACAGCGGCATAAAAATGCCGCGCGTGCTGATGGAACCGGGCCGGAGCATCGTGGCGGATTCGTGTCTGACGCTCTACACCGTCGGCGGCACAAAGGTGATCCCGGGCTTCAAGAGCTACGTTTCGATCGACGGAGGAATGCCGGACAATCCGCGCTACGCGCTCTATGAGTCCGATTACACAGTCAAGCTTGCGTCGAGGATGCGCGACGGCGACGATTTTGTCTGCACCGTGGCGGGCAGATGCTGCGAGAGCGGGGATCTGATACAAGAAAACGTGCCGATCCCGACGCCGCGCCGCGGCGATATTCTCGCCGTCCTTGTCACCGGCGCATACAATTATTCGATGGCGAGCAACTATAACCGCATACCGCGTCCCGCCGTGGCGGCGGTGAGCGAGAACGGCTCCGTGCATACCGTCATCAGGCGCGAAACATTCGACGATCTTGTGCATCTTGACGTATAGCGGGGGATTCGGGACGCAGCCCCGAAGTCCCCGCGCGGCGGGGTGGAGCATTTGCGATGCGCGCCAAGCCTGATCGCTAACCTTTGCAAAGGTTAGAATTTGAAGATTTTCCTTTGCGATTCTCGCTATTCCTAATCTAAAACTTTTACAAAGTTAAAAAAAGAGTTAAGGGTCTCTTTGCTGGCCGGCAAAGAGCCCCTTAACAATCCGAGAAAACGGCGTGCCGGTGGCGTCAATTCGGCTCCAGTCGGCGGTGAGGGCGTTTCGGGCGTAAACCGCGATATTATTTTGGCAAACAGTTTCGTGCCTCCGCGCGGCGGGTCGAGAGCGAGGTTATTCTGCCTTGGCTAATTGATTACTGACATCGCCAGATTCCGCTCGTGTCGTGCGAACAAATGGGATTCACAAAGAGATACGAGACGGCTCGTGCCGGTTGGCGCGCAATATCGTGCATCCGTGAGTGTTCATGTCAGGGCGACCGCGGGGTTGTGTCGGCAAAAGCGTTAGGGCGTCACCGCGAACGGGTCGAGATGAAAGCGTAAATGTCGTGGTTAATCGATTATGGTTGCGTCAGATCATCCTCGCGTGGTGCAAACAAATTGGATTCACAAAGGGAAACGCCAGTTTCGCTTTGGTGGGCGTAGGTGGAACAGGGCAGCCGGCGTTCGCTTGGTTTGCACCAAGGAAACGGGCGACGCCTTTCTTTTCCAAAAAAGGAATAAATATGATGAAAGAAATAATTTCATATCTACGCATGAGAGGGAAATAACGAAGGTGTCGCCTTGAGGTAGCTTCCAATAAAACAGTATCGAAATAGTACTGACATTGGGTGGCTGCCAAACAGGGGTGCAACAAAGAGAACCGCCATACTCGGAAATCAATCCTGGTATGGCGGTTCTCTTTGCTCGGGTCGAAATCTATGTCGAGTGACAACATCGCATAAAACATGATAACAAGAGCAATGGTGCGGCAGTAATCAATAATCCAAATAACAAGACCAAACGCCCGTTCCGGCGGCTGGAATGCGTCAGCCATATCGGAGACGGGCGTTTGTTTTTGATAGGCTATTAATGGAACATTTGAACTGAAAATTGATTCTCAAAAACGCAGACTTTTTGCCTTCGTTCATCGTTTAATCTCTCTTTGCCTTGAAATATTCTCTCGGCGATACATGATAATATCCCCGGAATGCCCGGTAAAAATTGCTGGTGTCATTATAACCCACCATTGCGGATACTTCTTCAACGGAAAGGCCGGTTCCTTTCAGCAGTGCTAACGCCCTGTCCATTCGCTGCTCCAGCAATATTTCAGAAAACGTCCTGCCGGTTTTCTGCCGGAGCAGGGATGAGATGTAACTCGGATGATAGGAAAAATGTGCGGCAGTCATCCCCAAAGTCACCTGGCCTGTATGTTCGCCAATATAACGGATGATCTGGTCAGATAAAGACTGACTTTCTGTTTTCGCCGATATATTGCAGTATTCTCTTGCAACGTGCATCAGAAGTGCAAGGGTCATCGGCTTCAAAATCGCCTGTGTGTCCTCTTTTCGGTCCGCGTATTCAAGAATCATCAGTTCCAGCAGCTTTCGGAACGGATGGCTGCCGCTGAATGTCAGATGAATGACATCCTGCGAAAACTGATCTGTCTGCGGGTCAAGGAAAAAGTGAAACATGGAGTTGTCTACGGACAGGGAGGAAAGGTATTCCCGGAAAAAAGCATTTTTCTGGATCAGTACGCCGACGATCACAATATCCTCCTCCGACTCTCCCCGAATCGCATAACCGCTGAACGGCTGCCCGATGTAGCAGCTGTTTTCTTTGATCGTCAGCAGATTATCCGACCTTGTACTGAGCGCCTGATAGTCCTGACGGTATGCAAAATTCAGAAAGAAAAAGTCCTGGCGGTGAAAGACTTCGCTCACATGCCGTGCTTTTAGAACGCAGACCAGAACATCCTCCTGCGGCTCACCGGGCCAATAGGACATAACTTCTTCATTCTCCCGGATATTTTCCGGTACAAAGTCCCAATTCAGATTTGGAAAATCATTTCCTAGTTTTTGTATTGCGTCTTCAATCGTCATACAGATCATCCTCCGGCTATATTCTAACATGAATCTTAAAAAAAGTCACTATAATCCTTAAGATATACCGCTGATTTTCCGCACAGGAAAGCGTATGATTATGGCACAAAGATAAAAACACAACGTTTTTCCGAAATGCGTATAAGCGTACAAATAAAAGCTGAGCGGCGGGGTCTCGTAAGGCTTCGCCGCTTTTGAAAATAACATATCGAAAGAGAACTCAAATGGACCGTACTGCTTCAAAAACCACAAACATGACAGTGGGAAATCCTGTCCGCATCATCCTGACATTTGCCGTGCCGCTTTTTATTGGCAACATCTTTC
>CANRFY010000003.1 GCA_947630015.1 uncultured Clostridia bacterium
GGCGTTTTTTTATTGGAGACAGGGGGGCTCGAACCCTCGACCTCACGGATGTGAACCGTGCGCTCTGGCCAACTGAGCTATGCCTCCGTACCCGTATATTATACAACGGCGGCGGCGCAATGTCAAGAGCGCGTTTTGATTTATTTTCGCGCTTACATTCTCATAAACGAGATATATCGCGTGCCTTGAAACGTCAATCTGCCAAAGTCGCTTTCGGCAAGCATCCCGTATTCATCGCCGTGAACTTCAAATTCGAGCCTGTCGCCGCTTTCGACTTCAAACGTCGAAAAATAGCGCGTTGACGTCGTCGTATAATAGCCGTGAGCGCCGGATATATCGCCTGCGGACGCGTTTGTGTGATGCGTGACGTCGGTCGCCTCGATACAAGGCGCGCCTCGACGGTGAGACGCGGGGAATTGTTGTTCTTGTTCCATCTCAAAATTCCGGACACGATCACATACGCGAAGATCCCGATCACGGATATGAATACGGCGGCGAACATTATGTAAAACATATTGAAATGCATCGCGAAAGAATGAACCGCTGACAGACTCAGAACAGCGCGCTTTCGTCGTCCCATTCAATGAACGGCGCGCCGCTGCCGTCGAACTGTATCTTCAAAACGACGTAGCCGGATTTGGAATAATCGAACGGATGCGACATCGGGAAACCGCCCCAGCGGTCGCCGATGTAGTAGAAATCGCTGTCGTATGGCAGCACGAACGCGGGCTGACTGTGATATGTCGTCGCATCGCCGAACGGATGCAGCGCGCTCCATCTGCCGTCGATCTTATCGGCGGAGGCATAGCAGCCCTGATTCGGACGCCATCCCGTGCAGAACGACGACAGCATATAGTACCGCCCGTCCTTGCAGAACACAGCCGGAGCCTCGCGGAATTCACCCTGCCACAGCACGTTTACGAGTCCGTCGACGTTCATGTAATCGTCGGTGAGACGGTAAACGTGAAGATCGGCGTTGTCGCGCGATGCGGAGATGAAATACGCGACGCCGTCGCGGTCGCGGAAAAGCGTGCAGTCGCGGCTCATATATCCGTAAGGATTGAAATGGCCGTGATAGACGAAATCGCCGTCAGGCTCGTCGCACGTCGCGACGCAGCAGGCGGCGTCGCGATAGTCGCGGCCGTTTTCATAATGCGCCCACATCACGAATTTGCCCGTCGATTCGCAGAACAGCACCTTCGGACGCTCGATATTGACCTTGCGTCCGTCCTCGCGGCAAAGCTCGAGCTTTGTTCTGACACGATACGGACGCGTCGCGCTGTCGGTAGTCAGAATGTGGCGGCGGAACTCCCAATTCTTGAGATCGGCGGATCGATAGCAGGAAACGTAATAGTTGGCGCGTCTGTCCTCGCCGTACCAGTACCAGTATCCGCCGTGGCGGATGATGTAACCGCCGTGCGCATGGATCGACTCGCCGTTGGTATCGGTAAAAATACTTCCGTTTTTCATAGTGATTCCTTTCAGAGAAGATGAAATTTGAAATTGATTGCGGATGAAACTTATTTAATATGCGCGGATAGACATTCGGGAAAATCTGACGATCCGCCGCAAATGTGAGATTTGTCGCCGACGCGACAAACTCCTATATTAACCTGTAATAAAAGTTTTTGAAGATAGGGGGATATCTCGCTGCTGCCGCGCCGAGATGTTTCCCTCACAAAAACGAGTTCAGTAGTGTTTATTTTAAATTCGCACTGAAGATATTGCTTTGCTTGCTTGATAAAACAAAACCTGTAATAAAAGTTTTTGAAAAAGAGGGGGGCGCGGGGGGAGGAAAAACTTTTTTCAAAAAGTTTTTCCTCCCCCCGCAAAAACCTATTTATTAAATCTAATATAATACAGGTCGAAGTCGCAGCCGGGGAGGAAGACGGCGTTCACATCGCGGGAGCCGGAGGCGCCCGCAACTGGGACGGTGACCTCGTATGGAGCGTCGGACGCGGCGAAATCGACGGCGGTGACGTCGTCGCCGATGCGAATCTCGACAGTGTCGCGATCGTGATGCGTTCTGCCGCAGACGGTGACGGTCGAGGCGCCGTCGACGAAATCGAGCGCGGCGAATCCGACGGTCACATTGTTCCCGATGTGGGCGATGCGATTGTCCTCGCGCCTGTAAGCGTCGCCGTAGAGAATGTCGCAGTCGAGGGCGCGCAGCACCTCATACGCGCGCTCCGTGCGCGCGAATCTGAATCCGCCGAATATCATCGGCTGGATGAAATCGAACCGCAGACGGCGGATGCCGGTCAGACGGCGCGGCAGCTTGTAGGAGCGCGTGCTGTACGTGTACCACGGATGATCGGCGACAAAATAGAATTCGCCGAGCTTTTCCTCGCCGTCCGTCACGTCGTATATGGTGAACGGCAGCGTCGAATCGTGATAACGCATCATCGTGACGGATACGTCGGCGGAGCCGACTGGGCCGAAATCGACGTTCTCGAACAGGATCGAGGACGACGGCGCGAGCGAACGGACGCCGCCTTCCTTTTCGGGCAGCAGCGAGTCGGAGCCGGCCGAAACGATGCCCGGGACGAATCTGTACGGATCGCAGTGATGAGCGCCGACGCCTTCGGCGACGAAATGAATCTCGGAATAAACGGCGGGATACGGCGTGCCGATCGTGCTGTATGCACGAAGGGAAAATTCGCCGTCGGCGGTCGCCGTGACTGTCGCGCCCGCGCCGTCGTCGTCGACGGCGACGTCGACGAAATCGGCGGCGACGCCGCGAGTGATCGCGGCCCATTCGATCTTGCCGCAGTTCGCGTTCGCGGGGAACGAACGCAAATCGACGTGAACGGACGGCGCATCTTTTGTTAGTGTGCGCGTCGGCGTCGATAATTCGAGCTTGCGGTACGGTATCTCGTCAGACGCGGGCGACGGCACGCATTCGTCAATGATCGAGATACCGTCGGGAGTTTTTGCCGGAAGCGATTCGATCGTGACCGACGACGTCGGCAGGGACGGGGACGAGACCGTTACGGTGACGGCTCCGGCCTTGTCGGTGGCGGCTATGATAGCAATAAGCCGACCCGAGAACAGGCGGCGCGAGCTTGATTTGTATTGCTCGTAATCGGTGCTGTCGCCGTTGTCAAGCCCGACGAGACGGCCCGCGCCGGAGACGGAGACGTTCATTCGATTGCGCGCGTTCGCGACGAAAACTCCGTTTTCGTCAATTGTGGAAATCGCTATGCAGCATATGTCGCGACCGTCCGAAAACACCTTGTTTTTCTCGGGTTCCAGCACGATTTCGACAGGATCCGAAAATGATCTGACCTCGTGCTTTGCGACGGGTTCTCCGGCCTCGTTATAGGCAATCGCCGTTAAAATTCCGGCTTTGTAAGGCAGCTGCCAAAATTCCGAAATTTTCATTCCCGACTCGTGATCATGCTCAAATGAGCCGACGAGCGAGCTGTTAAAATACAGCTCCGAACGCGCCGCGTTCGAGTGAACGGTCACATCGATCATCTCGCCCTCGTTGTAGTCCCAGCACTCGGGCGATATATGTACGAACGGCGCGGAGGCACCGTCCGTCCATTCGGCGCGGTATGCGTAGTAGGAATCCTTCGGGAAGCCGGCAGTGTCGATCTGGCCGAAATACGAATTTTTCGTTTCATACGGCGTCGGCTCGCCGATATAGTCGAAGCCCGTCCATATGTACTGGCCGGCGCAATAGCGCGCGCGCCTGTCCTCGGTGATGTTGTACTCCGTCGATTTCGACGCCCATGACGTCGTGCAGTTGAACATCGACGAGCATTGATGATCGTCGTGCGTCAGGAATTTGGATGAATACGGATAGTGATATATGCCGCGGCTTTGCACTGTCGACGCCGTTTCACTGCCGTAGATGCAGTAGGAGGGGTATTTTTCATGATGCTCGTCGTAGAGCGACTCGGCGTAATTGTAGCCGACGACATCGAGAAGAAGCCCGCATTTCTGCGCGTTTCCGTTGCGCATATGATTTGATCCCGACGTCGTGAACGCGTTTTTGTACGGATCGTGGACGCGGACGAGACGGCACAGCTCCTCCGTCACCTCGATGCCGCGAGGCGACGTCGTGTCGCCGATCTCATTTCCTATCGACCACATTATGATGCACGGATGATTGCGGTCGCGGCGTATCCATGAGGCGACGTCGCGCTCGTGCCATTCGGGGAAATAGACGCCGTAATCGAATTTCGTCTTCGGATGCTCCCACATATCGAACGACTCGTCGATAACGAGGAATCCAAACTCGTCGCACAGTTCGAGCAGCTCAACGGCGGGCGGATTGTGCGAGGTGCGGATCGAATTGACTCCCATCGACGAAAGCTTATACAGCTTGCGCCGCAGCGCCGATTTATTCACCGCCGTGCCGAGCGCGCCGCAGTCGTGATGCTCGCATACGCCGTGCAGCTTGACGTGGCGATCGTTGAGATAAAATCCAGAATCGGCGCGGAACTCGATCTTGCGAAATCCGAATCCGTTCTCGGCCGCGTCGATTGTGACGCCGCCGCGCGAAAGCACGGTCGAAAGCGCGTACATATACGTGTCGCCGATATCCCACAGATGCGGCGACTCGACGTCGACGAAGCATTCGTTCACGCCGCCGTCGACGGTCGATTCGACCGTCGCGATCGCGTTTCCGTCTCGGTCGACGATCTTATGAGTCAGCACGCCGTCACAGCATCCGATAAGCTCCGTTTTGATCGTGACGCGCCAGCGGCCGCCGTCGATTTGCGCGCACGAGATATAGACGCCGTCGGAGGCGATGCGCGCCTCCGGCGCGCGCTTCAGCCATACGCGGCGGTAAATGCCCGCGCCCGAATACCAGCGCGTATTGGGATCGCGGTAAACACAGCGGACGACGATCTCATTATCTCCCGCGCGGAGATGATCCGTAATATCGGCCTCAAACGTCGTGTAGCCGTATTTCCACTCGAACGCCGCCTCGCCGTTGACGAACACGGTCGAATCCATGTAAACGCCCTCGAAGCGCAAAATCGTGCGATCCTCGGTCGGAGCATACGAAAACGCGCGCCTGTACCAGCCATCTCCGGTACGGTACAGATTGTGCGTATCGTAGATCATGTAGTCGTGGGGAATTTCGACGGGGCGGAAATCGCCGTTCGCAATGACGTCGTCATAGGCGGAGCCGAGCGGAGCCTCGCAGAATTCCCATCCGTCGCAGAACAGTTTTGTCGTCGTGATCATAATAATTCTCCTTATATAAACGATCCCGACTAATATTACCATGTACGCGAAAAAATGTCAATCGGAAAACGACAGCCGCTCCGGTAAATAACAAAAACTGCACAAAATTACGGGGGGGGTGGTAATTAAATATAGTAAACATTATACAAATTGCCGAGGAAATATTTGAATATGTTGCATATTGAATTTTAAGTTGTCAACTTATATAATATAATTGCAGATTTGATGAAATAAGCCCTAACGGCTTTTTGGAGAAAAGAATATGAAGATGAAAACTGTCTGCACTGTTCTGGCCGCCGTACTTTTATTGATACCCGTAAGCATCGTCGCGGTAAGCGGCTTTGAAGACCGCAGCAGCCCGGGATTATATCTGAACAGATACAACGAGAAGCATTACGGCTGCAATATGAGCGAATCATTTGAAATAACCGAGGATATGCAGCTGACGAGAGCGTATAATGTCGGCGGTATGTTTTCGGGCGCAAGCGCATATGCGAAATTGACGGTCACGCCGGCGTTTGACGCATCCGTAGCGGTCGAGATAAGAGACGCAGACGGAAAATATCAGGTCGTCAGCTGCGACACGGATTACTATCCGAACGGAACCGATGTGCTGATAACGCCGATCGCACGAGTAAATACAAGGACCGCGTCATATCTCTGGTATTTCGGCGAGCAATGGATCGGGAACGAAAGACTTTATTTGTGGGACCTTCATTATTATGCGTATTATGCGGATCATTCGACGACGAATGCTTTCCCGATCGGCGATACGACGTTTCGTTATGCCGCATATTGCGCGTATTGAATGCTTATATAGTACATTCGCCCTATTCCGCCCTTAAATTCATTCGGAGAAAACGCTGATGACGAACAAGACGACGGCCGCCGCGGCAGCGGCGGCCGATGATATACGCAAATGAAAATCCTGCGCACCGTATTTTCGGGGCTTTACGATAATTTTCGCAGAAGCCGAACTATATTTATCATAATGATGATCGGTATGCTCGCGAGCGATCTGATGCTCATTTACTGCTATTCGATGTTCGCAGCGTACAAAAACAGGCAGGTCTCCGGCATCTGGGCCGTGACGTATGCGACGGCAAATGAAAGCGCGCTGTCCTTGGACGATATATCGAGGCTCGATTTTGACCCGCGCATATACACATACGCCGTCATGCAGGGAAACGGACTTTCTGCCGACGACGGCGGCGTCGTTTTTACGGACAAAAACGGGGCGGAGCGTCCGATCGTCGGCGATATGGGAAGCGGTTATACCGTGCAGACGCCGGTGACGTCGTTTAAGAGCGGCGCGTGCGAATACGGCGTATATAAGGGGCGGGCGGATTTTGAGGACGAATACGAGGCGATCCTGCCGCTCACGCAGTATACGAGGGACCTTGAATACGACGTCGAGACGGATTCGTTCGGCAGCGTCGTTTTGCGCGGCCATGAGTTCCGCGTCATAGGCGTGTCGGATAACAACGATATGTATACCGTGATCCCGTATGAGACGTTCGCGGCGCTCGGATATATGCCGGAGTACGCGTACTTTTTCACGGATTCGATATTGCCGCACGAACAGTCGAACGCGCTCTGCGACACGATAAACGCCGCGTTCGGGTGTCATCAAAGCTTATCGAGGCCGTATTCGTTTTATGAAGCTGTCGAACGCGAATTCGTATCGACGGCGGCGCTGTTCTTCCTCCTTTACACGGCGTCGATGCTCGCGTTTTTGTTCTATATGAAATATTTCGTCAGCCGGTCGCTCCGCACATACGCGATATCGCACGTATGCGGCGCGTCGAAAACGAGGCTCATATCGGAGCTGATACTTCAAAATACGGCGCTTGCGCTGTTGTGCTTTGCCGCCGCGTTCGGCGTCTATATGCTCCTGTCGCAGACGGGGATCGCGCTGCTTGGCGCCGCCGCGTATGAAGCCGAGGATATAATCGTCATGATCGTCACCGCTCTGGCGGCTCCGTTTATACTGACAGTTCCCGCGATCAGGATGATCGCCAAGATGTCGGCGGTCGAGCTGTGCCGCGGAGTTTAACGCGGGAGGCAACGATGAAGAAATTTTTCAAGCTGTGTTCGGATTTTGCCGGCTCCGCCGCGCTGTATATCGTATTCATCACGCTCATATGCGCCGTGATATTCTGCGCCGTCACGCTTGTGTGCGGCAAGTATATCTATATATCCGACTGTTACGACGCATTGGCGGACGCGGGAGTCGAAAACGACATTTATTTCACAAAAACAATGCGGTCGCGCGCCGACGACGAGCCTCAGCTGCGAGACGCGATTCTCGGTACGGACGGCGTTATCGGCGTCGTCGCGCATCCGTATACGGTCAACAACAATTCGTATGTAAACTGGACCGAAGATTTTGACGCCGGCGCGTCGCTTATGAGATACGACCGCGAGCTTTACGAAATGTTCCCGCCGGAGCTTTTGGACGGGGACGGATTCGATTATTCGTCGAGCGAGCCGGAATGCATAATCACGGATAAATCGATGAAGTGCGTGCCGCGAGGGACGCGCGTCGGCGATACGATCGAGATAAAGTATCTCACGTCCGACCGACAGATCAGGACGTTTCCGATAAAGGTCGCCGGAATCGCGGCCGCCAACAGATTCTATCCGACGATGACGGGCGGGGGCGACGGCTCGGACGCAACGTTCGTGATGTCGCAAGTCGACAGTCTTATCATCAAATACAGCCCTCTTACAAAGGATGCGATCGACGGCGCGTTCGGCGATCCCGCATCGCTGCCGCGCTACGGTGTTTACTGCGCGTTCATAAAAACGGACGGGCGGCAGATCGACGGGATAATGGAGGCGCTTGCGCCCTTATCGGAGGGCGGCCGCTCCGTTGTGACGGGCAAGACGATACTCGAACAGACGAAGGCCGATATGGACGACACGATCAGATCGTATTTGCCCGCCGCCCTGTTTTCGGCCGTATTCTTCATCACGACGATAGTGTGTCTCGTCACGCTGTCGGTCCACAGATTCGCGGACACGATCACGCTCTGGCGCATCGCGGGCGCGTCGAGGAAAACGACATTTTGCGCGGTGACGCTGACGTTCGCAGCATCGATCGCGGCGGCGCTTTTGCTGACGTACATATTGATGCAGATCGTGATCGGGACGGAGCTGTCGGCGCTGCCGATATTCTCGGAATGCATACTGACGCCGTCGGCGATGCTTCCGGCATCAGCGCTCGGCATATTCACGATCGCGGCAGCGGCGGCGATAACATTCATATCCGGACGCGGCGGCAGCCTGCGCGGACTTTTCGGAAAGTACGGGGATTGATTTTATATGGCGTTTATTGATATTCATGGGCTTTGCAAATCGTATCCGGTCGGGAAGGGGCGCTTTTCGGCGCTCAAAAACGTCGATTTGACGGTCGAGCGCGGCGAAATGCTCGCCATAACGGGTCGGTCGGGATCGGGCAAAACGACGCTTTTGAATGTGATCGGCACGCTCGATACGTTCGATGCCGGCACGTATTTTTACGACGGACGCGACGTCGGCAAAATGAGCGACGGCGAAAAAGCCGCGCTGCGCGCGTCCGAGATCGGATTTGTGCATCAGGATTTTCTTTTGATGAATCACAGAACGGCGGCGCAGAACGTCGCGATGCCGCTCTATTTCGGCAAAACGCCGTATGCGAAGTTCGGCGCGCGCGTCGAGGAAGCGCTCACCGCCGCCGGCGTGCCGGAGCAGGCGAAGAAACGCATATCGGATATGTCGGGCGGACAGAAGCAGCGCGTTGCGATCGCCCGCGCGCTCGCGATCTCGCCGTCGCTCATAATCGCGGACGAGCCGACGGGCGCGCTCGACAGGACAACGTCGGATGAAATAATGGATCTTTTGGTCGAGCTGAACGAAAAGGACGGAATCACGGTCATAATCGTGACGCACGATCCCGAAGTCGCGGCGCGCTGCCGCCGAGCCGTTAAAATCAGCGATGGCGAGATCGAGGTCTGAGGCGGCGTTTTACATCCGCTCCAAAATATGGCGCATTTCGTCGCGCGTATGAACGGCGCGCGCGCGCCGTATCACATCGTTCTGCGCCTCGTTCGGCAATGCGGTGAATCTGCGCCATGCGTCGGGGTCGCCCGCAAGCGCCATTGCGAGTCCCTCGGGCAGCTCGGCGAATTCGTCGACGGTGTTCAGTCCCTGCCACGTCGGATACGGCGTCATGACGTCGGGGATGCCGGACGGATCGGGAAACGAATACGGATATGTGCTGTTTTTAATATTCATGATCAATACCTCTCGGGACAAAAACGTCCCCGACGTTATTCTGTGCGTCGGGGACGTTTGTATTCGAGGCAATTATTAGGAAAGGTGTCTGTCGATGAATTCGTCCATGAAATCGCCGACCCAGACGTGGCCGCCCTGATGAACGTGAAGCTCGATATTGCCGCGCGCGCCGAGATTTTCATATGCGGCGGCGGCGACGTCGACCTGCGAGACGACGTTTTTGATGCCGGATTCGCCCGCGAGACGGTCGTTGACGCCCGATTCGATGAAGAGCGGACGCGGCGCTATCATCGCGCCGATGTCGCCCATATCGACAAGCTCATAAAGCCCGGGCGCGAAATTGCAGCCGCAGTTGGCGGGCTGCATCAAAAGCGCGTCGCGGAAGCCGTAGAAATAGCCGCTCGTGATCGCGAGCGCGACGCGCTCGTCGAGCGCCGAGAAATATATCGTCTGCTCGCCGCCGCCGCTCATTCCCGCGCATCCGATCCTGTACGGATCGACGTCGGGCAGGGAAGCGACGAAATCGAACAGCCGCGAAAGATCCCATACCATCCCGCCTATCGGCGTGATGCCGAGGCAGATATAGGCGTTCAAAAGCTCGCGGTGCGAATTCTGCGATTCGCGGCCGTCGCCCTGCTGACCGCGCTCGCGCCGCTCGCCGGAACCGCGCGCGTCCGGCGCGGCGACATAATATCCGCGGCGGCACAGCTCGACGCCGAACGAATCGTGTTCGAGCGTTACACCGTCAGGCGAGAATCCGAGGCAGGCCTCCTTAGCGCCGCCGTGGCCGTGCGGATTCAGCATCGCGGCGCCGTTCGGATGATCCGGAACGAGCAGATAAAACGTCATGAATACGGTCGGCTCCGTCTCAAGCACATAATGGCGGCGGAGGAATCCGTCGAATCTCACCTCGTCCAGCAGGCGCGGTTTCGCGCCGTCGACGGGGATGCAGCGATCGAGTCCGATCGCGTGCGAAAGTCTCACCGAAACGTCGGCGTGCCATTTTTTGTGCGTCTCGGGATCGGAGGCGCAGTATGCGCAGCTGCGGCCGAACATCTCAAATCTCCTGCGCAGGTATTCCTCGCTCGTGTAATACGTCATGATGCTGTCGCCGTCCTTTCTTCGCGTTATTCTTCGTCCTCGTCGTTCTCGACATACTCGCCGGAGCCGCCGCCCTGACGCACCGTCGATATTGCGGTGCCGTTTTTCACGTCCTCAATCGCGCGGTTATGCTCCGCGAGAGTTTCGGAGAAAACGGAGAATCCGTCGTTGTTCGCGACAAAGTAGAAATAATCCGTCGTGCGCGGATAGATCGCATACGTCAAAGCCTCAAAACCGGGGTTGCAGATCGGACCCGGCGGCAGGCCGCGGTATTTGTACGTGTTGTACGGCGAGTCGTACTCGGTCCCCGACAGCTTGTCGGGACGCGAATGATCGTTGTGGAACATGGCGTAGAGGATCGTGGCGTCCGATTCGAGATACGGATATGACGCGCTGTTCGCGAGTCTGTTGTTGAATACGGACGAGACGAGCGCGTATTCGGCGAGGCCTCCGGCCTCGCTCTGGACCATCGAGGCGATCGTGACGGCTTCGTCGACGGTCATGTTCTTCGATTCGAGGAATATGCGGTATGTGTCGGGGAATTTGGCCTCGAAGTTGTCGAGCAGCTTCGATATCGCGACGACCTCGCTCGAATCGGTGTAGAAATAGTACGTGTCGGGGAACAGATAGCCGTCGAGGCGGTAGAATCTGTCCTCTGACCAGCCGTTTTCCTCCAGCTCGTCGAGGAACCAATAGTTGAAATCCTCGCTCCAGTCGTATTTGTTGATCGCGTCGATGAAGCCGGCCTTTGTGCCGATCCCGTTTTCGACGAACAGATCGATTATCTCGTCCGTCGTCATGCCCTCGCGGATCGTGAGCGATATCTGCCCCGTCTCGTGCGACGGCTTGAACGAATCGATGAGCTGACCGTAGTTCAGCGTTGTGGACAGCGCGTAATCTCCGGCGATATAGACGCCGGCGTCGGGATCGTTCTCGTTTTCGGTAAATTCCGCGTACAGCTTGAATATGCGCGGATACGAGATCAGACCGTTGTCGTAGAGGATCTCGGTGATATCGTTGAGAGTCGCGTTTTCGGGGACGGTGACGTCGATGACGGCCTCCTCCTTGACGAACGCGAACACGTCGTTCGCGACGGGGATCACAAAGAAAAACGCGAGCGCGATGCCGATGACGATGACGGCGGTCAGATATATTATCCCCTTGACGGCGCCGACGACGGCGCCTGTGACGGTGTTTGTCGGATCGCGGTATTCTTCCTCTTCCGTCTCGTCGGCGTGTTCCGCGTCGGCATCCACGTCGACGGGAGCGGATGCGCCCGAGGCGTTCGCGTCCTTGATTATGGTGTCGCCGTTTTTATCGGCGCGGCGCATCCTGACAGTATGCGCCGCTTCCTGCGGCGTGCCGCCGTTTTGCGGGCGGCCGTTATTATCGGACATCAAAGCTCCTTTCAGCCGTTCTACATCAGCACGGCGATTATATAGATGAGGAAGCACGCGGCGAACGGTATCGTCATGACGGCGTATACGGGAGGCGTGCGATCCTCCTTTTTGCGCACATACGGACTCTCCGTTCCGTATGCGCCGTAATTTTTATAGAGACGTCCGGCCTCCCCGAGCATCAGGGAGAGGGACAGCAGCGTCAGCGCCGTCACGATGAACGTGAATATCACGATATTGCGCGGCTGGATGATGCTGTTCCATATGTAATCCTCAAAGAACAGACTGAAGACGTTGTTGACGGTGTGGACTACTATGGACGCGAGTACGGACCGGCACGCGTAGACAGTGATCGCGAGCAGCACGCCCGATACGAGATAAACGGGGAAATTCGGCAGATCGAAATGCAGCATCGTGAATAAGAGCGAGCTGAATATGACCGCGGCGGGAACGCCGCAGTCCTCGTACTCGGCGATCATGATGCCGCGAAAGACAAGCTCCTCCGTTATGGCGGGGAACAGCGCGAACGCGAGGCTCGCGAATATGATCGAGTCGCCGTATCCGCCGGAGCCTGCGTATGAAGCAAAGACGACGGTCTCGGCGCTCGGCAGCTTGTCGAGGATCGTATACAGCCACAGCTTGACGGCGCACGTCGAAAAAATGAGTGTGATCGACGAGATCAGAACGAACGGGATCGCGCCCGGCTCAAACAGTCTGAACCGTATCGCGCGCGAATATCCGCTGCCGCGTAGGCGGCAGAAGAACAGCGCCGGCATGGCGAATATCAACAGCTCGAGTATTATGACGGACAGATACGGATTCTGCCGCCCGAGCGACTCGGGCTTGATCAGACTCGATCCCAAAAGCAGCAGAAATATGACTGCGCACAGCGTCGGCGCGGCGTTAACGGACTTGATTTTCAAGCGTCGCTCGCACTCCTTTTTCCGTTATGAGAAGTCCCGCGCGTATGTCGTAGCGCCCGTGCGGCAGCGACGGAACGATGAATTCGGAGAATATGACGCCTATGACGGAGCCGTTGTAGGCGTTGAAGAATCTGTCGTAATAGCCGCCGCCGTAGCCGAGTCTGTAGCCGTATTTATCGAACGCGATCGCGGGCGCGAACGCGAGCGAGCCGCGGGTGTCGGACTGCGGATCGTAGAGCGGCGCCGATTCGCTCGGCTCGTAGAGGCCGAAGCTGCCGGGTTCAAGCTCGTCGAGAGAATTAACGATGTGATACGTCATGTACGGGAATGAACCCTCGGGACGGTGGCAGCGCGGGAACGCAACCGATTTGCCCGATTCCCACGCGGCGCGCGCGATCGGCGTCACGTCGACCTCGACAGGCTTGGGAGAATAGAGCAGTATCGTCTCGGCGAGACGGAATCCGGACAGCGACGTGGCGCGGCTGCAAATGGCGCGGCTCATCGCGTCTCGTTTCTCCTGCGGTATGGCCGCGCGCATCGCGAGATATTTCTCGCGCAGCTCGGCCTTCTGTGCCTTCATGTAGTTCATATCCTGACCTGTCCTTTCCTTTCGCAAATCGGCCGTTACAGCCGACAGAACATGGAATCCGCGACTCGGCGCGCGGCGTCCTCGCCGCGCAGCGCGGATATAAGGGAATAACCGAAGTGATACGCGCATCCGGCCGCCTTCGCCGTTATGACGCGTCCGTCCGTGACCGACGGTGCGTCGACGACGTCGGCGCCCGCAAGCTCGCGTTCATATCCCGGGAAGCATACGGCGCGCCTGCCGCGCAGTATGCCGAGTCTGCCGAAAATGTAGGGCGCGGCGCAGATCGCGCCGATGACGGCGCCGCGCTCATACGCGCCGGTGACGGCGCGCTTTACGACGGCGCTGGCGTAAAGATTATCCGCCCCGGGCTGTCCACCGGGCAGAACGACGGCCTCCGCGCCGTCATAATCGATCTCTTCGGCGAGACTGTCGGCGGCGACGGGAACTCTGTGCGAGCTGACGACAGTTTTCGATCCGCCGACGGCGGCCGTTATAACGTCGATGCCGGCGCGTCTCATCATATCGACGGGGACGAGAGCCTCCGTCATTTCAAATCCGTTTGCAAGAAATACGTAAACCAAAATAAACGATCCTTTCCCGAAAGTTCAATCGATCGATAGAATATCGGACAGCGCGCGCCGTATGTCGGAGGCGATCGCCTCGCGCGGACGCAGCGCGCCGCCGTCGGCGCATTCTATCCCGCGCCAGCCGAGCCTGTCCTTTGCCCATGCTCCGGCCTCGCAGCATCTTTTTATATAATCGTAATCAGTCTCGTGTATGTCGCGGCGCACGCCCGTCTCCGACTCGCGCCTTTTTGTCATCATCTCCGTGATCCCGATCGGGACGCTGAGAAAAACGACGGCGTCGGGGCGGGGAAGGGACAGCTTGCCGAATTCAAAATCATAGAGCCATTCGACGAACGATACCCATTCGCCGCGCGGCAGCTTTGAGAGCTGATGTATCGCGTTCGCCGTCGTGTATCTGTCGGCGAGTATGACGGTGTCGGGATCGAGGTAGTCGGTCTTCCAGTCCGTGACGTATGAAACGTATCTGTCGGCGGCAAAAAACATCGACGCCGCATAGGCGTTCGTCTCGTCCGCGGAGCCGAGCGCGCCGGAGAGATATAACCGTGCGAGCGCGGAGCCTTCCGAATTGTATACGGGAAATTTCAGTCTGCGCACGCGTATGCCGCGCGACTCGAGATGCGAGGCGAGCGCCTCATACTGCGTGCTTTTGCCCGATCCGTCGAGTCCGTCTATGGTGATGAATTTTCCCATCTTCGATCACCTCCCGCCGTCTTCGCGTTCGCGCTCGCGATCGCGGCGTCTGTCGCGGAACTTCGTTATCTTTGACACCGCGTATATGACGATTATGGCGAGGACGAGTACGGCGAGCCAGATCAGTATCACGACTCCGCCGAAGCGCATCCCGCGCGCCATCGTGGCTATCACGAGGCTCAACAGGATCGCGAATATCACAGCCGAGGCGGCGGCGGAACGCAGCTTACGGCGGCGTGCCGCCCGCTGCAGATCGCTCTCGGTCAGTTTTGCGCCGCTGTCGAATCTGTACCCGCACTCGGAGCATGACTCAGCCGTCGGCGCGTTTATTGTATGACAAACAGGACAAAATTTATTCTCCGCCATTCCGCGTCATCCTTTCATTATTTGACTGTTTAATCAGATTCGGAGCGCAGGACCAGCTCTTGGAACTGCTGGCGCGTCAACAGCACCTCGCGCGGACGCGATGCGTCCTGCGGTCCCACGTATCCGAGCGCTTCCATTCGGTCGATGAGCTTTGCGGCGCGCCCATAGCCGAGCGAGAGCCGCCGCTGGATAAGCGACGTCGATATCTTGCCCGAATCGACTGCAAGCTCGAGCGCCTGACGGAACATCGGATCGTCGCCGAAAACGGCGTCCTTGCCCTCGTCGTCGTCGGAGGACGCGGCGCCGCCGCGTCCCTTCTTATTGCCGCACTGGCGCGCGGCCTCCTCGATGCCGTCGATGGCTGCCTCGTCGTAGTGGGGAGTCGGACACGTTCCCTTAAGGAAATCAGTCACGGCCTCGACCTCGGAATCGCTGACGAACGCGCCCTGAACGCGCTGGGGCTTTGTCGAGCCGATCGGCGCGAACAGCATATCGCCCTTTCCGAGCAGCTTTTCAGCGCCGCCGGTGCCGAGTATCGTGCGGCTGTCGACCTGCTGCGCCACCGTCAGCGCTATGCGCGACGGGAAATTCGCCTTGATAAGTCCCGTCACGACGTCGACGGACGGGCGCTGCGTGCCGATTATGACGTGAACTCCGGCGGCGCGTCCCATCTGAGCGATGCGGCAGATGTGGGTCTCGACGTCGTCCGGGGCCGTCATCATCAAGTCGGCAAGCTCGTCGATCACGATGACGAGATACGGCATGAACATCTTTTCCGGATCGTTTTCCGTTATTTTATTGTAGCCGTCTATGTTGCGGACGCCGACGTCGCGGATCATCTCGTAACGCTTCTCCATCTCGCCGACGGCCCATGAAAGCGTGCCTGCGGCCTTTTTTGCGTCGCTGACGACGGGGACGTGCAGATGGGGGATGCCGTTGTACGGCACGAATTCGACCTGCTTCGGGTCGATCATGATGAGCCGCACCTGATCGGGACGCGCGCGGTAAAGGATGCTCATCACGATGCAGTTGATGCAGACCGATTTACCGCCGCCCGTCGTGCCGGCGATCAGAAGATGGGGCATTTTCGATATATCGCAGAATACGGGCGCGCCGGCGACGTCGCATCCGAGCGCGGCGGTCAGCAGCCCCTTTGCGTTCTGGAACTGCTCCGTCTCAAACAGCTGACGGAGCGATACTGTTTCGCGGACGCGGTTCGGCACCTCGACGCCGACGGCGGCCTTGCCCGGGATCGGAGCCTCGATCCTGACGCTTTCGGCCGCGAGATTTAGCGCGATATCGTCGGAGAGATTCGCAATCGCGGACACGCGCGTCCCCGTCTCGGGCGTAAGCTCGTATCTTGTGATCGTGGGGCCGTGGAACACGTCGGAGATCTTCGTCTTGACCTTGAAGCTGCGAAGCGTATCGACGAGGCGCTGGGCGGTCTGCTTCAATTCCTCGACGTCGGCGGCCGTCGCCGCCTGCGGCGGCGTCAAGAGCGAGATAGGCGGGAATTCGTATACGGGAACGGCGTCCTCGACCTCGGGTTCGTCCTCCGGCTCAACCATTTCCGGTTCCGATATTGCGTTCACCATCGCCTCGATATCGTCGTCGTCGAAGCCCGCGTCGGGGAAAATCCCCGCCTGCGCGTCGTTGATATCGGCCTCGCCGATCTCGTCGCCGAAGACGTACCCCTGACGGCTCCCCGCGCTCCCCATCTCATACGGGGCGCGGATGCCGTCGCCGTCGCCGCGCAGTATCCCGATCGATTCGGGATCGACGAATATGCTCTCAAGATCGACCTCGCCGCTCTTCGCGTCCGGATCGGACGCGACGGGCGACAGCGTCTTTGCTGACGGCTGCGACAGCTTTTTTACCTTCGCGCCGCTCTTTGCAGGCGCTTTATCCGCGTCGTTTTTGTCCCCGCCGGACTCGAACGACTGCTCGCCGTAGCGCTCGCGCGTGCGGCGCATCACCTCGTCGAAGATTTTTTTATCTATCTCGTCCTGCTCCGTCGGCGTCTCGGGCGGCGTATCTTCGCCGCTGTCCTTTTCGTCGGCGGAAATGTCGACGTCGGTGTTGAATTTGCGGTGTCTGACGCCGGCGCGCTCCGCGCGCTTATGCTCGGTCTTATCCGTCATCGCGGGCGGGATTTGAGCGCTTTCGGCGGCGGCCTCCGCCTCGGCGAGCAGCCGTTCGTCGTCCTCGCGGCGGCGCGCCTCATATTCAGCGATGCGCTCGCGGCGAGCCGCGTGCTTTTCCTTCATCCTGACGCCGAGCATGGAGAATACGGCCGCCGGCGTCAGTCCGAACAGCAGAAGACACAGAATGAACAGCGCCGCGGCGAGTATCACGATCGATATGACGCGTCCGAAGCATTTGACGAAAACGGAGCCGATCAGCCCGCCGATCACGCCTCCGCTCGTCCTCGCTATGCCGGATTCGTAAAGCTCATTTATGTTGAATGTGGCGCTGCCGGACAGGATGATGTGCATCATTACGGCGAACAGCACCCATACGGCGACCGAACACCAGAAGCGCCATCCGACGCGGCGCGGATCGTCGTCGTCATGCCAGAATACGCCGAGCAAAACGAGCATCAGCGGAGCCGCGAACGCGGAGACCGACATCGTGCCGAACAGAAAATCGCGCAGGAATTCGACGACGACGCCCGTGTCCGGCAGTAAAAGCACGAGCAGCACGAGCAGCGCCGAGACGTAGAATATGAACGGCAGCGTCTGGCGCAGCGCGCCGGACGGAGGCGCGCTTTTCGCCTTCGGCGATCGTCCCGCGCCGTTTTTCGCCGGCGCGCGGCCGGAGGCCGGTTTCTTTTTGCTGTCCGTTGTCTTTTTTGTCGCCATTTATGTAAATACCTGCTTTAACAATGGATAAAGGACGCACTGTCTTCAATGCTCCGAGTATATGATAACAGATTTTGAGCCAAAATACAAGTACCATACGACAATATAAGGAATAATTATGAAACTGACGGCGAAAATACCGCGCTCTGCCGACGCGCTTTATGTGCTTGCGGCGGGCGCTCTGGCCGGTTTTTGCAACGGTCTTGTCGGATGCGGCGGCGGGATCGTGATCGTGTACGCGCTGTCGCGGCTTTATCGAGACGACCCCGAACGGACGCCGCGCGACGTGTTCGCGTCGGCGGCGGCGTCAATTCTGCCGATATCGGCGGTGTCGGCGGTCATGTACGCCGCGGGCGGGACGACGGCGGACGGATTTCTGCGATATCTGCTGCCGGCGGCCGCCGGAGGCGTCGTCGGCGCGTATCTGCTCGATAAGATCGATACGGGGCTGCTCGGGCGCATATTCGCGGCGCTCGTGATGTGGGCGGGCGCCTCGATGATACTGCGGCGGCTCGGGGTGATCTGACGTGGGCGCAGTATATGAAATGCTGATCGCGTTTTTATGCGCGGCGCTTTCCGGAATGGGCGTCGGCGGAGGCGGGCTTCTGCTCATATATCTGACGATGTTCACGGATTCGGGACGGCAGCGTGCGCAGATGTACAATCTCTTGTTCTTCATGTGCGCGTCGGCGGCCTCGCTTTTGATCCACGCCGACAAAAGGAAGATCGATCTGCGCGTGACGGCGCTGATCTCGGCGGCGGGTATCCCAGGGGCCGTTTT
This sequence comes from uncultured Clostridia bacterium, assembly GCA_947630015.1. Classification (GTDB taxonomy): domain Bacteria; phylum Bacillota; class Clostridia; order Oscillospirales; family CAG-272; genus DTU064. The sequence continues at coordinate 18,779 of CANRFY010000003.1, forward strand.
AGGCGCGGCGCTCTCGGGCGCGTCGGGCGACGACGCGATCGGGATTTTGATCGGCGCGTTTCTTTTTGTCTCGGGCGCGGCGTCGCTGTTCTCGAAACGGAAACAAAAATAATGTTCCCATTCGCCCCAATTTTGTTAAACTTCGTATTTACAACGCGGATTTTTCGTGATATAATACAGCGTAGCGCCCGACACGGTCCGCGGGTCAAGTGCCGGATTTGCCATACGGCCAATCGACGGCAGGTCACCCGCCGCGGGCTGAGTCGGGGTGCAATAAAATTATGAGGTGAAAAAATGGCACTCACAAAAGAAAACAAGCAGGCCATCATCGCGCAGTATGCGACGCATGAGGGCGACACGGGCAGCCCCGAGGTTCAGATCGCGATCCTTACGGAACGCATCAATCAGCTCACCGAGCATCTGAAGAACAACAAGAAGGATCACCACAGCCGCAGAGGACTTCTGAAAATGGTCGGTCATCGCCGCAATCTGCTCGGATATCTGCAAAAGATTGACATAGAGCGCTACCGCTCGATCGTCGACAGACTCAACATCAGAAAGTAAGTCTTAAAAGGGGAGCGCTCCCCCTGAATTTACAGATGTGGCGGTCTTGGGCTGCCGCAGCCGAACCACGGCTCCGGCAGCCCGAACCATAATGCGGCGTCAGCCGCCAAAACGCAAGACGACGGGGACGCCTTGACGGAATAGCATTTACAAATGCGCGCGGGGTCGCGCGCGTCTGTAAGTGTTAGTCCGCTTGGCGCTTCCGTTTGAAAATAATAAAACCGGAGAGGGAAAAATCAAATGTTTGAAAATTACAGGGTTTTTGAAACCGAATACGCCGGCAGACCGCTCAAGGTCGAGGTCGGCAAGGTTGCGGGACTCGCCAACGGCTCGTGCCTGATCTCCTACGGCGAAACGACGGTGCTGGCGTGCGCCACGGCGTCCGAGAAGCCGCGCGACGGCATCGATTTTCTGCCGCTGTCCGTCGATTTTGAGGAAAGACTTTACGCCGCGGGCAAAATCCCGGGCGCGTTTTTGCGCCGCGAGGGCAGACCGTCCGAGAAGGCGATTCTGACGGCGCGCGTCATCGACCGCCCGATCAGACCGCTGTTCCCGAAGGATCTGCGCAACGACGTCGTGCTTTCGATGACGGTAATGTCGGTCGATCCCGACTGCTCGCCCGAGATCACGGCGATGATAGGCGCGTCGATCGCGCTGTCCATATCCGACATTCCGTGGAACGGACCGATTTCGGGCGCGTTCATCGGCATGGTGGACGGCGTGCCGGTCGTCAATCCGACGGCGGCGCAGCGCGCGGTCTCAACGCTCGAGCTGACAGTTGCGTCGAGCGCGAAGAAGGTAGTCATGATCGAGGCCGGCGCGAAGGAAGTCTCCGACGCGAATATGTTCACGGCAATAATGCTCGGCCACGAGGAAAACTGCCGTCTGCTTCATTTCATCGACAACATAATCGCCGAGGTCGGCAAGCCGAAGTTCGACTATCCGTCGTGCGAGCTTGATCACGATATGTTCGACAAGGTGTTCGATTTCTGCGAGCATGACGTCATGTTCGCGCTCGATACGCCCGACAAGAACGTGCGCGACGAGCGCATGGTCCCGATCAAGGATGCGATCGTCGAGAAATTCTCCGAGGAATATCCGACGATAGCTGATCAGATGGAGGAGCTTGTATATAAGATTCAGAAGAAGATCGTGCGCCGCTGGCTGCTCGAGGACGGAAAGCGCGTAGACGGCAGACGTCTCGACGAGATCAGACCTCTCGCGGCTGAGGCCGGAGTGCTTCCGAGAGTACACGGCAGCGGACTGTTCACGCGCGGTCAGACGCAGGTCATGTCGATCTGCACGCTCGGCTCAATCGACGAGGCGCAGGAGCTGGACGGCATCGACGAGCAGACGTCGAAGCGCTATATGCATCACTACAATATGCCCGGTTATTCGACCGGCGAGGCTAAGGCGGCCCGCAGCCCGGGACGCCGTGAGATCGGTCACGGCGCGCTCGCGGAGCGTTCGCTGATCCCCGTGCTCCCGTCGATAGACGAATTCCCGTATGCGATCCGCGTCGTATCCGAGGTTGTGTCCTCGAACGGCTCGACTTCGCAGGGTTCCGTCTGCGGCTCGACGCTCGCGCTCATGGATGCGGGCGTGCCGATCAAGGCTCCCGTCGCGGGCATTTCGTGCGGACTTATCACCGAGGGCGACCGCTGGATGACGATGATCGACATCCAGGGACTCGAGGATTTCTACGGCGACATGGACTTCAAGGTCGCCGGCACGCACAAGGGCATCACGTCCATTCAGATGGACCTCAAGATAGACGGACTTACGCCCGAGATCATCAAGGAAGCGCTCGCCGTCACGCATAAGGGACGCGATTATATCATCGACGAGATTTTGCTTAAGGCGATTCCCGAGCCTCGCGCGGACGTTTCGCCGTATGCGCCTAAAATGCTCACGATGCACATCAATGTCGATAAGATCAGAGAAGTCATCGGCACGGGCGGCAAGGTCGTTCAGAAGATCGTCGCCGACACCGGCGCGAAGATCGATATCGAGGAGGACGGCACGATTTACATCTCCGCCGTCAACCGCGACGCCGCTTACGAGGCGCAGAAGATCATCGAGGGCATCGTGTTCGAGCCGGAAGTGGGCGCGATATACACGGGCCGCGTGACGCGCATCATCCCGATCGGCGCGTTCGTCGAGTTCGCACCGGGCAAAGAGGGCATGGTGCATATCAAGGACCTCGAAAATAAACGCACCGAAAAGGTCGAGGACGTTTGCCAGGTCGGCGATATGATGACCGTCAAATTCCTCGGCACCGACGACCGCGGCAGACTCAACCTCTCCCGCAAGGCTTGTCTGGAGGAGTAATTATTAGTTATATGCAGGGGGGAGAGAAACTTTTTGAAAAAAGTTTCTCTCCCCCCTGCACCCCCCTCGTTTCAAAAACTTTTAAAATAAGTATTGAAAGAAATTTGTTAATAAAAATTCTTGAAAAGGGGTGCGGGGAAAAACTTCTTATAAGAAGTTTTCCCCCGACTAAAATAATCAACTATGCCGAAAAGACGCAGGATAACGAGGTATAATGAGCGGATAGGACCCGAGCTGACGCCCGGGATGATGACGCTCGCCGTTTTTCTTGCGACGGTTATAATATTATCCGTATATTTTGCGTGCAACGCGGCCCCGCCTGTGCGGGGCGTGGACACGGACGAGATCACGTTCGGCGGCGCGGGGACGGACGCGCCGATCGAAACCGATCCCGTTCCCGACGAGAAGACCGACGTTATAACTGTTCCGAACTCGCAGATCGACACGGGATATCTAATCCTCGTCAACGGCGATCACAAATACGATTTTGCGGAGGCCGACCGCATCGTTTCGCTTTACGGCAATGACGACAGATCGGACAGCTACGGACTCGCGACGTCGTCGATCGCGTGCCGCGAGGATGTGCTTGACGATCTGAACATGATGCTCGACGCGTACAAGGCGGCGACAGACGACGGCGGCTCGATAATAAACAGCGCTTACAGAACGTCGGACGAGCAACGAGAAATACTCGTGAGCCGGATAGAGTCGGACGGTGAGGAAGAAGCGTACAAATATGTCGCGCAGCCCGGGTACAGCGAGCATCATACGGGTCTTTCGTTCGATATCGCGGCGCAGGAGGACAGAACGTGGCTGTCGCAGAACTGCCAGCGCTTCGGATTCGTCCAGCGCTACCGCGCCGACAAGGAGGAGCTGACGGGGATCGCATACGAATATTGGCATTACAGATACGTGGGCGATCCTCACGCCGAGATCATGATGACGGAGAACCTCTGCATGGAGGAATATTTGACGCTTCTGTCGATGTACACGTATTCGGACCCGTACACGTATAAAACGGCGGACGGGGACGAATACATGATCTACTATACGCCGTGCGGCGGCGACGGGGAAACGCTCATACAAGTCCCGCGCGGAGCCGATTACACCGTTTCCGGCGACAATGTCGGCGGATTTATCACGACGGTGCGCATCGGGATCGGAGGCGGCGAATGAGAAGATCATGGAGGCGCGCGGCGGCCGCGCTCGCCGCGCTTATATGCATATCGCTCACATCGTGCGATTTTATAACGATCAATAATGATAAATGGAACGCGGGCGGGGACGAAAGCGCCGACGCGCCCGTCACGAACGCGTCCGTCACGGGGCGCGAGACAGTCGGCGAGCCGACTGATTACACGCCGCCGCCCGTATACGAATACGGGGGCAGGCGGCTGGCGGAGGAATATCTGTCGCAGATCGACTTCGATATGAACGGTGCGACGGTGATCATATGTTCCGCAGACGAAAAAACGGCGGCGAGACTGTCGCCGGAATCGGACGATTCGTATTCGTCCGCAGTCAGGGAGCGCAACTCGATGATAGAAAGCGCGCTCGGATGCAGCCTTTATTTTGACAGCGCGCCGCCGGAGCAGATCATCGAATCGATCCGCACCTCGATCGAATCGGATACGTATTTCGCCGATATGATCGCAGTGCCGGAGGAGCTTCTGCCGCGCCTTGCCGCGGACGGACTTATTGTGAATTTCGATTCGCTGCCGTTTTTCTCGGCCGAGGAGGAATGGTTCTTTCCATGCTCGGACGAGCTGTCGGCGGCGTACAGAACGTATGGCGCATACGGATGCGCCGACGTCGATCCCGACTCGATTTTGTGCGTGTTCGCGTCGGGCGATGCGGGTTCGCTCGACAGATATGAGAGCGCCGCGCGCGCCGGCGAATGGACGTGGGATTTCATGCTCGGGGCGGCGAACGGGAAGATCGCGATCTGCGACATTTATGCGGACGACGCCGCCGATCCCGACGGCGGGGACGGGGGCGAGAACGGCGGGAAAGAATTCGATGCCGCAGCGGAGCTTTTGCGCATAGTCGGCGATATCGCGTCGTTTTCGTCGGGGCTGCGGTTCGTCGACAATGAAAAGGGACGCGAGCCGACCGTCGTTATCCCCGACGGGATAACAGAGGCGGCGGACGCCGCGCGCCGTCTTTTGTCGTCGGCGTCGCTCGGAACGTCGGCCGATCTCTGCGGCGGCGCGCAGTTCTATATAGGCACGCTCGGGATGATGAACGAGCTTGCGGGGGCGGATTCGGAATGGACCGTGCTGCCGCTGCCGAAATTGACCGGCAAACAGACGTCGTATTCGTCGTTCTGCGTCTCGCAGACGATCCTGACGGCTCCGGCGAATACGACCGATCCCGACGGAACGTCGGCGCTCATAAACGCGTTCGCGGCGTCGTCGGCGGAATTTCTGTGCGACGCATACGTCGAATACGCGATGTACAACACGGTGAGGCGCGAATCGACGCTGCCGATGATATCGCTCGTTTACGGCTCGGCGGGGATCGAGATGTCGCGCATATTCGACAACGACGACGGCGACGTCGCGTTTGCGGCATACGAATTATTTTACGAGCTTATAAACGACGCCGGCGCCGACTTGGAAAAGCTGTTCGACAAGCGGCGGGGACGGGCGGATAAATTCTTGTCGGGCATATTCCCCGCGTAGCGGGTGAATCTCGACGAAGAAAAAATTGCAAAATTCGACACGGAGGCCATGAAAATGAGGATCACCGTCAGCTTCAGACTGTTCGGCCGCGGCGGCGGGAGCGATCGCGCCGCGCGGATGAGGAAGCGGCGCTCGAACGCGGCGCTGCGCGCGATTGGAGTCGATACGGCGAACGAGCTGCCGCCGCTGCCTGCCGATCTCGGCGATCGAATGAAGAGCGCGGAGGAGATCGCGAAACGCGCCGTCGCGTGCGCGTGCGCGGCCGATCTTGCCGAGGCCGTATCAGGCGCGGATGGGGACGGCGGCGTTTATGAATCGGCGCGCGAGGACGCCGCGCGGACTGTGTGCGGCTACGGCGTCGGCGACAGACTCTTAGAAAAGGAGCTGTCGCTGTTCGACGGAAAGTATACGGACGGCGACGCCGCCGACGTATTGTGGACGCGGGAATCGTGCTGGGCGCTTTGCTGGGCGCTCGGACTGATCTCGGAGCTTTCGATGAGGGAACCGTATGAGCAGTGCGGCGACGCCGCCGATCTGATCCTCGGATGCGGCACGATCGACGAGCTTTTGGAGATATGCGTGCCGCGCAGCGTAGACGAAATACTCGATATGCTCGATTTTTATTACAGACTGCACTGGGCGTGCGTAGATAAAACGATGCATCCGAAGACGCGGACGGGAAAGGTCGATCCCGACGTCGTATGCGAACGCAGACGCGGGCTGCAATGGATATTCGACGCGGGCGAGGACTGGTTTCTGACGCCGCTCGATACATGAAAAATCTCGGAGCTTGCTCCGAGATTTTTTGAAATATTGGACTTTACAATCCTGCAAAACTGTGATATCATAAAATGAGAACAAATTTTTGCGGGAATAGGAAAGGCAGGCGTATATGTACGAAATAATTTATAAGCGTTCGCTCAATCCGACCGTTGTGGAGATGAAGATCGCGGCTCCGCTCGTGGCGCGGCGCGCCGAGCCGGGGCAGTTCGTCATCATCCGCACGGACGAACACGGCGAGCGCATCCCGCTCACCGTAGCCGATTACGACAGGGAAGCGGGAACGGTCACGATCATATTCCAGCTCGTCGGCGCGACGACGATGAAGCTCGGTGCGATGGAGGTCGGCGACAGTCTCGCCGATTTTGTCGGGCCGCTCGGAAAGCCGACCGAAACGGCCGGACTGACGCGCGTCGCCGTGATCGGCGGCGGCGTCGGATGCGCGATCGCGTTTCCGGTGGCGAAAAAGCTGCATGAACTCGGCGTCACTGTTCATTCCGTCGTCGGATTCCGCACGCGCGAGCTTGTCATACTCGAGGACGAGTTCCGCTCCGTATCCGATCTGTTCCGCCTCATGAGCGACGACGGCACGGCGGGCGAGCATGGACTTGTCACGGACGCGCTCCGCGCGCTGATCGAATCGGGCGAAAAATACGACGAGGTCATAGCGATAGGACCGCTACCGATGATGAAATTCGTATCGCTGCTCACGAAGCAGTACGGGATCAAAACCGTCGTCAGCATGAATCCGATCATGATAGACGGGACGGGGATGTGCGGCTGCTGCCGTCTCACCGTCGGTGGACAGATGAAGTTCGCCTGCGTCGACGGCCCCGATTTTGACGGGCATCTCGTCGATTTCGACGAGGCGATGTCGCGCGGCTCGATGTACAGATCGTTTGAGGCGGAGGCGCGCGAGCATATGTGCAATCTCTTGGCAAAGGGGGACGAGTAAATGCCGAATATGCAGTCAACAAAGACGGAAATGCGGACCCAGCCGCCGAAGATAAGGGCGAAGAATTTCGACGAGGTCGCGCTCGGCTATACGGAAGAGGACGCGAAAAACGAGGCGGCGCGCTGCCTTCACTGCAAGCACCGCCCGTGCGTTTCCGGCTGTCCCGTATCGATAGCGATCCCAGATTTTCTCGCGGAGGCGGCGGCCGGCAATTTCGACGCCGCATACGATGTGATATCGAAATCAAGCTCGCTGCCGGCGATCTGCGGGCGCGTATGTCCGCAGGAGACGCAGTGCGAGGCGAAGTGCGTGCGAGGGATCAAGGGCGAGCCGGTCGGGATCGGCCGAATCGAGCGCTTTGTCGCCGACAGGCACAATGAAAAGATGCATAAAACGGAGAAGCCGGAGCCTAACGGACACAAGGTCGCCGTCGTCGGATCGGGGCCGTCCGGTCTTACGTGCGCGGGCGAGCTTGCAAAAATGGGATACGACGTCACGATTTTCGAGGCGCTTCACACGGCTGGCGGCGTGCTTGTCTACGGCATCCCCGAATTCAGACTGCCGAAATCGATCGTATCGCTTGAGATCGACAATCTGCGCGCGCTCGGCGTAAAGATAGAGACAGACATGGTGATCGGCCGCGTGCTGTCCGTCGACGATCTGCTCGCGGACGGCTTCGAGTCCGTATTTATCGGCACAGGCGCGGGACTGCCGAAATTTATGAATATTAAGGGCGAGAGCTGCAACGGCGTATATTCGGCGAACGAATTTCTGACGCGCGTCAATCTGATGGGCGCGTACCGCGAGGGCGCGGATACGCCGATTATGCGCGCGCATCGCGTCGCCGTCGTAGGCGGCGGCAACGTGGCGATGGATGCTGCGCGCTGCGCGCTGCGTCTCGGCGCGGACGAGGTGTCGATCGTATACAGGCGCGGAGAAGAGGAGCTTCCGGCGCGCCGCGAGGAGGTCGAACACGCGAAGGAAGAGGGCGTCGTATTCAGACTGCTGACGAATCCCGTCGAGGTCGTCGGCGACGAAAAGCGCGCGGTGCGCGCGATCCGCTGCGTGAAAATGGAGCTTGGAGAGCCGGACGCATCGGGACGCAGACGTCCCGTCGAGGTGAAAGGCTCCGAATTCGAGCTGCCCGTCGACTGCGTCATAATGGCGCTCGGGACATCGCCGAATCCGTTGATCAAATCGACGACGGCGGGTCTTGAAACGGAGCGCTGGGGCGGCATCGTCACCGACGAGAACGGCGCGACGTCGCGCCCCGCCGTGTATGCAGGCGGCGACGCCGTGACCGGCGCCGCTACCGTCATCCTCGCCATGGGCGCCGGCAAAACCGCCGCTCACGCGATCGATGAATATATTAGGAGTAAGTGATTTCTTGGGGGGAAGAAAAACTTCTTGAAAGAAGTTTTTCTTCCCCCCAAACCCCCCATTTTTTCAAGAACTTTTATTACAGTTTTAATTTTAGACTAAGCGAATATAATTAACCGTCTTCAGGGATAGCTTAAGATAAACACGATTTGGTCCGCTTTTGGAGGTGCGCGAGGAACCTTTTACAAAAAGGTTCCTCGCCAACTAAAAAAGGTTCCCCAAAATAACATCTCTCCCCAAAGAAAGTCTCTACCCAAAAAAGTTTCCCCAAAGTAAAGTCCCTCCCCCAAAAAAGTTCTTCTCAATGAAGAATTTCACCCAAAAAGGTTCTCCCTAAACTGAAAGAAGTTATTCTTCCCCCCAAAACCCCGCACACGTTTTCGCGAAGCGAAAACGTGTAATAGCACGACGCGACAGCGGCGAGATATTCCCATTTTTTCAACTCCCCCAAACTCTCCCTCTAAAATTTCAACTCACGGTTAACCCCGCATTTCCAGACGGTGCCTTTACTTTTGCCGTGGCCGCGTATAAAATATACTCGGATGCGGACGTCGGCATACTTTACATCAAAAAGAGGTATCGTCATGAAGATCAATATCGGAACAAATATAAAGCGCCTGCGCGCCGAACGCGGCGTGACGCAGGAGCAGTTAGCGGAGGCGATGAACGTCACTTGCGCCGCCGTGTCGAAATGGGAGCGGAGCGACTCATACCCCGACATCACGCTGCTCCAGCCGCTCGCGTACTATTTCGGCGTGACGCTCGACGAGCTAATGGGCTACGACCGCGAGCGCGTGAGCGCGCAGATAGACGACGAGATCGCGGCATATTGGGAGCAGGTGTTGAAGCGGACAAAAGAAGGCGCCGAGGCGGCGCGCAAAATCATAACGGATGCGTACCGCGAATATCCTAACGATTATACTGTCATGTCGTGCTATATGTGGTTCGTCGCCGGCGACGCTGCCGACAACGATCCCGCCGTCCTGATCGCGCATAAGGATGAATTCCTCGCGATCTGCGATAAAATTCTCGACGGCTGCGCCGACGATGAAATAAGGCTCGGCGCGTGGAATATGCGCGCGAAGCTGCTGTGGGCGGAGGGGAAGACGGACGAGGCGCTCGAAATCTACAGGACAAAATTCACGAATTGGTTCTCGACGTGCGGTCAGAAGTGCGAGCAGCTTTTCGCCAAGGACACGGACGAATACTATTATTGGGTGCGCCGCAATATGTACGAGCTGTTCAGCTTTGCCGCCGATAAGCTCGGGCGCGTCGTATTCTTCGACAAAAATCTCACGCTTGAGGAAAAGACGGAAAAATCGCTTCTCTGCGGCGAGGCGCTGCTCGACGCCTACGAGCGCACGGGCGAGGACGCGTTCCTCATAATCGCGCAGGCGTTCCTCGGACGAATGGAGAACGATCTTTGCTATCGCGGCGGATCGAGCCGCGATGTCGCCGCCGTCATGGACGCGAATCTGCGAGCGCTCGAGCTTTTGACCGATCGACTGCGCGGCAACGATGCGATGCTCGACAACGTATTCGCGCAGAACTCGTTCTGGGCGGATGCGGACGGCGGCCTCGCGCAGTATTTTGCGTCATGCCGCAGAAACGCATCCGAAGGCAGACGCGCGGAGCTTTTATCCGATCCCGATTACGCGCGCGTACTCGAAAAATACCTAACGGATATCAACGTATAACACGAAAGGCTGCGATATGCTCTACTACAATCTGTCCACATATCTGCGAAACACATACGGACACAGGCTCGGCAAAATCTGTATCGACGGCGGATTTACGTGTCCGAACCGCGACGGGACGTGCGGCGTCGGCGGCTGCATATTCTGCGGCGAGCGCGGAGCCGGCGAGCATATCGTCAAGGACGGGATAACGGCGCAGACGCGCCGTTATCTCGACTCGCCCGCGGCTGGGAAATACGCGGAATACATCGCATATTTCCAGAATTTTACCGGCACATACGCGCCGCCCGAGACGCTCCGCGAGCGGTATGCGTCGGCGCTGATCGATCCGCGCATACGGGTGCTTGCGGTCGGGACGCGTCCCGACTGCGTCGACGGGGAACGCGCCGACGTGCTGGCGTCGTTTATCAACGACCGCCGCGACGTCTGGTGCGAGCTTGGGCTTCAATCGTCGTCGGATGAAACGGCGCGGTTCATAAATCGCGGATATGAAACGGCGAGATTTGTCGAGGCTGTACAGATGCTGCACTCTCGCGGGATAAAGGTCGTGGCGCATATGATAATAGGTTTGCCGCGCGCGGAGGGCGTCCGCGAGGGGGCGGACGACGTCAAGGCGACGGTCGATCTATTAAATTCGCTGCCCGTTTTCGGTGTGAAGATACATTCGCTTTACGTGATACGCGGCACGCGCCTCGACAGCCTCTATGAGCGCGGCGGCTACGAGCCGCTGACGCTCGACGAATACGCTGCGCTTGCAGCGCTTGCGATATCGCGCCTGCGTCCCGATATCGTTCTGCACCGCATCACGGGCGACTGTCCGCGCGGCCTTCTGGCCGCGCCGGATTGGGCGGCGGATAAGCGCGCGGTCACGGACGCAATAAACGAAAAGCTCCGTCTGTCGGCGTCGGACGCCGCCAAAAGTTCAATTTAGCGGGGATTTTCGGGGTTTCACCCCGAACCCTGACTTAAGGAACTTCTTATAAGAAGTTCCTTAAGAATCTTCAAGAATTTTTATTACAGAGGTTATAGGGCAACTGTCCTCATCTCTGCATCGCGCGTTTGTGCGCCGACGAAGTAGTCGCGCGGGCGCGAACACCGATGGGGAGGGCGCTGCCCCGAACAGCAAAACACGCTCCGAGATTATGATCTCGGAGCGTGTTTGTTATGCATCATGAGAGATTCAGCTTATTTTTCATCATATAGACTGTGATGAGCAGCGCCGCGACGGTGAATACGATGCTGAACGCCGCCGATACGATCGAGGACACATACAGCGCAGCTGATTCGTTCATCGCCGTTGCGACGGCGACGATAATGAAGCTGACGACCGACATCATCGTCGACATGATCATATTGATCACATAGTAGACGCCGATCGAGGCGAGAACGCGATGCTTTTTCGCGACGACGCATCCGATCGTGACGGCAAGATATAGAGCCGCGATCCCGTAAAACGATCCGGCCAAAAGCGAGATCAAATACGTAAACGCAAGCCAGCCGTATTCGCCGAGGATCATCCCGACGACGTCAAAGAACGATCTGATGCCGGATAGATTGACTATATGCTCGGGCGACGTGCCGAAAATGAGGATGAACGCTCCCAAAGCGATCAGGACTACATACGAGACGAGCTGCCATATCATCCCGCTGATGAATTTCGACGTCAGGATGCTGCGCGTTTTTACGGGAAGCGTGAACGTCAGATACCCTTCGTCGGTGTAAAGATTGCGGTAGAAATGCACGACGATCGAGATCAGCGCGATCGTCGGATACACGAGCAGGATGAAGACGTTCAAGATCACGAACAGCACGACCCACGACATGAAGATCGTCGATAAGACGGCGGCGAAGCCCTCCGGCTCGGCCGCGATGTCGGACAGGACGAACGCCAGTCTCAGCGCGCCCGTGCAGAGGATCGCGGAGATCATGACGCATATCGTGACGGGCAGAATAACGCGCATCTGCGCGCGCATATCGTGCTTTAAAAGCTTGCCTAACATCTGTACACCTCCCGAAACAGCGCGTCGACGCTCATCCCGTAGCGCTCGCGCGCATCGTCGACAGTGGACTGCATGACGATCCCGCCGTTTCTGAGGAACAGGAATTCGTCAAGCACAGCCTCGATATCGGAGATGAGATGCGTCGAGATGAGAACGGTCGAATCGCTTGCATAATTCGATATGATCGTCGACAGGATGTATTCGCGCGCGGCCGGATCGACGCCGCCTATCGGCTCGTCGAGCAGATAGAGACGCGCGTTCCGCGACATCACAAGGATGAGCTGCAATTTTTCCTTCGTGCCTTTTGACAGCGTGCGCAGACGAACGCTGTCGTCGATGCCGAGACGCGACATCATGTCGACGGCGCGGACGCGGTCGAAATCGGCGTAGAAATCGGCGAAATAATCGAGCGTTTCTGATACGCGCATCGACGGGGAAAGATACGTCCGCTCGGGAAGATATGAGACGAGTCCGCGCGTCACCTCGTCGGGCGCGCGCCCGCAGACGAGGATCTCGCCCGACGTCGGCGTCAGCAAGCCAGCCGCGAGCTTGATAAGCGTCGTTTTTCCGCTTCCGTTCGGACCGAGCAGCCCGATTATACGTCCCGCCGGCAGCGTCAAATTCACACAGTTGAGAACAGGCGCCGATCCGTATGACTTTGTTAGCATATTTGCCGTCAGTATCGGGATGCTGGCGCTTTCGTTATATGCGTTCATATTTGTTCCGTCCTTTCCGCCGCGGCGTGCCGCAGCACATATTCGGCAGCCTCGCCGACGGTGAATCCGAGCGCCTCGGCGCGGCTTTTGAAATCGAGCGCCAGCGATAATAGCTCGCGCTGACGCGCGCCGTCGAGAGCGCCGCTTTCGTCGGTGACGAATTTGCCGCTCGTGCCGTGCGTGATCACGAGTCCCTCGCGTTCAAGCTCCGACAGCGCGCGCTGCATCGTGTTCGGATTGACTCGCGCGTCAGAGGCAAGCTCGCGAACGCTCGGGATGCGCGAGCCGGCGGCGAGCGCGCCACATATGATCGCGTGGCGAAGATCGGCGGCAAGCTGGAGATAGAGCGCCTCGGAACCGTCAATGTGCCAATCCATGAACGTGTGACTCCTTTCGCGTTTGCACGTCGCAAACTGTACTACTTAACTAATACAATAATACAGCGTTACGAAGCGTTTGTCAAGGGGAAAAATGAAATTTCTTCAAAAAAATCTGCGACGACGCGTCAGATAAAGTCCTCGATCACGTACAGCCGATTCTCGATGAGAATGAGATAGAGCGTGTCGTCGTCGTCCTTCTTCATTAAATAATAATATTCGTCGGGAAAGCGGAGGGCGAATTCCTCATCTACGGCTCCGTCCCCGTCCGCGCGCCGCGAGAGAACGTCAAAAACCGCATCCTCGAACGCGCCGTCGGAACCAAGCGAAAGCGAATATTCGCCTTTGGCGAATATGTCGGCGGCGTCGGACGTGTCGTATACGTGATATCTGACGCCGTCGCCCTGGAATCCGCCGTCGGACGGCGCCGTGTATAGCGGCTTTACGTCCGCGGAAAGCCTGAATCCCCAGTTCGCCTCGTATGCGAGGTTCTGATCCCACATTTCAAACGAGCTTGAGATCGACGGCAGCGCAATCACAACGGCAGCGGCGGCCGCCATAGCGATGATGAGCAGCGCGATATCGATCACGATGATCTTGATCTTTTTTGACATGATAAAATCTCACTTTTATAAAATATTCTTTGTGTTACAAGATATATTTTACGAGAATCGATAAATTTTGTCAATACGTTCCGACGGAAAAAATAAGCTTCCCGCCAAAGACGGGAAGCGCAGTTTGTTGATCGGCGTTTACATTGTGCGTTCGGATTGCTGTGCAGCCGCACAAACGCGCGATGCAGAGGCGAAAACAGTTGCCCCATAACCCTTGTAATAAAAATTCTTGAAGATTCTTAAGGGGAGGCAGATGCGGAGCATCTGCTAACTTTCCGCTTGCGGAAAGTTCGACTTTATACAAAAGTCCCCCTTAAGTCAGGGTTCGGGGTGAAACCCCGAATATAATAAAATACTACATATGCGCGCAGTCATGCTCGAAGCGTTCCTCGCGGATATCCTTTTCGAGGACGACGCGCTGCGGCGAAAGACCCATCCGGCGGTAAAACGCGAGCGCGTCCTCGTTGAAGCTCCAGACGCACAGATCGAGGCGCAGAGCGCCGCGTTCGCGCGCCTCGCGCTCGACGATGCGGTACATCATCGTGCCGATGCGCTGCCGCCGCGCGGCGGGGACGACGTAGATGTCGTGCATATAGGCGAAAAGCTCGCGCGATATAAACGCGCTTTTTTGCAGTTCGACAAAGCAGAAGCCGACGGGAGTCCCGCCGTCCTCGGCGATAATGCAGATCCAGTCGGAGGATACGCCGCGTCGGCAGAATTCCTCGCGCGAATACGGATGCTCGACGGGCTTATACATATCGGGACGCGCCGCGGCGTGCATTGTGTGAAGCTCGCGCATCATGGCGTCGACGCTGTCGTAATCGCCCTCGGTCATTTTTCGGAATATAAGCATTTGTTTCGCTCCTTACGATGTCGTTATTTTATCAACAATATGATATCACGCCGCGCGCGGCGTGTCAACGACGCGAACGGCGAAACGACAAAACGATGCAAAATTCGATCCGCTCAGCCCCTTTACAACGGCGGCCGCGCGGTGTATAATGGCGGTGGGAACTGATAACGGGGGTGAGCGAATAATGAAGCGTAAGCTGTTGGATGCGGCGCTCGTTCTGGCGTCGGCGGCGGCGACGGGACTGTGCGTCTCGTTTTATCTGCCGCCTGCGGCGGAGCTTTTCTCTCTTTGCCCGTTTTTGTTCGTGCTGATGCGCCGCGCAAGGGAGATGAAGCTGCGGGACGCGCTGCGGGTCGGGATAATGTATTTTTACGCGTATTATCTCGTCGTTTGGCATTGGTTTTTGCTGATGTATCCGCTCGATTTCACCGGATTGCCGCGCTCGGGCGCGCTCGCCGCAGTCCTCGCCGCATGGCTCGGACTGCCGCTGTTCCAGGCCGTGTTCGCGATGTGGCAGATACCGCTGTTCGCGCTGGCGGCGCGTTCGCGCGCATTTTATAAGGAAAACGGCGCGCCGAGACTGTCGGCGCCGCTGCTGTACGCGGCGATGTACGCGTTCTTTGAATGGATTCAGACGATAGGATGGGCCGGCGTGCCGTGGGGAAGACTCGCGATAGGGCAGGCGTCCGTCCCGACGATGATAGGTGGCGCGTCGCTGTTCGGATCGTATTTCATCTCGTTTATGATCGTTTTGGCGAACGGATATTTCGCGCTTGCAATATTGAACGCGCGGCGCGGCCGCGCCGCATCGTCAGCGCTACCGCTAACGGCGGCAGGCGTTGTGATCGCGTCGACGCTTTTGTGCGGCGCGCTGTGCGTGAACGCCGCCGACGCGGCGGCGTCGGGACGCACCGTGAAGATCGCGGTGCTTCAGGGCAACGTGTCCTCGACCGACAAATGGAGCGACGGGAGCTACGACAATCTTCATAATATATATGAAGGACTCGCGGCGCGCGCATCGTGGGACGGCGCGGAGCTTGTCGTCGTGCCGGAAACAGCGATCCCCGTCACCGTAAACGAAAGCGCGGAGGCGATGGAGGATTGGGAATCGATCGCGAACGATTACGGCGTCGTCGTGATCGCGACCGGATATTGGCGGCGCGGCAGCGTATACAATAACGCCGTGTTCGGCGTCGATCCCGATACGGGAATCGACGAGGGCAGCGTCTACGCCAAACGGCACCTCGTGCCGTTCGGCGAATTTGTGCCGTTTGAGGAAGTGTTCAGCGTGCTGATCCCGCCGCTCGCGGAACTCGATATGTTCGGCAGCAATGTGACGGTCGGCGACAAATACGGAGCCGTCGAAACGAGATTCGGCACGGTCGGGCCGATGGTGTGCTTCGACTCGATTTATGAGACGTCGGGGATCGGAGCCGTCGCCTCCGGCGCGGAAATACTGACCGTGTCGACAAACGACTCGTGGTTCGACGGCAGCGCCGCGATATATCAGCATACGGCGCAGGCCGTCCTGCGCGCGGTCGAATGCGGCCGATATGTGCTGCGCGCCGGAAATACGGGATATTCGTGCGTGATCGCCCCGACGGGGCGCATAACGGCGTCTGTCCCCGTCGAGGAGCGCGGATACGCAATAGTCGAGGCGGAGATGCGATCGACGCGGACGCTGTATTCGGTAATCGGAAACGCGTTCGTGTATGCGTGCGGTGCGGCGTCGTTCGCATCATGCGCGGCGGGCGCGGCGGATATATATATTAATAGAAGGAAACGGCGCGCGGATGCGCCGCCGTCCGGCGGCGTCGATTGAGGCGTAAATTGTTAAATGTGCAATATGCACAAATAGCGCGGCAAAATATCGCGAAAATTTCTACGTCTGAAATTCGCAAATATTTCAAATTATTCTTTAAAAGGGCTTGTTACAGCCCTTTTTTTGTAGTATAATTGTCAAGCTTGGTGTGCGATGAGGCGGAAGGTGGCCGCAAAACGGCGCAAAACGCGCCCTTTGTGGGGAATTTCCGCGGAGTATGTCCGACCTGTGAGTCGGGCGGAGCCTGATGCAGTATCGGCTCTGTATCGCAAATCCGAAATGAGCATCGGTATCGGAACTGTGTCGCCGTGCCGGCGCGAAATTTTTGGACGGCAATGATACGCTCGGAGCCGTGTGCAGCATCGCCCCCGGTAAAATTTTTATAGGAGGAAGCAAAAAGTGGCAGCAAACGAAAAGATCAACGTTCGTATAAAGGGTTACGATCACACGCTTGTGGACGCGGCGGCGGTCAAGGTCGTCGAGGCGGCAAAGGCGAACGGCGCAGAAGTCTCCGGACCGATCCCGCTCCCGACCGAAAAGCAGGTCGTCACGATCCTTCGCGCAGTCCATAAAGACAAGGACAGCCGCGAGCAGTTTGAGCAGAGAACTCACAAGAGACTTATCGTTATCTCTAAGCCGTCACCCAAGGCGATCGAGGCGCTGATGAAGGTCGAACTCCCCGCGGGCGTAGACATCGACGTCAAGTATTGATCGCAAAGCCACCGGTCCGAACGACGGCGCGCAAATCTCTTCATTAAATAAGCGCGTGCGGTTCGCGATTAGGTCATGTCAGCGCTTGCGGGGCGGCGTCCGCGTACTACCAAAGCGTTGACCAATAGCCGAATCATCAAGGAGGAAAAAAGCATGAAGAAGGCCATTATAGGCAAAAAGCTCGGAATGACCCAGATCTTCGACGAGAACGGGAACATGATCCCCGTGACCGTCATCGAAGCCGGTCCCTGCCCGGTCGTCCAGAAGAAGACGGTCGAGACAGACGGCTACGACGCGCTCCAGCTCGGCTTTGAGGACAAAAAGGACTCGAAGCTCACAAAGCCGGAGGCGGGTCATTTCAAAAAGACGAGCGTCGGCGGCAAGCGTCATTTAAAGGAATTCCGTCTTGCCGACTGCAGCGCGTATGAAGCAGGATCAGTGATCTCCGCCGATACCTTCGCCGCAGGCGAAAAGGTCGATGTTACGGGCATCACAAAGGGCCGCGGCTTCACGGGCGCAGTCAAAAGATGGGGCAACGCGACGCTCCGCATGACTCACGGCACGGGTCCGATCCACAGAGAGGTCGGTTCCATGGGCGCTAACTCGACGCCGTCGAGAGTATTCAAAAACAAGAAGATGGCTGGCCAGTACGGTAACGAACAGGTTACGGTTCAGAACCTCGCCGTCGTCAAGGTTGACGCGGAAAAGAATCTCATCGCCGTCAAGGGCGCCGTTCCCGGTGCAAAGGGCGGGATCGTGTTCATCCGCGACAGCGTAAAAGCGTAAGAGGAGGAACAAAAAATGCCAAACCTTAAAGTAGTTGACATGGCAGGCAAGGAAGTCGGATCGATCGAGCTTTCCGACAGCGTCTTTGCGGCCGACGTAAACGGCGCCGTCCTCCACGCGGCAGTAAGAGCATATCTGCTCAATCAGAGACAGGGAACGCAGTCCACGCTGACGAGAACTGAAGTCAGCGGCGGCGGCAAGAAGCCTTGGAGACAGAAGGGCACGGGTCGTGCAAGACAGGGATCGCGCAGAGCGCCCCAGTTCGTACACGGCGGCGTCGCACTCGGCCCCAAGCCCCGTTCGTATCGCGTATCGATGAATAAGAAGACGCGCCGTGCGGCGCTTCTCGGCGCGATGTCGTCCAAGGTCGCCGACGGCGACATGATCGTGATCGACAAGATCGCGGCGGAAGAATTCAAGACTAAGGCGATGATCAATATGCTGACGGCGGTCGGCGCCAAGAAAAAGGCGCTGATAGTTCTCGACGGCGTAGACGAAAAGGTCATCAAGTCCTGCGCGAATATCCCCGGCGTCAAGACGACGCAGTACAATTCGATCAACGTCTACGACATTCTCAACTGCGACTCCTTCATCGTGGCGCGCGGCGCGGTAGAAAAAATCGAGGAGGTCTACGCATAATGAAATTTGCAGAAGACGTCATTCTCGCTCCGATCATCACAGAGGCGAGCATGGGCAGACTTGCCGATAAGAAGTATACGTTCCGCGTCGCGACAGGCTCGACGAAGCCCGAAATCGCGCACGCAGTCGAGAAGCTCTTCGGCGTAAAGGTGTCTGCCGTCAACACGATCAACATGAAGAGGAAACCGAAGCGGCTCCGCATGAGCCAGGGCTACACGTCCGAATGGAAAAAGGCAGTAGTCACGCTTACGGCCGATTCCAAGCCGATCGAATTCTTCGAGGGTATGTATTGATAACGGGAGGAAACAAAAATGGCTACAATTAAATATAAACCTACAACTCCCGGCAGACGCGGCATGACGGTCGCATCCTTTGAGGAGGTCACAAAGTACACCCCCGAAAAGAGCCTCATCGT
Organism: uncultured Clostridia bacterium; assembly: GCA_947630015.1. Lineage (GTDB taxonomy): Bacteria > Bacillota > Clostridia > Oscillospirales > CAG-272 > DTU064. The sequence goes on from CANRFY010000003.1 coordinate 38,103, forward strand.
CATCAAGAAGAAGCACGCCGGCAGAAACAACAACGGCAAGATCACGGTTCGTCACCACGGCGGCGGAAACAAGGTCAAGTACAGAATCGTCGATTTCAAGCGTCAGAACGGCGGCGCGGCTACGGTCGTCGGCGTCGAATACGACCCGAACAGAAGCGCTTATATCGCGCTCTTACAGTATGAGGACGGAACGAAGAGCTACATCATCGCTCCTGTCGGAATCAAGCCCGGCGACGTGCTTTACTCCGGCGAGAAGATCGATATCAAGCCCGGCAATACGCTTCCGATCTCCGACATCCCCGTCGGCACGATAATCCACAACATCGAGCTTTACCCCGGCAAGGGCGCGCAGCTCGTCCGCACCGCGGGCGCGCAGGCACAGCTCATGGCTAAGGAAAACGGCACGGCTCAGGTTCGTCTGCCCTCCGGCGAGGTTCGCCGCGTCCGCCTTGACTGCAAGGCGACGATCGGTCAGGTCTCGAACATCGAGCATGATACCGTCAAGCTCGGCAAAGCGGGACGCAAACGCCACATGGGCGTGCGCCCGACCGTTCGCGGTTCCGTCATGAACCCGTGCGATCACCCGCACGGCGGCGGCGAGGGCAAATCGCCCGTCGGACATCCCGGCCCGCTTACTCCTTGGGGCAAGCCGGCTCTCGGATATAAGACGAGAAAGAAGAACGCCCGCACCGAGAAGAACATCGTGAGACACAGAAACGGTAAGTAAGGAGGACCTGAAAAATGAGCAGAAGCTTAAAGAAAGCGCCGTTCGTTGAGGAAAAGCTCTACGCGAGAATATGCGCTATGAACGAAAAGGGCGAGAAAAAGGTTCTCAAGACCTGGAGCCGTTCGTCTACGATATTCCCCGAGTTCGTCGGACACACGATCGCGGTCCACGACGGCAAAAAGCACGTACCCGTGTACGTAACCGAGGATATGGTCGGCCACAAGCTCGGCGAGTTCGCTCCTACACGTACCTTTAAGGGCCACGCCGGCTCGAAGACATCGAACAACGGCAAGTGATCCGGACATTAAATCGACAGAATTAACGGAGGTCATAACCTACACATGGAAGCTGTTGCATATTTGAAATATGTGCGCGTTTCGCCCTCTAAGGTAACAGGTGTACTCGATATGATACGCGGTAAGGACGTGGATGTCGCCATGGGTATTCTCAAGAATACGCCGAAGGCCGTCTGCGAGGATCTTATCAAGCTGCTCAAGAGCGCAAAGGCGAACGCGGAAAATAATTTTGAGATGGACGGCGGCAATCTCTTTGTTTCCGAGTGCTACGTATGCCCGGGCCCGTCGATGAGACGCATGAGTCCGAGAGCAAAGGGAAGCGGAGACATCATCAAGAAGAGAATGTGCCATATCACGCTCAAAGTGAAAGAGAAAGAATAAGGAGGAAATGTAACAATGGGTCAGAAGGTTAATCCGCACGGAATGCGTGTGGGCGTTATCAAGGACTGGGACTCTCGTTGGTACGCCTCCGACGAGAAATTCGGCGATACGCTCGTCGCCGACTACAATCTCAGAAAGTATCTGAAGAAGAAGCTGTATAACGCCGGCGTGCCGAAGATCGAGATCGAACGCACTGGCGACAGGATCAAGGTCACGATCCACTGCGCAAAGCCGGGTCTCGTAATCGGCCCCAAGGGCGCGGCGATCAACGAGCTTAAGGCGGAGATCGAAAAGATGGCGGGTATGCCCGCGTCCGTTTCGGTCGTCGAGATCAGACAGATCGACCTTGACGCACAGCTCGTGGCCGAGAACATCGCAAGCCAGCTGGAACGCCGCATAGGCTTCCGCCGCGCGATGAAGCAGTCGATAGCACGCACGATGAAGTGCGGCGCGAAGGGCATCAAGACGTGCTGCTCCGGCCGTCTCGGCGGCGCCGAGATTGCAAGAGTCGAGCATTACCACGAGGGTACGATACCGCTTCAGACGCTGCGCGCCGATATCGATTACGGCTTCGCAGAGGCAAATACGACATACGGCAAGATCGGCGTAAAGGTCTGGATCTATAAGGGCGAGGTTCTCCCCGAGATCCAGCGCGCAGGCTCGAACGCGCCTGCGGCTCCGCGCGACAGACGCGACAGACGCGACAGACGCTCCGGCGACAGACGCGACAGACGCGACGGCGACAGACGCGGACCGCGCACGGATCGCGGCGACCGCGCAGATCGCGGCCCGCGCGGCGACAGACCGCAGCGCGGCGACAGAGGTCCGAGAGAGGGAGGCGCGAAGTAAACTATGTTAATGCCTAAGAGAGTCAAATACAGACGCGTACAGCGCGGCCGCATGAAGGGCGAAGCGCATCGCGGCAATACGCTCGCATACGGCGATTACGGTCTCGTTGCGCTCGAACCCGCATGGATCACGAGCAACCAGATCGAGGCTGCACGTATCGCCATGACGCGTTACACGCGCCGCGGCGGTAAAGTTTGGATCAAGATATTCCCCGATAAGCCGGTAACGGAAAAGCCGGCCGAGACCCGAATGGGTTCCGGTAAAGGCTCGCCCGAATACTGGGTCGCGGTCGTAAAGCCGGGCCGCGTCATGTTCGAGATGGGCGGAGTCGCTCCCGAGATCGCGAAGGAAGCAATGCGTCTCGCATCTCATAAGCTCCCCATCAAGTGCAAATTCATCACAAGAGAACAGGCTGAAAGCGTCAGCGAAGAAACAGAGGAGGCATAAAGACGATGAAATCAGCAGAACTCCGTGAAATGACCTCCGAACAGCTCAACGACAAGCTCCGTGAGCTTAAGGGCGAGCTTTTCAATCTCCGCTTCCAGCACGCAATCAAGCAGCTTGACAACACGCACAGGATCGTGGACGTCAAGCGCGACATCGCTCGTGTAATGACCATACTTCACGAGAAGGAAGCATAAGGAGGACGTGTCATGAGTGAAGAACGCAATATGCGCAAGACCCGTACCGGCATCGTCGTTTCCGATAAGATGGACAAGACGGTAGTCGTCGCCATCAAGGACAACGTGCGTCACCCGCTGTACGGCAAGATCATCAAGCGCACCTCGAAGATACACGCGCACGACGAAAAGAACGAGTGCGGTATCGGCGACCGTGTGTCGGTGATGGAGACAAGACCGCTCTCCAAGACGAAGAGATGGCGCGTAGTCGAAATCATCGAGAAAGCTAAATAATAGGAGGACACGACGGAATGATTCAGCAAGAGTCATATATGAAGGCTGCCGACAATACCGGCGCCAAAGAGCTTATGTGCATCCGTGTTCTCGGTGGTACAGGCAGACGTTACGCCAACGTCGGCGACGTCGTCATCTGCACGGTGAAGAAGGCTACGCCGGGCGGAATGGTTAAGAAGGGCGAAGTCGTAACGGCTGTCGTCGTCCGCACTGTTCACGGCGTAAAGCGCCCGGACGGCTCCTACATCCGCTTCGACGAGAACGCGGCTGTCATCATCAAGGAAGACAAGAACCCCAGAGGAACACGTATTTTCGGGCCTGTCGCCCGCGAGCTTCGTGAGAAGGATTATCTGAAGATCCTCTCGCTTGCTCCGGAAGTGCTTTGATCGGAGGTATCGACAATGGAAAACAAGAAGTTGAACATCAGAAAAGACGATACCGTCGTCGTGATCTCCGGCAACGATAAGGGCAAGCGCGGCAAGGTTATCGCCGCATCCCCGAACGAGGGCAAGGTCATCGTCGAGGGCGTCCATGTCGTCCATAAGCATCAGAAGCCGAAGCGCCAGGGCGATACGGGCGGCATCATCAATGTCGAGGGCGCCATCTACGCTTCAAAAGTCCAGCTCTGGTGTCCCAAGTGCGGACGCGGCGTAAGAGTCAAGCATAAGTTTACCGAGGGCAAGAACGGAAAACAGGTCAAGGTCCGCGTCTGTGCCAAGTGCGGGCAAGAGCTTTGATCGGAGGTACGGTAAATGGCAACTGCAAGATTAAAAGTAACCTATAAGGAAGAGATCGCGCCGGCTCTCATGAAGAAATTCGAGTACAAGAGTCCGATGCAGATCCCGAAGCTCGATAAGGTAGTCGTAAACGTAGGATGCGGCGACGCCAAGGAAAACACCAAGGTGATCGACAACGTCATCGAGGAGCTTACAATGATCACGGGACAGCGCGCCGTCCCCACGACGGCGAAGAAGTCCGTGGCTAACTTCAAGCTCCGCGCAGGCATGAAGATCGGCGCTAAGGTAACGCTCCGCGGCGATATCATGTACGAGTTCATCGACAAGCTCTTCAATTTCGCGCTCCCGAGAGTCCGCGATTTCAAGGGCATCAATCCGAACGGATTCGACGGACGCGGCAACTACGCGCTCGGCCTCAAGGAACAGCTCATATTCCCCGAGATCGAGTACGACAAGATCGATAAGATACGCGGCATGGACATCGTCTTCGTGACGACGGCTACGACCGACGAGGAAGCAAAAGAGCTGCTCACGCTGATGGGCGCTCCGTTTGAGAAGTGAGAGGGATTAAAACATGGCAAAAACAGCAATGATACTCAAGCAGCAGAGACCGGCAAAGTTTTCGACGCGCCGCTATAACCGCTGCAAGATCTGCGGACGCCCTCACGCTTATCTGCGCAAATACGGCATCTGCCGTATCTGCTTCCGTGAGTTGGCCTACAAAGGTCAGATCCCGGGCGTAAAGAAGGCGTCCTGGTAAATTAAGATCCGGTACCCGGCTGGAAGCTTTGACTTGACCGCGGGTATGCAGCCGCGTCAGCGCGGCGGCAAGATAATATAACTTGCAAAGGAGAAAATGCAAAAATGCAAATGTCAGATGTAATCGCCGATATGCTCACACGCATCAGAAACGCGAACAACGCGAAGCATGATACAGTCGACATTCCGGCGTCAAATCTCAAGAAGTCCATTGCCGAGATACTTCTCAGCGAGGGCTACATCAAAAGCTATCAGATCATCGAAGACGGCAAGCAGGGCGTGATCCGCATCGCTCTGAAGTACGAAAACGGCAAGCAGAGAGTGCTGCGCGGACTGCGCCGCGTCTCCAAGCCCGGCCTTCGTATTTACAGCAGCTGCGAGGATATGCCGCGCGTTATGAACGGTCTCGGCATCGCGATCGTTTCGACGTCTCACGGAATTATGACGGATAAGCAGGCGAGAGCCGCTCATATCGGCGGCGAAGTCCTTGCGTTCGTCTGGTAAGGGGGTCGCAGTATGTCGAGAATAGGCAGAAAAGAAATCATCATCCCCGCAGGCGTCGATTTTAAGGTCGAGGACGGCAACGTCGTAACTGTAAAGGGACCGAAGGGAACGCTTACCGAAACGATGCATCCGAGAATGACGATCACCGTCGTCGGCAACGCAGTTCACGTAACGCGTCCGACGGACGAAAAGGAAGACAAGTCGCTGCACGGCCTGACGCGCACGCTCATCAACAATATGGTCGAGGGCGTATCGAAGGGCTACGAGCGCAAGCTCGAGATCGTCGGAACGGGATACAGAGCGGCCATGAACGGCAAAACTCTCGTCCTCAACCTCGGATATTCGCATGATATCAAGGTGGAACCCGAAGAAAACATGAGCTTCGAGGTGCCGAACGCGACGTCCATCGTCGTTAAGGGCATCGAAAAGCAGAGAGTCGGTCAGATGGCAGCGGACATCCGCGCAAAGCGTCCGCCTGAACCGTATCACGGTAAGGGCGTGAAGTACGAGGGCGAAGTCATCCGCCGCAAGGCCGGCAAGACTGGTAAGTAAAGGAGCGTTAAGGAATGGTTTCTAAAAAGGACAAGAACGCGGCGCGTCTTAAGAGACACGCACGCGTCAGAGCAAAGATCAGCGGCACATCCGAGTGTCCCCGTCTGTGTGTTTATCGCTCCAACAAGCACATTTCCGCTCAGATAATCGATGATACGAAGGGCATCACGATCGTATCCGCATCCACGCAGGAGAAATCCTTCGAGGGCATCGGATCGAATAAGGCGGCGGCTCGCGTCGTCGGCGAAAACGTGGCCAAGCGCGCCATCGAAAAGGGTATAAAGTCAGTCGTGTTTGACCGCGGCGGCTACCTTTATCACGGACGTGTATCGGAACTCGCTCAGGGCGCCCGCGAGGCGGGACTTGAGTTCTGATTCCGGTTTGTACACTGTTTGAAAAGCATTTTTCAAATACCAAGTAGGAGGAAAACATGGCAGAAAGATTTAATGCGTCCGGCGTTGAACTGTCGGAAAATCTCGTAGCGCTGAACCGTGTTTCCAAGACCGTTAAAGGCGGACGTATCGCAAGATTCGCGGCTATCATGGTCGTCGGCGACGGCGAGGGTCACGTAGGCTACGGCCTTGGCAAGGCGGCGGAGGTGCCGGAGGCGATCCGCAAGGCTACCGAGGACGCTAAGAAAAATATGATTACCGTATCGATGAAGGACACGACGATCCCGCACGAGGTGATCGGCGAATTCGGTGCAGGCAGAGTGCTTCTCAAGCCGGCTGCCCCCGGTACAGGTATCATCGCAGGTAAGACGGTAAGAGCCGTACTCGAGCTGGCCGGCATCAAGAACATCAGAGCTAAGTGCCTGCGCAGCAACAATCCCGTAAACGTCGTAAAGGCGACGTTCGAGGGCCTCAAATCGCTCCGCACGGCAGATGAAGTGGCGAAGAGCCGCGGCATCGCTGTCGAGAGCATTAAGGGCTGAACAGGAGGGCGCGAGAATGGAAAAAGTTAAGGTCACGCTCACAAAGAGTCTTATCCGCAGCACACCGAATCAGCGCGCGACGGCATCGTCGCTCGGCTTCCGCAAGATCGGCGACTCGATCGTGCTTGACGACACTCCCGCGACCGCGGGCAAGGTCAAGGTTCTTTCCCACCTCGTTAAGGTGGAAAAGGCATGAGTGTCATGACTAAATAAACCAAAAGGAGGAAGAACCATGAAGCTAAATGAACTTTCACCCGCTCCTGGCTCCGCCAAGAAGGCATGGCGCCGCGGCAGAGGCGTCGGAACGGGTAACGGCAAGACGGCCGGCAAGGGTCATAAGGGTCAGAACGCCCGCTCAGGCGGCGGCGTGAGACCCGGATTCGAGGGCGGTCAGCTTCCGTTATACAGAAAGCTGCCGAAGAGAGGCTTCTACAATCGCTTCGGCAAGCATTACGCGGTCGTGAATGTAAGCTCGCTCAACGTCTTTGAGGACGGCGCCGTAGTCGATATGAACGCTCTTATCGAGCGCAGAATCGTGCGCAAGCCGGAGGACGGTCTGAAGGTGCTTGGCGGCGGTGAGATCACGAAGAAACTAACCGTTATCGCCTCGGTATTCTCCGGCGCTGCCAAAGAGAAGATCGAAGCTGCCGGTGGAAAGACCGAGGTAGCTTGAGATGAAGAGCTGGTTTGCACCGTTAGTCAACGCATTCAAAGTACCTGATATTCGCAAGAAGATCTTATTCACACTCTTTATTCTCTTGATGTACAGGATCGGCGTCGCAATCCCGATCCCGTTCGTCAACGCAGATATCCTCAACGTATATATGTACGGCACGGGAGGCTCGATCTTCCAGTACCTGAATATACTGTCCGGCGGCGCGTTCGCTCAGGCGACGCTGTTCGCCCTCGGTATAGGACCGTACATCACATCATCGATCGTGATGCAGCTTCTGACAGTCGCGATCCCGGCGCTCGAAAGAATGTCGAAAGAGGGCGAGGACGGCAGGAAGAAGATAACTCAGATCACGCGTTACGTTACGGTCGCGCTTGCACTCATCACGAGCTACGGCTACTATATGCTGATGCGCACGCAGGGAATGCTCATCGATAACGGCGTGTTCGCAGCAATCGTCATCATCGCCTGCTACTGTGCAGGCTCCGCGCTCGTCATGTGGCTCGGTGAAAAGATCAATGAAAGCGGTATCGGCAACGGTATCTCCATCATCCTTTTCGCGAACATCGTGTCCGGCGGCGCCGAGGCTGTACAGACGATAATCGCGTTCTTCTCAGAGGGAACGGTTTCCGGCATCATCATCCCGATCGTGGCGATCATCATCGCTCTCGCTATGGTGTATTTCGTCGTATTCGTGACTGAATCCGAAAGACGTCTGCCCGTCGTCTACGCGAAGCGCGTGGTCGGCAGAAAGATGTACGGCGGCCAAAGCACGAATCTTCCGTTAAAGCTGAATATGTCCGGCGTCATGCCCGTCATTTTCGCGAACTCGATACTCGCGATTCCGGCGACGCTCCAGCTCATATTCCCCGCTAAGACCGGTTCGTTCTGGTATCACACCGTTCGCTTCTTATCGTCCGGTTCGTGGTTTTATCCGCTGATACTGTTCATTCTTATCGTTGCGTTCGGTTACTTCTACGTGCTGATCTCGTTCAACCCCGTAGAGGTCGCAAACAACCTCAAGAATAACGGCGGCGCGATCCCCGGCTTCCGCCCGGGCAAGCCGACTTCGGATTACATCACGAAGGTGCTTAACAAGATAACGCTTATCGGCTCGCTGTTCCTCTCCGTTGTGGCTATATTCCCCGTCATAGCGAATATAATCTCGAACAACGCCGTTTCCGGCATCGCGTTCGGCGGCACGTCGCTGCTGATCGTCGTCGGAGTCGCGCTCGAGACCGCAAGAGAGGTCGAGGCTCAGATGTCGATGCGCGGTTATCGCGGATTCCTTGAATAAGGATTACGGATATGAGTATGGAAAATGTATCATCGCTGAAGCTTATGTTTTTCGGCGCCCCGGGCGCCGGAAAGGGAACGCAGGCTGAGATCGCGGCTAAAAGATACGCGATCCCTACCATCTCCACGGGCGCGATTCTGCGCGAGGCCGTCGCCGCTAAAACGGAACTCGGCCGTCTCGCCGCCGGATATATGGAATCCGGCGCGCTCGTCCCCGACGACGTCATCGTCGGCATCGTCCGCGACAGACTCGCAAAGGACGACTGCAAGGCAGGCTTTATCCTTGACGGCTTCCCGAGAACGCTCGCACAGGCGGAGGCGTTCGATAAGACAGGCATCGGTCTTTCGCTCGTGATCGACATCGAGGTCGAGGACGAGAGAATAATCGAGCGTATGTCGGGACGCCGCGTTTGCAGCGCGTGCGGCGAAACGTACCACACCGTATACAATCCGAGCGTGGACAACGTACACTGCACAAAATGCGGCGCGGAGCTGATCTGCCGCCGCGACGACGATCCCGAGGTCGTGAAGAAGAGACTGTCGACGTATCACAGCGAGACTGAGCCGCTCAGGGCTTACTACGAGGGAAAGGGACTTCTGCGCGTAGTACACGGTCAAGAAAAGCTCGAGGACACGACGGCGCTCACCGTCGGCGTGATCGAAGATTATCTCGCGGGCAGAAAGTAATACCGTATGATCCGTCTTAAAAATCAAAGTCAGCTCGCGCTGATGCGCGACGCGGGCAGGATCACCGGCGAGGCGATACTCGCGGCAGGCGAGGCGATCAAGCCGGGCGTCACGACGGCGCATATCGATCATGTGATCAAAACGTACATCGAGAAATGCGGGGCGATCCCGACATTTCTCGGGTACGGCGGATTTCCCGCGTCGGCGTGCGTAAGCGTGAACGACGAGGTCATCCACGGCATCCCCTCGCACGCGCGCGTGCTTAAAGAGGGCGATATCGTCAAGATCGACGTCGGAGCCACGTACCGCGGATTCACGGGCGACAGTGCGAGAACATTTCCGGTCGGAGCCGTTTCGGATGAGGCTACGCGCCTGATCCGAGTGACGGAGGAGAGCTTTTACGCGGCGCTCGCCGTCATATGCGAGGGCGCGCGGATAGGCGATATCGGACACGCGGTTCAGTCGCACTGCGAGAAAAACGGATTTTCCGTCGTCAGACGCTATGTGGGTCACGGCGTCGGCGCAGATCTGCATGAGGACCCCGAGATACCGAATTTCGGCATTGCCGGTCACGGCGCGCGTCTGCTGCGCGGCATGACGATCGCGGTCGAGCCGATGGTGAACGCGGGGACGCACGAGGTCTACGAGATGCCGGACGGCTGGACGGTCAAGACTAAAGACGGCAAGCTGTCTGCTCATTACGAGCATTCGATTGCCATTACGGAAAACGGTCCGGAGCTTTTGACCCGCGTCGAATGACTGGGGACTGGGACGGACGCAAATACGTTTTAAGGAGAAGCGAATGCCGAAAGATGATGTAATCGAGTTTGAAGGCGGTATTGTGACAGAGGCGCTGCCGAACGCTACGTTCAAAGTGAAGCTGCCGAACGGTCATATGGTCACGGCCAAGATTTCCGGAAAGCTCAGAATGAATTATATCCGCATACTGCCCGGCGACAAGGTCACAGTCGAGGTCTCCGTTTACGACCTGACTAAGGGCCGGATCACCTGGCGGTCAAAATAAGTCGAATCAACAACAAATCATTGATAGGAAAGGTGAGTATGCAATGAAAGTAAGACCTTCCGTAAAGAAGATGTGCGAAAAGTGCAAGATCATCAAAAGAAAAGGGCGCGTCATGGTCATCTGCGAGAACCCCAAGCACAAGCAGAGACAGGGCTGACCCGACAACGAATAGTGAGGTGATAAACTAAATGGCTCGTATTGCTGGTGTAGACATTCCAAACCAGAAACGCATAGAATACGCTCTTACCTATATCTACGGTATAGGCCATACGAGCGCAGCGGCTATATGCGCAAAGACTAATATCAATCCCGATACGCGCGCTAAGGATCTTACAGAGGATGAGATCGCGAAGCTCCGCGACGAGATCGAGAACAACTACGTCGTCGAGGGCGACCTTCGCCGTGACGTAGCGCTGAACATCAAGCGCCTCGTTGAGATCAACTGCTATCGCGGGATCAGACACAGAAAGGGTCTGCCTGTGAGAGGCCAGAGAACAAAGACGAACGCGAGAACGAGAAAAGGTCCCGCGAAGACGATCGCAAACAAGAAGAAGTAAGGGGTAACAGACATGGCTAAGACAACCAAAAAGGTTATTAAGAAGCGCCGCGAACGCAAGAATATCGAATCCGGTGCCGCTCACATCAGCTCCACCTTCAACAACACGATCGTAACGCTGACAGATCTTCAGGGCAACGCGATCTCGTGGGCATCGTCCGGCGAGATGGGCTTCAAGGGTTCGAGAAAATCGACTCCGTTCGCAGCTCAGATGGCTGCCGAACACGCAGCGAAGCTCGCTATGGATCACGGTCTGCGCACCGTCGAGGTCTATGTGCGCGGTCCCGGATCGGGACGTGAAGCCGCTATCCGTTCGCTCGCAGCGGCAGGACTTCAGATCACGCTCATTAAGGACGTAACGCCCATTCCGCATAACGGGTGCCGTCCGCCGAAACGCCGCCGCGTATAAGACAGAAGGAGGAATAATCATATGGCAAGATACACAGGACCTTCGTGCCGCCTCTGCCGTCGTGAGGGAAGAAAGCTTTTCCTCAAGGGCGATCGCTGCACATCCGATAAGTGCGCATTAGTCAAGAGAGAAGGCGCTCCCGGTCAGCACGGCACATCGCGCAAGAAGGTTGAGGAGTACGGCCGTCAGCTCCGCGAAAAGCAGACTGCAAAGCGTTACTACGGCGTACAGGAAAGACAGTTCAGAAAATACTATGACAAGGCCGAAAAGAAGCAGGGCATCACGGGCGAAAATCTGCTCATCCAGCTCGAGACGCGTCTTGACAACGTAGTGTACAGAATGGGTATGGCAAGCTCCCACAAGGAAGCGCGTCAGCTCGTCCTCCACGCTCATTTCTGCCTCAACGGCAAGAAAGTCAACATCCCGTCCATGCTCGTAAAGCCCGGCGACGTCGTCTCCCTCAAAGAGGGCAGCCGCGATTCCGCCAAGATCAAGGATCTGATCGAGCGTATGCAGACTGCGGTCATTCCGAAGTGGCTTGATGTTGATAAGACGAACGTAAAGGCGAAGGTTGTTTCGATGCCCGAGCGCGACGATATCGATTTCGAGTTCAACGAACAGCTCATCGTCGAGTTGTATTCCAAGTAATAACAGGCTCCGATATTATCGTATCCGCGATGATGCGGGTCCGATATATATCAATTTGATGAATAATCCCGTCCGGCGGGTGACACGGACAAATTATCCGATTATCATAAAATTGAAAAATGGAGGGTTATGGAATGATCGAAATAGAAAAGCCGAATATAACTACCGAAAACATCAGCGAAGACGGCAGAGTTGGCAGATTCATCGTCGAGCCGCTCGAACGCGGTTACGGCGTGACGCTTGGCAATTCGCTTCGCCGTGTGCTTTTATCGAGCTTACCCGGCTATGCGGTGTCGTCGATCAAGATCGACGGCGTGCTGCATGAGATATCGACAGTCAACGGCGTCCGCGAGGACGTGACGGAGATCGTACTCAACGTAAAGGGCATCGTGGCGAAGCTTTCGTCCAGCAATCCCAAAACGGTGATCATCGACGTCACAGGCCCGTGCGAGGTCACGGCAGGCGATATCAAAGAAGACGTGGACATCGAGATTCTGAATCCCGAGCTTCACATCGCAACGGTCGGCGAAAACGCGCGCTTCTGCATGGAGATCACGTTCGATTACGGACGCGGATACGTCTCTCAGGAGAAGAACAAGCAGAACCACGCGCAGCAGCTCGCATACGGCGTATCGGCGCCGATCGGCCTGATATACACGGATTCGATCTACACGCCCGTCTACAACGTCAATTACACCGTCGACGACACTCGCGTAGGCAACATAACCGACTACGACAGACTGACGCTCGATGTGGAGACGAACGGTACGATCTCGGCAAAGGAAGCGGTTTCTCTCGGAGCCAAGATACTCAACGAGCATCTCAACCTTTTCGTCGATCTCTCGGATGAGGCGAAAAAGGCGGAGATCATGGTTGAACGCGAAGAAACCATGAAAGAAAAAGTTCTTGAGATGACCATTGAGGAGCTTGACCTGTCTGTACGCAGCTTCAACTGCTTGAAGCGCGCGGGTATAGACACTGTCGAAGATCTTATCAATAAGACCGAGGACGAGATGATCAAGGTGCGTAATCTCGGCAAGAAATCGCTTGAAGAAGTTGAACAGAAGCTGCATTCGCTTGGGCTTGATCTCAAGCGCGAGGAAGAATGATCCTCTGCGGCAACAGCATGAAACAGGATTAAGGAGGTAATACGGAGATGCCCGGAACAAGAAAGCTCGGCAGAACCACCGCGCAAAGAACGGCAATGCTCAGAGGCATGGTAACGTATCTTCTTGAAAACGGCTCCATCGAAACGACCCTGACACGCGCGAAGGAAGTTCGCGCGCTCGCGGAAAAGATGGTGACTCTCGGCAAGGAGAATACGCTTGCAAGCCGCCGCGCTGCGCTTGCATATATTACTAAGGAGGACGTCGTCTCTAAGCTCTTCTCTGAAATAGCGCCTAAGTACGAAAACCGTAACGGCGGCTATACTCAGATCTATAAGCTCGGCCCGCGCCGCGGCGACGCCGCCGAAATGGCGCTGATCAAGCTGGTTGATTGAGTTGTAATTATTATTTATTTGCGGGGGGAGAGAAAACTTCTTGAAAGAAGTTTTCTCTCCCCCCGCGCCCCCCTCTTTTTCAAGAACTTTTGGGAAAAGGGACTTGATAAAAGTGTTTGAAAGGTGCTCGGGGGAGAACCTTTAGAAAAGGTTTTCCCTCGCGGTATTTATTCTTGGATGATCAATGCGGCAAGGTCTTCGGCGACGATACGCGCGCACGCTTCAGCCTCGGACAGCGAATTGCCGCACGAGCCGATTTCGAGCAGGAGCGACCCCGCCGCATACTGCTGATAGAACGATGCGCCGCGTATAGAAAGTCGGCGGGGAAGGGATGGGGAGCGTTCCGCCAGACGTGTCTGCAAATGTGCGGCGAGCGTCAGATTATCGCGCCAATGCGGATGCTGCGCGCCCTTGAAATCAGTTCCGACGACGCACATGAACTGAGCCGTGACATTGCCGTCGACGTCGGCGGCCGTGCGGTATTTCACGTAATCGGACGAGATGACGGAATCGCGGTGAACGTCGAAAATGTATTTAATGCTCGGATATATCGCGAGATATTCGCGCACGGCGGCGGACGAGTTCTCATACGCCTTTATGTAGGAATCGCGGTCGAACATCTCGGTGCAGTGGACGGTCGGGATGCCGCAGCTCTCAAAATATTCCGCCATGACTTCGCCGACGGCGACGACGTTCTGCGTTATATCCTCGCTTCTCGCGTTATCGTCGACGCCGTATGAATCTGCACCCTCGGGCGCATACGATTCGGTCCCGTGCGTGTGGATGATCAACACGATCGGATTTTCGCGATCGGGATGATCGGCTGCCGCCATAAGCTCCGAGAGCGGCGGCAGCGGAAGCGGCGCGTCGGCGAAATAATCGAGATCGAGCGTGTAATCGGTCTCGTTGCTGCATTCGAGCGCGCGCGGCGATTTTGCAGAGAGATCGCGCGAGACGATGGGATATCGCACGCCGTCCTCGGCTGTATCGGGCGGCTCTGTGCCGCTGTCGGATTCGGCGCTCGTGTCGGGAACGGCGCTCGTTTCATCAGTTTCCGTATGCTCGTCCGGAACAAAGACGAGCGCTTTTCGCCTGTAACGGCGCACGCCGGACGTGGGCGGCGTCTGCGATGTCGTTTGCGATACCGTTGGCGCGACAGCGCCGCTGTCGCCGAACGCGAGCGACGCGATCGCGTCGGCGGCGTCGCCGACGCCGATCGATGAGACGTAAGCGGCTATCTCGGTGTATGCGGCGACGGCGAAAACTGCCGTGAGCGCCGCGGCTAACGCGCATTTTACGATGCGCCTTGCGCGGCGTCTGTTTGATTTTGCGCGCTCGATGCGTTCGTTTGCTGCCTCTGCGTAGTCCTTTTCGGGAAACGCCGGTGCGGCGGCCTCGCATTTAGGCTCGACGCCTGATAATTCGTTCGTCATATGCGCATACCGGCCGCGTCAAATTGTTGATTTTTCATGGCTTTGTCCTTTCTTTTCACATTCTGACCGTGATGTCCGATATATAGATATGACGCGCTCCCGCGCGTTATGACGCGTCAGACGGCGCGGCACATGACGTTTATCGCCTCGGCGATGATGGTCGACATCTCCTCGGTCAGAACGTCGCTGTCGTTTGGCGCGACATAGAACCGCCGTCCGCTCGTAAGCACCTCGCGGAGCGAATCCGGCATCGACGAAGTATCGACGCCGGCGGCGTCGAGCGCGTCCCAGACGAGGGTCGAGGAATCGACGACGGTGGGGACGCCGATCGTGACGACGGGGACGCCGACGGCGTCCTTATTGATGCTGCGCCGCGAATTGCCGATGCCCGAGCCGGGGCTGATGCCGGTATCGGCGATCTGGATCGTGGACGCGAGGCGTGAGCATGAACGCGCAGCGAGCGCGTCGATCAATATCACGACGCTCGGCGATATCACGTCAGCGACGCCTTTCACGACGTCGACGGCGTCTACGCCGGTCGAGGCGGCGACGCCGGGCGAAATGGCGGCGACGCGGCAGCATCCGATACGCGCGTAAAGCTCGGGACGCTCCGATTTGAGCGCCGATGTCACGATGACCTTGTCGGCCGTTTTCGGTCCTATGGCGTCGGCGGTCATGAATCTGTTTCCGAGTCCGCATACGAGGATGGGGAAGTCCTCGTCGGGACGCCGCCCCGTCGAGGACAAAACGGCGTCAGATATGGAGGCGGCAAGCTCGGAGACGAGACGCTGTCTGTCGTCCTCGTCCCACATCCACGGCCGAGACGCCGTAAATGTTACATATGTGCCGGCGGCGCGTCCGGCGGCGCGCTCGCCGTCGCCGCGCCCGACGGTCATACGCTCGACGCGCGCGCGTCCGCGCTCATATTCGTAAAATGAAACGCCGCGCGCGGCGCTTTTATCGATCTCGGCCTCGCACGCAAGATCGGTGCGTCTGTACGACGCAGACTCAATTACGGACAAAATTATTCGTCATCCTTGATAAAAATTTCAATAGCTACTTCCTATTCTCGGCTATAATGTGGTAAAATATACGCGTACAGGATGCGATTCTGTGAAGTCAAGGCAATAGTGACGTCAAAATCAGGCGAATATTGTATGAATTGCACAAAATAATTTCGTATCAATTGTGCAGATAACTGAATCTTGCGTTCATATGTAAAGATTTTATTGATTATACGAGATTTTGATGATATAATATGTAGAGGTTAGTATCAGCGCTGTTATTTTGCGGATACGACTGCTTTTACCATTTATTTATGCAGATGCATAAAAGGAGGATAAACAGTATTATGAAACGTTTGCTGGCTCTGCTTTTGTGTGCTGTGATGCTCATCGTTTCCCTTGGCGGGTGTACGACGCTCGTGAAGGATTCCGAAAGCGGCGAGTATGACAAGGGCGCCATCATCCCAATGTACATCGGTACGCAGATGTACAGCTTCGACCCCACGCTTGCGTATCTCAACGATTCCAACGTAAAGATACTCAGTATGCTTTATGCGGGATTGACCGACATCGACGCAAACGGAAAGCTCCGTCTGTCGCTCATCGACAGCTATAAGATCATCGACGGCACCGACGGCGTTTACAAGATGACGATCACACTCAAGGACACCAAATGGAGCGACGGTCGTTCCGTTCAGGCTGAGGACGTCATTTTCGCATGGAAGCGCATACTCAGAGTCGAAAACGACTGCGAGGCGGCGAGCCTGCTGTTTGACATAAAGAACGCGCGCGACATCAAATCGGGCATGAAGACGATAGACGATATCGGTCTGACCGCTCCCGAGACGCTCGTTCTCGAGATCGAATTCGAGCATTCCATCGACTATCAGCAGTTCCTGCGCAATCTGTCGAGTCCCGCGCTCGTACCGCTCCGCGAGGATATAGTCTCCAAGTCCGACGACTGGGCGAAGAAGCCCGCGACGATCGTGACGAGCGGCCCGTTTATCCTCAAGCAGGCTACATACGGCGGCATACTCAGACTCGAACGCAGCAACTATTATTTCCTCGACGCTGAAAACGACAAGTACCTCGACAAGTACGTGATCCCGTTCAGAATCGAGACCGACTACTCGAAGACGCTCGACGCGCAGCTCACGAATCTTGCGTCCGACGTCGCGACGATCAACAGCGCGAACACGATATTCTTCTCGAACGAGATACCGCTTTCGCAGCGCGCGGCTTATAAGGATTACGTCACGATGACGGATCTTATGTCGACGCATACATATTACTTCAATCTCCGCAATCCGCTCTTCCAGGATGCGCGCGTCAGAAAGGCGCTTTCGCTCGCCATCGACCGTCAGCACATCGCGAACGATATCGTTGTGTTTGCCGATCCCGCGACCGGATTTATCCCGAACAAGGTGACGAACGGTTCCGTCGGCACGTCCTTCAGACAGGAGGGCGGCGAGCTGATCTCGCCGACTGCGAACCTCGACGAGGCAAAGCGTCTGCTGAATGAAGCCGGCGTGCGCGGCGGCGACATCAGAATCTCCTACTATGCGGACGACGATGTGAGCGGCGCTATCGCCAACGCCGTCAAGGAAGCATGGCAGCAGCTCGGCTTCACCGTTACAGCATACGGCGTAAGAGCGGCTCAGAACATCAACGACGAAGCGCTCTACAACGACGTGTTCCACAACCTCTACACTGTCGAGCAGGCAGCCGACGACCGCTGGGATGTCCTCGCCATTGACTATCAGATGCTCTGCGAGGAGGCGTTCTCCGCGCTTGCACCGTTCGCAACCGAATTCTCCGGCAACGGCGTTGACCTTTCCGTCGACGTATCGGGCGAGGAAGAGGACGAATACCCCGTAATCGGTCACATCACCGGTTATGAAAGCGATGAATACGATGCGCTGATCGAACAGATCTACAACGAGACAGACAAGGCGAAGAAGATCGAGCTTGTCCACGAGGCGGAGCAGATGCTGCTCGACGATATGCCTATCGTCCCGATCATCTTCAACAAGGATGCGTACTACACGCGTTCCGACGTAGTATCCGGCTTCGGCTGCGATTACTACGGCACGACGGACTTCAAGCGTGTCAAGATGTCGAACTACATGGCTTGGAAGCAGATCTTCGACACCGAAGCAGCAACGCCCACACCTCCGACGCCTAAGGCATAAAACCTGACTGAAAACGGGGCGAGATAACGACGCACGACTTCGTTCTCTCGCCCCATCTTTTTGAAACAACGAGGTAATCATGCAATCTCCCGTAACCGAAAAAAATTTCGTCAAGGTATTCATTCTGTATCTGTTATGGCAGGTGAAAACGCCGCTCGACTTCATAACGGTAAACGACATCGTTTTGCAGGACGGATACGTGAATTATTTTGATTTTGCGGAATGCTTCAGGGAGCTGGTCGCGGACGGACACGTCATAAAACAGACGGACGGCGACGGCAGGGAGACGTACATGATCACGAAAAAGGGGATCAACGTCGCGGAGAATTTATCCGACGACATATTCTCCACGATCCGCGACAGGAGCCGAAAGAGCGCTCTGCGGCTGATCTCGTTCAAGGAGCGCGGCGCGAAGCTCGAGTATGAATGCGAGGATATCCCCGATTCTTGCGGCGGGGGCTACAATGTGACGTGTGCGGTGCTGGAGACGGGGAAGGTAGTATGCTCGGTGACGGTTCGCGTCGACACGAAGTCGCGCGCGGATGTGATCAAGAAATATTTCTATGAGAATCCCGAGGCGATCTACAAGGGATCGCTGGCCGTTCTGTCGGGCGACCTCAACTTTCTTTTGTAAATTTATACTTTATCTGACGCTATTTTGCAGAATATTTTTGGGAAAATTGCAAAAAGACCGTTGACATCTCATCATTTTATGTTATAATAAATGCAAGTAATGTCAATGCCGCCGCGATGCGGCGGCGACAGATTAAGGAAGCATTTATTGAAACAGTAATTTCAATAGTTAAATGTCGCCCTTCGGGCGACGAAATAATAAGGTAGAAATTCCTGTTATAATAAATGCTGGGTATGTCAATGCCGCCGCGATGCGGCGGCGACAGTTTAAGGAAGCATTTATTGAAACAGTAATTTCAATAGTTAAATGTCGCCCTTCGGGCGACGAAATAATAAGGTAGAAATTCCTGTTATAATAAACGCTGGGTATGTCAAAGTCGCCGCGATGCGGCGGCGACAGTTTAAGGAAGAATTTATTGAAACAGCAATTTCATTGATTTAATGTCGCCCTTCGGGCGACGAAATAATAAGGTAGAAATTCCTGTTTTAATAAACGCTGGGTATGTCAAAGTTGCCACTTACGTGGCGACGACAAATTAAGGTAGTGTTTATTGAAACATAAATTTCAATTATTATAAGTCGTCCTGCGGACGACAAAATTATAAGGAAGAAATTTCTGTTTTAATAAATGCCGATCCTATCGAGGCTGTTGCTATGCTTTAGCAGCAGATTAAGGTAGAAATTCCTGTTATAATAAACGCTGGGTATGTCAATGCCGCCGCGTGCGGCGGTGACAGATTAGGGCAGAAATAATTCAATATATATGCCGTCGCGGTGCGGCGGCGATTTATCAGGCAATTGCGTTTTTATTATATAAGAGGCGTCGGGGCGAAATGCGCCGGACGCCGGCAAAATTATTATGTGCAGCGAAAACAGATCGAAACTTGACAAATTGCTTCTTGATGTCAGAAGCGGCGACGACGATGCCTGCGCGGAGCTGATCCGCACGTATTCGCCGCTGATAAGCGGACTTGTCAGGTGTACGATGGCGAAAATGCCGCCCTCGGCGAGGATCGACGAGGACGAGCTTTTGCAGGAAGCGGCCATAAAGCTGTATCAGGCGGCGCTTTCATATGAGGGCGGCGACGTCAGCTTCGGGCTGTACGCCAAGATCTGCATTAAAAACAGGATGGTATCGCTTTTGCGCAGCCATTCCGGCGGAGGCGAGATCTCGTTCGACGAGATCGCGGACGAGCTGCCCGATCCCGAGGATCGCGATCCTTCGCACAAAGTTCTCGAAAGGGAAAATGAACACGAACTCGATATGCGCATAAGACGCGTACTGTCGCCGCTTGAATATGACGTTTTCAATCTTTACATCGACGGGGTGCGGACGACGGAAATCGCAAAGGCGCTTTCCGTAAGTACGAAAACGGCCGAGAACGCCGTTTACAGGATGAGATCGAAAATACAAAAACTGCTTTACTGAATATATCGGTGACGAGCCGTTATATAGCCAATGCACAAAAGGTGCATGACGCAATACATATTCAAAGTGAGGAAAAACAATGTACCAGGACAAAACGCTTGTATGCGTAACGTGCGGCAAAGAGTTTACTTTTACCGCCGGTGAACAGGCATTCTATGCCGAAAAGGGACTTCTGCACGAACCGAAGCACTGCCGTTCCTGCAAGGAAGCAAGAAAAGGCAAGTATGATGCAGTTTGCGCTGAATGCGGCAAACCTTGCAAGGTGAACTTCGAGCCGTCAGGCGACAGACCTGTTTATTGCAACGAGTGTTACGCTAACAGAAGAAGACAGCAGTAAACAATATGACAATACGGAGCCGTATGAAAAATACGGCTCCTTTGTTTTTGGCGATGATAAAATTTCGATTTCGGCGATTCTTTTTGCAAAAATTATGTACAAACAGAAAATTGTGTGATATAATATAAGATGTATGATTGTATAAGTGAAAGTGTGTGCCTTGAAATTATATGCCCGATAAGGTGAGATTTGACCGAAAAGCCGCCGCTGCGGACGGCGCCGTCATAGGACGAAACGCCGTGCGCGAGCTTCTTCGCTCGGGCCGCGACATCGATAAGATATTCGCGAAGCGCGGCGAGCGCGAGGGAAGCATCAACGAGCTTTTGGCGGAGGCGCGATCGCGCGGCATTCCGATCGTGGACGCCGACGCGTCGAAGCTCGACGCGATGTCGGGCGGCGAGCGCCATCAGGGGATCGTAGCATTCGCCGCCGAATGCGAATACGGCACGATTGACGACATATTCAAAAGTGCGGAGTCCAAGGCAGAAAAGCCGCTGATCGCGATCGCGGACGGCGTGAACGATCCGCACAATCTCGGCGCGATCATCAGATGCGTCGAATGCGCGGGCGCGCACGGGCTTATAATCCCGAAGCGTCATTCGGTCGGCGTGACGCCGGCCGTGACCAGATCGTCGGCGGGAGCCGTCGAGCATACGACGATAGTGCGCGTGACGAATTTAGCCGACGCCGTCGAGGAATTGAAGCGCCGCGGCGTATGGATATTTGCCGCCGAGGCAGGCGGCACGCCGTATTACGAATGCGATTTCAAATCGCCGACGGCGATCATATTCGGAAGCGAGGGCGGAGGCGTCAGCAGACTGCTGCGCGACAGAAGCGATTTTATCGCGTCGATACCGATGTACGGCTCCGTGAATTCGCTGAACGTATCGTGCGCGGCGGCAGTAATACTGTCCGAAGCGGCGCGTCAGATGAGGCGCGACTGATTCGGCCGGCACATGATATCTCTTTAGTGTACGACAATAAATCGAAAGGCAAGGTCAGGATATGAGCGAAGAAAAACGGGAAAGCGAGCTTGATATAAACGAGCTTTTGCGTAAATATCTTCCTGATGAAGCACAGGACGGCGACGAAAACACGGCGCCGGCGGGCGGCGACGCCGCGCCGAAGCCGCAGCCGCGCCGCCGGCGCACAGCGGCGCGCAGAGCGCCCGAGGGCGCGAAGGAGGCCGCCGCATCCGATGAGAAGGCGGCGCCCGCTCCGGACGCTTCCGGCGATACGCTGAAGATCGACGCGCGCGACGATATGCCGACGGGAGTGTTCACATTCGACGACGAGCAAAAGAGATCGTATGAGCCGGACGCGAGCGCGTTTTCGGCATACGGCGACGGCGAGGCGTCGGAATCTTACGATTATATAGACGAGGAAGCGAAATCGTCCGACGCGGACGGCGAAAAGCCGGACGGCGCGGCCGATGACGGCGCGGAGGAGACGGAAAGCGGCACGGACGACGGCGGCGAGGGAAGCGGCGACGAGCTGAACATAGACGACGAATCGCTCTATGATCTCGGGCTTGGCGGCGACGACGCGGACGTCGATCCGTTCGACATGAATATACTGCTCGGCCTCGGCATGGAGGAGGAGCTGGAACAGGCTGTCGGCGCTGAAAAAGTTTCGCGGTTCGTGGAAAAGCAGCAGGACGATCTGCACCGCACCGAATCGCTCAACCGCGAGCGCGCCGAGCTTTCGTATGAATACACGGCTAAATCGCAGACGCGCGAGGTCGTGGAGATGTACAACGGCGCGTACCGCGCCTCGAAGATCAGACTGATCGCGGCGGTCGTGCTGACGCTTATCCTGTTTGTGTTTGAATGTCATTCGATGTTCGGGATCGAACTCGGAGGCGCGTTCGATCCGGAGACGTATCCCGTCGTGTTCATCATGGCCGGCCTCCAGATCACGTTCATAATCGCCGCGCTGTCGTATAAAGCGATATTCTCCGGCCTCCGCGATTTTCTGCGCGGCAGACCGACGCCCGAATGCATATCGGGATTTTCGCTCATATTCGTGACGCTTTACGATATCGCGATCTCGTTCACGAAAGCGGGCGGATTCGGCGAGACGGGACTTGAGACATTCCATCTGCCGGTCGCCGTCGGACTTTTGATGATGTACGCGTACCAGCTTTTAAACGTGCGCCGCGAGATATACAGCTTCGGCGTCATCTCGTCGAGAAAGAAGAAATTCGCGCTGACGAGCTTGTCGATGGCGGAATCTCAGCTCGAGCATGAGGCGTTCTCCGATCTGATGGAGGAGGACGACAGGGCGGAGGATATAAGCGTTCTCAAGGTCGAGGGCGCCGATTTCGTCGGCGACTACTTCCTGCGCACGAACAGATACCCGGGCGGCCGCAAATTCATCGGATTTATAATCCCGTGCGTGCTTGTCGTCGCGGCCGTGTTCTTCGCCAGCACATACAACGGCGAATACGCGTTCTACGACGGACTGCACTCCGCGATCGCAGCCGCGCTGATGGGACTGCCGATCTCGGTATTCTATATGTTCTCGCATCCGTTCTACCGCGCCGTTTCAAAGGCGCGCGAGGATGAATGCACGATTGTCGGCGAGGGATCGGTCGAGGAATACGCCGACGCGGCGATAATAAGCTTCGACGATAAGAACGTGTTCCCGTCGACGGGAGTCAATGTGCGCGGTATCAACGTATTCGGCAACAACAGGATCGACCGCGTGCTGTATTACGCGGCGAGCGTATTCTGCACCGTCGGCGGTCCGCTTGCGGACGTATTCGATCTCGCGACGCGCGATATCGGCCATTCCGACGACGTAATGCTCGGACGGTGCCTGCCGGGACTGCTTGAAACGACAGTCGACGGCAAAAATGTGATCTTCGGCAGCATCGACGCGCTCGAGGGGATCGGGATACGCATCCCGAAGCCGCTGCTCGCCCACAGAAACGACGAATTCGGCGATTCCGTCTCGGTGATGTACATGGTACAGGACGGCAGATTCGTCTCGCGTATGCTGATACAGTATCTCGTCGACGCCGACTTTGAATTCATTCTCCGTCAGCTCGACCGCGGCGGTATGTTCGTCGGGATAAAGACGTTCGATCCTAACGTGACCGAACAGTTCCTCGGCAAGCAGATAAAGCTCAAGCATTATCCCGTTCGTGTGATCAGATGCAAATCGCTCGACGACAGGACCGTCATTGCCGACACGACAGTCAGCGGACTGATCTCAAAGGATTCGCCGAAGTCGCTGCTCCAGACGGTGACGCTCTGCGAAAAGGTGCTTCACGCGCGCAGCATAAATACGATGCTCGTCATAATCTCGGCTTTGATAAGCGTGTTCGTATCGATACTCGCGATACTGTTCGAGGCGCTCCCGCTGACGCCGCTGTTCATAGCGCTGTATCAGCTGTTCTGGATCGTGCCGATGTTCGTCGCGTCAAAAATGATAGTCTCATAAGGATACACGATAAAGGGGAGCTTATGACGGCTCCCCTTTACGACTTTAAATTTATCGGTGAAATATGGATTACAAAAAATACGGAAGCATACTTAAAAGCGTATCGAAGCCGGCGAGATATACGGGCGGCGAGCGCGGTCAGATCATAAAGGATAAAAACGACGTCAAGTGCAGATTCGCGTTCTGCTTTCCCGATACATATGAGATCGGGATGTCGAATCTCGGCGTCCGCATTTTGTACGGCGCGTTGAACAGCGAGCCGCACGTCTGGTGCGAGCGCGTGTACGCGCCGTGGGTCGATATGCAGGAGCGCATGAGGGAATATAATATACCGCTTTGGGCGCACGAGAGCGGCGATCCGATCAGGGAATTCGACGTCGTCGCGTTCACGCTCCAATATGAAATGTGCTATACGAACGTGCTTATGATGCTCGAGCTTGCGGGGATCCCGATCTTGGCAAAGGACAGGGGAGAGGCCGATCCGATCGTGATCGGCGGCGGCCCGTGCGCGTACAACGCGGAGCCGATGGCGGATTTCTTCGATATTTTCTCGATCGGAGAGGGCGAGGAAGCGCTGCCGGAGCTGACGCGGCTCTATATAAGAATGAAGGAGACGGGCGATTACTCGCGCGAAAAATTCCTCTATGCGGCGGCGACTGAGCTTGAGGGGTTCTATGTCCCGTCGCTGTACCGCGTCGAATACGGCGCGGACGGCAAAATATCGGCGTTCGAGCCTGTCGACGGGCGCGTCCCGCGCCGCGTCAAAAAGCGCATAGTCGAAGATTTCGATCACAGCTATTTTCCGACGAATCCCGTGATGCCGTATACGGAGGTTGTTCACGACCGCATAATGCTCGAGGTGTTCCGCGGCTGCATACGAGGCTGCCGCTTCTGTCAGGCCGGCATGACGTATCGTCCCGTGCGCGACAGATCGGTCGAGACGCTGTGCCGTCAGGCGGAGGAAATGTACAAAAACACGGGCTACGACGAGATATCGCTGACGTCGCTCGCGATCGACGATTATACGTGCGTCGACAGACTGACCGATGAGCTGATAAAATGGACGAACGACAACAAAATATCGCTGTCGCTGCCGTCGCTGCGCGCCGACAGCTTTACGCGCGAGCTGATGGCGAAGATAAGCGGAGTTCGTTCGTCGGGGCTGACGTTCGCGCCGGAGGCGGGAACGCAGAGACTGCGCGACGCGATAAACAAAAACGTCCGCGAAGAGGATATAATGAACGCGGTCCACATCGCGTTCGAGGCCGGAAAATCGCAGGTAAAGCTGTATTTCATGATCGGTCTGCCGACCGAGACAGACGAGGATGTGATCGGGATCGCGCAGCTCGCGGAGCGCGTGATCGTAGAATACTACAAAACGGAGGGCCGCAATAAGAAGCGCCCGCCGCAGGTGACGATCTCGACGGCGTGCTTCATCCCAAAGCCGAAAACGCCGTTTCAGTGGGCGCCGCAGATCACGCCGGATGAATTCGTGCGCCGCCAGCGCCTGATCGCGGACAACATCCACGACAGACGGATCAAATACAATTTCCACGATTCCGAAGTGTCGTTCGTCGAGGCCGTGCTTGCGCGAGGCGACAGGCGTCTGTCGCGCGTGATGCTCGAAATGCACGCGCGAGGCGCGTGCTTCGACGCGTGGGACGAGCATTTCTCATACGAAAAATGGCGCGAGGCGTTCGACACCGCCGGCGTCGATCCCGATTTCTACGCGCGCCGCGAGCGCACGCCGGATGAGATATTGCCGTGGGACGTCATAGACGTCGGCGTGACGGATAAATTTTTGCTGCGCGAATGGGAGGCGGCGAAGAGATCGGAGCCGTCGTTGAACTGCCGCGAGCATTGTTCGGGCTGCGGCGCATATGTATACGGAGGTGATACGCTGTGTCGGAAAATGAGAGAGAAGTAAAAATGTCGGCGACAGCGGCAACGTCGCCTGTGCGCGTCGCGTTCACGAAAACAGGCGCGCTGTCGTTCATTTCGCATCTCGATCTGATGCGGACCGTAACGCGTATGCTGATCCGCGCCGACATCGGGATATATTATACGGAGGGGTTCAATCCGCATCCGAAGCTCGTGTTCGCACTGCCGCTTTCGGTCGGCGTCGAGAGCAATTACGAGCTGTTCGACGTAAAGGTGGCGGGCGAGGGCGCGGACTGCGCGCTGATTGCGGAGCGTCTGCGCTGCGAGTCGCCCGACGACATAAAAATTTCAGACGTCTACGCGCCGACGAGAAAATTCCGCGATATCGCATATTCGGATTACGAGATCGTAATTTGCGGCGGAAATTGCTGCGCCGATCCGATCGCGGCGGTCGAGCGGATGATGTCGGGGCCTGTGATCGAGAAAAAGCGCACGAAATCGGGCGAGATCGAATGCGATATCCGCCCGTTCATAAAATCGCTCGAATGCGAGGGCGGGGGACGCGAGCTGCGCATAAAAACGCGGCTCGACGCCGCGTCGGAGTCGTATCTGAATCCCGAATACGTCGTAAAAGCGGTGACGAACGCGACGGGGATCACGCTTGACGATATATCGCCGGACGGCGACTCGTATTCGATCACGCGCACGGGCATCTTCGACGCCAACGGCGCCTTGTTTAGGTAGGATTATGGTTTTTGGGGCAGCGCCCCAAACCCCACTTAAGGAAACTTTTTGAAAAAAGTTCCCTTAAGAATCCTTCAAAAACTTTTATTACAGGGTATAAAGGGCAAGAGTGTTAGATTCTGCATCTGACATTCGTGCGTCGACGAAGTAGTCGCGCGAGCGCGAACACCGATGGTTTAGAGCAAATGCGCTTATCTCTGCGCCGCGCGTTCATATTGCCAAAACAAAAAGGGGTGTCGCCCCTTTTTGTTTGGTAGAGAATGTATTGTAATAAAAGCTTTGAAGGGATTGTTAAGGAATTTCTTAAAAGTTCCCCCGAAGCTGGGTACGGGGCTTTGCCCCAAAAATCGGTGTTCGCGCTTGCGCGACTACTTCGTAGGCGCATAAACGCGCATCGCAAAGGCGAACACACTCGCACAATAATCCATGTAATAAAAGTTTTGCGGGGATTCTTAAGGGGGCTTTTTTAAAAGCCCCCCTTAAGCGGGGGTTGGGGCAGCGCCCCAAAAACCATCCATCAAAGGATGTTGCTGAGCGAGGGACGCGACAGATCCTTTATATGGCGCAGTTCGCTTTTCAGAAGTCTGCACGCGCCGTAATATTCCGCGTCCGTAGCGCCTTTTTGTGACAGAACGTCGAGCGAGTCGATGAGCGTTTCGGTGCGCGTCACCTCTTTTCGGTGAACGGATATGCACACCGTGAATTTTGCCTCATCCCAGACGCGCCTGATCTGCTCCACGGCATACGCGCGTCCGTCCGGATCGGCCGCGTCCGCCTCCGCGGCGAGCGCGATCAGCCTGTCGGCGTATTCGTCCGTGTAAACGGACGCGACGATCGTGATCGACAAAAGCGCCGCGATCAGAACGATCGCGAAAACAAACGATTTCATTTCAAATTACCACAGGCGCGGCTCAGCCGCGCTCCTTTTTTATAAGTGTGACCTCGTCGCTGTCGTTGCAGAGCAGAAGCAGAACGTCGCGCCTTTCGCATTTCGCCATGCGCAACTGATGCTCGACGAACGCGCGCGTCTTCCGCGCCGCCTTTATGTTCTGCTCGATCAGGTCGCCGTCGATGATGAGCGCGTGCGCGACGCCGCTGTCAGGCACAGTCTGTCCCGACATAACGTCGGCGATCTCGCCGATATTGGGCGGACGTTTGTCGGCGCGCGGGAAAACGGACAGCTTGCCGTCGTCCTCGACGATGGCATAGTACACATCGGAGATGTCGCCGTAACCGTTCTGACGAAGCTGACCGAGCAGCTCGCTCGTGCTGATGCGGAGCCGCCGCAGCTCGCGCTGATCGAGGACGCCGCGGCAGATCAAAATGCTCGGACGCCCCGAAAAAACGCGGCGCACAGCGCCGCTTTTGACCGACAAAAACGACGTTATCACCTCGAGCGATACGATCAGCGCGACGGGCGCGGCCATATAGTAGAGCGGGATGTCGGGATCGGAGATCGGCAAGGCGGCAAGCTCGGACAATAAAAGCGTCGTGACAAGCTCCGACAGCTCGAACTCGCCGAGCTGCCGCTTTCCCATCAGCTTCATCGAAAGCTCGAGTATGCAGTATATGATCAACGTCCGTATGAGAACGGTCGGCATATGAACACCTCCGACGGCAGTTATCACGATTATGATGCGCATAAAAAGCGAAAATTATGCGCGGCGAGGCGACCGCGAATATTTTTCAAAAGCTATTGCCATAATCAAATATTTGAGATATAATATAATCTGGCCTTGTGCCGAATTTATCCGGAGTTATTTATGCTTGATCTGTTGTACGTATTTTTCATATCGATGGTACCGTTTATCGAGATACGCGGCTCCGTGCCGGCAGGCGCGCTGCTCGGGATTCATCCCGCGCTCTGCTATGCGGTGTCCGTACTCGGCAATATGCTGCCCGTACCGTTTATTTTGCTTTTCATTAAAAAGATACTCGCATGGATGAAAAAGATCCCGAAGCTCGAAAAGATCGCCTTGTGGATCGAGGCGCACGGAGCTAAACGGTCGGACAAGGTGACGAGATACGCGACGCTCGGTCTCGCGCTTTTCGTCGGGATACCGCTGCCCGGGACGGGCGCGTGGACGGGATCGCTGATCGCTGCGCTGCTCGATATGAAATTCGGCTACGCGATCTTGTCGGTATTCTGCGGGGTGCTGTTCGCCGGACTTATAATGAGCGGCATTTCATACGGATTTCTCGGATTTCTCAGCTTTTTATCGTGATATTCACGGGAGGGATACAGAATGGCTAAAAAAAGACTTTTCACATCCGAATCTGTGACGGAGGGACATCCCGATAAGATATCGGATCAGATATCGGACGCAATACTCGACGAGCTTTTAGCTCGCGATCCGATGAGCCGCGCTGCGGTCGAGACGTTCTGCACGACGGGCTTCGTCATGGTAATGGGCGAGGTCACGACGTCCGCATACGTCGACATTCAGTCGACGGTTCGCGACGTCGTCCGCTCGATCGGATACGATCGCGCAAAATACGGATTTGACTGCGATACGTGCGCCGTCGTCAGCTCGATACATGAGCAAAGCCCCGACATCGCGCTCGGCGTGGACAAGTCCGCAGAGGCGAAGGCGGGCGAGATCACGGATAAATACGACACCGGCGCGGGAGATCAGGGCATGATGTTCGGATACGCGTGCGACGAGACGCCGGAGCTTATGCCGCTGCCGATCTCGCTTTCGCATAAGCTGTGCCGGAGGCTTGCGGCTCTGCGCAAGAGCAGCGAGCTTGATTATCTGCGTCCCGACGGAAAATCGCAGGTCACGGTCGAATACGACGAAAACGACCGCCCCGTGCGCATCGATACGATCGTCGTATCGACGCAGCATTCGCCCGAGGCAAGCCTTGAAACGATACGCCGCGACGTGATCGAACGCGTCATAAAGCCGACGATCGACGCCGATATGATGGACGAGAACACGAAGATATACGTCAACCCTACGGGCAGATTCGTGATCGGCGGCCCCGCCGGCGACAGCGGCCTTACGGGACGTAAGATCATCGTCGACACATACGGCGGCTACGCGCGTCACGGCGGCGGATCGTTCTCCGGCAAGGACCCGACAAAGGTCGACAGAACGGCGACATACGCGGCGCGTTACATCGCTAAAAACATAGTCGCTGCGGGACTCGCGCGCAAATGCGAGATTCAGATCGCATACGCGATCGGCGTGGCGAAGCCCGTTTCCGTGATGATCGAGACGTTCGGCACCGCGAACGTAGACGAGGACGAGCTTGGACGCTACATCATGGAACACGTCGATCTGCGTCCCGCGTATTTGATCGAGAAATTCGATCTGCGCCGTCCGATATACAGACAGCTTGCGGCATACGGCCATATGGGACGCGAGGATCTCGGCGTTCTCTGGGAGAAGACCGATCTTGCCGACGAGCTGAGAGCGGCGTTTAACAAATAATAACTCTCACCGGCAAGTCAAAGCACAAATCGATAAAATTGACGGAGGAAGCGCGGGGGAGACGCTTTGCGCGCAAAGCGTCTCCCCCGCTGAAAACAGCGGGATATGGACGAGCCTGTAACGATCAGCGGCGTCGTTGAAAATATAATATATCGCAGCGACGATACGGGATATACCGTATGCGACGTGGAATCGGACGCGGGCGAATTCGTCACCGCCGTCGGCGTAATGCCGCACGTATCCGAGGGCGAATCCGTCAAGCTCTACGGGAATTGGACGCTGCACGCGAGCTTCGGACGCCAGTTCCGCGTCGAGAGCGCGGAGGCGTGCCTCCCCGTCGAGGCGACGGAGATAATGCGATATTTAGCCTCCGGCAGCGTGAAGGGCGTAGGCCCCGTTACGGCGAAGCGAATTGTGCAGATGTACGGCGCCGACACGTTCGACGTGATCGAGAATCACCCCGACTGGCTTGCCGAGGTGAACGGCATATCGAAAAAACGCGCCGCCGAGATACACGACAGCTTTATCGAGCATACGGGATCGCGCTCCGTCATGATGTTCTGCCGCGAATATTTCGGACCGGCGACGTCGATGAAAATATACAAGGAATGGGGCGCGGCCGCCGTCGATATAATCAGGAAAAATCCGTACAGACTTTGCGGCGAGATAAGCGGGATAGGCTTTACGAAGGCGGACGAGATCGCGCTGGCGCTCGGCGTCCCCGCCGACAGCTCGGAGCGTATCGAGGGCGCGATCGTATATTATCTCGTGCAGAACGCGAACGTGAACGGCCATGTATGTATGCCGGAGGACGAGGTCGCGGACGGAACGGCGGCGCTTCTACATATCGACAGGGAAAAGGTGCGGTCGTCAATATCGAGCATGACGGGACGCAGAAAGCTCGTGATCGACGACGGGATGTGCTATCTCGATACGTATTATGCGGCGGAAACGTCGATAGCGAAGCGCCTATGCACGCTTGACAGGATGTGTCCGGCAGTCAATTCCGACGACGCGGAGCGGTTCATCCGCATACTCGAGCTAAAATACGATATCGAATACGCGCCGCTCCAGCGGCAGGCAATAACGGACGCTCTTCGCGGCGGCGTCATGGTGCTGACGGGCAGCCCGGGAACGGGAAAGACGACAGTCGTGAAAGCGCTGATAGAGATTTTCCGCAGGATGGGACTCGAGAATATCGAGCTGGCGGCGCCGACGGGACGCGCCGCGAAGCGGATGAGCGAGGCCACCGGATCAGACGCGAGAACGATCCACAGACTGCTCGAAATGGAGTACAACGACGGATCGTATCCGCGGTTCACGCGCGACGAGCATAATCAGCTCGAGGCTGACGCGGTGATCGTCGACGAATCGTCAATGATAGACGTGATGCTGATGAACGCGCTGCTCGCCGCGATACGCCCGGGCGCGCGGCTGATCCTGATCGGCGACTCGAATCAATTGCCGTCGGTCGGCGCGGGAAACGTGCTGCACGATATAATCGCGTCGGGCGCGATCCATACGGTTTGCCTGTCTGAGATATTCCGTCAGGCAAAATCGAGCCGCATCATAACGAACGCGTCGATGATAAACGAAGGCCGGTATCCGGTGCTGACAGACAAGAGCGGCGACTTTTTCTTTCTTTACCGCAGAAGCGACGATTCTATCGCATCTACCGTCGTCGATCTGTGCGCGTCGCGGCTTCCGGCCGCATACGGCGACGAGATCGCGGACGGGATACAGGTCATAACTCCGTCGCGGCGCGGAGCCGCCGGCACGGACGCACTCAACGCGGCGCTTCAGGAGCGCTTGAATCCGCCGTCGCCGAATAAGCGCGAGCATAAATCGCGCGAGATCGTGTTCCGCGAGGGCGACCGCGTGATGCAGACGAAAAACAATTATAAGCTCGAATGGTACCGCGACGGCGGCGTCAGCGCGATCGGGGACGAACCCGACGGCATCGGCGTATTCAACGGCGATATCGGCAGGATAGAGCGCATCGAGCCGGAGAACGACCGCATGGTGATCATCTTCGACGACAGGCGCGTCTACTACGATTTCGCGCTCGACGGCGAGCTTGAACACGCATTCGCGATCACGGTGCATAAAAGCCAGGGAAGCGAATATCCGGTCGTAATAATCCCCGTATACGGATGTCCGCCGCAGCTGATGACGCGCCGTTTGCTCTATACGGCGATCACGCGCGCGTCCAAGATGGCGATACTCGTCGGCAGAGACGATATCGTTATGCGGATGGTGGACGGAGTGACGGACGATATGAAGCACACCGGCCTCGAAAAACGGATACGCGAGCAGTTCTCACGCGCCGGAGGCGCGTTATGAGCGCCGAAAACGGACGCGGTATTGTTGGCGCCGTCCGCTGGGCATGGCGCGCGGCGTCGGAATTTCTGTATCCGCCGCGATGCGTATGCTGCCGCGGCGAGGCTCCTGTCGGCGCGGACGCCGGCAGATACGCGATGCTGGCCGATCCCGATTCAGTGTCGAGGGGATGCCTGTGCGCGCGGTGCCTGTCTGATCTGGAGACGTCGAAAAACGAACTGTGCAGCATCTGCGGGCGGCCGTATTGCGAATGCGAATGCGCGCCGGAGGCGCTCGTCTCGATCGGGATCGACGCTTGCGGCTGCTGCTTTTCATACGACAAGGGACGGCGCGGATGCGCGTCGTCAAGGCTCATTTATTCGATAAAAAGCACGGAGAACAGGGACAGCATCAGCTTTGCGGCGAGCCTTTTGGCCGAGCGGATCAGACGCGGCGGCGATTCTGCGATATCGAACGCGGTTTTGACATTTGCACCGAGGCGGAGCCGGTCCGTGCGCGAGCATGGCGGCGACCACATGATGATGACGGCGAAGCAGCTGTCGCGGCTGCTCGGATGCGAGATGATATGCGCGTTCAAGAATACGGCGCGGGACGCGCAGAAGACGAAATCGGCGGCGGAGCGCGCCGAATCGGCGTCGGAATCTGTCAGGCTGAGACGCGGGATAAGCGAAAAAATATCACAAAGGCGCGTCATTTTGATCGACGATATAATAACGACAGGCTCGACGCTGTCCGCGTGCGCGTCGCTTTTATACGACGCCGGCGCGGATTCCGTGTCGGTATATGCGCTTGCAAAGACGAAACGGTCGAAAAAGGAATAAAAAGGCAGCAACACGTCGGAATTATGCGCCCTTTGCATACTTGAAAATCGCGCGTGCATCATATATAATTAAAGGGAATATCCATGCGCCGCGAACGCGGCTCGATTATATAAAAGGCAGAAAATAATGTTTCAGAGGGATATAGGTATCGACCTCGGCACGGCAACGGTCCTTGTCTACGTAAAGGGCAAGGGGATCGTGCTTAAGGAGCCGTCGGTCGTGGCGATAGATAAAAATACGGA
The DNA here is from genome assembly GCA_947630015.1 of uncultured Clostridia bacterium. Lineage (GTDB taxonomy): Bacteria > Bacillota > Clostridia > Oscillospirales > CAG-272 > DTU064. The sequence continues at coordinate 71,490 of CANRFY010000003.1, forward strand.
CAGAATACTGAAGGTCGGCAGGGAAGCGCAGCAGATGCTGGGACGCACGCCGGGCAATATAGTGGCGATCCGACCGCTCCGCGACGGCGTCATAAGCCAATACGAGATCACCCTTCGCATGATACAGCATTTCATACGTCAGGCGAACGGCCCGATCGTGTTCAAGCCGCGCGTCATGATATGCGTACCGAGCGGGATCACGGAGGTCGAGGAGCGCGCCGTCGTCGACGCGGCGACGCAGGCCGGCGCGAAAAAGACGTATCTGATCGAGGAGCCGGTCGCAGCCGCGATCGGCGCGGGACTCGATATATCGCTGCCGAACGGCAACATGGTGATCGACATCGGCGGCGGCACGACTGATATCGCAGTCATATCGCTGGGCGGCGTCGTCGTGTCGGAATCGATCAAGATCGCGGGCGATAAATTCGACGAGGCCATAATCAGATACGTGCGCAGAAAGTACAACGTCCTGATCGGCGAGCGCACCGCCGAGGCGATCAAGATCGCGATCGGATCGGTGTGGAACCGCGAGGAGCGCAAATACATCGACGTCAAGGGGCGCTGTCTCATACAGGGACTGCCAAAGATGATACGCGTCTGGTCGGACGAGATGATCGAGGCGCTCGAGGAGCCTATAACCTCGATTGTGGAGGCCGTATGCGCCGTTATCGAACGGACGCCGCCGGAGCTGATCGGCGACGTCGTCGCAAACGGCATCGTCATGACGGGCGGCGGCAGTCTGCTCTACGGTCTTGACAATCTCATCGCAAACGCGACGGGGATACCGACGCGCGTCGCCGACAAGGCGATATCGTGCGTCGCGCTCGGAACGGGCAAATCGCTCGACAATATTTCGATGATCCCCGAAGGCGCAATCAATATTTCGCGTTCGCGCACGGAGCAGTTCGGCTGAGGCGCGAACTCGGGCGGGAATATTTGCTGCTTCCCGCATCGACCGGCACGGCCGGTCATGGAAATGAATATAAAACCGTTCGCATTTCACCGGCAGACCGGCGCGCGAACGGTTTTTTGCTGTATTTGCCGGCGGCAAATCACTTGCCGCGTCGAGCAGTCGGCTCTTTACCGCCGGCGATTTTGCCGCGCCGCCGCGTTCGATCGAAAATAAATGTAGACGCCGCGCGATTTATGTGGTAAAATTATAAAAAAGCACGCGATCAAAGGAGCATGATATGAACGCTATGCAGAAAAGCTTCCGCGAGGATTACCTGCGGCGTATCGACGAGGTGATCGGGCGCGGCCGGTATAAGCCCGATTGGAATTCGCTGTCGCAGTATGAGACGCCGCGCTGGTTCCGCGACGCGAAATTTGGCATATTCATCCACTGGGGCGTTTACAGCGTACCGGCGTTTGCAAACGAATGGTACTCGCGTTCAATGTACATCGAGGGGACGCGCGAGTTCGAGCATCACGTAAAGACATACGGACCGCAAAAGGATTTCGGCTACAAGGATTTCATCCCGATGTTCAAGGCGGAAAAATTCAGCGCCGACGAATGGGCGGAGCTGTTCTCCGAGGCGGGCGCGAAATACGTCGTCCCCGTCGCGGAGCATCACGACGGGTTCCAGATGTACAAAAGCGAGCTGTCGGAGTGGAACGCGTACAACATGGGGCCGTGCCGCGACACTCTCGGCGAGCTGAAATCCGCGTGCGAGCGCCGCGGGATGAATATCTGCGCGTCGTCGCACAGAGTCGAGCATTGGTTCTTCATGGGACACGGCAGGGATTTCGACTCCGACATCAAAGAGCCGATGGAGTGCGGCGATTTCTACTGGCCGGCGATGCCGGAGCCGAATCATCAGGATTTATTCAGCACGCCGACGCCGTCGGACGAATATCTGACTGACTGGCTGCTTCGCTGCTGCGAGATCGTGGACAGATACGCGCCGCGCCTCATCTATTTCGACTGGTGGATACAGCACAGCGCCGTCAAGCCGTATCTTATGAAATTTGCCGCGTACTACTATGACAGAGCGGCCGAGATGGGATACGAGCCGGTCATATGCTACAAGCACGACGCGTTCGCGTTCGGATGCGCGACGGTCGACGTCGAGCGCGGTCAGTTTGCGGACTGCAAGCCGTATCCGTGGCAGACGGACACGGCGTGCGCGTACAATTCATGGTGCTACACGGAGAACAATCACTTCAAGGACCCGATCTCGATAATCCGCGATTTTGTCGATATCGTATCGAAGAACGGGAATCTGCTCTTAAACGTCGGTCCGCGCGCGGACGGCACGATCACGGCGGAGGACGCGAACATTCTTTACACGATCGGAAAATGGCTCAAAGCGAACGGCGAGGCGATCTACGGCACGCGCCCGTGGCGCGTATCGGCGGAGGGGCCGACGGCGATACCGGAGGGGCAGTTCACGGACGGCGCGAAGAAGGATTTCACATCCGACGACGTGAGATATACGTGCCGCGGCGACTCGATTTACGCGTTCGTGATGAAGTATCCCGAATCGGGCGAGGTGAAATTCCCCGCGCTCGGGGAGAGGGACGCGTCGTCGAAGCCGAATTTCCACGGCATCGTCAAGAACGTCGCCGTCCTCGGCTCGGACGAAACTCCCGAATGGGAAAGACGCGAGGACGCGCTGCACGTTAAGACGAAATCAGTAAAAAGCGACGCCCCCGTCGCGTTCCGCATCACGGTCAGATGAGGATGGTTTTTTGGGGCTTTGCCCCGCACCCCGCTTAAGGGGAACTTTTGAATGAAAGTCGAACTTTCCGCAAGCGGAAAGTTTCCTTAACAATCCCTTCAAAACTTTTATTACAAGGGGTATTTGGCAAGTGTGTTCGCCTTTGCGTCGCACGTTCGTGCGACGGCGAAGCGAACGCCGATTTGATCACATTCACGACAGAAAAAAACGAGGCGCGGGGCGCCTCGTTTTTTTATAGCGGATCAGAATTTGAAATAATTTTTCGCGTTATTGTATGAGATATCGGCGACGATCTTATCGGCGTCGGCGTCGGCGGGGTAAAGGCCGTCCTCGACCCAATGACCGACTATATCGCAGAGGATACGGCGGAAATATTCGTGGCGCGGGTACGAGGTGAAGCTGCGCGAATCTGTCAGCATACCGAGGAACGATCCGAACACCGACAGCGACGCGAGCGTCGTCATCTGCGTGCGCATACCGTCGAGCGTATCGGCGAACCACCATGCGCTGCCCTGCATCATGCGCGGGAATCCGTCACCCGACGTCTGGAAGCTGCCGCAGAGCGCCGCGACGGCGGCATTCTGTTGAGGCGCGATCGGGTACAATATCGTGCGCGGCAGCGCGTCGTTTGAATCGAGATAGCTGCAAAGGGCGGCGAGCGTTTTCATCGGCACCGTGTCGCCGATCGTATCGAAGCCCGTATCGGGGCCGAGACGCGCGAACATACGCGCGTTCGGATTGCGCAGCACGCCGAAATGTATCTGCATCGCCCAGCCGCGCTTGACGTATTCGGAGCCGAAGAAGCGCATCATCTCGGTTTTGTAAAGGCAGACGTCATGCTCGTCGGTGATATTGCCGTTATTCAAAAGCGCGTTTTTGAATATGAGATCGGCGTGATACGGATCGGGCTTTACGAACGTCGGATAGACGTCGAAGCCGTGATCCGCGACGCGGCATCCGTGAGCGGCGAAGAAATCGATGCGGCGGCGGTACGCCTCAAACAGCGATTCGAGATCGACTATTTTGACGCCTGCGGCGTCGCCGAGCTTTTTTATGTAGTCGCCGAAGCCTGCGGCGTCGACGTTGACGCCCTTATCGGGACGCCATGCGGGATAAACTCTCGTTGCAAACGTATTATCGGCGGCGATCGCCTCGTGATATTCAAGCGTATCGGCGGGATCGTCCGTCGTGCAGATCACCTCGACGTTGGAGCGGCGGATGATATTGCGAACGCTGTATTCGTCCTTTGCAAGCGCGTCGGCGGTCAGCTTCCAGATCTCGTCGCACGTTTCGGGCGAGAGGATGAGATCGCAGTCGAAGTAGCGGCGCAGCTCGAGATGGGTCCAGTGATAGAGCGGATTGCCGATCAGACGCGGCATCACGGACGCGTAAGCGCGGAATTTTTCGTAATCGGACGCGTCGCCCGTTATGTAGCGCTCCGGCACGCCGGCGGAACGGACGGCGCGCCACTTGTAGTGGTCGCCGCCGAGCCACAGCTCGGTGATATTGGAGCATTTTCTGTCCTCGGCGATCTCGCGCGGCGGGACGTGGCAGTGATAATCGATGACGGGGAGTCCTGCGGCGACGTCGTGATAAAGATGACGCGCCGTATCGGTAGAGAGAAGGAAGTCGTTATCCATGAACTGTTTCATTGCGATTCTCCTTTTGCAAAAAAGCTTTTGAATTTTTCAAACGGCGTCGGCGTCCGGCGCGCGGGGACGGACTCGGACGCGTAAAGCCGCACGCTGCCGAGGCATTCGCCGTCCGCGCCGTACCAGCTGACGCGGCCGAGCGTTTCGCCGCTCATAACGGGCGCGAACATGAACCGATAAAGCTCGACGACGCGGCGCGGCTCCGGTGTGTCCGCCGGCACGCATATCGACAGCGCCTCGTCATTTTTCGCTATGACGAAATCGGCGTCCGCGCCGCAGACGGGGACGGGAAACGAAAGTGAGCCGGATTCGGCAAGTACGAGCGATTTATACGAGCGAAGGCCGTATTCGAGCATCGCGGCGTGATCGCGCCAATCGTCCGGATCGGACAGCGTGACGGCGATCACGGTCACGCCGCCGCGTTCGGCGGCGGTGACAAGGCATCGCCCGCACCGCTTTGTGAAGCCTGTCTTGACTCCGATCACGTCGTCCATCGCGCGCAGCAGCTTATTGTGATTGACGAGCATACGCACACCGCCGTCGGCGGCCGGTATCGTATGCTTATACGTGGACGCGATCTTGCGGAAGGTCTCGTTTTTGAGCGCCTCCGCCGTAATCACGGCCAGATCGCGCGCGCTTGTGTAGTGATCCTCGTCGTCAAGCCCGTGCGGATTTGTGAAATGCGTATTATTGAGGCCGAGCGAACGCGCGCGTTCGTTCATCAGCTCCGCGAACGCGTCGACGGAGCCTGACACGGCGACGGCGAGCGCCGTCGCGGCGTCGTTTGCGCTCGCGAGCATCACGGCGTAAAGCAAATCCTCGACGGTGAGCGTCTCGCCCTCGCGAAGATAAACGGACGAACCCTCGACGCTGGCGGCGTCGGCGGTGACGGTGACCTTCATGTCGAGAGGGCATGACTCGATGACGCAGAGCGCCGTCATGATCTTCGTGGTGCTTGCCATGGGAAGACGCGCGTCCGCGTTCGATTCGTATATGACGTTTTGACCCGACGCCTCGATCAGGATCGCGGCGCGCGCCGACGTGCCGGAGAACGCGTTGACCGTCACGGCATGGCACGCCAAAAGCGGCGCGGCCAAAAGCGCCGCTGCGATCCGGCGGATAATTTTCATAAATAAACTCCGAAACTGTATTATTCGAGTTTATTTTTCCGCGCGGCGCGCGGCGTCATACGGGAAAACGCCGTGGAATTTTTTGAAAATAACGATTTATTCTGCGGTATCTGCCGCCTCGTTTATCATCTCGTCGACGATCTCGTCGGAGATATCGTCCTCGTCGGACGGATCCTCGTCCGCCTCGGCGTCGGCGTCAGATTCAGCCTCGGCATCCTTTTTCTTCTTTTTGGGAAGCAGCGACTTGATCTTGTCGATGAGCGCCGGAGCCTTGTCCATTATGGCCGCCACGTCCGATTTCTGCGTCTGGACCGTCACGGGCAGAAGCTGGACGCCGCCGTCCGGCGAGATGATGAGAAACGCCACGGGATCGACGGAAAGGCCGCTTCCGCCGCCGCCGCCGAAGTTGTTGCCATGCTCCTTATCCGACTTTGTCGCGTTTTTGCCGAGATAATCGAATCCGCCGGAGGCGAATCCGACAGCGACCTTTGAAACGGGCAGGATCGTGATGCCCTGCGGCGTGTTGATCGGTTCGCCGATGATGGTGTTGGCGTCGACGACGGTGCGGATGTTTTCGAGCGACGTTTTGATTATGTCGCTGATCTTGTTGCTTTCGCTGATCTTGTTGTTGCCGTTCATGGATTTGTCCTTTCTTGTTTGATTTATGCCTGATCGCCGCGCGTCATTTTGACGCGCAGGAAATCGAAAACGAATCTGAATGCGAGACCGAAGACGGACCCGACGCGCACCGATACGCGCGCGCGAACGCGCGCCGTTATTTTGCCCGACAGGAAATTCGGTGTGATATATACGGCGTCGCCGCCGACTCTCAAGTCGGCATAGGACGAAAACAGCGTTAGCGCCGCGCCGACGGCCTGCGTCACGACGCCGTATGTGACGGCAGCCGCAGCGGCGTCGCCGCCGCCGACGTCGAGCCACAGACGCGATATCTCGACTCTGAGCTTTTTGGGCGCGCGCTTTAAAAGGGAAATGATGACGCCGCGTATCTCGTAAAGCAGCGAAACGACGCTCTGCTTCTTTTTCGTCCCGCGATCGCCGCGATCCTCGCGATCGCTGCCGTCCTCGCGATCGCAGCGTTTTTTGCCGTCGGTGCGGCCGCTTTGCTTTTTTTCAGCCTCGGCGCGTTTTTTTTCAGCCTCTTTTTCCGCTTCCTTTTTCGCCCTTGCGGCCTCTCTCTTTTTCGCGCGCTTATATGTGTAATCGCCGAGCTTCACGCGGCCGCCCTCGGACGGGACGAGCTTAATTTTCAAAAACAGATATCGGACCGTGAGCGTCAGGGAATCGTCGAGCGACAGCGACAGCGCTATTCTTGAATAAAGAAGAATAAACAGCAGCGCCGCGATCGCGGCAAGTATGATAAGCGCTGTCATTTGCGCCACCTCCGTTCGTTTTTGATGTGGAAGGGTCAGATGTCGATCTCGCCGGCGTCCGTCTCTTCGCCCGTGTCCTTCGCGCCCGATACGGCCGGCAGCTCGTCCACGGACGAGATGCCGAATACGCGCAGAAAATTCTCCGTTGTTCCGTAAAGGATCGGACGTCCCGGGACGTCGAGCCGTCCGCGCTGCTCGATGAGTCCCTTTTCGGTCAGGGACGAGACTATGTAGCCCGAATCGACTCCGCGAACGGTGTCGACATAAGACCGCGTACACGGCTGATTGTATGCGATCACGGCGAGTACCTCGAGCGACGACGCGGACAAGTTGCCGCCGCGCCGTATGCCGAGCGCCTCCTTGATGAGCGGTGCGAACTGCTCCTTTGTGCAGAGCTGGCAGCTGTCGTCAAACGTCAGCATCATGATGCCGCGCGGCGAGCTGCCGCCGTCGTATTCGCGCGCCATCGAGCGCGCGAGCGCGCTCACGGCGTATTCGGGGATGCCGAGTACGGCGGAGAGCTTTTCATACGTGATCGGATGTCCGGCGGCGAAAAGTATTGCTTCGAGCGCGGCGGCGAGCGTTTTTTTGTCCGCGCCCTCGGGAAGAACAATGCCGTCGAGCGGATCGATGCTTTCTATCATAAGCGTGTCGTTGTCAATCATATTCGGGGATATTCTCCGTTTCTGTCGGATTTGCGGCAAGCTCGAACGTGAGCGATTCTGTCCTTAGCGTGCCGTCGTCTGCGGGATGAGCATCATCCTCGACGATTCTGATCCTCTGGCTGCGCAAAAGCTCGAGTATGGCCAAAAATACGGCGATCATATCGCTTTTCGATTCCTCGCGCATAAGGAGCGTTTCTGCGTCGGCGCGTCCGTGTTCGTTCATGTAGCTCATGACAGATTCCGCCTTTTCGGCGGCGGTGGCGGCGCGCTTTTTGATCAGCGGCGTGACGCGCGCCGACGACGCCTCGACCGCGCGCGCCTCGGACAAAACGCGTCCGAGCGCCTTTGACAAAAGCGATATGTCGTGATCGTTTATCGTCGTGTCGGGTTTGATCTCGTCCGTGTCCTTTATCATCCGCCCGCCGTAAACGGAGTACATATCGTAAAGCGCGGACGCGGCCTCCTTCGCGCGCGCGTATTCCAGAATGGCGCGCGACAGATCGAGCGCGGGATCGTCCTCGCTCTTTTCCGGCTTAGGCAGGAGCATTCTGCTTTTGATGAGCATCAGCCGGCTCGCCATCACGATGAAATCGGACGACGCGTCGAGATCCCTGTCCTCGGCGGCGTTTATGTAGTCGAGATATTGATCGCATATGATGCTGATCGGTATGTCGGCGATATCGAATTTATTCTTTTGTATGAGCGATAAAAGCAGATCGAGCGGACCCTCGAACTGATCGAGCCTGTACGTGATCGTTTCCATGGCGCGTTATCCCAAAAACGGCAGAAGCGAAACCGCCGAGTGTATCGCGTTCGACAGCCAGATAACGGCGGCGGACAAAACGCCGTTCAAAACGCCCGTCCAGATCAGAGCGAACATGGCGAGCATGATATAGCGCTCGTAGCGCATGACGCCGAAGTAGTATTTCTCCGGCAGAAACGCGTAAAGCACGCGCGAGCCGTCGAGCGGCGGCACGGGGATCATGTTGAACACGGCGAGGGAGAGATTGAGCAGATAGAACGTCTGTATAAAATAAAAGATGAAATACGTGACGTAATAGGCGAACTCCGACATTTCCGCCGCGTTCGGCCAGACTGCGCCGAGGATCGCATATCCGATCGATTCGAGCAGTATCGCGATTATCGCAAGACACAAGTTCGAGATCGGCCCCGCGATGGCGGTCAGCGCCATGTCGCGCTTCGGATGCTCGAAATATCGCGTATTTATCGGCACAGGCTTTGCGAAGCCGAAGCCGAGAAATATCATACAGATGCAGCCGAGCGGCGTCAGATGGCGGAGCGGATTGAGCGACAGGCGTCCCATGTCGCGCGCCGTCGTGTCGCCGAGCTTATAGGCGACGAGTCCGTGACAGACCTCATGTACCGTCAGCGCGATCAGCACGGCCGGTATGCGGAAAAGATATGGCAGTATCCTAAAGATAAGATCAGACATTATTTAACTCCGGTGACGGATGAAACGAGGCTCCAAACCTCGCGTATTCCGATGTTTTTTGTGGAAGAGAAGGGGATGATGGGCGCGTCGGCGGCGATATTCGGGTGAGTCTGCAATGCGCCGACGTTTGATTCAAGCTCCGATTTCGAGCATTTGTCGCATTTCGTCGCGATCACGGCGTAGGGGATGCCGCTTTCGTTGAGCCAGCCGAGCATCGTGTTGTCGTCGGACGTCGGACCGATCCGCACGTCGACGAGCTGGAGGACGAGACGCAATAGATCGATATTCGGATTGCGCACGAGATAGCCGTCTGTCAGCGCCGACCATTTTGCCTGCTCCTCGCGCGTCCGTTTCGCGTAGCCGTAGCCGGGCAGATCGACGAGGAACAGCTTGCCGTCGACGCGGTAATAGTTGACGGTGATCGTCTTGCCGGGCGTGCTGCTGACGCGCGCGAGCGATTTTCGACCGAGAAGCGCGTTGACGAGCGAGCTTTTGCCGACATTGGAGCGCCCCGAAAGCGCCACCTGCGGCAGCGGCTCCTTTATGAATTGATCGGGTCTGCCCGCCGATATCGCGAGCGTTACATTGTTTGTGTTGAGCATAGTTTTATTCTTTCCGAGGTGATGAATCGCGGCGGCTGACGCCGATTTCAGATCAGACGCAGCACGCAGTACGTGTCGCCGCGCCGCGCGATCGAGCAGCCTTCGCTGTCAAAGCGCGAGATGCGGTCGAACTCGAACGGGACGAGCATATTGCCGTCAATGTCGACGACGCCGAATCTGCCGTGATCGTCCTTGACGATCGCGTGTCCGCGCTCGGCGGATACGTCCGCATACACGGGAGGCATAACGATGTTGCCGTCATAGTCGAGGATCGCGGTGCGATCGTCGTCGGTCTTTGCCCGTATATACCCGCTTCCCGGGTACGAGGAGCCTGCGTAGCACAGTCCGCGCAGCTCGTTTATGACGTTGCCAAACCTGTCTATGATGAACTCGCGCCCGTCGCGGAACGCGACGTATCTGCCGCTGTCGCTAAGATTATAGATCACATTGTACAGAAGCTGCAGGATGACGTTTCCCGATTTGTCTATCAGCCCCTTGCGTATGTTTTTACATCTGAGGTGGACGAGCCTGTCGCGGTCCGCGGCTGTTTTAGCGTTGCTCGAGTCCTGATGCTCGATCTCCCCGCGCGATATGAGCGCGACGCCGGCTCTGAAGTCGCCGACGAAATCGACGTCATGCAGGGGACCTATCACGGTGTTGTTGTCTCTGTCGATGCAGCGCCAAAACCCGTCCTTTTTGACGCGCATAAGCCCCTCGCGAAAATATGTGTAGATGATGCAGTCCGGCACGTCGTATTCAAACGGGATCACGGTTTTGCCGTGAACGTCGACGTAACCGACCCTGCCGCCCCTTACGACGGAGATAAGCTCGCCGTCGAATCCTAAGTAGTCCTTATATGCCTCGTCGCGTTCGATGTCGGAGAGACGGAATATCACATCTCCGCGTGTGTCGATATAGACATTCTCGCCTTCGAGGGCGGCAAGCGCGTGCTGTGTGATCTCGCCGTCTTCGCAGAACGCGTCCGCATAATCAAAGCGGAACGGTATCGCGCGCTCGCCGCGCGTGTCGATGTAGCCGTATTTGCCGTTTTCGTCGGCGACGCAGGCGAGGCCGGAGCGGAACCGCGTGTCGTTGTACGTGTAATATTCGTCTCCGTTTTGATCGACGATCTTTTGCCTCGGATCGCGGAACACGGCCGGTATTTTGAGCCTGCCCGTGCGGTCGATGTATCCGCACCGCCCGTCGCTGTACTGCACATACGCAAGCCCCTGCGAAAAGTCGTCGACATAAACGAATCCGCCGTCGATCGGCGCGAGCGTGTACGTTTTGCCGATCCCGTATGACGCGCGGGCGCTCTGTCGAATTCCGCGCGGCGCGTTGTATTCGATGATGCCGCTCCAGAACGGGATGCGGACGGATGCGCCGGCGACGCCGTCCTTTCCCGAAAATTCGCGCGACAGGAAATCGGCGAGATTCGAGCCGCAAACGATTGTGCTGCCGCCGGAGGCGGAGATCACGGGCGGATCGTCGACGCCGTCGACGGCGCAGACGCAGCGGCGGCCGTATATCGGTATGAGCGCCGGCGCGCCGCGCATGATCTCACAAAACCGCGCCTCGAACGCGTCGTCACACTGCGGCCGTTCGCCCCATAAAGGCAGCCAAAAGCCGTCCTTGACGTCAGCCCATAGCGATTCCTTCGGCTCGCGGATGCGAGCATTTATCGCTTCGACGTTTTCATTTGACATATCGAGCCACGACGGAAAATATCCGTCCGCATCCGTCGGCACGCCGAGCATATAAAACTCCGCAAGCGTCTTCGGGAATTTTATGCCGTAAAGAGACTCGATCTTTTCTATCTGCGCCCTGTCCGCCTCCGTGAATGCGACGCCGCGCGCCTCAAGCTCACGCCTCAGCTTTTCGAGTCTGCCGCTCTTCGTTCTGCCGTTTGCCATCACATACCCTCTTTCGTTCAGATAACGCCGCAGCTTTTCGCGCAGCCGCGTCAGCCTCACCGAAACCGACTTCACGCTGATCCCGAGCGCGCGCGAGATTTCGTCATACGAATCGGAAAACATGAACCTGCGCGTGAACAGCAGCCTTTCGGCGGACGAAAGCGACCGCAGAAAATCGCTTATCACAAGGCGCAGCGCGTCCGCCTCAAGCTCGTCGAAAACGTCGACGCCGGAGGCGAGCGTTGATTCGTAATCGGAAAGATCGTATGTGACGCCGCAGCGCTTCTGCGCTTTTCTTGATCTTACGCGGTTATACGATATGTGCCGCGCCGTTTCCGAAAGATATGCGTAAAGCGGCGACGGCGCGCCCGATTTTGCCGAATTCCACACGGCGAGGAACGCGTCGTTGACGCATTCCTCCGCGTCGAGGCGGTCGCGCGTTATCGAGAACGAGAGCGCGCGCAGGCGGTCGCCGTACTTTTTCTCCATCTCGCATATCGCGCGCTCCGAGCGCGATATGAGCATCCGTATTATCGTCTCGTCGTTCATACGGCGGCGCCGTTCTTTGCGGCGTTGTCTTTCAGCGTATGTGAATCGTGATTTGAATATTTCGTTTTCATTCCGTGCCACACCCGATTTTGTTTTTTCACGTTTTTATGCGGGGCGGGGAAGCGCCGGCATCGCAGTCGTTCCGGTGCGATCCGCGCTCCGCCCCCGCGTAATGTAATATACCCGTTTTTGTGAAAAAACTACGCGCTGGCGGCACGGGGAAGATCACGTTATATTGTAGGTCGACGTGATCTTTGTCGGTATCGTCGGCAGCATCGTGTCGTATTCGCACTCGCATTCGGGCGCGCGCCTCGTGCATTCGCCGCGTCGCGGCTCGTCGGCGAATATGACGCCGAGCGCGTCGGACGCGCTCGAAATGAGCGTGAATTCGACGTTTGCGCGCACGTTCGGGTCGATTTCTTCAAGATCAGCCTCGTTGTCGCGCGGGATCAGGATGCGGCGCACGCCTGCGGCGTATGCGGCCGACGTCTTCTCGCGCAGCCCGCCGATCGCGAGGATGCGTCCCGTCAGCGTCAGCTCGCCTGTCATGGAAATGTCGGGACGTGCGGGACGCGCGGACAGCGCGCTCACCATCGCGCACAGCATCGTGACGCCGGCGGACGGGCCGTCCTTCGGCGTCGCGCCTTCGGGGATATGGATGTGGATGTCCTTCGTTTTATAAAAATCGGGCGCGACCCCAAGCTCGTCGGCGTGCGCGCGGATGTAGCTCACGCCGATGCCGGCCGATTCCTTCATCACGTCGCCGAGCGAGCCTGTCAGTTTGATCTGACCCGTGCCGTCCATGACGAGCGCCTCGATTTTCAACAAATCGCCTCCGACGGAGGTGTACGCCATCCCGTTGACGACGCCGATCTCGGGCGTATCAGATATGCGCTCCGGCATGACGCGCCGCGCGCCGAGATACGATTTTATGTCCGCCGCCGTGATCGACGCCGTTTTGCATTCGCCCTCGACGAATTTGCGCGCCGCCTTGCGGCACAGCGCCGCGATATCGCGTTCGAGGCCGCGGACGCCTGCCTCGGCGGTGTAGTAGTCGATAAGCTCGAATATGGCGTCGTCGCGGATGCGGAAGCGGCGGCGGTCAAGGCCGTGGCGCTTGCACTGCTTCGGTATCAGATGATTTTTCGCGATCGACAGCTTTTCCGCGCGGGTATAGGATGAAAGCTCGATGACCTCCATTCTGTCGAGCAGCGGACGCGGCACGGTGTCGAGCGTGTTCGCCGTGCAGATGAACATACAGTCGGAGAGATCAAACGGCAGCTCGACGAAATGATCGCGGAAGTTTTTGTTTTGTTCGGAGTCAAGCACCTCCAGCATCGCGGAGGCGGGATCGCCGTGGGCGTCGCGCGTCAGCTTGTCTATCTCGTCGAAGAGAATGAGCGGATTTTTGACGCCCGCGTCTGTGAGCGCGGCGATTATGCGGCCAGGCATCGCGCCTATGTACGTCTTGCGGTGGCCGCGGATGTCGGCCTCGTCGCGGACGCCGCCGAGCGATACGCGCACGTACTTGCGCTTCATCGCGCGCGCGATCGATTTCGCGATCGACGTCTTGCCCGTCCCGGGAGGGCCGTAGAGGCAGATTATCTGATGGCGCAGCTCCGGCGAGAGCTGCTTGACTGCGAGATATTCGAGAATGCGGTCCTTGACCTTGTCAAGGCCGTCGTGATCCTCGTCAAGGATTTTTTTCGCGGCGGCGACGTCGACGCGGTCCTTCGTCGCCGAATTCCACGGCAGCGCAAGACACGTATCGAGATAATTGCGCACAAGCGCCGAATCGGGCGTCCCCTGCTGGAGCTGACCGAGACGCGACGCCTCCTTCAACAGTTTATCGCGTACCTCGTCCGGCAGCTTGGCGGCCTCGATCTTGTCTAAATAATCCTCGTCGTCGGAATAGCCGAGTTCGTCGTTTATGACGCGCAGCTGTTCGCGCAGGAAATGCTCCCTCTGCGCTTCGCCCATCGATTCGCGGACGTGATTCTGGATCTCGGCCTCAAGCTCGATAAGCTCCGCCTCGTCGCCGAGCAGGCGCAGCGTCACGGACATACGCCTGATCGGATCGAATTGTTCGAGTACGCGCTGGCGGTTCTCCCATTTGACGAGCGCGCCCGACGCGATAAAATCGCACAGAAGCCCGGGCGAATTGATCGCGCGCGCAGCCGCGAGCAGCTCGCGCGATATGTGGCGCTGGGAGACGCGCTCCTCAAGCTCGCCGCACAGAACGCGCATACCGGCGCGCGTGCGCGCGTCAGGCTCGCCGTCGAGGGTGACGGTCTTCGTCATGACGTCGGCGGTGATGTAATCGCCGTTGTTGTGCCAGCCGTTGACGACGGCGCGGCACTGACCCTCGACAAGCACGCGCATCGCGTCCTCCGGCGTGCGCACCGACTGCTTGATGCGCGCGACGCATCCGACGCCGTAGACGTCGGAGCGCTTGGGGTCGTCGCAGGCTATGTCGCGCTGAGTCACGAGCAGTATCATCATGTCGGACGACAGCGCTGCCTCGACTGCGGCGATCGAGATATCGCGCTCGCATTCAAAGCTGAGCGGCACCGACGGGAACGCGACGAGTCCGCGCAGCGCGACTGCGGGGAGCGTCATCGTATCGGCTTTTTCAGTGAATCTCGGCATATATAAAAAGTTTCCTTTCAGACTATCGATTTGATTCGCGGACGAAGCGCGTCCGCGGCACGGTAAAATCGCGCATTATAATGACGATACAAAACATTATATCATATATCGGCGGGAAAATCCACACTTTATTTCAGATTTCCCGCCGTTTTGCCGGAATTGCGTGAGAAAACAAAACGCGCAGCCACCCTCCGGCATGAGTGATATCATGAGATTGATATATCTCCGGATGATGACTGCGGCGCTTGTCCCGCTTTTTGCGGGAGTTAGCCAATAATTTTTTTACGGCGCGTTTATTATACAATAAGCGCGCGATTTTTGTATATAGGCAAAATGAACGAGAATAACAAAAAAATTTCATAATTATGACCACGATTTAGTTTTGTCAAGAGAAATTGTGAAATTTCACGGAAAATCGTACCTTTGGGGGCCGCATACGCACCGAAACATCAAAAAACGCCCAAAAACGACGCGGTTTTTACCATTTTTATGTTCGGAAAAATTTTCGCGCAAAGGGTAAAAATCTTCCGCTTACCGCTTGACAGACGGCGAAATATGTGCTATACTCTGCACGTAAAAAAGAAGCGGAACATTCGTATCCCACCGTGCGGCGTCAGTCGGTACGGTCAAAATGCAGCGGTCGCGGGGCAGTATTCGCGGCGCGTTGTTTTGCGGAGGAACGGATCGTTCCCCCGTGTTTTATTTTTCGGGCGGCGCCATGCCGCGGCTTATATCGGACGGAGGTATATGGCAAACAACTCTAAGGATTATCAGATCAACGACGCGATCCGCATTTCCGGCGTCGTCCGCGTTGTGGACGGCGGCGAGCAGCTCGGGATAATTTCCGTGGCGAAGGCTAAAGAGATAGCCTACGACAAGGGACTCGATCTTGTGCTGATGTCGCCGAATTCCGATCCTCCCGTGTGCAGGATCATGGATTACGGCAAATTCTGCTATGAGCGCGAGAAAAAGGAAAAGGAAGCAAAGCGCAAGCAGCAGACGGTCGAGATCAAGGAAGTGCAGCTTTCCTGTCGGATCGATACGCACGACTTCGAGACGATGTCGAAGCGCGCGATCGGATTTTTGTCCGGCGGAAACAAGGTCAAGGTCGTTTTGCGCTTCAAGGGGCGCGAGATGGCGCATCAGCAGATAGGCCGCGACGTACTGGCGCGGTTCGAGGACTGCTGCCGCGAATACGGCTCGGTCGATAAACGGCCGACGCTCGAGGGACGGCAGATGACGATGATGATAAATCCTATAAAGCAGAAGGCGGATAAGCCGGAAAAGCAGCCGAAAAAGCAGGCTGCCGACGACGCCGCCGAGACCCCCGTCGAGGGCGAGGCCGTCTGACGGCCCGATCGATTTCACGGCGGACGTTATCGTCCGATAGGGAAAGTACATTTTATTTCAAGGAGTAAAGAAATGGGTAAGATCAAGACGCATAAGGCATCGGCAAAGAGATTCTCTCTTACCGGTACGGGCAAGGTTAAGATGAATCACAGCGATCATCGTCACAAGCTTGGCAAGAAGGACACAAAGCGCAAGCGCCATCTTCGTTCCGGCGCGATCATGGAAGAGGCGCAGGCAAGAAACGTGCGCCGCATGATAATCAAATAAGCGCCTATTAAAGAGAGAATTTTAACGGAGGAAACAGACAATGGCAAGAGTTAAGGGCGCGATGATGACGCGCAAGAGAAGAAATAAAGTTTTAAAGAGCGCGAAGGGCTACTGGGGCGCGAAGAGCAAGCATTTCAAGATGGCAAAGCAGGCCGTCATGAAGAGCGGCAACTACGCGTTCGTCGGCAGAAAACAGAAGAAGCGCGATTTCCGCTCGCTCTGGATCACGCGCATATCCGCAGCCGCAAAGCAGAACGGAATGAATTATTCGACGTTCATGCACGGCCTCAAAACGGCGGGGATCGACCTCAACCGCAAGATGCTCGCGGAACTCGCAGTATCCGACAAGGAGGCGTTCGCCTCTCTCGTCGAGCGCGCAAAAGCGGCGCTTTAATCGAAAAAATCGTCAAAAAACCGGTCGCAGCCGGTTTTTTGTGCTATTTACGAACGCGTTGACCGAGGCGAAAATCATGGAAAAAATCTACGTTTCGAGCCGTCAGAACAGGATCGTGAGCCTCGCCGCCGGCCTTTCCGACAAGAAAAACCGCGATCGCGAGGGACTGTTTCTGATCGATGGCGTCAAGCTCCTGCGCGAGGCTTCCGCCTCGCGTCTCCGCGTCGAATTCGTCATGTGTATCGAGCGCGCGCTCGATAAATTCGAGCTGACGATATCGTCGGCGGACGCGCCCGTATACGTATTGGCCGATCACGCGTTCGAGCGCGTGACGGACGAACGCGCGCCGGAGGGCGTCGTCGCCGCCGTCCGATGCAGCGACGAGGTGCGCCGCCCGTTCTCAGACGGGGACGATGCGTTTTGCGGCGTCAGGCTCGTGCTTGACGGGATACAGAATCCCGACAATCTCGGCGCGATCCTTCGTTCCGCGCTCGCGTTCGGACAGCGAAACGTCATAATCGGTGCGGGCAGCGCCGATATATACGGACGGCGCGTGATGCGCTCGTCGATGGGAGCCGCGCTCAAGGTCGGCGCGCTTTACGCCGCCGATACGGCGGCGGCGTGCCGCGCCGTATCGGCGCGAGGCGGACGCGTGATCGCCGCCACGGTTGATTCCGGCGCGCGTCCGATAAACGAATTCGAGTTTGCGGACGGCGACGCCGTCGTGATCGGCAGCGAGGGGCGCGGCGTCAGCGACGCGGTCGCCGACGCGGCCGACGCGTCCGTCTTTATCCCGATGGAGCCGGAGATGGAATCGCTCAACGCGTCGTGCGCCGCCGCGGTCATTTTGTGGGAGATATACAGGCGGGGCCTCGCCGGAAAATAAAACGCATAATCGGCGCCTTGCCGCGTCCGAACTTACACTGAAAGAAAGGAACGGTGCATCACAATCATGTCCGACAGACTAATATGGATCTGGCTGTCGCTTGCGTGCGGAGCCGGAAGCCGCGTTTACAACAGGCTGTTTGCGTCGTTTTCGACGCTGCGCGAGATATACGACGCCCCGCGCGAACGGTTCCTTTTAATCGACGGCGTCGACGATAAGACGGCGTCCGCGCTCGCCGACAAGGATATGACGCGCGCACGCGAGATTTTGTCGCTCTGCATGAGGAACAATTGGGGCGTTCTGACCTACGGCGACGCGAGCTATCCGAAACGGCTCAAATCGCTGATCGATCCGCCCGTCGTGCTTTACTGCAAGGGCAGATTCGTCGACGTCAACGACAACGTCTGCATCGCTGTCGTCGGCACGCGGCGAATGACCGAATACGGCGAGCGCCAGGCGTACAGATTTTCATACGCGATGGCGTCAGGCGGAGCCGTCATTGTATCGGGAATGGCGCTCGGCTGCGACGCGATGGCAGCGAACGGCGCGCTCGACGCCAATATGCCCACGATCGCGGTTCTCGGATGCGGCATCGACGTCGTCTATCCGAAGGAGCATAGGACGCTCGAGGAGCATATATGCAAAACGGGCATGGTGATAACGGAATATCCGCCCGGGTCAAAGCCGGAGGCGTCGCATTTTCCCGTGCGCAACCGCATAATAAGCGGACTGTCGCAGGGAACGCTCGTCGTCGAAGCGCCAGAGATGAGCGGCTCGCTCATCACGGCGCGGACGGCGCTTTTGCAGGGACGCGATCTGTTCGCGGTCCCGGGCGAGGTCGGGAACGAGAACAGCTCCGGCGGCAACGCGCTCATAAAAGAGGGCGCAAGCGCCGTGACGTCCGCGTATGACATCCTCTGCGAATACGAATATCTTTATCCGCACAGGATAAGCTGCGAGGCCGCGAAGCACGCGGAGCATTCGCTGGCGCGTCTCGGCACGGCCTCGATCGGCAAGGATTCGGCGGCGAGACGCCATATAGCGTCGCGTCCGCAGAAAAAGGACGGCGCGGACGGAAAGCCGATAAAGATCGCGGCCGCCGACGACGGCGGACGCGGCGGCTCGTTCTCGTTCGAGCGCGACAGGCAGATGATAGCCGAGGAGGCGCGCACGCAGGCCGAAAAGAAGGTCGAGCGCCGCGAGCGCAAGGCCGAAAAGCCTGCCGGCGGCGATGATAACGGCGGCGTCGGACTGCCGATCACAAAGACGGAGCAGGCCGTTCTCGACGCGATCGGCGGCAGGGCGGTGACGCCGGACGAACTGTGCGAACTCGGATTCACGGCGCCGGAGGTCATGAGCGCCCTGACGATACTCGAGATACTCGGCCGCGTCACGGCCGTCCCGGGCGGACGGTACGTCCGCTCGGAATGATCCGAGCCGAAAACACCGACTACGAAAGGAAACGCAAAATGTCAACACTGATAATCATGGAGTCGCCGACGAAGGCGACGACGGTAAAGGGCTATCTCGGCGGCGGATACCGCGTGCTTGCCTCAAAGGGACACGTTCGCGATCTGCCAAAAAGCACGCTCGGCGTCGACATCGAAGATAATTTCAAGCCGAAATATATAAATATACGCGGAAAGGGCGATCTTATACGCGATCTGAAGCGGGAGGCGAAAAACGCCGACCGCGTGCTGCTCGCAACGGACCCCGACCGCGAGGGAGAGGCGATCGCATGGCACCTCTCCGTCGCGCTCGGGATTCCAGTCGACGGCAAGCAGCGCATCACGTTCAATGAGGTCACGAAATCGGCCGTCAAGGAGGCGATCAAGCATCCGCGCCCGATCGATATGGGACTCGTCAACGCGCAGCAGGCGCGCCGCATCCTCGACAGAATCGTGGGCTATAAGCTCAGTCCGTATTTGTGGAGTACGGTGCGCAGCGGACTGTCTGCAGGACGCGTGCAGTCCGTGGCGACGCGGATCATCGTCGAGCGCGAAAACGAGATACGCGCGTTCGAGCCGCAGGAATACTGGACCGTCGACGCCGATCTTATAACGCCCGCGGGCGAATCCATGACGGCGCGCTTCTGGGGCGATTCAAGCGGCAAGATCACGCTGACGAACGAGCGCGACGCAAAACGCATATCCGAGGAATCGGCGCGCGCGGGATTCGTCGTCGACGAGGTCAAGCTGACGCAGAAGCAGCGCGCCCCGTCGCCGCCGTTCACGACGTCTACGCTTCAGCAGGAGGCGTCGCGCAAGCTCAATTTCCAGTCGGGACGCACGATGAGAGCGGCGCAGGAGCTGTACGAGGGCGTCGATCTCGGTCCGGAATACGGCGGGGTCCAGGGTCTTATCACATACATGAGAACGGATTCCGTCCGCGTCGCGTCCGAGGCGCAGACTGCGGCGGCCGAATATATAGGCGAAAAATTCGGCCAGAAATATCTGCCGCCGACGCCCCGCGTATATAAGGCGAAGGCGGGCGCGCAGGACGCGCACGAGGCGATCCGCCCCGTCAATATAGCGCTCGAGCCGTCGAAGATCAGACGGTCGCTCTCGGTCGATCAGTACAGGCTCTACCGCCTGATCTGGAACCGCTTCATCGCGAGCCAGATGGCGTCCGCCGACATCAGCGCCGTCACAGCGTCGATAAATTCAGGCAAATACGTGTACCGCGCGAGCGGCAGCACGGTGAGATTCCCGGGATTCCTCGCCGTCTACGAGGAATCGACCGACGACGAACGCGAATCGGAGCGCGACGGCAGTATGCTCCCGAAGATCGAAAAGGGCGATGCGCTGAAATCGGACGGCATCCGCCCCGAGCAGCACTACACCGAGCCGCCGGCAAGATACACGGAGGCGTCGCTGATCAAATTCCTCGAGGAATTGGGGATAGGAAGACCGAGTACGTATCTTATGATAGTGCCGACGATAACGCAGCGCGGATATGTGGAGCGGCAGGGAAAATCGCTTTTGCCGACGCCGCTCGGCGAGACGACGACGAAGCTTATGAAGGAGAGCTTCCCCGATATCGTCGACTATAAATTCACGGCCCAGATGGAGGACAGACTCGACGGGATCGAGGACGGACGCCAGTCGATGGAATCGGTGCTGTCCGATTTCTACGCCTCGTTCTCGCGCGAGCTTGACGAGGCGAACAAAAAAGCCGTTCGCACCGAAGTCCCCGCCGAGGAAACGGATATCATCTGCGAGAAATGCGGCGCGAGGATGATAATCAAGAGCGGCAGATACGGCAAATTCGCCGCCTGCCCGAATTATCCCGAATGCAAAAACACAAAGCCGCTAAAGCCCGCTCCGTCGGGCGACGGGGAAAAGGAGCCGCAAAAGGCGCAGCAGGGCGATATCGCGACAGATATGAAATGCGAGAAATGCGGCGGCGATATGGTTCTGCGCCACGGCAGATACGGCAGCTTTTACGCCTGCACGAATTATCCGACGTGCAAATTCACGCGTCCTTACGGACAGAAGATCGATGTCAAATGCCCGAAGTGCGGCTCCGATATACTGACGAGATGGGGACGCAGCAAATCGATGTTTTACAGCTGTATGCGGTATCCGGACTGCGATTTTTCGTCATGGGACCGCCCGACGGCCGAAAAATGTCCCAAATGCGGCGGGATGCTCTTCCGCAAAAAGGGAAAGGCGCTTCTGATCTGCAAGACGGAGGGCTGCGGATATAAGCGCGAGACGGAGGATGGAGAGTGAAGCGCGTGCGCGTTATCGGCGCCGGACTTGCCGGCGCCGAGGCGGCATGGCAGGCGGCGAGGCTCGGGGTCGACGTCGAGCTGTGGGAGATGAAGCCCGATAAATTCACGCCGGCGCACAAGTCGGCGGGGATGGCGGAGCTTGTCTGCTCGAATTCGCTGCGCTCCGACGATATAAACAACGCCGTCGGCCTTCTCAAGGCCGAGATGAGAGCGCTCGATTCGCTCATAATGCGTGCGGCGGAGGCGACGCGCGTTCCCGCGGGATCGGCGCTCGCCGTCGACAGATACGCGTTTTCGGATTACGTTACGAACGCGGTGACGTCGCTTTCAAACGTCACGATCGTCAGACGCGAGGCCGACTGCGCGCCCCGCGACGGGGCCGTCACCGTTATCGCGACGGGACCGCTTACGAGCGAGCCGCTCGCGGAATGGATGCGCGGTGCGCTCGGGCTGTCGGGGCTTCATTTCTACGACGCCGCCGCCCCGATCGTCGACGGCGCGACAGTCGATCCCGAACGCGCCTATTTCGCGTCGAGATACGGAAAGGGCGACGCGTCCGATTATCTGAACTGTCCGCTCACAAAGGACGAATACGACGCGTTCTATGACGCGCTCATAACGGCGAGGACGGCGGAGCTGCACGGCGAGGACGCGGAGCTGACGGTGTTCGAGGGCTGTATGCCGGTCGAGATCATGGCGTCGCGCGGGCGCGACACGCTGCGATTCGGCCCGATGAAGCCGGTCGGGCTGCCCGATCCCGCGACGGGACGCGAGCCTTACGCGGCGCTCCAGCTGCGCCGCGAGAACGCGGCCGGCACGATGTACAATCTCGTCGGGTTCCAGACGCATCTTGCGTTCCCCGAGCAGAAGCGCGTATTTTCCATGATACCGGCGCTCGAACACGCGGAATTTCTGCGGTACGGCGTGATGCACAGGAACACATACATAGATTCGCCCGGGACGCTGACGCGCACGTATGCGCTCGCGTCCGATCCGGACATATATTTCGCCGGTCAGATGACGGGCGTCGAGGGCTACGTCGAGAGCGCGGCGTCGGGAATGTACGCGGGGATAAACGCCGCGCGCCGCGCGCTCGGAATCGACGAGATCGTGTTCCCCGACACGACGATGACGGGCGCGATGGGACAGTACGTCGCCACTGGCGCGCTGTCGGCCGATTTTCAGCCGATGAACGCGAATTTCGGGATAATAGCGCCGCTCGAGCAGCGGGTCAAGGGCGGGAAACGCGCCCGCAACGAGCAGTATGCCCGCCGCGCGTTCGAGGCGATAGGAGAAATAAAGAAAAAGATAGGAGATTGCAGATGAGGATACTGATCGATGCCATGGGCGGCGACAATGCCCCGGGATGCGTGATCGAGGGCGTATGCCGCGCAAGGGACGAATTCGGCAATAAAACCGCACTGACGCTCGTCGGCGACACGGAAAAGATCAAAGCCTGCGCGGCGGAGCGCTCGCTGTCGCTCGACGGGATCGACATCGTCCACACCGATTCCGTGATCGGCATGGAAGAAAATCCGATGGCGATTGCGAAGGGCAAAAAGGAATGCTCGATGGCGGTCGGCTTAAAAATGCTGACGCCGGCCGGCGTCGGCAGAAACAAATACGGCGTATCGGGCGACGCGTTCGTCTCGGCCGGAAGCACGGGCGCGCTCCATATGGGCAGCTCGCTCTTTGTGCCGCGTCTGCGCGGCGTGCGCAGATCGTGCATAGCAGTCGTGATGCCGTTTTCAAAGCCTGTGCTGCTGCTCGATTCGGGCGCGAATCCCGACGCGAGGGAGGATTATCTTTATCAATGGGCGCTCGTCGGCTCCGTGTACATGGAGGCCGTCATGGGCGTCAAATCGCCGCGCGTGGGACTCCTCAACAACGGGACCGAGGAATCAAAGGGCAACGAGGTCAGCGTCGCCGCGCACAAGCTCCTCTCCGAGTCGCGCCTGAATTTCATAGGCAACATCGAGGCGCGCGAGATCCCGTTCGGCGCTGCCGACGTGATCGTATGCGACGGATTCACCGGCAACGTCGTATTGAAGCTTTCGGAGGGCATGGGGAAATATATGTTCTCGCTTCTGCGCGAGATGTTTTCCTCGAGCGTCAAGGGCAAGCTCGCGTATCTGCTCGTCAAGCCGGAGCTGCGCCGGCTGAAGCGCGGACTCGATTCGTCCGAGCAGGGCGGCGCGCCGCTGCTCGGACTTGAAAAGACTGTCATCAAGGCGCACGGCAGCTCTGACGGCAAGGCGATATACAACGCGATCCGTCAGGCGATAATATGCGTTGAAAACGATGTGATGCAGACGATGAAGGCGGCGCTCGGCGACGTCGGCGTCGGGGACGGCGGCGATGGCGATGGCTGATTATCCGCTTCCGTACTCGGAGCTTGAGGCGCGCATCGGATACGTATTCGCGGACAAGGAGCTGCTTTTGCGCGCGCTGACGCATTCGTCGTATTCAAACGAGAACCGCGAACGCGGTCTTTTGTGCAACGAGCGGCTCGAATTCTTCGGCGATTCCGTTCTGTCGCTCGTCGTCAGCGAGTATTTATTCTCGCACAACCGCGCGATGCGCGAGGGCGAGCTTACGCGCCTGCGCGCCTCGCTCGTATGCGAGGGCGCGCTCGCGTCATACGCGGAGGCGATCGGACTCGGCGATTTTCTATATCTCGGACGCGGCGAGGCGCGCGGAGACGGACGCCACCGTAAATCGATAATCTCCGACGCATACGAGGCGCTTTTAGCCGCCGTCTACATCGACGACGAATCGCGCGGCGGCGACGGAAAGGGAGCCGTCGCCGAATTCATCCTCCCTTATGTCGAGCGCGAGCTTTGCAAGATCAACAGCTCGACAGATTATTTCGACTATAAAACGCTGCTCCAGCAGGTCATACAGCAGGCTGAGGGCGAGCTGCTCGAATACGTCGTCGTCGGCGAATCCGGCCCAGATCATTCAAAGACGTTCGCGGTCGAGGCGCGGCTGAACAGCAACGTGATCGGTCACGGAGAGGGAAGATCGAAGCGCGCCGCAGAACAGGCTGCCGCCAAGGAAGCGCTGGCGCTGTTCGGGGTCGGCTGATCATGTCTCAGTCAAAAACGGGCGGCGCGCGCCGCCATGTCAACGTGCCGGTGTTCATCCCGCACTTAGGATGCCCGCACACGTGCGTATTCTGCAATCAGCGGACGATATCGGGCGTGGGATCGTTCGATCCCGATTCGGTCAGACCGATAATCGACGAGGCATTGTCGACGGTCGACATCGGCGACGACTGCGAGATCGCGTTTTTCGGAGGCTCGTTCACAGGAATCGACCGCGGGCTTATGACGGAGCTGCTCGATATCGCCGAATCATACGTATCGGCGGGCCGCGTATCCCGCATAAGATGCTCGACGCGCCCCGACTATATCGACGACGGCGTGATAAGCACGCTTCAAAGATACACGATCGGAACTGTCGAGCTTGGAATACAGTCGATGTCACAGACGGTGCTGACCGCAAGCGAGCGCGGTCATACGCCCGACGATACGCGGCGCGCCGTATCTATGCTGAAAAGCGCCGGGATCGCGGTCGGCGGACAGATGATGATAGGACTGCCGCGATCGACGATGCGCGACGAGCGCGAATGCGCGGAATTTATCGCCGACGCCTGCTCGGAGGCGCGGATATATCCGACGATAGTGTTCGAGGGTACGGAGCTTTGCCGGATGATGCGCCGCGGCGAATACGAACCCTTGACGGAGGCGGACGCCGTAGAAAGAACGGCGGACGCGCTCGAGATATTGTCTTGCGGCGGCGTGCGCGTTTTGCGCGTCGGACTGTGCGACACGGAGAATCTGCACGGCAGCGAATATGCGGCGGGGCCGAATCATCCCGCGATCGGCGAGCTGGCGTCCTCACGCATATTTTTAAAAAGGATCATGTCGGAATTCGCGGCGGCGGACGGCGTGCGCGGAGCCGAGGCGGACGTTTATGTGCCGGTCGGACGCATATCGGCGGCGGTCGGGCATCGCGGGGTCAACAAAAAAGCAATAATGAGCGAATTTTCGCCCGCGCGTCTTCGTTTTATTGAGGACGGGACGCTGTCGGGCTATACTGTAAAATTGACGGTAAAAGGTTAAATTTGGGTAGGTCGTGTACTTAAAATCACTTGAATTACAAGGCTTCAAATCGTTCCCCGACAAGACAAAGATCGAGTTCGATCACGGCTCGACCGTGATCGTGGGACCGAACGGAAGCGGAAAATCTAATATAACTGACGCGATGAGATGGGTGCTTGGCGAGATATCGAGCCGAAGCATACGCGGCGCGAAGATGGAGGACGTAGTATTCGCCGGCGCCGACGGCAGAAATCCGATGGGCTACGCCGAGGTCTCGATCTCGTTTGAGAACACGGACGAAAACGGACGCATACCGGTGCCATACGACGAGGTGACGGTGACGCGCCGCTATTACCGCGCCGGCGACAGCGAATACTTCATCAACCGCAGACCCGTAAGGCTCCGCGACATAAACGAGCTGTTCATGAATACCGGCATCGGCCGCGAGGGCTATTCGATCGTCGGACAGGGCAAGATTGCGGAGATCATCTCGCAGAAGAGCGACGAGCGGCGCGGCGTGTTCGACGAGGCGGCGGGCATATCGAAGTTCCGCCACCGCAGAGCTGAGGCGGAACGTCAGCTCGAGGCGGCCGAGGACAATATGCAGCGCGTCGGCGACATTCTGACGGAGGTAGACGGGCGGCGCGGACCGCTTGAACAGGAAGCGGAAAAGGCGCGCAGATATCTCGAGCTTTACGAGCGCCACCGCAGAGCGGATATAGCGCTCGCAGTTTACGATTCCGACCGTCTGCGCGCGGAGCAGAAGCGCGCCGAGGACGACTTTCTTTTGTCGTCGCACGAGCTGGAGATGATATCGGATACGATCGACGGACTCGAGGCGCAGAGCGAGCGCATCGCGGAATCGTCGCAGAAGAGCAAGCTCGATTCCGAACGCGCGTATGAGAGGATTCGCGCGCTGTCGACGTCGCTTCAAAAGCTTGACGGCGAATATCAGGCGATGAAGACGGACCGCACGAGAAGCGAGGCGCAGGCGCAGGAATACAGGGAAAACGCCGCCGACGCGAGCCGCCGCATAGCCGAAGCCGAAAGGGAGGCAAAGACGCTCGAGGAGCGCCTTTGCGAGTCGGAACGTGCGCTCGACGCGGCGCAGTCGGCGCTCGACGCGAAAAAATCGGAGCTTGCGGATGCGGACGCGCGTCTTTGCGCGATCTCGGATCAGCTTGAATCGATGCTGGCGGAGCAGAAAAAGCGCGAGGAAGAGGTCGTCGACTACAAGGTCCGCATAAACGTGATGATCGGTTCGGCTAAAGCCGACGAGGAAAAAAACGCGTCGGTCGAGTCGGAGATCGAGAAATACGAGGCGCAGGCGGCCGAATTTAAATCTAAGGCGGACGCGGAATCGAAGACGGCGGACGAATTCTCGGCGGCGATCTCCGAATCCGAAAAGAAAATCGACGCGCTTGAGGAAAAGCTTGCCTCGTGCGAGGAGAGACTGGCGGAGCTGACGGAGAGCCGCGCGTCGTCGGACGCGCGCGCGCAGGCGCTGTCGCACAGGATCGACGCGCTCGTCAGGCTCGAGGAAAATTTCGAGGGCTACGGCCGCTCCGTCAAATATGTGATGGACGGCAGGGACAATATACGCGGGAGGGTACACGGTCCCGTGTCAAGGCTGATCTCGACGCCGGACGAATACGTCACCGCGATCGAAACGGCGCTCGGCGGCAATTTGCAGAATATCGTCGTCGACGACGAGGAAACGGCAAAATCCGCGATCTCGTATCTGAAGCGCGGCGGCGCGGGACGCGCGACGTTTTATCCCATATCGGCCGTAAGAGGGCAGGAGCCGGGACGCGAGGTCAGGGACGCGGCGTCCGCCGCGGGCTATATTGGCATATGCTCGGAGCTTATCTCATACGACGCCGTCTACGACGGCATAATGCGGTATCTTCTCGGCCGAACGTGCGTGTTCGACGATCTCGATCACGCGACGGCGGCGGCGAAGGCGAGCGGATATAAGCTGCGCGCCGTCACGCTCGACGGACAGCAGATAAACGCGGGCGGCTCGTTCACGGGCGGCTCGCAGAGACGCGATTCGGGAATGCTGACGCGATCGGGCGAGATAAAATCGCTGCGCGCGGAGCTGTCGCTGTGCGAACGCGAAACGGCGGCGCTGACGGAGCAGGCAAAGGCCGTGTCGTCGGCGCGCGCCGACGTTCATTCGGAGCTTGACGGCGAGCGCTCGCGCCGCGATATGATGGACGCGATGATGCGCGCCGCGGAGTCGGCGCGCGACGCGGCGACGGCGCAGTACGACGCGGCGGTGACACTCGTCGGACAGCTGCGCGCCGATATGGAGCTGCGCGCGGAGCTGTCGGGACAGTACGAATCAGACAGAATTGAGCTGACGAAAAAATGCGCCGAGGCGGAGGCGGCCGTCTCCGAGGTGAGGGAGCGCCGCGAGCGGCTCGATATATCGCGGCACGAGGCCGAGGACGCGCGCGAGGCGGCGTCCGGGTCGGTGTCGGAGGCGATGATGGAGCTGACGCGCATCTCGGCGGGGATAGACGCCGTCCGCGAGCTGTGCGCCGAAAAGGCGCGCGGACGCGAGGAATACGTGCGCCAGCGCGATTCGTTCCTCGCCCACGCGGACGAGATGACGGAGCGCGCCGCCGACATCGAGCGTCGCGAGGCCGAAAACAGACGCGCATACGGGGACGCGGAATCCGAGATGAAAAACGTCGAGGACGAACGCGCAAAGCTCGAAACGGGCAATCTTGAATTTGAAATGCGCCAGGGCGAGATCAGGCGCAGGATACGCGAAAAGACCGACGAAAAGGAAACCGCGATGCGCGCGCACATGAAAAACGAGCAGCGCAAAAACGCGCTTTCGGGCGAGCTTGACAAGCTCGTCGCGCATCTGTGGGACGAATACGAGCTGACGCCGTCGGCGGCAGCCGAGATCGATTATCCGCCCGTGACGGAGGAAAACCGCGCCGAGACGGCGCGCGAGGAGCGCGAATGCAAAAATAAGCTGCGCGCGCTCGGCCCCGTCAACGTGGGCGCCATCGACGAATACAGGGAAGTGTCCGAGCGATACGAATACATGAAGCGCCAGATGGACGATCTGACCGCCGCGAAAGACGAGCTGACAGGCATCATAGCCGAACTGAACGCCGATATGGAGAAAAATTTCAGGGATGCGTTCGGACGGATCAGCGAACGGTTCGGACAAGTGTTCCGCGAGCTGTTCGGCGGCGGCGAGGCGGAGCTTTATCTTGACGATCCCGACGACGTGCTGTCGAGCGGGATCGGGATAAAGGCGGCGCCCCCGGGCAAGGTGATAAAAAATCTGTCGCTTTTGTCGGGCGGCGAGCAGGCGTTCGTCGCGATCGCGCTTCTGTTCGCGATGATACACGTCAATCCGACGCCGTTCTGCATATTCGACGAGATAGAATCGGCGCTCGACGAGGTCAACGTCGAGAGATTCGCCGCATACATCAAGCGCTATTCGGATAAAATGCAGTTCGTCATCATCACGCACAGACGCGGCACGATGGAGACTGCGGATTCGCTCTACGGCATCACGATGCCGCGCCACGGCATATCGCGCGTTCTGACGCTCGACCCGGGCGACATGGAGGCGAAGGACAAGTATGCGTCCGAGCCGCAGACGGACGCGGATTGATCCGAGGCAAAAATTATAACGGGAGATCGAAATGGGATTTTACGAAAAGCTGAAGGCCGGCATCACAAAGACGAAAAACGCCATCATGGGCAATATCGACCGCGTGATGCAGAGCTTTGTGAAAATAGACGAGGATATGCTCGACGAGCTTGAGGAATCGCTTATAATGGCGGACGTCGGCGTCGAGACGACGGAGCGGATTCTTGACGCGCTCCGCGCGCGCATAAAGGAGCAGCGCCTGACGGACGCCGCCGACGCGAGGGCGGCGCTCTGCGACATCATCGCGGAGATGATAGGCGAGGGCGAGCCGCTCGATCTGTCGACGACGCCGTCGGTGATTCTCGTCATCGGCGTCAACGGCGTTGGAAAGACGACCTCGATTGGCAAGATCGCGGCGAGCCTCGTCAGAGATGGCAAGCGCGTTATCGTCGCGGCGGCGGATACGTTCCGCGCGGCGGCGATCGATCAGCTCGCTGTCTGGTGCGACCGCGCCGGCGCGACGCTGATACGCCAGAGCGAGGGCAGCGATCCGGCCGCCGTCGTCTTCGACGCGGCCGCGGCCGCGAAGAAGCGCGGCGCGGACGTTTTGATCGTCGATACGGCGGGCAGACTGCACAACAAGAAAAATCTCATGACCGAGCTGTCCAAGATCGACCGCGTGCTGACGCGCGAGCTGCCGGACGCGTCCCGCGAAACGCTGCTCGTGCTTGACGCGACGACGGGACAGAACGCGGTCGTGCAGGCGAAGGAATTCAAAAACGCCGCCGATATCACCGGTTTGATTTTGACAAAGCTCGACGGCACCGCGAAGGGCGGCATCATAATCTCGATCAAGGGCGAACTCGGCATACCGGTCAAATACATCGGCGTCGGCGAGGGCATCGACGATATGGAGCCGTTCGACTGCCGTCAGTTCACGCAGGCGCTGTTCGAGGAATAACGGACGGCAAAGACGGCGTATTATAGAGGGTAGGCAAAATGAAATTCGTGCTTGCGAGCAACAATAAGAAAAAGATCGCGGAGATGCGCCGCATCCTCTGCGAGCTTGAGCCGGAGGCGGAGATTCTGTCGCTTTCCGATATCGGTTTCGACGCGAATATCGCGGAGGACGGCGACAGCTTCGAGGCAAACGCGATAATAAAGGCGTCCGTTCCGGCGTCGCTCGGCTACATCGGCATCGCGGACGATTCGGGACTGTGCGTCGACGCGCTCGGAGGCGCGCCGGGAATATATTCGGCGCGGTATTCGGGAGAGGATCACACTCCCGACCGCGACGAGAAAAACAACGATAAGCTCCTCTACGAGCTGAGAGATGTGCCGGACGGGGAGCGCGGCGCGCACTATACGTGCGCTATCGCGTGCGTATTCCCGAAAATGTACGAAATCGAGCCTGTCACAGCCGTCGGCGAATGTCATGGCACGATACTTCGCGAGCGTCACGGCGAGGGCGGTTTCGGATACGATCCGCTGTTTTACAGAGCTGCGGAGGGCTGCACGTTCGGCGAGCTTTCGCCGGAGCAGAAGGACGCCGTCAGCCACAGAGGGAAAGCGCTCCGTGAATTTGCGGAAAAGATAAAACCGATATTGGAGAGCATAAAATGAAACTCGAGATAACGTCGAAGCAGCGCGCGCGCCTGCGCGCGATGGCGAACGATTACGATACGATATTCCAGATCGGTAAGGACGGGATATCGCCGGAAACGGTGAAGCAGGTGGGCAACGCGCTCGAGGCGCGCGAGCTTATAAAGCTGCGCGCGCTCGATATGTGTCCGTACACGAGCCGCGAGGCGGCCGAGATCATAGCGGAGCGCACGGGCGCCGCCGTCGTGTCCGTCGTGGGATCGCGATTCGTGCTTTATCGCCCGTCCGAGAAGAAAAAGGAAAAGATCGAAATATAATGAAGCTCGGACTTTACGGCGGCACGTTCTCGCCGCCGCATATGGGACACGTCCGCGCGGCGGAGACGTTTTTGCGCGAATACGCGCTCGACCGCCTCTACATCATGCCGGCGTCGATCCCGCCGCATAAGCAGATCGACGCGCTCGACGATCCGCGCCACCGATTCAATATGGCGAAGTTAGCGTTCGAGCCGCTTTGCCGCGGCGGGAAGTGCGAGGTCTCGGCGCTCGAACTCGAGCGGGCGGGGAAGAGCTATACGTCGGACACACTGCGCGAGCTATACGCGATAAACGGCCTTTGCGGCCGGCAGGCCGTATATATGCTCTGCGGAACGGATATGTTTGAAACGATGCATCAATGGCACGAGCCGGACGTGATCTTTTCGCTGGCTCATATCGTCGTGGCGCGGCGCGAACGCGACGACGCCGATATGATCGCCGAACAGAGATCGCGCGTTATGCGCGATTTCGGAGCCGCCGTCGACGTGCTGCATCTGACGCCGCTTGAAATATCGTCGACGGAGGTGCGCGATATGCTGTCGCGCGGCGGCGATCCCGATTCGATGATACTGCCGGAGGCGGTCGAGGACTACATCAGAAGGATGGGACTGTATGGGACTGCGGGAACCGAGTGAACGCGAAATCTGCGATCTAAGGCTCCGCGTCCGTCCGTATCTTTCGGACGGAAGATATGCGCACACACTGTCGGTCGAGGGCGAATGCGCGTATATGGCGGGGATACTGATGCCGGAGCATGAGCGCAGCCTGCGCGCGGCGGCGCTGCTGCACGATATCGCAAAAAAACAAACTTATGAAAAGCAGTTGAATTATATCCGCAATTGTGATATAGTTAATATGACGGTAAAGGATGGGAAAGTGATAGAAGAGGTCGCGCACGCGCCGGCCGGCGCGGCGATGGTGATCTCGGATTTCCCCGAATTTGCCTCGCCGGACATAGTCTCGGCCGTAAGATATCATACGACGGGACGCGCCGGAATGACGGTGTTCGAGGCGATCGTTTTTCTCGCCGATTATATCGAACCCACAAGGAAATACGCGGAATGCCGCGCGCTGTTCTCCCGCGTTCATGAGACGCTGCCGGACGGCGGCATACGCGCTCTGCGCTCCGCGCTTATCGAATGCATAGAAAATACGCTGCGCCATATAAGCGGGACGCCGGACGGCGACACGCTCGAGGCGCTTTACAGTCTTAGACGCGGCGACGAAATGCCGCTCACGATCGAATAAAAGGTTGGTTTCACAATATAAGATGCACACCCGTTCCCTGAAAAAAAGGCACAGAAGCCTGCTTTTGATCTGCCTCGTATTCGCCGTTTTCATAATATGCGCCGTCGCTCTGCTTATGGGGATCATGGCGTTTTTCAAATACTACGAGCCTGATCCGAACAAGCACACGTATGAATCGTTCAACACGCCCGGGCAGAAGGAGGAGCCGAACGACGGATATCTGCCGACTGTCTCCGAGCCGTGGGGCGGCGGGGAAGACAAGATAACGCAGAATGAGGGCGTATATAATTTTCTCATCGTGGGACTCGATAAGGTGTCGAACAGCACCGATATAATGATGGTGGTCTCATACGACGTCAAAAACGGCGGCATCAACGTCGTGCAGATACCGCGCGACACTTATTTTCACCTCGACGGGACGTCGGTGAAAAAGATCAATTCCTACTACGCCGTCTTCTACAACCGCGCGCGCAAGGACGGGGTCGAGGATCCGCAGGACCGCGCGATGTCGAATCTCGCCTCGATGATCGAGACGAATTTCGGCATACGGCTCAATTACTGCGCCGTCGTCAGCGTCGAGGGCTTCGTCAAAATTATCGACGCCGTGGGCGGCGTATGGCTCGATATACCATACGATATGCATTACGAGGACCCGTATCAGGACCTCTATATCGATCTGCACGCCGGATATCAGCATCTTGACGGCGAACACGCGATGCAGTTCGTCCGTTTCCGCAAGGGATACGTCGAGCAGGATATAGGACGTCAGGACGCGCTGAAGAATTTCATGGCGGCGCTTATGGCGCAGCTCAAATCGAATCTGTCTGTCGGCGCCGTCGCCGATATCGTCGGCACCGTTATACAGCACATGAGAACGAATATAAGCCTCGCCGATTTCATCTACTTCGCGAAAAACGCGCTCTCGGTCGATCTTGCCAACGTAAAAATGACGACGCTGCCCGGGGAGCCTGCGATGGCGGGCGGCGCGTCCGTGTACGTGCTGTACCGCGACGACACCGTCGCGTTCCTAAATAAATACGTGAACGTGTTCGACCGTCAGATCACGCGCGAAACGTTCGATCCGAACGGGTGCATGGTGGACGACGACGTCCGCGACATATATGAAATGCCGCTCGGAACGACGGTGAACGAGGAGTACAACGCCGGCGACGTGAACGACGATCCGATCGACATACCGCGCAGAAAGTCGGGCTGACGCCCGCAAAAATAAATTAAAAGAGAGGGTTTGAAAATGGATAACGGAAGTGTGAAAAGATATGACATCTCGACGCCGGAGGCGCTCGCGTCCGCTGTCGTGAAAATCCTTGACGAGAAGCTGGCGGGGGACATAAGACTGCTCCACGTCACCGAAAAGACGATAATCGCCGATTATTTCGTCATCTGCACCGGCACAAGCTCGACGCAGATACGCGCGCTCGCGGGCGAGGTCGAATACGTTATCGGCGAATCGGGGCTGAAGCCCGGCCACATCGAGGGCTTGACGGAGGG
Source organism: uncultured Clostridia bacterium (assembly GCA_947630015.1). GTDB lineage: Bacteria > Bacillota > Clostridia > Oscillospirales > CAG-272 > DTU064. The sequence continues at coordinate 105,215 of CANRFY010000003.1, forward strand.
CAACTGGGTCTGCATGGACTATCACTCCGTGATCGTCCACATTTTCAACGAGGAAAACAGGAAAAACTACCGTCTTGAAAAGCTGTGGGAGGATGCTGAGGAGGTCGACATCAAGGATACGCTCACGGAGAGATAATCGGATTTTGTGACTATTTCCGATATCTTAGCGTGGCTTTCATGGCTGCTGCCGATCGCAGTGTTCACGGCGCTGTTCATCATATGCGCCGTGTGCTTCCGCCGCGCGTCAAAGGCGTGCAAAGAGGGCGGCGGCGCATTATCCCGTATATGCGTCCGTCGCCGCGTCCGTGTATCCGGACGGAAGCGTTATATTTGAAAACGGAGCGTTTACGGAAGAAAGCGCGATACAGTTCCGAAATACGCTTCGCGCGTACAGCGCCGTCGCTGACGGCGACGTTGACATAGCGTTCTGCGCCGCGCCGTCGAAGGATCAGCTCGACTATTTTGCGTCGGTCGGGGCGGAGATCGAGCTTATACCGATAGGGCGCGAGGGGTTTGTATTTATCGTGAATGAGGACAACCCCGTAAACGGGCTGACGACGGAGCAGCTGCGCGGGATTTACATGGAAAAATACAAAAATTGGAGCGAGCTTGGCGGTCCCGACAGAATGATAGATCCAAAAACGCGGTTGTCGGGCAGCGGCAGTCAGACCGTGATGGAGCGTTTCATGAACGGCGGGCCGATGCTCCGCGGCCGGATGTTCGGTTTTATGGGCGCGTCGATAGGATATTCGTTTCGATTCTATGTCGAGGCGGTGCCGAGGAAAATGTCGGTGAAGATGCTCGCCGTCGACGGCGTTTTCCCGACAGCCGATAATATCAAAAGCGGCGGCTGCCCGCTCGTCACGGAGTTTTACGCCGTGTGTCGGACGGATAACGACGATAAAAACGTCCGGATTCTTCTCGAATGGCTGCTCTCCGACGAGGGACAGGAGCTGATCGAGGACGTCGGATACGCACGAATAAAATGAGTTTACTTTGAAAGGAAAAATGCAGGTTTTATGAAATACGATTTTGCAGTCTGCGACAAAAAATGGCAGGACCGCTGGGAGGCGGCGCACGCGTTTGAGGCGAAGGACGATCATACTCTACCGAAATTCTACGGGCTGATCGAATTCCCGTATCCGAGCGGAGCCGGACTCCATGTCGGACATATCAAGGCGTTCATCAGCATGGAGGTGCTGTCGCGCAAGCGCCGTATGCAGGGATATAACGTCCTGTTCCCGATAGGATTTGACGCGTTCGGACTGAACACGGAAAACTACGCTATCAAGACAAAGACGCATCCGCGCATCGTCACCGACCGCAATATCGAGAATTTCACGCGTCAGCTCAAGTCCGTGGGCTATTCGTTCGACTGGTCGCGAGTCGTCGACACGACCGACCCCGACTATTACAAGTGGACGCAGTGGATATTCCTCAAAATGTTCGAGCACGGTCTCGTGTTCCGCGACAAGACGCTCGTCAACTACTGCCCGTCGTGCAAGGTCGTCCTCTCAAACGAGGACTCGCAGGGCGGCAGGTGCGACATCTGCCACAGCGAAGTCGTGCAGAAGTCGAAGGAGGTCTGGTATCTCCGCATCACGGAGTATGCGGACAAGCTCTTGTCGGGACTCGACCTCGTCGACTATCCTCAGAACATAAAGCAGCAGCAGATCAACTGGATAGGCAAGTCGACTGGTGCGTTCGTCAACTTCTCGCTTAAAGATATCGACGAAAAGCTCCGCATATATACGACGCGTCCCGACACGCTGTTCGGCGTGACGTTCATGGTCATAGCGCCCGAGCATCCCATCATCGATAAATACAAGGACCGCATCTCGAACATGGACGAGGTCCTCGCGTACCGCGAGGCCTGCGCGAAAAAGACGGAGTTCGAGCGCACTCAGCTCGTAAAGGAAAAGACAGGCGTCAGAATAGACGGCATCACGGCGATCAATCCGCTGTCGGGGAAGAAAATTCCCGTCTACATAGCGGATTACGTCATGATGGGCTACGGCACCGGCGCGATCATGGCCGTTCCCGCGCACGACGAGCGCGACTACGATTTCGCCAAGAAATTCGGCATCGATATAATCGAGGTCATAAAGGGCGGAGACATCTCAAAGGAAGCTTATACGGGCGACGGCGAGATGGTGAACTCCGATTTCTTAAACGGATACGACAACAAAAAGGATTCGATCGCGCGCGTGATCGAGGTCTTGACCGAGCGCGGCATCGGCGAGGGCGGCGTCACGTACAAGATGAAGGATTGGGCGTTCAACCGCCAGCGCTACTGGGGCGAGCCTATCCCGATCGTGCATTGCCCGCACTGCGGCATGGTTCCCGTGCCGTATGACGAGCTGCCGCTGCGTCTGCCCGACGTCGAGGACTACGAACCCGGGGAGGGCGGCGAATCGCCGCTTGCGAAGGTCGCCTCGTTCGTAAACTGCAAATGCCCGAAGTGCGGCGGCGACGCAAAGCGCGAAACGGACACGATGCCGCAGTGGGCTGGCAGCTCATGGTATTTCCTCCGCTACTGCGATCCGCACAATAAAAGCGCGTTCGCCGGCATGGAGGCGCTCAAATACTGGATGCCCGTCGACTGGTACAACGGCGGCATGGAACACGTCACGCGCCATATGATCTACTCGCGGTTCTGGTACCGCTTCCTCTACGATCTCGGCGAGGTGCCGTATGTGGAGCCGTATATGAAGCGCTCCGCCGTCGGCCTCGTGCTTGGCGCGGACGGACAGAAAATGTCCAAATCGCTCGGCAACGTCGTCGATCCGCTCGATATCGTAAGTATGTACGGCGCCGATACTCTGCGCACATATGTGTGCTTCATGGGCGATTACGGCGTAGCGTCGCCGTGGTCCGATACGGGCGTCAAGGGCGCGAAGCGCTTCCTTGACCGCGTGGCGGGACTGACCGATCTCGTCTCCGGCAAGGGTTCTACGCCGAGTCTCGAGTCGTCGTTTCATAAGACGATCAAAAAAGTGTCCGCCGATATCGAGGAGCTGAAATTCAACACCGCCATCGCGGCGCTGATGTCGCTTTTGAACGAGATATACGACAACGGTTCGCTGACGCGCGACGAGCTTATCACGTTCGTCAAGCTGCTCTGCCCGTTCGCACCGCATATTTCCGAGGAAATATACGAATCCGTCGGAGGGAAGGGACTGCTCTCGCTCTCCGAATGGGCGGCATACGACGAGTCCAAGACGGTAGATAAGACGATAGAGATCGCGCTTCAGGTCAACGGCAAGCTGCGCGGCACGCTCGAGATAGACGCCGACGCCTCGAAGGAGGACGCGATCGCATCTGCTATGGCGGACGCGAGGATCGCGGCGGCAGTCGAGGGAAAGACTGTCGTTAAGGAAATCTATGTCCCGGGCAGGATAGTAAATATAGTCGTGAAATGATAAAATGCAAAAAGCGCGGCGCACGCCGCGCTTTTTGCATAAACGGAAAAAACATGAAAAATGTCGGATAAAGTAATTTTTAGACAAAACGCAAAGAAACTATTGCTATTTTATCCGATTTATTGTATAATACACTAAAGGTAAAGTGGGCGTATTCTGCGCTCCCGCCTCTAATAGACTGCCATACGGGAGGACTGTACACTGCAATGACAAACAATGGCGATCTTTCATCCCACATTTATTACTTCCATCAGGGAACCGATTACCGCGCATACGAATTTCTCGGCGCGCACAAGACGAAGGACGGCTATGTGTTCCGCACATGGGCGCCGCGCGCCGACGAGATATACGTCGTCGGCGACTGGAACGGCTGGGAACGAACCGATCCGATGAAAAGGATCAGCGAGGGCGGCGTCTGGGAGGCTTTGATTAAGGCGGATCACGATATCTCCTGTGAAAATTACAAATATCTCGTCGTCGGCGGGGACAGGGAAACATACAAGGCCGATCCCTACGCCGTCTATGACGAAACACTGATACATACGGCGTCGAAGGTATACGAGCTTCCCGCATACGAATGGCACGACGGCGAATGGATGACGGAACGCGGCCATACGGCATGGCGCGACGGCAAATTTTATCCATCGCCGATGAACGTATACGAGCTTCATCTCGGCTCATGGCGCACGCGCGACGGAAGATCGAACGTCGACGGCGACGCGTATCTCACGTACCGCGAGATCGCGGATCAGCTCGTCGAATATATGTGCGAGATGGGATACACGCACGTCGAGCTTCTCCCCGTCGCGGAGCATCCCTACGACGGCTCATGGGGATATCAGATCTGCGGATATTACGCGCCGACGTCGAGATACGGACGCCCCGAGGACTTCATGTACTTCGTCGATAAGCTGCATTCCTCCGGAATCGGCGTCATAATGGACTGGGTGCCGGCTCATTTTCCGAAGGACAGCCACGGACTTTACGAATTCGACGGCCATCCCACATACGAATATCAGGGCAAGGACAGAATGGAGCATAAGGCGTGGGGGACGCGCTGCTTCGATCTCGGACGAAACGAGGTGCAGTGCTTCCTCATCTCGAACGCGCTTTACTGGCTGCGCCATTACCACATCGACGGACTGCGCGTCGACGCCGTGGCGTCGATGCTGTACCTCGACTACGACAGAGGACCGGGCGAATGGACGCCGAACGTGTACGGCGAGAATAAATCGCTCGAGGCGATGGCATTTCTGCGCAAGCTGAACGACACGATCCATGCCGAATTCTCCGACGCGATGATGATCGCGGAGGAATCGACGGCATGGTACGGAGTTACAAAATCTCCCGAGATAGGCGGCCTCGGCTTCAACTTCAAATGGAACATGGGATGGGCGAACGATATGTTCGACTACGTCCAGTGCGATCCCGCGTTCCGCGGCGGATGCCACGGCAAGCTCACGTTCCCGATGATGTACGCGTACTCGGAGAATTACATCCTGCCAGTATCGCACGACGAGGTCGTCCACGGCAAGAAATCGCTGCTCGATAAAATGTTCGGCTCATACGAGGAAAAATTCGCCGGAATGCGCGCGTTCCTCGTCTATATGATGACGATGCCGGGCAAAAAGCTGATGTTCATGGGTCAGGAATTCGGCCAGTTCCGCGAATGGAACTATGAAAATCAGCTCGAATGGTTCCTGCTCGATTACGGCACGCACCGTCATCTGTGCGATTTCACGGCGGCGATCAACCATCTGTATCTCGCGGTACCGGCGCTCTGGGAGGTCGACGACAGCTGGGACGGATTTGAATGGGTGCGCGTCGACGACGGCGATCACAACGTGATCGCATATAAGCGCCGCGATAAAAACGGCGGCGAGGTCTGGGTCGTCGTCAACTTCTCCGGCTCCGCGTGGGCGGATTACACGCTGCCCGTCAAGCGCTCCGGCACATACAGGATGCTGATCAACAGCGAGTGGCAGCGATTCGGCGGAACTGTCAGAAAGACGACGCTGACGGCGAGAAAGAACGCGATCTCGGGCGAATTCGAGGTCAAATTCGATCTGCCCGCATTTTCAGGATTCATATTCGAGAAAAAATAATATTCCCGCAAAGGGGCGGATAAACGAAAGCGGCGGAGGCGGCGCCTCTTGACGCATGACTCGGGAACGCTTTTGTAAACAGGAGGAAATATGTACAAGAAAAAAGAATGCGTAGCGATGCTGCTCGCCGGAGGGCAGGGCAGCCGTCTGTACAATCTCACCGAGACGATCGCAAAGCCCGCGGTCGAATTCGGCGGCAAGTACAGGATCATCGACTTTCCGATGTCGAACTGCGTAAATTCGGGCATCGACACCGTCGGCGTGCTGACGCAGTATCAGCCGCTCGTACTCAACGAGTATATAGGAAACGGACAGCCGTGGGACCTTGACCGCAATACGGGCGGAGTGATGGTTCTGCCGCCGTATCAGGGCAAAAAATCGTCCGACTGGTACCGCGGCACCGCGAATGCGATCTATCAGAATTTAGCGTTCATCGAGCGCTACGATCCCGACTATGTGCTGATCTTGTCCGGCGACCACATCTACAAGATGGACTACTCCGAGATGCTCGACGCGCACAAGAAAAACAACGCCGACGCTACGATCGCTGTCTTGGAGGTCCCGATCGAGGAGGCGTCAAGATTCGGCATAATGAATACGGACGAGGACGGCAGGATCTACGAGTTCGAGGAGAAGCCGAAAAAGCCGAAGAGTACGAAGGCGTCGATGGGAATCTACATATTCAATCGCGATATGCTCGCCGACTATCTCCGCGCCGACGAGCAGAATCCGAAATCGTCGAACGATTTCGGCAAGGACATCATTCCCGCGATGCTCGCGGACGGCAGGCGTATGTATACGTTCCCGTTCCGCGGATACTGGAAGGACGTCGGCACGCTGACGTCGCTCTGGGAGGCGAATATGGATCTTCTCGGCGAGAATCCTAATTTCGTCGTCCGCGACAGAGACTGGCGCATCATGTCGAGAAACAACGCCGAACCGCCGCACTTCATCGGCGGCGAGGCGAAGATCAGCAACTCGATCGTCACAGAGGGCTGCAAGATCTACGGCGAGGTCGTCAATTCCGTGCTGTCGAACGGCGTCGTGATCGATAAGGGAGCCGTCGTCAAGGATTCCGTCATACTGAGCGGCACTCATATCGGCAGCGGCGTGTACGTCAATTACAGCATAATCGGCAGCGATACCGAGGTCGGAAAGGGCTGCGTTATAGGCAGACCGAAGGATGTGGCGGAGGATATCACGCTCGTGGGCGTCGGCTTGACGATCCCGAACGGCACCGTCGTGCCGGCCGGCGCAAAATTCGGCGCGTCGGATATAAAATAAACGCGAAATAAGCGTTCGGGCCTTCAATATTTCGGATTTATTTTGCGGCTGCCGCAAAGAAATGTTGACAACCGCATCAATATGCAGTATAATTACACGTTAGTATGCTGCGGCTCGGACGCCACGACGTTTCAAAAACGAAATAAGGAGTGGAAGACGATATGTCAGCAACAGGAATCATATTTTCCAATATTCACGACGCGAATATACCGGACTTGACGCGTATGCGCACGCTTGCGTCCGTTCCGTTCGGATGCAGATACAGACTGATCGATTTCGCGCTCTCCAACATGGTCAACTCGGGGATAACGAACGTGAACGTGATCACGCATTACAATTATCACTCGCTGATGGATCATCTCGGAAGCGGCAAGGACTGGGATCTCGCCCGCGCGAGAGGCGGCATCAAGCTGCTGCCGCCGTTCGTCTCGGCGTTCGCGAACAACATGAACCAGCTCTACGAAACGCGTCTCGAGGCGCTCAAGAGCATACACCACGCGATACTGCATATCACGGACGATTACGTCGTGATGTCGGACTGCGACGTCATATGCAATATCGATTTAAACGACATCATAAACGATCATATCGCGCATAACGCCGATATAACGGTCGCGGTGAAGCACGTCAATCTGACGCAGGAGCAGGCGCGCATCTCGACGATATACACGTCGAACGCGGACGGCGAGATCACCGATTTGATGTCGTATCCGAGCGATTTCTCGGGCGAGGCGGACGTTTCGCTCAATATCCTCGTCATGAGCCGTCAGTATCTGACGACGATGGTACTCGACGCGATTGCTCACAATTACGTCAGCATGAATCGCGACGTCATCCGCCGCAACATCGGTCACGCCAACTTCCGCGTTTACCGCTACGACGGATATTTCGCCGTTATCTCCTCGCTTTCCGAATACTTCAAGCATTCGATGGAGCTGATCGCGCGCGACGACGTTCGCACAGAGCTGTTCGAGGAAAAGAACCGCCCGATCTATACGAAGATTCGCAATTCCGCGCCCGCGCAGTACATGGAGAACGCGAACGTCAAAAATTCGCTCGTCGCCGACGGCTGCGTGATCGAGGGCAGCGTGGAGAACAGCATACTGTTCCGCGGCGTCAAGATCGGGAAGAACACTGTCGTAAAGAATTCGATACTGTTCCAGGATACGTTCACGGGTCAGAACGTCTCGCTCAATTACGTGCTGACCGACAAGGACGTCGTCATCCGCGACGGCACGACGCTGTCCGGAGCCTCGACGATGCCGATCTACGTGGCAAAGGGAAAGATGATATGATCCCGCGCCCGCGCGGCTGTAAAATGACAAATTATCTTTTTATAAATCACACACGGGAGGAAAAGCTATGAAAGTTTTATATGCCGGTTCCGAAGCGGTGCCGTTCGCGGCTACCGGAGGACTTGGCGATGTTTTGGGATCGCTGCCGGCGGCGGTCAAAGCATCGTATCCCGATTCTGACATCAGAGTCGTTATACCGCTTTACGGCACTATGTCGCCGTCGCTCCGCTCCGAATTGCGGCTGATATACGAGACGCGCGTCAGACTTTCGTGGCGCGAGCAGTATTGCGGCATTTTCGATTGTGTCAAAAACGACGTTACGTATTATCTTATAGACAACGAGTATTATTTCAAGCGTCAGTCGCTGTACGGCAGCTATGACGACGGCGAACGCTTCGCGTTCTTCGGACGCGCAATACTCGATCTTATGTCGTGCCTCGACTTTTTCCCGGACGTTCTGCACTGCAACGATTGGCAGACGGCTGCCGCCGTCCTATATCTGCGCACGATGTATTCGGGCAGCGAGCGCTACCGCGCCGTGCGCACCGTATTCACGATACACAATATCGAATATCAGGGCGTGTTCGGCACGGAGATACTCGGCGACGTGTTCGGCCTTTCGCCGAACGTGCGCGGAGTCGTCGAATACGACGGCGACATCAACCTGACGAAGGGTGCGATCGTCTGCGCGGACGCCGTAACGACTGTATCGCCGAAATATGCGCAGGAAATATGCGCCGAATTCTATTCGCACGGACTTTATCATGTCCTTCGCCTGTATCATGACAAGCTGTCGGGCATCATAAACGGCATCGACACCGATCTGTACGATCCGGATACCGATCCCGTTATCGCGAAGAATTACAACTGGCGCGCGTATTCGGGCAAGCGCGACTGCAAGGCCGCGCTCCAGGGCGAGCTTGGACTTCCCGTCGCCGCCGACGTCCCGATGATGGCGATGATAACGCGTCTTGTAAAGCACAAGGGACTCGATCTCGTGCGCCGCGTTATCGAGGAATATCTGTACGACAACGTGCAGTTCGTGCTTCTCGGCACGGGAGATTCCGAATACGAGGATTATTTCGCGTATCTCGCGCGCAAATATCCCGATAAGGTCAAAACGCTGCTCCAGTTCAACAAGGATCTGTCCCGCCGCATCTATGCCGGCGCAGATATGTTCCTGATGCCGTCGCAGAGCGAGCCGTGCGGGCTGTCGCAGATGATAGCGTCCCGCTACGGAACTGTTCCGATAGTGCGCGAAACGGGCGGACTCTACGATACGATCAAACCGTACAACGAGTACACGAACGAGGGCAACGGCTTCACATTCACGAATTATAATGCGCACGATATGCTGTATACGATGCGCTATGCCACGAGCATATATCGCGACAAAAAGCGCTGGGTATCGCTGATGCGCCGCGCGATGAGATGCGATTTCTCGTGGGCGCGCTCGGCTGCGGAATATATGGCGCTTTATGAGAAAATAACACAATACTGAAAAACGAATCCCCGAAAGGAAAAAACTCATTTATGGCCACTCAGGTAAGTGAAAAAATGATCCGCGAGGAGCTTGAAAGGAAGCTGTCGCAGTATTTCAATACTACGACTGAAACGGCTACGAAGGATCAGATCTACAAGGCGACTGTCATGACCGTTAAGGACAGACTGACGTCGATGCGCGCCGAGTACAAAAAGGATATCAAAAAGGTGCGCGGCAAACGAATCGTTTATCTCTGCATGGAATTTCTTCTCGGCCGTCAGCTGAAGAACAATCTGTGCAATCTCGGCCTCGACGGCGTCTACAAAAAGACGCTTGCCGGCCTCGGCGTAGACATCGAGGACCTCTACGAGCTTGAACCCGATCCGTCGCTCGGAAACGGCGGCCTCGGCAGACTCGCGGCCTGCTTCATGGATTCGCTGTCCTCGCTCGGCTACTGCGCGAACGGATACTCGCTCTGCTACGAGTACGGTCTGTTCAAGCAGAAAATCGTGGACGGCCAGCAGATCGAGCTGCCGGACGAATGGCTGCCGAACGGCGAATGCTGGCTCGTTCCGCGCACGGATAAGCACATCACAGTCAAATTTGACGGTCACGTCAACGAGACATGGCACGACGGCAAATGCGACACGATGCTTGAAAATTACACCGAGGTCCAGGCAGTCCCGTATGATCTCATGATCTCGGGCGCGGACAGCAAGGCGGTCAATACGCTCCGTCTGTGGCGCGCGCGCGGCATGAATCAGCAGTTCAACATGAACCTGTTCTCGCAGGGCGATTATATCCGCGCGATGCAGCAGAACACGAACGCGGAGATAATCACGAAGGTGCTTTATCCGTCCGACGAGCATACGGAGGGCAAGCTTCTGCGCCTGACGCAGCAATATTTCCTCGTATCGGCGTCGCTGCAATCCGTGTTCCTCGATCATCTGTCGATGTACGGCACGCTCGGCAATTTCGCCGACAAGGTCGCGATCCACATCAACGACACTCATCCGGCGCTCGTGGTGCCGGAGCTGATGCGCATACTCATGGATACGTACTCGTATTCGTGGGACGACGCATGGGATATCGTCACAAAGACGATCTCGTACACGAACCATACTGTTATGCCCGAAGCGCTCGAAACATGGAGCGAGGAGCTTTTCCGCATAAAGCTGCCGCGCATCCATTCGATCGTATGTGAGATCAACCGCCGCTTCTGCGCCGATCTCTGGAACGCATACCCCGGCGACTGGGGACGCATTTCCCGCATGAGCATCGTCGGTTACGGTCAGGTCAGAATGGCGAACCTCTCCGTCGTCGCGTCGCATAAGGTCAACGGCGTATCCGCGCTCCATTCGCAGATACTGAAGGACACCGTTTTCCACGACTATTATAAGTACACGCCCGATAAATTCACGAACGTCACAAACGGCATCGCGCACAGACGCTGGCTCTGCTATTCAAATCCCGGACTTGCGCGCCTGCTCGACGAGAAAATCGGCAAGGAGTACAGACACAATTCGATAGCGCTCAACGATTTTGCCGATCACGCCGAGGAGAGCGACACGCATATCCGCCTCGAAAAGATCAAGCAGGACAACAAAAAGCGCTTTGCGAAATATTATCGCAAGCTGACGGGCATTTCGCTCGATACGGACAGCATCTTCGATATTCAGGCAAAGCGCATACACGAATACAAGCGCCAGCTGTTGAATGTATTGAAGATCATCACATTCTATAACGAGCTGAAGGAGAATCCGAACTCCGATCTGCCGCCGCAGACGTTCATCTTCGGCGGAAAGGCCGCTCCCGGGTACTATATCGCGAAGAATTTCATCGATCTCATCTGGCACATCAGCGCCGATATCGAATCCGATCCGCGCCTGCGCGAGAGGATCAGAGTCGTATTCCTCGAGGATTATAAGGTATCCGCGGCGGAGCTTTTGATGCCCGCGTCCGACATAAGCGAACAGATCTCGCTCGCCGGCAAGGAGGCGAGCGGCACGGGCTGCATGAAGTTCATGATCAACGGCGCGCTCACGGTCGGAACGCTCGATGGCGCAAACGTCGAGATGGCGGAGGCAGTCGGCGACGACAATATCTATATCTTCGGTCTGCACACGGACGAGGTCGACGAGCTTTGGCGCAACGGCTATGAAGCGATAAAGTATTATCACTCGAACGACAGGCTCCGCTGCGCTGTCGACAGACTGTCCGCCGGCTTCAACGGCAAATCGTTCTCTAATATCAGACAGTACCTGCTGCTTGGCCACGGCGTCGCCGATCCGTATATGTGTCTCGCCGACTACGATTCGTATATGGCGACATACGAGCGCGCGCTCGCCGATTACGCCAACAAGGACGAATGGTACAAGAAATCCGCGTATAATATCGCCGGCGCGGGATATTTCTCCGCAGACCGCAGCATAAAGGAATATGCGGACAAAATTTGGAACATGAAGAGCATCTATTGATCCGCGTCGTCAAAAAACCGCATACAATAGAAAACGATTCAACTGACCAAGCTGACGAAACGAGGACCCGCGGGGGCGCATACCGCGCCCCCGCAATAACGACATGAGCGAATACATTGTAGTCCCGCCGTATCACCGTCCCACGCTTGAACGGTATATAGTAGGCGACGACGGCGGGATGACATATACGGATCACGGCGCGTTCGACAGGAGTCTGACCGTGCGCTATGAGCTGCGCCTGCCGCGCGCAGTTATGCCTAAAAACGCGGTAATGTATATCTGGCATGAATCCGGCGGGGAAGCGAAAAGATTTGAAATGCCGCGAGTGCGCCTCGAGCGCGACGCGGACCTTTTTGCTGTCACGATTTCGATGGCGGAGCTGACGGACTCGTTCTCGATGAGGACGGGACTGTTCTATTATGCGTTTGATTTCGATTCCCGCGACGGACTGCGCTATATAAGACAGTCGAGGATCGGCCTGCCCGAGCTGCGCGGCGACGATTTCTCCGACGGCGCGTTCGCGCTCACGGTGTACGAGCGCAGATATCCCGCGCCCGAGTCGTGGTACGGCGGCATTATATATCACGTATTTGTCGACAGATTCAAGTCGTCGGGAAAATGCGCGCCCAAGCCGTATGCGAAGATGGAGCCGGACTGGTACGGGGGGATCAGGGAATTTCCCGAATACCCGGGAGCGCCGCTCTCGAACGAATCGTTTTTCGGCGGCGATCTATACGGCATACGCGAAAAGTTAGACTATATCCAATCGCTGGGCGTGACGTGCATCTATCTGTCGCCGATATTTGACGCGCATTCAAATCACAAATACGACACCGGCAACTACGAACACGTCGACTCGATGTTCGGCGGCAAGCGCGCGCTCGACGCGCTGATAAAATCAGCCGCGAAGCGCGGGATGCGCGTCATCCTCGACGGCGTTTTCAACCACACCGGCGACGACAGCAAATATTTCAACAGATACGGCAACTACACAGGCCCGGGCGCGTACAATTCCGATAAGTCGAAATACTATAAGTGGTTCAACTTCTTCGATTATCCCGACGAATACGAGTCGTGGTGGGGGATAAAGATTCTCCCGCGCGTCAACAGCGCCGATCCGTCCTATATCGACTACATTTCGGGCAAGGGCGGCATCATCGACAAATACACGTCCGCGGGGGTGTCGGGATGGCGTCTCGACGTCGTTGACGAGCTGTCGGACGAATTCGTCGATAAGCTCGCGGCGCGGGCGCACGACGCGTCGGCGTCGGACGACCCGCTCATCATCGGCGAGGTATGGGAGGACGCGTCCTGCAAGATCGCATACGGCCGCCGCCGCCGCTATTTCCTCGGCGATCAGCTCGATTCGGTGATGAATTATCCGATGCGGTCGGCGATAATCACGTTCGTCGCGTACCGCGACGAAACGATACTGATGCGGTCGCTTCTGAAAATGTGGGAGCATTATCCGCCGGAGGTGTGCCACGCGGTCATGAATCTGCTCGGCACGCACGACACGATCCGCATTATAACGGCGCTGGCGGGCGATTCGCCGGACGGATACACGAACGCGGAGCTTGCCGTCAAGCGGATGACGCCGGAGCAGTATGCGCGCGGGGTGCGTCTTGTCGAGCTTGCGTACATGATAAACGCGACGATACCGGGCATCCCGTCGATATATTACGGCGACGAGGCCGGCGTCGAGGGCTATTCCGATCCGTTCAACAGACTTCCGTTCCCGTGGGGACGTGAGGACAAGGAACTGTTGTCGTTCTACCGCAGGATCGGCGCGCTCAGACGCGATTTCGGCGTATACAAAAACGGCGAGCTGTTCATATGCTGGTTCTATATCGTCGGCTTCATGATGTTCGGCCGCGGCGACGGCGAGCATACGCTTTATACGGCGGTCAACCGCAGCGACAGCGTCATAATCGTCACGACGACGGACGTGGGCGGGGAAGTCCTCGTCGCCGCCGGCGACATCGATAAAAATGATGACGGCTTCATCATCCCGCCCATGTCGGGCGCAGTCATAAAGCTGTCGGCAAATTCGGCCGTGAGCGCCGAATGCGTCGAGGAGGAAACGCCTGAATCAAAGGAACCGGAATTTTGAATCAAAGCGGCGTCGGTGAGCTTCACCGACGCCGCTTTGGCTTGCCTGCGAATTGTCATGGATCGCCCCGAGCCATGTCTTGCTGCCTCGCTTTTGCGACGCCGAGCCGGCAATAAAAATACACGGGAGAGCGCTTTGCTCTCCCGTGTTTTTGATGTTGATCAGTCGAGACCGCCGCGATCACAGGCATTCGGTCGCGGCCTTTTCGACGGGAAGTCCCGCGCGGTAGCGCTCGATGAAGCGCGTGAAGCCCTCGACATCCTTCGGATTCGGTTCGAGCGTCGTGCCTTCCTCGCCGACGAACACCTTGTTCGCAAGATAATCCTCGAGTGTTTCGCCCTCGTCTTTGTTGACGAGATATGACGCGAGCAGCGCCATGCCCCACGGGCCGCCCTCTCCCGCCGTCTTCATGACGGAAACGGGCGAATTGATCGCCGCCGCGAGATAGCTCTGGCCGACGCGCTCCGTCTTGAACAGACCGCCGTGGCCGTACATCATATCGACCTTGACGCCCTCCTCCTCAAAGAGGATGTCAAGCCCGATCTTGAGCGCTCCGAGCGTCGAGAACAGCACTGTGCGCGTGAAGTTGGCGAGATTGAATCTGCTGTCGGGCGTGCGGACGAAGAGCGGACGTCCCGTATCCATGCCGGTGACGTTTTCGCCCGAGATGTAGCCGTAGGACATGAGTCCGCCGCAGTCGGCGTCGCCCTCTTCCGATTTGAAGTAGAAGATGTCGTAGAGCTTCCACTTCGGGATATCGCATCCGGCCTCGTGCAGCACTTCGGCGAACATATCGACCCAGCCGTTGAGATCGGAGGTGCAGTTGTTGCAATGTACCATCGCGACGAGCTTGCCGGTCGGCGTCGTTACGATGTCGATCTCGGGATAATATCCCTTGAGCGGACGTTCAAGCACGATCATGGCGAATACGGACGTTCCGGCGGAGGTATTGCCCGTGCGCGGAGCGACGCTGTTCGTCGCCGTCATGCCCGTTCCGGCGTCGCCCTCCGGCGGAGCCAGCGGTATACCGGCCTCGAGATTGCCGGACGGATCGAGCAGCTTCGCGCCCGTCGTCGTCAGCACGCCCGCATATTCGCCCGCCATGACCGCCTTCGGCAGTATGTCGGCGAGCTTCCACGGATAATGCTTATCCTCGATCATATCGTCGAATTTCTTTATCAGCCATTCGTCGTAATCGTTCGTCGCCTGATCGATGGGGAAGACGCCGGAGGCGTCGCCGATGCCGAGAACGCGTTCGCCCGTCAGCTTCCAATGGATGTAGCCCGCGAGCGTCGTCATGAAGCGTATGTCGCCGACGTGCGGCTCGCCGTTCAGGATCGCCTGATAAAGATGCGAGATGCTCCAGCGCTGCGGGATGTTGAAATGGAACTTTTCGGAGAGTATTTCGGACGCTTCGCCCGTGATCGAGTTGCGCCATGTGCGGAACGGCACGAGCATTTCGCCCGCCTCGTTGAATACGAGATAGCCGTGCATCATAGCGGAGAATCCGATAGCGCCGACGCGCTTCAGCGTGACGCCGAATTTATCCTTGACGGCGGCCGCGAGCTTTGCATAGCTGTCGCGGACGCCTTCCCAGATCGCCTCTTCGCTGTAAGTCCATATTCCGTTTTCGAGCTGGTTTTCCCAGTCGTGTGAGCCTGAAACGATCGGCGTGAAATCCTCGCCGATGAGAACGGATTTGATGCGCGTCGAGCCAAGCTCGATGCCGATCACGGTCTTGCCGCTCTCTATTGCCCTTTTGATTTCGTTATTTTCCACGTATGTATCCTCCATATCCCGCAAAACGCGGCTATTCTATTATAATCATACTATAAAAACTGCATGATTGCAAGAGTAGCGCGGATATTATTTTGTAAAATCTGTACATTTTTTGCTCGGCAAAAAGAGCGGGGGAGCGGCGCGCCGCTCCCCCGCGGTTTGTTATTTGAATCTGACGTTTATGGCGGCGTCGCCTCCGCGAGAATGAAGCGCGACGGATGCGTCGGAGCCGCGCTCGCCGCGCACGTAGATTATCATACGTCCGCGATAGAAGCGGCGGTGAGATTCGCCGTAGCTCGTCGTATCTGCGATATCGCCGTTTTCGATGCCGAGCAGCTCGCCGCCGTCGACCTTGACCTTGACGTCGGCGCGCGACTCGAATCCGCCCTCGGCGACTCTGCCGTTTTCATCGAGCAGCGAAAGCTCTATCTGCGCGACGCTGTCGGCGACATTGTATGCGCCGTCGTCCTCAACCGCGCCCCATACGTTCACGCCGAGCGATACGGGCGCGCCGTATTTCGGCTCCAAAATCTCGACAGTCTCGCCGTCCGCGCCCGTCACGACGGCCTTGTATTCGGCGTTCAGCCTGCAATTCGATATATCCCAGCGGCACGCGTAATGCTCCGGCAAAGCGACGCCGAGCGATTCGCCGTCGGCGAACAGCTCCGCCGATTTGCCGTTCGTGAAGAGCATCGCGGACGGCGGGAAAGATTCGCCTCCGCGCCCTCTGTGTCCGTCTTTCGATACGCGCAGATAACCCTGCAGCACGTCGGGACGCCACATCGCGCGGCGCTGGCGGTAGCGATCAGTTTCAAATCCGGCAAGATCGAGCAGACCCGCGCCGAAGCAGCGGATCGGCCATCCCTGAGCCTCGCCGAGATAATCGACGCCCGTCCAGAGGAACTGGCCGCATATGTAATCGTTGTCGCGCACATATTCCCATTCGCGCGCGCCGTGGCCGTTTTCGCTGCCGTAAATGAACGCGTTCGGGAATTCGCGGTGGTGATCGGCGTAGAATTTTTCTTTATAGTTATATCCTGCGACGTCGAGCGCCTGCATATAGCCGATGCGGACCGACATCTCTGGATACGCGAGCGCCGCCGTGACGGGACGCGTCGTGTCGATCTCCTTGACCCAGCCGGAGAGCCGCTTCGCGATCTCGGCGAGACGCTTTGCCTGCGGACGGTTCGGATCGTATTTGCGCTCCTCCTCCGTCTTGCCCTCGTCGTTGTTGCCCGTCATCATCTCAAATCCGTCGTAGACGTAGGGATCGTTCGGGTAATCGACCTCGTTTCCGACCGACCACATTATGATCGACGGATGATTGCGGTCGCGGAGGACCATCGTCTTAAGATCGCATTCGCCCCATTCGATGAAATCCTCGTAGTAGCCGTTGAGCTTGGGCGGCTGCACGTTATGGCCGTGCCACCACTTGTTCTTCGGCGCTTCCCACTCGTCAAACGCCTCGTCCATGACGAAGAATCCCATCTCGTCGCACAGATCGAGCAGCGCCGGATCGGGCGGATTGTGCGAGGTGCGGACGGCGTTGCAGCCGCATTCCTTCAGCTTGGAAAGGCGCCGCCGCCATACTTCCTTCGGGACTGCCGCGCCGAGCGTGCCGCCGTCATGATGCAGGCACACGCCGCGCAGCTTTTTCGATTCGCCGTTGACGAAAAATCCGCGATCGGGATCGAATGTGAGCGAACGGATGCCGAAGCGCGTCTCGACGCTGTCGGTGAGTTCGCCGTCGACGCCGTAAACGTCGGTGCGGAGCGTGTAGAGCGACGGGGAATCGTCGCTCCAAAGCGCGGGCGCGAAAATTTCCATTTTGCCCGACGCGCCGAACGTCTCGGCGACAGATTCGCCGTCGGGACCGTATACGGTATGCTTGACGTCGCCGTCGCCGACGACGGCGGAGCTGACGCTGACGACGGCAGATTTATCCGTGATCTCGGGCGTCGTTACGCATATGCCGAAATCGTCGATATACGGTTCGCCCGTCACTATGACGTAGACGGGACGGACGATGCCGGAGCCGGTGAACCAGCGCGAATCAGCCGTTTCGGTGTGATTGACCTGCACGCTGATCTCGTTGTCGCCGTCCTCGGCGAGGAATTCGGTTATGTCATACGTGAACGTGCTGTAACCGAACGGACGCTTGCCGAGATAATTTGAATTGCACCAAACCTTCGAGTTGTTGTAGACGCCCTCGAATGTGACGCGGACGCGCTGTCCTTTCTGCGGCTTGCAGAAAAAGCGCGTGCGGTACCAGCCCTCGCCGCCGACGACGTAGCCCGTGCCGCTCGAATTCTGTGGCGCGAAGCCGCGCTTTATCGACCAGTCGTGAGGAACGCGGACGACCTCCCAGTCCGCGTCCTTGCCGCCGCGGTACCAGCCGTCGTCGACGTGACCGAGATGAAAGCGCCAATCCCGCAAAGAGACGATATGTCTGCTCATAAACGATACTCTCCTAAAAGCATAGCTGTTATGATATCGGATGCCCGTTGTCATCCAGTGTAATCCTATCATACGCGTATGCAAAATGCAAGCGGAAAATCGACTGTTCGCACGCATTTTTTTCGGCAATCCTGAGTTTTTCCGCACCTATCGCTGAGGGAGCGGAGATCAATGCCTTCGCCGCCTTGCCGGCGGCCGCCCACAGACGTTTATTTCGGATTGACAATCACGGAATTTAGTATTATAATATTACAGATTCATATACGTTCACGAATTATTTTAGCGATAATTTACTTTTCAAGGAGAAAATAACGTGACAAAGAGTGTGAGCATAAGACTGATATCGTTATTCCTCGCCGTGCTGACGTTCTCGCTTCAGCTCGTCTCGTGCGGACGCAGGGGCGGCGCGGACGAAACGGCGGGCGCGGGCGGCGACGCCGGCGATCCTCCGCTCGTCGATACGGAGCCTGTCGTCGACGATGACGCGGATAAACTGAGCGGCATCGTGATCCGCTCGGCGGAGGAGCTGGCAAAGGTCGGCTCCGGCGGCGATTATCCGCTCGACGGGGATTATTATCTCGTAGTCGATATCGATCTGTCCGGCGTAAACTGGACGCCGATCGGCGGCGCTGACGGCGTGAGCGGCGATTATACGGCCAAGGGGACGTTTACGGGTACGTTTGACGGACGCGGCCACACGATTCGCGGCCTGACGATCGATCAGACGACGACGGTCGAAACGTACTGGGGACTGTTCGGTTCCGTCGGAAGCTCCAAGAACGACGATCCCGCAGTCATAAGAAATATAGTTTTCGCAAACGTCGATATATCCGTCAGCACGTCGGGGAACTGGACGGGCGTCGGCACGCTCGCGGGGCAGGTCAACGGCTCCGCCGTCATAGAGTCGATCGCGATTTTGTCAGGCGCGGTTGTGAGCGTATCGCCCGACGCGATGAACATCGGCGTCGGCAGCCTCTACGGGCAGAGCCGCACGCAGGAGGGACTGCCGCTGACGAATCAATCGGTCAAGGTCAGGAATATATTCAGCGACGTTGACGTTTCGTCGATGAATTCCGGCATCGATATGGGCGGCGGCGTCATAGGAAGAATCAGAGGCTCCTCGCTCGGAGAGCTGTCGAACGTCGTCTACACCGGCTCGGTCACATCCGAGGGCGGGGTGGGCGCGGCGATCGCCTCCGGCGATTCGGGCGCGGACGCCGGCGAGAACGTATATTTCATAATCGATAAAGGCGCCTCGCATAACGGCCTCGGAAAACCGCTCACCGCCGACAGGATGGCGGGCGGAGCCGCCAAGCTTTCGGACGCGTGGACTGTAAGCTCCGATATGTATCCGCTGCCGACGTTCATGCTCTACAAGGGCTTCAACGTATTCGATATCGCGCCGGTCGTTTTCGCCGCCGGCGAAAACGAAAAATCGGTGAAATCGGATTTCACGCTGCCGGAGAGCGTATACGGCAAGACGATCGCGTGGAGTTCAGACAATGAAGCCGTCGTCAAGATCACGGGCGCGAACGCGGATGTGACGCGTCCTGACGGCGGAGCCAAAAACGTCGTCATCACGGGAGACGTCGGTGTCGGGAAAACGACGCTGACCGTACACGTCGAGATGGCGGATCCCCCCGTGACGGAACCGACGCCGGAGAATCCGTCAGACACGAATAAGCCCGACACGCCGGCGCAGCCGACAGGCGAGCCTGATCCGTCCGGCAGCTTCCGCTTCATCACCGGATACGCAGAGGCCGGCAAGCCGATCGTACTCGGCGGCTACGGCAGCGCATCGTCGTTTACATGGACGATAACAAATCAGGCGACGGGCGCGTCGCGCACGGAGAAGACGACGGAGCCTTCGCTCACGCTCACTGAAAACGATTACGAATCCGTGATCTCCGTCAGCGCCGGAGGCGATGAAATATCGATGTATTTCAGCTATCTGCCCGTCATGTATATAACGAGCAAAACGCGCTACAGATCGGCGGGATACCAGTATTATGACGCCGATATGAGGCTCGAGGCGGGCGGCGCGATGGCGAATCACCTCTACAACGGAGGCGTGAGCCTCCGTCTGCGCGGCAATTCGACGGCGCAGCTCCAGAAAAAGCCGTTCAAGCTGAAGCTCGATAAAAAATCGAATCTGCTCGGCATCGACAGCGAAGGGCAGAGCAAGCACTGGGTGCTGCTCGCCAACGCGCGCGATCCTTCGCTTCTGCGCAACAAGGTGCTGATGGATTTCTCCGGCGCGATCGGGACAGACGTCTATATGTCGTCGGAGAGCATAGTTCTGATCTACAACGGCGATTACTGCGGCGTTTATCAGCTTTGCGAGCATATAAGAGTCAGCGATACGCGCGTCGACGTGTTCGATTGGGAGGCATACGCCGAGGACGCCGCCAAGGCGATCGCAAAGACGCTCGTTACAAACGACGATACGGGCAACAAATCGAGCCGGATCGCGGACGAGATCGAGGGTCAGCTGTTGAACGACTGGTCATGGCTCAAAACGGGACGCGTCACCTACAACGGCAAATCGTATAAATTCACCGATCTCGGACTGCCCGCGCTTCCGAAACAGACGGGCGGATTCCTGCTTGAAATGGACTTTTATCATCTCGGCAACTGGTACGAGGTGGCGTCCGTCCAGACCGCATATGCGCAGCCGCTGTACTTCAATACGCCGGAGCCGCAGGGCGAGCAGTCGCTTGGGTCGTTCTACGAAACCGATCTCTATAATTACGCGTCCAGCTACATTCAGTCGTTTGAGTACGCGCTTCACAGCGACGACTTCGTGTTCCGCAACAGCGACGATCACTATTACGCCGAGAATTACTGGGACAAATGGGCGCCGCGCGTGTATCAGAAAACGAACTATACCGACAATGCAAACGACGGCAAGCATTATTCGGAGCTGTTCGACATGGACAGCCTCGTGCAGAATTTCATATTCTGCGAGGTCGCGATGAACTGGGACAGCATGAAAAACAGTATGTTCGTCTATAAGGACGTCGACGAGCTTGCCAAGATCGGGCCGCAATGGGACTTCGACTGGGCATGGGGCAACGAGACGTGGACGATCGCGTTCGGAGCGCAGACGTGGGAGCCTGAGAAATGGCACACGACGTGCGTCGAATTCATGGGCGAGCAGTATTATCAGGAGGTCCAGTGGAACTGCCTGCTCATACGCGATCCGTATTTCCTCGCCTGCGTCTACGACGCATGGAAGTCGATGAGGGACGATCAGATCGAGAAGCTCGTCGGCAAGGGCGGCACTATCGACACATACGCGGAATATCTGCGCCGCGCGGCCGCCGCAAACGACGCTAAGTGGTCGCGGTCGGATGCGTTCGGCATCGATTTTGACACGTCGGTCAGCAAGCTTAAGGAATTCGTCAAAACGAGGATGGCATGGCTCGACCGCCAGTTTGCGAGCCTCGACACGTTCGTAAAATCGCTCGGCGTATACAGTCCGTCCGACAGCATTTCGGTCAAGGCCGAGGTCGGCGGCGATAAGACGACGATCACCGTGACCGTCAAGGATTCGCGGGCGAAATACGTCAACATCCAGATCAACGGCACGTATATGAAGGAAGTCGCCGTTGAAAACGGCAAGGCGACGCTCACTGTCAACAATTCGGAGCTTGACGCCGGAGGCGTCAACTGCGCGACGGCGTTCGCGCGCAATTCGTCGCACAAATATATCATCGACGAGGCGCACAGCATCACGGGCAACTATAATCAGGTCGAATCGAATTTCACGACCTTCAAGCTCAAGTGACGGGGAGGCATCGAATGTCCGTAACTGAGCTTGGAAATCCGAGAAAGCCCGTCGGCGAGGCGGGGAAGCTGATGCTGTCGCGCATGAACGACAGTCACGCCCCGCTGACGTCATGGGCGCTGTCATACTTCGATTTCACGGACGGCGACGCGATCCTCGACATCGGATGCGGCGGCGGCGCGGCGCTTGCGGGCATATCGCGGCGCGCGCCGCAGGCGCGCCTTTACGGAGTCGATTATTCGCCCGTGTCGGTGGAGCTTACGAAGGCGAACAACGCCGCCGACGTCGCAAGCGGCAAGCTGACGGTGACGGAGGCGTCCGTCAGCGCGCTGCCGTTTTGCGACTGCACGTTTGATAAGATTTTGACTGTCGAGAGCTTCTATTTCTGGCCCGATCCGCAGAACGATCTGTGCGAGGTTTTGCGCGTGCTGAAGCGCGGCGGCACGTTCGTCCTCGCCGCCGATGTGTACGAAAAAAGCTCGCTTTCGGAAACGGCGCGCGAAACGATCGAAAAATATAACCTCTATACGCCGACGGAGGACGGCTTCCGCCGCCTCCTCGAACGCGCCGGCTTTTCATACGTGAGCGTCCATACAAAAGACGACTCCGATATGATCTGCGTCGTCGGGGTGAAGTGAATTTATTTTATTAAATACGGGGCGCTGCCCCGCACCCCGCTTAGAAAACTTTCCGCAAGCGGAAAGTTTACTAAGAACTCTTCAAAACTTTCCTTACAAGGATTATGGGTCAAGTGTGTTCATCTCTGCATTGCACGTTCGTGCATCAACGAAGAAGTCGCGCGAGCGCGAACACCGCCTTTCGGGGCGCTGCCCCGCACCCCGCTTAGAGGGACTTTTGAAAAAGTCCCTCTAAGAACTCTTCAAAACTTTCCTTACAGGGATTATGGGTCAAGTGTGTTCGTCTCTGCGCTGCACGTTCGTGCGGATAGGGCGAATGCGTTTGCCTCTGCATCCGTCTTGCGGGGAGCGGATGCTGATCGATACAATAATGCGATACGCTGCGGTCTGCGCCAAAACGGCGCGGACCGCTTTTTATATGCGAATATGAAAATAATGCGCGCGGCCGTTTTTTCGCCCGAAAATCGGCCATAATCAGATTGACAAATGATGCGCTCCGGCGTATAATTGAATGTAGAAAATTGCCGAAAACAGGAGGCGCCCCGTGCAGGTCGACAATAAGCGCAATTTTATCATAAATTTCGTCTACTTTCTCATAGTAGTTTTGATCGCGTACTTTATTTTTAAGTACGCGATAGGATTTATGATGCCGTTCGTTTTGGCTTATATAGTCGCAGCTGTACTGCGACCGATCGTTCGATTCATATCGAAAAAGACGAAGCTCAACAATAAGCTTGCGTCGCTGTTCGTCGTCGTGCTGTTCTACTGTACGATCGGCGCGCTCATATTCATCATATGCGCCGAGGCGTTCTCATTTCTGCGCGATCAGGCGATGAAGCTGCCTCAATTCTATACGGATACGATCGAGCCGTTTTTGAAGATGCTGCTCGTAAAATTCGCCAACGCCCCGCAGGATACGGACGAAACGCTCGTCTCCATGCTGAGCGGGATGTTCGAGGGATTTTCGGATGTGATCACGTCCGTCTTATCCTCGCTCGGATCGCTGCTTTCAACGATGTCGACGCGGATCGTGACATATCTGTCCGGCGTTGCGATGTCGATGCCGTCGCTCATACTCAAGATCGTATTCTGCATCGTCTCGACGTTCTATTTTACCTCCGATTACGATTTCATCAACGAATTCCTAAAAAAGCAGATCGGCGAAAAATCATATGAAAAGGTCATGGCGGTCCGCGTCGCGATCCGCGAAATCGTCGTATCGTATATAAGATCATATGCGATAATCCTCAGCATCACGTTCGTCGAGCTGACCGTTGCGCTTTTGATCCTGCGCATCAAAAACGCGGTGCTGCTGGCGCTCGTCATAGCGATATTCGATATTCTCCCCGTTGTCGGGACAGGCACTATCCTCATCCCGTGGGCGGTGATCGAGCTGATATACGGCCACTACGGAATGGCGATCGGACTTTTCATCGCATATATCGTGATATTTGTAGTCAGAAATATAATCGAACCGAAAATCGTCGGAAAACAGGTCGGACTGCATCCGCTTGTGACGCTGCTCGCAATGTTCGTCGGCACAACTTTGTTCGGATTTGTCGGACTGTTCGGACTGCCGATCACAATGGCGCTCATAGTCGATCTGAACGAAAAGGGACTTATCACCCTATATAAAAACGTCGACAGACTCGATTAAAACTGCGGCGCGTATCGTTACCGATACGCGCCGTCGTTTTGTTCCCATCCAATACGAGCCGCAAAACAAAACGCGGCGTGAAGCACCGCCGATTATATCTCGAACGTGAAATTAAGCCCATCCTGTCATAAAAGTTCCCGACGGGTCACGGGGGACTCTTTCAAGAGTCCCCCGTGTGGGGTATGGGGCGAAGTCTCATATCAGGCCATCCCAACCAATACGAGCCGCAAAGCAAACCGCGGTGTGAAGCACCGCTGCATTTATCCTGAACGAGAGTCAATACCCATCCTGTAATAAAAGTTCTGGGGGGTCATGGGGGACTCTTTCAAGAGTCCCCCGTGTGGGGTATGGGGCAAAGCCCCATATCCAGCCCCTAACCAATACGAGCCGCAAAACAAAACGCGGTGTGAAGCACCGCCGATCATATCTCGAACGAGAGTCAATACCCATTTTGTCAGGAAAGTTCTGGGGGGTCATGGGGGACTCTTTCAAGAGTCCCCAGTGTGGGGTATGGGGCAAAGCCCCATATCCAGCCATCCCCAAATCAATCCAATCCGTAAAACTCAGGCTCGGAGCCGTCGGGCGGGGGAGGGGACGCGATCCTCATGACGCAGACGGTGGCGTCGTCGCCGCGTCCCGAGCGGCGGTCGGCCTCGCGCAGGATGTCGGACGCGGTGTCGGCGATCGGTTTGTCGCCGCAGGCGGCGAGCATCGAATAGAGCCACGCGCAGTCCTCCTCGGATCGCGTGACGCCGTCTGAGACGAGAACGACGACGTCGCCTTCGTAAAGCGTGATCGTCGTCTCCTCGGCGTCGAGAGAGCGGATTATGCCGACAGGAACGGTGCGGGAGCTGATCTTGTATACGTTCGGCCCGCGCACGACGAACGACGGAGCGGCTCCGCTCTTGATAAACCGCGCTTTGCCAGATAAAAGATCGAGATCGAACAGATCGACGGTCGAGGAGCATTCGGAATTTTTCGCGCGGAGCAGACAGTTGAGCATCTTCAGCGTCACGGACGCGGAATTGCCCGCCGACATCATCTTTTCGATGAAAAGCGAACAGATGCCGGACGTCAGCGCCGCCTCGCGGCCGCTTCCCATCCCGTCGCATAAAATTGCGCACCAGCGATCGTCGCGGCACGCAAAGCCGGACGCCGCGTCGCCGTTTGCGGAGCTGTCGCTTTTCTTCGACTGCGCGCGCTCAAAGCTTACGGATACGGCCGGCGCGCTCACCAGCGTCGCATTGACGGCGGCGCCCGACAGCTCGAAATTCGGCGACGAAAATTCGCCGCCGCACGATCTGTTCGCCAAACGGCGCAGATCGCTGCCGCCCGCGCGCAGCCCCGACAGCTTGATATCGGAGATGAATACGGTCCGCCTCCGCTCGCCGAAAACGCATACCCGGCGCGCGGAGATTTTGTTTTCGGCCAAAAGCGCAGCAAGACGCGCCGACAGCTTCTGATTCACATCGTATTCGCCCTCGCGCTGAGTTATGACGTCGCGCAGAACTGCCGACATCGCGCTGTAATCGAACGCCATCACCTCCGTCTTGTCACAGTCGATGAGCGCCTCGAGCATACGCGCATACGCGGCGTTCAGTCGATTGATAAGCCGGTCGGGATCGGTGCAGTTGACGGACAGCGATTCGGGGATGTCGCCGCGCCCGATCACACCCGAACCGTACAGCGACGAGGACAGCTTGGAAAGCGCGTCGCTCATCTCCGCCTCATGGATCGCCCAGCACCGCTCCCGCCCGCGGCACCGGCGGCACAGCGCCGACGCCTCCGATTCGCACAGCTCGCGTATGTCATACGCGCTCGGACGGCGCAGCTTGTCCGACAGGCGGAACAGCATATCGGACATTCCCGAGAACGCGTCCGCCTCGGCGGAAAGCTGCTCGCGCGACGAATCTGTCCGCGACCGCTCCGCTAAAAGCAGCGCTTCATGCGGCAGCGGATCGTCAAGGCGCGGCCGCGCCGCGACTGATAACGCGCCGACGGCGAACATCCCCGCCGACATTATCCCGCCGATTATGATCGCCGGACTGTACGCGAGCGCGGACTCGTACCCTCCGGCATAGACGGTCCATGAAAGCGACGTCATCACGGACGCCGATATCGCGATATACGGCGAGACGCGGCATAATACGCCGAACGTGACGCCCGCGAGCGCAAATATCGGCACGAGCGATACGGGCAGCGACAACCCGAAGAAAAGCCCCAGCACCGCGCCCTTGATCCAGCCGTATTTCGTCACCGCGAAAACGGTCAAAAACAGCGATACGGCCGCCGATACGTTGAATGAAAACGGCTCCACGCCGACAAGGGAAAATACGACGGCGACCGCAACAGCGCCGCGCCCCGCGCCGCGATACAGAGCCGACGCGGCGTCGGCTCTCTTTGAAAGCGCGCCGCAGAATAAAAACGTCAGTGCCGGCGTCGCCGAACACATCAGCAAAAACGCGCCGAGAGAGTAAAGCGAGAACGAATCCGCGATCGCGCCATACGCGCCGACGGCGAGCGCGCCGATCACGGATACTGCCATCTTCACGCGCAGCGAATCCTCGAACGCGCGGCGCTTATGCCCCGCATCGAGCAGCATCCCCGTCAAAAGCCGCAGCACAAAAAGAAGCGCATACGTCAAAACGAGGATCAAAACGTCGCGGCCGTCGATCAAAACGCGCAGTACGGCGCCCGCGAACGCGAACGGGAGCGTGCCGCCGCACGCCGCGAAAAACGCAAGCCCGAACGGACGCGCGCCGAGCGTTATCGACGCGCCCGCGAATAAAAACGCCGCAATAAAATGAAGCACGGGCGAAAATATCCGCACGGCGTCGGGAAAAACGGATACGACGGCGGCAGCGACGCCGCCGCGCTCCGCTTCCCGCGCGAACGCGTCGACGACATTCTTTCGGAAATCGTCCGCAGCCGAGCGGAAGCGAACGATCATATCGGTGCTTTTTTCGGAATTCATATTATTTCCTCCGACGGTAATAAATTTCTCTTCGTCGGGGAACATTTTATAATATGGCGCGCGCGCCGTTTGACGAAACGGAACCGTCGGCAAAAACGATGTTTTAACGCGGGATGACGTGTCGTGAACGGAAATGTCATGTCCCCGTGATTTCCCACGCGAGGAATATCGAGCGCGAACAAATTATGAGAGCGGGGATGAGATTTTATCGCACGATTGCCGCGATGAGACAAAAAAAGCTCCGACGCGCGCGGATGCGCGGCGTCGGAGCGATGGAAATCTATCTCGGTCGTCCGTTTTTGTCAAACGCGCGTCCGAGCGCGCGTTCGATGCAGACGACGGATATTATTATTGCCGCAAGCTCGGATGCCATTACGGCCGCAGCCGTGTTTCCGAACGTGCTGTCGGCGAGGCGGAATGATAATGCGATTACTAATGCAGCTGCAACAGCGGAGACCGCGCCAAGCACGACCCAAATCTTTCCGCACAAATCATGCGCATAATCCCAGCTCGCGCGCGATCTCATCGACTTTTCGGTGCGGTACGAAATGATGGTCAGCACATTGTACGCCACGCCGCGACGGAACCGTAACCCGAACAGAAGCACGAATAAAGGAAGTATCTCGGAAATAATCAGCATTGTGATGCGAAACGCCATGTCCGCCTCCGTTCTTATAAAATTCTGCGGGACCGCGGGGGACTCTTTCAAGAGTCCCCTGCGTGGGGTATGGGGCGAAGCCCCATATTCAGCCTACCTGATCAAAACGAGCCGCCGATAAACTGCGGTGTGAAGCACCGCCGATCATATCTCGAACGAGAGACAATGCCCCTTGTCATAAAAGTTCTCGGGAGTCGCGGGGGACTCTTTCAAGAGTCCCCTGCGTGGGGTATGGGGCGAAGCCCCATATTCAGCTAAATCAAATCAATACGATCCGCTGATCAAACCGCTGTGTGAAGCACCGCCGATCATATCTCGCACGAGAGACAACGCCCCTTGTCATAAAAGTTCTCAGGGGTCGCGGGGGACTCTTTCAAGAGTCCCCTGCGTGGGGTATGGGGCAAAGCCCCATATTCAGCCCCTAAACACCAATCAACCATCCACACCCGTCAGAAGCTTCACAAGCTCGGAGTCGGAGCCGAGGATGACGACCTTGTCCTCGCCGTTGAGGGACGCCTTGAGCGCGTCGAGCGCGAGGATAAATTTGTAGAAGTCGCGCTTGTCCTCGGTGTCGTATGCTTCCGCGAGCAGACGCATATATTCGGCTTCGCCCTCGGCCTCTATCGCGGCGGCCTGCGCCTTTGCGTCGGAGACGATGATGTTCACCTGACGGTCGACGTCGTTGCGGATCAGCGACGCCTCGTATTCGCCGTTCGCGGTGTATTCCGCCGAGATGCGCTCGCGGTCGGAGATCATGCGGTCGTAAACGGCCTGCTCGTTCGCCTCCGGCAGATCGAAACGCTTGATCTTCACGTCGATCACGTCGATGCCGTATACCTTCGAGTTTGCGGCGACATCGGTGGTAATGCCCGCGTAAATGTCGTTGCGCTCGCTCGCGTCGTCCTCGTTGATGATATCGTCCTGCTTAAGCGTACTCATCAGATTCTTCAGCGATTTATACGTCAGCGCGTCAAGACGCGTGTTCGCCTCGGCGATGCTGCCGACGGACTGATAAAACGTCTGCGGGTCGGAGATGCGCCACGTCAGATAACAATCGACAGTCATGCTCTTCTGGTCGACGGTGAGAACCTCCGACGCGGGGATGTCGTAGAGTATCACGGTGTCGGGGAACGTCCGCACTTCGTCGATGAACGGAATCTTGAAATGAAGCCCCGCTTCATTCGTGGCAAATTCGATCTTGGAAAAACGGAATACGCACGCGTATTCGTTTTCCGCTACAGTGTAAAAGCTGTTGGCCAGAGTTATTATCGCGGCGACCGCGCATACGATCAGCACCGCTATCGCTATTTTCTTTCCCTTTTTCATTTTAACCGTTCTCCTTGCCTGTCACAGTCGTGTTTGATGTGTTTATCGTGCCTTTTGTCGCGTCGCTTACAAAGCTTTCGAGCGGCAAGAGCTTGTCAACGCCGCCGCCGGACGCGTCGATGTAGAGCTTGACGCCCGGCAGCGCCTCCGTGATCATTTCATAATACATACGCGTGCGCGTGATCTCGGGATTGTTCGCGTATTCGGCATACATCGCGTTGAACATCGCGACGGCCTCCTTCGCCTCGTTGATGCGGTTCTGCTTTAAGTATTCCGCATTCTGCAAAAGCGCGTCGGCTTCCGCTTGTGCCGCCGGCAGCTTTGAATTCTGATATGCCTGAGCCTCGTTGATCACGCGCTCGGCAGTCTGCTTCGCGGTCTCGACCGCCTTGAACGCCGCCGTCACCATCTCCGTCGGCGGTTCGCTGTCCTGGATCGAAATGTCCGTCAGGATCAGCCCGATGTCGTATTCTTCAAGCTCGCCCGCGACGAGGTCCTTGATCTGCATCTGAATCTCGGTCTTGCCATCCGTCAGAACGCTGTCGACATCGGTCGAACCGACGACGCTGCGTATCTGGCTCTGCACGAGATTTTTCAGTATCAGATCGGCGTTCTGCGAATTGTACAGATACTTGACGGGATCGGAGATCTTGTACTGCACGAAGAAATCGACGTTGACAATGTTGTAGTCGCCGGTGATCATGCGGCTTTCCTCCTCGACGGTCAGATCGACCATGCCGTCGGCGGACGGCTCGGACGTGTATCCGATCTCGATCTTCTGGTATACGTTCACGTCGACGGGGTATACCTTCTGTATGCCGAACGGCAGCTTGAAATGCATACCGGCCTCGGTGGTATCCGTCACCTTGCCGAACGTAGTCACGACTGCGCGCTGCTTCTCGTCGACGGTGTACCAGCACGTCGAGAAGATCGCGATCACGAGCGCGACGGCGACGCCGACGACGACCCAGCGCAGAATGCGCTTTATGTCGGGCATCTTTTTCGTTTTGTCAAAGAAATCCTTGTTCATTTTTTCCTCCTGATATGGTTATTGTATTGAAACTTCACATAGTGACCGAGCGGCGGCGCCGCTTTTCGGGATTCTCCCGTTTGATATTATACTCCGCTTATATGTAAAGAACAATATATTTTTAAGAAGTATACGAATTTATATTTTCGACGAGCCTCCCGATGTCATAGTCGTTTTCCGGAACGGGGAAGCATACCTCTCCCGCCGAATCTGATTTGACAGTCAAATAAGTACGCTTGATATTGTTGTCGGCATCGTTGCTCCTCTCGTCCAGTTTAGCCGTGATATTCTGTACGGAATCCTTAAACCGAGTGAGCTTCTTATCGGTGTCGTTTGCGCCCACGGCGGCAAGGACAACGGTTATATTTGTTTTATCCGAGCAGATATCCGCCATGCAGAGAATATCGCTGCGTATCTTTCCGTCTCTGCCTTTCTTTGTGAGCCGCTCGCCTGCGACGTCATATTGATTTATTGAAATCTGAGGCGTAAACGAATTATCGAGATTACTTTCCGAATATAATGCTTTAGCCCGCCTTTGCATATATTCGTCGTATTCTCTGTCGCTGATGCGGCCGGCATTTGCAATGATAAGTCCTATGATGCCGACTATCAGCATTACGGAACCGGCAGGACCGCCGCCCCATACGACAGTGAAAAATATGAGTCCCGCCGCGGACAGCGCTCCGAATATAATAGTCAGAACGAGTCTTGTCTTTGATACTTCAAAATACTTGATGTATTTTTTGCTTTTCATGGCTTCGCTCCTTTTATTTTTGTTATTTTGTATTTCTTATTTCGTATTGTCGATCAACCCCGCGCCGCAGGCGCCGCATACCGTGTCGCCGCAGAGGTTCTGCGCGCCGCAGAACACGCACACGGGAGCTTTATCCTCGCCGAGCTTCTGTAAAAATTTTGTCCCGTAATAGTGCCGGACGCGGTCGCCCTCGGCATAGATGGGGGCAAAGTATTTTCCGCTTTTGTCGTAATCCCTTATATCGAGCTTGACGAGCCTGATTTTGCCGTCCGGGGATCGTATCTTCAGATCCTGCTCGAAAATACTGACGGAACCCGATCCCGGGCCTCCGCCTGCCGATCGGAGCGTCATATATTCGCGATACTTCGCCTCGATTATCTCCCCTTCAAAGGTGACGTCGCGGAACCATTTTATATAATGGCAGCACAGATACGGGGCGATGCACAGTATCGCGATAAACGTCAGATACCCGGGCGAGTATGACCGCGTCAAAATCGTCAGCGCGATAAGCACGGAGTCAAAGCCGACGCAGATGACGGTATCTTTTATGAATCGACGCCGAACGCGCGATCTGACATACGCGTTCGGGATCGATGCGAATTTCCCGCTCATGACGATTTCTGCTTAAATTGTGCTGCCGCGGCTCGCACAGTCAAGCGATTCCGCGAGCGACGACGCGGACGCGAGGGTATATCCGCACACGGCGCGCGTCCGTTTCGGATGCGGGAATATGATATTTTTTTCACCGTACCGGCGCAGGCACAGTATGAGCGAGATGCGTCTTGCAAGAAGGACGACGTATCTCCACACAAATATGACGGCCAGTATCGGGATAATGATTTGAGCATATCCGATCAAAGCGTCCATAAAAAAGCCTCCGATTCAAAATACGATTTACGAGCTTGTTCGTACCGTTGAATACATAATACCATGCAATCAGAAGATTGTCAAGAGGTATGATGAGAATTTTGCAAATATTTTTCAAATTTCAAAATCGGTCAGCAAATCGGCTTGATTGACGCGTGATTATATGGTAAAATATAAGCGCAAACGAAAATCGGGGGGTGCGTCATGCGCGCGGGAACTGACAGGGACGAATACTTTATGCGCGAGGCGATCGCGGAGGCGTCGGCAGCTGCAGACGCGGGCGAGGTGCCTGTCGGCGCCGTCGTCGTGCGCGGCGGGGAGATCATCGCGCGCGGGCGTAATACGCGCGAGCGTGACGGTGTGGCGACGGGCCATGCCGAGATCATGGCGATAGAGTCCGCGTGCCGCGCGCTCGGCGGCTGGCGGCTCTCGGACTGCACGATATACGTGACGCTCGAGCCGTGTCCCATGTGTGCGGGCGCGATCGTGAACGCGCGCATCGCGCGCGTCGTATACGGCGCGAAAGACGCGAGGGCGGGCGCGTTCGGCAGCGTGATCGATATGCGCTCGTATCCGCTCGAATCGAAGCCGGAGGTGATCGGCGGCGTTCTCACCGCCGAATGCGCCGAGGCGCTGTCGCGGTTTTTCGCCGCCAGACGATGACGCCGGCGATGCGTAGGGCGCTGCATAATTTCATCCATAAAAAATTATAAAATGCCGAACACTTGTTGACTTGGCGGCGCGCAGGAAGTATAATAAACGTGTAAAGGATCGAAAATCAGGAACCCGCGCATCCGCCGAAGGGCGAAAAGGAGCATCATGGCACATTACTACAACGAACCGTCACGCACTTTCAACGAATATCTTCTGATCCCGGGCTACTCGTCCGCCGACTGCATTCCGGACAACGTATCGCTCAGAACGCCGCTCGTAAAATATAAGCGCGGCGAGCTGCCAGCGCTGTCGCTCAATATCCCGATGGTATCGGCGATCATGCAGTCCGTATCGGGAGACAAACTCGCGATCGCGCTCGCACAGCAGGGCGGTATGTCGTTCATATACGGCAATCAGACGATCGAATCCGAGGCGGCGATGGTCGCCCGCGTCAAGGGACATAAGGCGGGATTTGTCGAAAGCGACTCGAATCTGCGCCCCGACAGCACGCTGTCGGACGTACTCGCGCTCAAGGCTAAGACGGGTCATTCGACGGCCGCCGTCACCGACGACGGCACCGCGAACGGAAAACTGCTCGGCATCGTCACCGGCCGCGATTACCGCGTGTCGCGCATGGAGCCGACAGAGCGCGTCGAGACGTTCATGACGCCGCTTGAAAAGCTCATCACGGCGCCGGAGGGAACGTCGCTCAAGACGGCGAACGACATCATCTGGGAAAATAAGCTCAATTCGCTGCCGATAGTGAGCGAGGACGGAAGGCTCGTCTGCTTTGTGTTCCGCAAGGATTACGACAGCCATAAGCGGAATCCGAACGAGCTGCTCGATGAGAAAAAGCGCTATCTCGTCGGCGCGGGCATAAATACGCGCGACTATGAAAAGCGCGTGCCGGCGCTCGTGGACGCTGGCGCGGACGTGCTGTGCATAGATTCGTCCGAGGGATATACGGAATGGACGCGCCGGACGCTCGCGTTCGTGCGCGGCAAATACGGCGATTCTGTCAAGATTGGCGCGGGCAACGTCGTCGACCGCGACGGATTCGAGTTCCTCGCCGAATGCGGCGCGGATTTCGTTAAGGTCGGGATCGGCGGCGGTTCGATCTGCATCACGCGCGAGACTAAGGGGATCGGCCGCGGACAGGCTACTGCCGTTATCGAGGTGTGCCGCGCGCGCGACGAATATTTTGAAAAAACGGGCGTTTACATACCCGTCTGCTCGGACGGCGGCATCGTACACGATCATCACATCACGCTCGCGCTCGCGATGGGCGCGGATTTCGTGATGCTCGGCCGCTATTTCGCGCGATTCGACGAATCGCCGTCGGAGAAGGTCAACATCAACGGCACGCTGATGAAGGAATACTGGGGCGAGGGCAGCAACCGCGCCCGCAACTGGCAGAGATACGATCTCGGCGGCAAAGCGACGCTCTCGTTCGAGGAAGGCGTCGATTCATACGTCCCATACGCGGGCGGACTCGCCGACAACGTGGAGCGCACGCTCGCGAAGATAAAATCGACAATGTGCAGCTGCGGCGCGATCACGATACCCGAATTCCAAGATAAGGCGACGCTGACGCTCGTCTCCTCCGTCAGCATCGTGGAGGGCGGCGCGCACGACGTCATCCCGAAGCCGACGAACAAACCGCTGTGATTTAATGCTTTTATGCGAGGGGGGAACTTTTAAAAAGTTCCCCCCTCGCGCTCCACATCAAAACATTTAACAGATATATTTATTTCCATACGGGGCAGAATATTATCATGGATAATAAAACCGATATCAAACAGTATATCGAAGATTTGCGCCGCCGCGTCGAATATCACGCGCGGCGGTATTATGTATTCGACGCGCCGGAGATCAGCGATTTCGAGTATGACGCGATGTTTTCGGAGCTTTTAAAATTAGAAGCGGAGCATCCCGAGCTTGATTCGCCGACGTCCCCGACAAAGCGCGTCGGCGGCGCGGTGCTGGAGGGGTTCAGTAAGGTGAACCACGTCTATCCGCTCCGCTCGCTGACGGACGCGTTCTCATATGACGAGCTGGCCGCGTTCACCTCGCGCGTGCGCGAGGTCGACGAAAACGCCGCGTTCTCCGTCGAACCGAAGATCGACGGGCTGTCGGTATCGCTTTCGTATGAAGACGGCGTGCTTACGACAGGCGCGACGCGCGGCAACGGCACTGTCGGGGAGGACGTGACCGAGAATCTGAAAACGATCGGATCGATCCCTCTGCGGCTCACCGAGCCGCTTACGCTGACGGTGCGAGGCGAGGTCTATATGCCGCGCGAGGCGTTCAACCGCCAGAACATGGAGAGGGAAGCGGCCGGCCGGCCGCTTATGGCGAATCCGCGAAACGCGGCGGCGGGATCGCTGCGCCAGCTCGATTCAAAGATAGCGGCGTCGCGCGGCCTCGATATATTCGTGTTCAATTTCCAAGGCGGCGCGCTTTATGCGGACGGCAGGGAGCCGTCCTCGCATACGGAAACGCTCCGCCGCATGACGGAGCTTGGATTCAAAACGCTGCCGCATACGGCGCTTTTGACGGCGGACGGCGATATATTCGATCATATTGAGGCGATCGGGAAAATGCGCGATTCGCTGTCGTTCGACATCGACGGCGCGGTGATAAAGGTCGATTCGCTCGCGCTGCGCGAAACGCTCGGCGAGGGAACGACGACGCCGAAGTGGGCGATCGCGTATAAATATCCGCCGGAGCGCAAGGAGACGAAATTGCTCGACATCGTGACTGCGGTCGGAAGAACGGGCGTGCTGACGCCGGCGGCCGTCCTCGAGCCTGTCCGCATCGCCGGCTCGACGGTGTCCCGCGCTACGCTTCACAACATCGACATAATCCGCGAACGCGACATCCGCGTCGGCGACACCGTCATAATACAAAAGGCCGGCGACATAATCCCCGAGGTCGTCGGAGCCGTCGCGGACAAGCGCGACGGCTCCGAGACAGTATGGCGTATGCCGGAATTATGCCCGTCGTGCGGCGAGCGCCTCGTCAAGGACGACGGCGACGACGCCGAGGGCGGCGTCGTGCGCTGCATCAATTCGCAATGCCCCGCGCAGCGCGCGCGCAATATCGAGCATTTCGCCGAGCGCGGCGCGATGGATATCGAATCGCTCGGCCCGTCGCTGATCGCCTCGCTGATCGAGGCGGGACTGATCTGCGACGCCGCCGATCTGTACGCACTCGATGCCGACGCCGTCGCCGACCTTGACAGAATGGGCAAAAAATCGGCGTCGAATCTGATCGCCGCCGTCGAGGCGTCGAAGTCGGCGGGACTGTCGCGGCTCATATACGCGCTCGGCATACGTCAGGTCGGAGCAGTCGCGGCGTCCGCTTTGGCGGAGCGGTTCCGCACGATGGACGCGCTGATCGCGTCGGGGACCGACGAGCTTACGGACGTCCCCGACATCGGCGAGGTGACGGCGGGGATGATACGCGATTATTTCCGCGAACCGAAAAATCTCGAGCTGATCGAGAAGCTGCGCGCCGCCGGCGTCGTTATGGAAGCGGGCGGCGATGAGCCGACGTCGTCGGCGCTCGAGGGGTTGACGTTCGTTTTAACTGGAACGCTTCCGACGATGACGCGCGACGAGGCGTCGGCGCTCATAAGATCGGCTGGCGGCAAGGTATCCTCGTCCGTGTCGAAAAAGACGAGCTACGTCGTCGCCGGCGACGCCGCCGGCTCGAAGCTTGACCGCGCGAACGCGCTCGGCGTCCCCGTCATCGACGAGGACGCGCTCCGCGCGATGGTGACGCCGCAGGATCAGGCGTAATCGAAGAACCGCAAAATGCCGCGGTAAACGGCTCTTGCGTAAAGCCCGGGGCTGTTCGCCATAAGATCGGCCTCGCGCTGATTTGTGATGAATCCGAGTTCGACGAGCGTCGCCGGCATCGCGGTGCGCCGCAGAACGTACAGCGTCGGACGCGCCGATACGCCGCGATCCGGTTCGCCCGTCGCGGAGGCGACAGATTCGACAATATCGACGGCGAGTGGGCACGCGCGCGACGCGGATGAATACACGAACGCTTCCGTGCCTGTCGCGTTCGGATCGTCGGACGCGTTTGCGTGCAGGCTGATGAACCAATCCGCGCCCCACGAGTTTGCCGCCGACGTTCGCGCGGCGAGACTCGACGCGTTCGACGTCCCGAGCTGCGTCGTTATCGTCGGGCGCGACACGCGCACCTCGAACCGTCCGTCCTCGCGCAAAAGATCGGCGAGCCGTATCCCGATCTCGTATACGAGATCCTGTTCGCGGTAGCCGTTCCCCTCCGCGCCCGAGTTCGGATTCTGCGGATTATGTCCCTGATCGATGAAGATTTTTATCATTGACTGCCCCCTTTAAATAGCTGTATGCGGCGTCGTTCGCCGTCATTACATGATATGCGGCGGGGGAAAAAACGGCAAATCGGCTGCGCGCCGTATGCAACTATAAAAATGCCGCCGGATTTCGGCGGGATGGAGACTTTATGGATCGGTTTTTACGCGTGCTTGGAGAGACGCGGCGCGCGGCGGCCGCATACGACATGATCGCCGACGGCGACAGGGTTGCCGTCGGCGTATCGGGAGGCAAGGATTCGATGACGCTTTTGTATGCGCTGGCGGCGCTGCGCGGATTTTATCCGAAACGATTCGATATTCTCGCCGTGACCGTCGATCTCGGCTTTGACGGCATGGATTTTTCGCCTGTATCGGAGGCGTGCGCCTCGCTCGGCGTCGAATATGTCACGGTGAAAACGCAGATCGCCGAGATCGTTTTCGACCGACGCCGCGAGCGGAATCCGTGTTCGCTCTGCGCACGGCTGCGCCGCGGCGCGCTCGTTGCGGAGGCGGCGGCGCGCGGATGCGCCAAGCTTGCGCTCGGCCATCACAAGGACGACGTCGTCGACACGTTTATAATGAATCTGATTCACGGCGGCAGGATATCGACGTTCGAGCCTGTCACGTATCTGCCGGATCACAACGTCTCCGTCATAAGGCCGCTCGTCTACGTGCGCGAATACGAGCTTATACGCGCGGCGGAGTCGCGCGGCGTGCCTGTCGTCGAAAATACGTGTCCGAACGACGGGGAAAGCGAGCGTCAGCGCGCGAAGGAGCTGATCCGGCGTCTCGGCGCCGATTACCCGACGATAGATATCACCGAGCGCATATTCGGCGCGATCGAACGCGCCGGCATCGACGGCTGGCACGAATCCCCGCGCGCGCTGAAACGGCGCGGGTAGGAGTGAAGCTCGCGGGGCGCCGCCCCGCACCCCGCTTAAGGAAACTTTTTTCCTCAGATTGTCAAGTGAAGTGCAACGATTTGTTGAAAAAAACTTCC